>JAXLZS010000001.1:0-614345 GCA_046350775.1 Minisyncoccota bacterium | reverse complement strand
AAAATCTCTTTCTTATAATAACTGAAAAATCATCTGCAAAATTACCACCACCAGCTGGACGAATCATTCTTACCCAACCAAAACTTTTTGATAATGTTTTTGTGTCATTGAAAGGATTCTTTCTTGTGTAATGAAGAATGGAACAATTCGGTACCCTACCCCATTCCTCTTCTGTAGATAGATACTCATTGGCTTTTAAAAGAGACATTCTTTCTAAAATTATTTTAAATGTCCTTATAACATGCCCGTGGCAAACAATAATTACATTTTTTCCATCACATTCCCTTGATAAAGTATCTAAAACTATTTTAATCCTTTGGCACACATCTGCGATACTTTCGCCCTGAGGTGGACGGAATAAAAATGGTTGAGAGTTATAAAATTTTTGTTGATCAACATAATCTCTGTCTCGTTTTGTTGGAGGCATTACATTGAATAATCCTCCATCACGTTCTCTTAAATTATAATCTATCATCCATTCTGCATTTTTTATTCCAAGGTTTACAGCTGTCTCCATAGCTCTGACATTGTTTGAAACTAACATTCTATCAAAGGTTAATAATCTATTGTCAGTAAACCATTTACCAGCTTTTTTTGCTTGATTTACACCTAAATCAGTAAGACTATACTGTGATTCGTGTAAATCTAAAAATTCTTTTGTAAAAAAGGATTCATCACCACTTTCTTCAAATTGTTTTCTAACTAAATTTCCTTCGGACTGTCCATGTCTTACTAGAAATAAATTTTCTGGCATTCCCATAATAAATATATTTTAATATTTGCAATATTGCTCTTTAAGTATCTAAAACATTTTCATAGATACACAAAAAGCAATATTACAAATAAAGACAAAGTACTCCTATATTAAATCTATAAAAAATAAGATTTTTTGTCAATAATAATATATAGAAATATAAAAACATCAACAAAAGTTGATGCTTTTATATCTGGCTCCGAGTGTGGGATGATGTTCGGAAGGAAATAATGAAAGATAATTAAAAAACCCATCAATAATGACAGGTTTTTTAAGTTAACAATAATTGTTATTTTCTACTGAAAATTAATAACAAAGTTATACATTCCCATTCCACACATTCCTCTAAACACTCCGACCGATTGCGTTGGAAGTGGTATATCTGTATTTCCAGAAAGAGGTAAATTTGTTCTGTAATTCATAGAAGGGAGGTAAATCGAAGAAGCACAACCAAACGAACCATTTGTTTTAAAACGAAGTATGGTTGGTATTCCGGCTTTGGCAGTAGACACTCTCGGATTATATCCCCCTCTCACATCAATAGTAATAATTTGTTTTCCATCTTCAATAGAAACATTATTGCCTTGAGTAGAAGTGTCTGTTTCTACTGGATTGGTTTGCGATGTCTCTGACGAAGACGAAGAGGAACTTAATTTAGACAAAATAGAAAATGATAAAAATACTATCACAATAGTAGCTGTGACTATTATTGTTCTTTTTACAACATTATTTGTTTCTGTTTTCTCTGCTTCTACTATTTTGTGTTTATGTTTTTTGTGTTTTTTACTCATAATTTTATTTGATTAGAAGTTAAATAATGGAGGAATAATTCCAGCAATTACTAAACTATTTATAAGATTAAAGATTCCAAAAAATATTACTATGAGACCAGCCGTCTTAAAGAATATTCCTGATTGTGCTTTTTTGTGTATCCCAGCAGAACTAAATGAAAGAAGTGCAAGAACTGGTAACGTACCAAGAGCAAAACTAAACATTATAATTGATGCTGTGTAAAAACTTCCCGTAGACAAAGCATAAATCTGCATTGACTGTGTAAATCCACAAGGCAAAAAGAATGTTGCAATACCAACAAGTAACGGAGTAAGTGTATGATTAATTGTTTTGAGACCATTAACATGCTTACCGAGAAATGCTGGGAGTGCTGGTTGTAATTTTTTAGCCCAAGGAAAAATATCTAAAAGATTAATTCCTAAGATTAATAAAATTATTGCCACCAAGAAACTTAAAACAAATGTTCCTGTACCTCCAAGTTGGAATGTTGAGCCAAGAATCCCAATAACTCCACCAAGCACAAAAAACGAAACAAGTCTTCCGACATGAAATAATATTTGTGGACGAACCTTGTCACCTTCTTTTGCAAATGATGCTGACATTGATAATACCAAGCCACCAACAACTGCCATACAGCTTGAAACTGAAGCGATAAGTCCTATCACAAAAGCTGTACCGTAAGTAACTTTAGAGCCAGTTACTAAATTTACAATACCTAACTTTTGTAAAAGAATAAACAAACCAATAAACACTAAAGCTATTGGAATAGCAATAATAAAATCAGACCATTTTACTTTTGCTTTTTGTTTTTCAACTGATAATGTATAGCCATGCGATTTTAAAACTTTATTAAAATCTAAAGCTATTTCTTCTTTATTTTTGTCACCAAAATTTCCTTCTACTTCTACAGTATTTTCTTTAAGAGAAGCTTTTACTTTTTCCACTTCTTTTAAATCTGCAATTTCACTTTCGATAAGCATAGGACATGATGGACAATGCATGCCCGATACATGATATATATATGTTTTCATAATTATAATTTTTTAGTTTTGATTCGTAATGAGTTTGAGACAACTGAGACACTTGAGAATGCCATAGCGAGACCAGCGAAAACAGGATTTAATAACCAACCAAAGATTGGATAAAATACTCCTGCTGCGAGTGGAATACCTATAATATTATAGAAGAATGCCCAGAATAAATTTTGTTTTATGCCATTCATAGTAATTTTTGAGAGACGAATAGCTTTAACAATTTTTGAAATGTCTCCACCTAGAAGAGTAATACCTGCTGTTTCAATAGCTACGTCTGTTCCTGTACCCATAGCTATACCAACATCAGCTTGTGCAAGAGCGGGAGCATCATTTACCCCGTCGCCTGCCATGGCTACAATCTTGCCTTGTGATTGTAATTCTCTGACTGTCTTTAATTTATCTTCCGGTAAAACTTCTGCTACCACTTCATCAATACCAACTTCACTAGCTATAGCCTTGGCAGTATTTTTATCGTCACCTGTTAACATGACAATTTTAATTCCAAGCTTATGAATATCTTTCACAGCTTGAATAGCTTCTTCTTTTATTTTATCAGCTACCATAAAGACTCCAAAGACTTCATATTCTGTTGCTAAAATAATCGGAGTTTTCCCTTGCAAAGTTTCTTCTTCAATACTTTTTGAATCAAAAGAAATTTTCAAATCAGAAATTAATTTTGTATTTCCTGCAAAATAAATAACATTATCTATTGTACCTTTCAATCCTTTTCCTTTAATAATCTCAAAATCCTTTATTTCAGAACTTTGTATAGAATTATTTTTTACATATTCTATTACTGCGTGTGCAATCGGATGTTCAGATTTACTTTCTAAAGTAGCAAGAATAGAAATAATTTTTTCATCTTCTAATTTAGAATAATTTTTAATACTAGTGAGTGTTGGCTTGCCAATAGTTATAGTACCTGTCTTATCAACTACAATAGTATCTACTTTATAAAGTTTTTCTAGAGTTGCTGCATCTTTGATTAAAATACCTTCACGAGCACCTTTACCAACTCCAACAATGATAGCCGTCGGCGTTGCTAGACCAAGCGCACAAGGACAAGCAATCACAAGAATTGCCGCAAAGGAAGTTAAACCAAATGATAAAGCTTGTGAGAATCCTATATATTGTGTACCAATTAAAACCCAAGATATTAGGGTTATAAAAGAAATCACAAGAACAATAGGAACAAAGATACTGGAGATTTTATCTGCTAATGCCTGAATTGGGGCTTTACTACTTTGTGCTTCTTCTACCATTTTTACAATGTGTGAAAGAAGAGTTTCGCTACCGACTTTTGTTGCTTTAAAAGTAAAAGTACTATTTGTATTGATTGTTCCAGCCACGATTATATCATTCATCTTTTTTTCTATTGGCATTGGCTCACCTGTAATCATAGCTTCGTCAATAAAAGATGAACCTTCTACAATAATTCCATCCACTGGAATTTTCGCACCAGGCTTTACAATTATTAAATCACCATGAACAACTTCATTAATAGAAATTTCTTTTTCTTTTCCATTACGAATTACAAGAGCTGTCTTTGCTTGAAGATTGAGAAGTTTTTCAATAGCATCACCTGTTTTTAATTTTGACCTTGCCTCAAGATATTTGCCAAGGGCAATAAAAGTGATGACAATAATCACTACATCAAAATATGTATTACTTGTATTAATATATTGTTTTAAAGATTCTTCAAAAGCAATAACAATAAAACTATACACATAAGCTACTGTTGTGCCGATACCGATAAGAGAATCCATATTTGCTTTTCCATATCGTAAGAAACGATAAAATCCTACAAGATACGGTTTACCTACCACAAAAAGCATATAGGTAGCCATAACTGGTAATAAATGGTGGAAGAAACTTTCTGTAGTTGTAGACATTGGAAAAACGATTTTTAATTTAGCAAGAATATCCCAAGTCATAATAAAGAGACTTATAATAGCAAGAGGAATAGAAGAAAGAACTTTTGTTTTTTGTTCTTTAATCTCATCTAGCTTTTCCTTTTTTGATTGACCAATACCAGTGTGAGCAGCATGTTCTTCAGGAGTCATACCCATCGCTTCTGCTTCTTTATCACTATTAATGATTGAGTAGCCAAGTGGTTCAATATGTTTAGACAACGAATCTACACTTGTGAGATTTGAATCAAAATTAATCTTAGCTTTTTCTGTACCAGGATTTACTTCAATAGAGTTCACACCTTCGACTTTCTTAAGAGTCTTTTCGATAATGCTTGCGCAAGAAGCACAATGCATACCTTTAATTTTGAATATTTTTGAATCCATAATTTTAATTATATTATATTTTTAATAACTAACTGAAACACAAAAACAGAGTAAATAATTACCCTTTATAAAATATATTTAATTAAAAAGTCTTAGGATTTAAGATACCATTTGAAAATGCTTCTTGAAGATAATTGTGTAGAGGTGAGTATATTGAAATATTAAATGGTTTGAATTTTAATGGTGGTGGGGCAAATAATTTAGGAATAAAAAATACAAGAGATAAAAATCCTAAGACTATTAAAGATAAAAATAGAAATGAATTTATTTGTGGTAAAGCTGTGAAAATTGTTGTAGCTGCTGAGTAATGGTCGACTACTGTCATATTACAAATTGATGTCCCAACCATGAAAGGACAGTTTTCATGCATACTAGAGTCCATGTTCATGCTCATAGAAAACACACCAACATAAATGACAAGGAAAACTGTTAGAACTAAAATTGCTAACTTTTTTACAGATTTTGTTTTATCCCAAATTCTCATAATATTTTTATTATACAACAAAAACGAATTATATAAAAATAGGTTCGAACTGTCCTAAGTACAGACGAAAATAACTATTGAAAAACCTAGCTTAAAATTTTGCTCCGAGTGTGGGATGATGTTCGGAAGGAAATAATAAAAGGATAATATCCCCTACACCCTGTATCACTATATATAAATAAAAAAACTGAGCTCATCATAAAGATTTGCTCAGCTTTGTATTTAACTAACCACCGTCTAATTTAACGAAGGATTTCTGGTGCTTACCTTTTTAGGCAATGTACTTTCCTCAATTTGTACTTTGAGTTTCTCTCTTTCATCGCGGTTAATTTTTCCGTCTCCAAAAAGTTCCTCTATAGCATCTCCGCCAGCTTCTTTACTTGTGAGTTCTAAAGAAACAAAATCCTGTCCGATTATTTTACCGTGCTTACCGCAATTACATATTTTGAATTTAGGTAAATCTGTTTCGGTTTCTGTTTCGGAAAGTTCCTGCAAATCTTTCTTAACTTTCATTATTACAGATAAGGATAAAATATCTTCCGCAAGTTGATAAGCTTTAACTTCTCTTGTTATCGGAAAATATCTTAAAGCGGTTATTTCGTCTATAAGCTCAAGAGCTTTACATACCGAAATAATTTTCTCCTCTAAATAATCGACGAGTATTTTAACTCCGTCTTGTTTGTTGTGGAAGATTTCATTTTCGGTATCTTTTTTGGGATTGGAAAAATAATAGCCAGTTCCTTTTTGTTTAAGAACAAAATCAATTGTGTTCATTGTTTAAAGATTTATTGGGTTAAATAATTATTATGTCTGTTTAACTCTTAAGATTCTTAAAAACTAAACAAACATAATAAAAACTACCTAATAAAAAACTATATAAAGTATAACATTATAAATATATTATGTCAAGTCTAGCTCCGTGGGCAGGGATCGAACCTGCGACCAATTGGTTAACAGCCAACTGCTCTACCGCTGAGCTACCACGGAATATTTTATTTTAAAACTTAACTCATTTTCAAAAAAATGATTTATTTTGGCTGACAGTCAACTGTCCATCTTTCTTTTGCCGCTGAGCTAAAGCGGAATATTTTATTTATAAAATAACTCAATAAGTATACCAAAAAATAATTTGAAATGCAAAAGTGAAAAAAATGAAGATTTTAGTATAAAATGATTTATCCTACCACATTTTCCGTCCTTTGCTTCTTTTTTGGATAAACATCAAAAGTAGAAAGAAATAAAGCTGCAGAAAGTAAAATTATGAGTGCGTCCTTGAAAATATTTGGTACATGTATAAAAATGGCAAGCAATACTATTATTGTTAAAAGTAATCTTTGAAAAAATCTTTTGGTCATATTTGTTTTTGATTATTATAGCAAATATATTTAATCTTTTAAAACTTCCACCCTGGCTCCCAGCTTGTTGAGTCTTTCTGCTATACCTTCATATCCCCTCTTTATAGAGTAGACATTTCTCAAAATAGACACACCTTTGGCTGACAGCATAGCAACTAAAATTATAGCAGCCGGACGAAGTGCTGGAGGACAGACAACTTCTGCACCCTTTAATTCTTTTACTCCGTTTATAAATACACGATGAGGATCAGCCAATCTCACATCCGCTCCAAGACGATTTAATTCTGTAAAATAAATAGCTCTATTTTCCCATGTCCAATCATGGACAAGTGTGATCCCTTCTGCAAGAGCAGCAATTGGCACAAAAAATGGAAGATTGTCATTGTTGATAGCCGGAAAAGCTGCTGTATGAATCTTGTCATGTAGAGCTATTAATTTTTCACCGGTCTTTCTTTCTAATATTTTAATATCTACTAATTTTGTCTTTTTGTTTTCACTCAAATACTCTTTTCCCATTTCAAATCTTACTCCCATTCTTTTTAATTTTTCTAATTCGAGTTCAAGAAATTCTATTGGAGCATGAGTAACAGTCAAAATAGAATTGGTGACGATGGCAGAGGAAATGAAAAACATAGCGTCAATTGGATCTTCTGAATTAAAATGCTCCACATTGAGATTTATATTTTCTGTCCCCATCACCCTCAAAGTACTAGTACCTATACCTTCTATTTTTACTCCAAATTTTTCAAGTAAAAAACATACGTCTTGAACTTGATAATTTGGTGGAGCAAATTTTATGACAGATTCACCTTTTACTTTACTTGCTGCTAAAAGTAAATTTATAGCGCCAGTATCACTAGATTCATACATTGGTATAAGCTTTGCGGAATGTAAAGATTTACTTTTTATCTCATAAAAACTTTCTTTTGTCTTGATATCTACACCAAAATATTCTAGACCATATTTATGAGCTGCCACTGTCCTCTCTCCCATTTTACATCCTCCAGAATTTGGCCATTTAAAATTTTTACTAGCATGAATCAGAGCTCCCACGAAAGTGAAACTTCTCACCATATTAGCTGTCTTTATATCTAAATTTTTAAAACTAATTCCCCCTTTTTTGATTTTTATTCTTAGACTCGTACCAGATTCTTTTTTCTCTTTTGTTTTTTCATCAATCCAATCTATCTCTACATTTAGACTACGTACAATCTCTATATAGCGAAACACTTCTTCTATCTTTGGAATCCTGTGTAAAATAGTCTCTCCCTCATTTAGCAGTGAGGCTACTATCATATTGACTGCACCATTTTTTGAAGTATTGGTCTTTACTTTTCCTTTTAATTTTCTTGCACCGGTGATTTTAAATCCAGACATAATATTTTAATTTTATAATTTTGTGTTTTTGAATTATAACATTATTTCCCGTCGACCAGTATGACAAACTCACCTCTCACTTTATCTTTATTTTGCTCAAAATACTCTTTTACTTCTCCAATATTTCCTCTCACTACTTCTTCGTGAATTTTTGTGAGCTCACGAGCTACAACTATCATCCTATCTTCTTCTAAAACTTTCTCTAGACTTTCTAGACATTTCTCAAATCTGTGTACAGATTCATAAAAAATAGAAACTCTTTTATTGTCGGCTATCTCTTTAAACAAAGTCTCTCTACCTTTTTTGTGTGGCAAAAATCCTAAAAATGTAAATTCATTGCCAGTGAGACCAGATAAAGCAAAACTACTTGTGATAGCTGTCGGACCAGGTATAACTTTTATATCTATAGCCAGATCATCTTTTTTAGCTTGATAAATCTTTTCTATCAAAAGACTACCTGGATCAGAAATAGTTGGCATACCAGCATCAGAAATTAATGCTACATTTTTTCCTTCTTTCAACATATCTACGATATCATCTATTTTACTCAGTCTAGAATTGGCAAAATAATTTGTACATTTTGTATCTATATCAAAATGTCTTAAAATTTTTTGAGCATTTGAGACATCTTCACACAAAATCAAATCCACTTCTTTTAAAATCCTTACAGCTCTAAAAGTCATATCTTCTAGATTACCAATTGGAGTACCGACTATATAAAATGTAGAGTATGTTTTTTCTTCTTTATTTTTCATAATTTCCTATGATTCGTCGCTTTAAATGTGGCATAATATTTACCAATATATCATATGGGATAGTATTTGCCAGCTTAGCAAGATTAACTACAGAATTTTTATCGTCGAGAATTTCACTTAAAACTATAACTTTGTCATCCAGATTTAAATCAGGCAACTCTGTGACATCTACAGAAGACATATTCATACTTACTCTACCGAGTATATCGCAATATTTTTCTCCGATTTTAAATGATCCTATATTAGAAAGTCTCCTATCAATGCCCTCAAAATATCCCATCGGCACAGTGGCGACTTTTGAATCACGATCAAGGGTGTGAGTGTGATTGTAGCCAACACTTTCACCTTTTTTTAGATTTCTTATCGTGCTGACTACAGATTCGACCCGCATGGCGGGCTTTAAATTCATATCCAAAAATGGAGAATTGTTTATACCATAAAGACCAATGCCGAGACGGATAACATTGCCAAAATCTTTTTGATTATAAAAAGTTCCAGCTGTAGCAGAAGTGTGAAAATATTTTATATCTGAAAAATTATTTTTAAATTTATTCACCACCTTTTTCCAGTTTTCAATTTGAGATTGAGTAAAAGATTTTTCTTCACTGTCAGCATCAGCTAGGTGTGAGCAAATACCCTCTAAATTCAGATTCTTATTATTTTTTAAAATGCCTATAGCCTCATCTATTTCATCTATCAAAACTCCCTGTCTATGCATGCCAGTATCTATCTTTATATGAATTCTCAATTTTTTAGATTTAGAAAAATTTTCTGATAATCTTTTTAATTCCGCCAAACTGACTATAGTAAAAATAAATTGAGAAGAATTAAATCTTGAAAGATTCTCTAGTCTTGTATAGCCGATTATTAAAATATCTTTTTTGATATTTTTCGCTTTTAAAAGTCTGGCTTCATAAAGTGAATCTACTGCAAAAAAAGGGACTTTTTCTTTATCTAAAATTTTTGCTACCTCTAGAAGTCCGTGACCATAAGCATTACTTTTTAAAACTGGAGCAAAAGAGAAATCTGGAAATCTGTTTTTATATTCATTTAAATTATGAAGTAGATTATCTCTAAAAATCAAAACTTCTATAGAGTTTTCATAAGGGGAAAAATCCTTGCGAATTTTTCTTAAAATATCAAAGATTTTCATAGCTATTTATGAAAATATTTTATCATAGATGCACTTTTAAAGTGGCTTGCATTTTTCTGAAAAAGTTGTAGAATAAAGACTCGTTCTTAAAAAAATTGTAAACCATTAAAAAAAATAAACATGAGAAAATCGCAAGGTCCAGAAAAAACTCGAAGACAAACAATTCAACAGTTAAGAGATATTGAAAAAGGTGTAATTTCTGGTGAACCAAAAGAGATAAAATCGAAAAAAAATTACTCTTTGAAGTTCTCAAGACACAAGTTCTATGTTCATAGTATAGATCATGAACTATTGAGAAAATTAATTGAATACAATAATGATGCTGACTATGTACAAATAGAACACGGTGAAGGGTCTCTTAGTTGCATACCTATAAAAACCTTTGAGATTTTTAAAAAATTAAGAGGGACACCTAATGTCCAAATTTTCAGAGAAATGAAAACAAAATACAAAGGTCGTGTCGGGACAATTTACTGTGAGTTAAAACCTAAAACGAAAGTCACAGAATAAAACTGTATGATTTTTACAAAAAAGACTAGTTTAAATAACGGTCTTTTTTTATTTTATTGATTTTGTGCGCGAACCAAGATTCGAACTTGGGACCGCTCGAGTATCAGTCGAGTGCTCTACCAGCTGAGCTATTCGCGCAAATGTTTTTACATTTTATCACAAAAAGCCACTTTGAGCAATAAATGGGATCTAGCAAATATATGGATTTTTAATTCTCTTTAATAAGATATAATTGCTAATATTTAATACTAAAAGCCCTAAAAAGCCAAATTCTAGGCCATGGAGAGGAAAATAAATCACAAGTCCAGAAAGTCCGAAAAGTGACAAAAGAGAGGCTAGAAGACCAATTCCACAAGTAGCGCAAGAAAGACCTAATACAGATATAAAAATACCAACGATTCCTAAAAAACTCTTTTTCTTATATATTTTCTTTGAACTACTAAAAAGCACCAGTAATAAAATAGAAAATAAGGATAAAGATAAAATAAAAAGAATTGCCAGCGTCAACATTAAAATATTTTCTAAACTAGAAATGTCAAAAAATGACCTAAAAAAAATACTCCATTTTTCTGACTGAGAAAAAAGAGGCGCATTAAAAATCTTGACAGCTGAAAAAAAATTGGTAAAGAAAAAATAAACTAAAAGAAAAATAATATTTAAAATTATAAATAATTTTCTATAAAACTTTTGTTGAAATATATTTTGTAGACTTTTTAACATGATTAATTTCTAATAACAGAAGTCGAGGAAGTGGTAGCAGAATAAACTCTTTCTTTCCCATACATCTTTTCAACATACTCCTGCTGACTAAGATTTGGATTAATATTTTCTACAGTTTCTATTTTTATCTCTTTCTGTCTATATAATCTTTCATTCATTTCATTTTTCTGATAAAACAAAAAACTAAAAAACAAAATTGCTGAAATTAAAAATATAAATATCAAAAATCCAGCTTTTTTAAATTTATTTTTTCTCTTTCTTTCTTTTTCTTCTACAATAATAAAAGCCTCTTCCAAAATTTCATCTTTCCAGCCAACTTCCATCAATATAGATTTAATTTCTTCCTTTGAAGATCCAGAGGATGTTTTATTTTTTATATAACGAAAAAGATGCTGATGATTAGTCATGGATTAATTATACAACAAAATTAAAACTCTTGTTGTCAGAGGTCTTAATTTTGTATCTTTATTAAATCTATAATAATATTAGTTTCTATTGTTATTATCGCTAATAAATGATTTGGTTTTCCTTCTCCATCATTTTCTGAGAAAGAAGGAATGCTAATATACTCTATATCTTTTATAATTTCTTTATTATAAAAATGAATATGCCCTGAAAAGAAAGCTTTTACTTTTTTAGATTTTTCTAAAATTTCTCTAACGATTTTTCTATTTTGCAACCTCCCACTTTCTGGTAAATTTTTAAAATAATAATTATTTGTAAATCCTTGTTCGTCAATTGGATAGTGTGAATAAATAATTGTTGGTAATTTTGTATTATTTAAATCTTCTTCTAGCCATTTAAGATCTTTATCCTCTACAAAATATTGCTCTTTACCTCTATGATACCCTTCCGTATTCAATAAACTATCATCTCTCTTTGCGGAAAGAATAATATGATGATATCCATCCAAATCAAACGAATATGTTTCTTTTTCTCTATCTAAAATAATATTTAAATCTTTATGTTCCAGATTTCTTAAATCATGATTACCTAAAACATAATGTATCTTTTTAGAATTGTTTTCTTCTAAAAGAGATAATGCTTCTTTATATAGCGCAATATCTTTTTCTTTATTTTCATCTTGAATTAAATCTCCCAGATTAACAACTAAATCTACTTCTTTTGTTAATGGTTGTATTTTCTTATAAACATTTTTGAATTCTTCACCAAATACATTTATATAATCTTTTCCATTTAGATATTCATAATTTACATTATTACCATGATGAATATCTGCCATTATTAAAATTTTCATAAAATGTATTAAATTAATAATAATATCTTTTTTGCAATTGATTCTGGGGCTTCGACGCTTGAATCAAATGTTGCGTCTTCAGGATTTTTAAGATCAAAATAAGCATTTACTCTTTTCATAAATCCCTCTTCATCAAACACGCTAGCTTTTTGTCCTGATGTTGCTGATTTTTCCAGTCTTTTTAAAAACCTCTCTCTCAATACTTCTACTGGTGACTCAATATTTACTGTAATGATTTTTATATTTTCTTTATTAGCTAAATCTTTTATCTTTTTATTTAAATTCTCTTGTTCTACCGATCCACCTTCCACGATTAACGAGATATCATTTTGAAGCATTTTCTCTGCTAAAAATAAAACTGATTCATGAATAATTTTTCTATCTTTATCTGGAGTATAATCGGAAATTAAAAATTTAATTTTATTAGCAGAAGCTAAAAAAACTCTTTTTAATTTTTCCATTAAAATTTCTACAACCCTTCTCGATCCTGAATCTATAGGCCCATTTATTATTAAAACGAATTTATTGTTCATATATTTTTATTTATGTTAATGATTATGTAATACTACTATTAATTTAGTAGTATTAATACTATACAACAATACAATAAAAATAGCAACAAAATTAAAACTCCTGTTACTAGGAGTTTTAATTTCTTTTTTGAAGAATAAAATATAGAATCAACATAAAATTTATACACCTTTCTTTTGCTCCGCTTCTAGCGCGATTTATCCTGCGAGATAAATATTATCTCTATTTAGCACGCGACTTTTGATACATCTCGAAGTATCTCGATTAGTTTTGAGTTCTAATAAACTTTTACGAAATCAAAAGATTTGTTCGACAAATGCATGCACGCTATAGCGTGTGCACGATTTTTCAAATTGAATTAATCCACGACCAGCTTCCGCTAGCCGTGCCTTGTTACGACTTACTCCCTGTCACCGATTTTACCTTAGTCCTGATTGCTCAAGCCTTTGGGTACCCCCGGCTCCCTTGAGTTGACGGGCAGTGAGTACAAGAGACGAGAACGTATTCACTGCGGTATAGCTGACCCGCAATTACTAGCAATTCCGACTTCATGAGGGCGAGTTGCAGCCCTCAATCCGAACTGGCGCAATGTTTGAGGATTGGCTCAGGGTTACCCCGTCGCGACCCGCTGTCATTGCGATTGTATTATGTGTGTAGCCCAGAATGTCAAAGGGACATGCTGACCTGGCGTCATCCTCGCCTTCCTCCCCCGATGAGGGGCAGTCTCGTATGACACTTGTAACATACGATGAGGGTTGCGTTCGTTACCCCACTGAAGGGAACAGCTCAAACCACGAACTGACGACGGCCATGCATCACCTGCTAAGGGGTCTTGCGAGGGATCTATTTCTAGACCTTTCTCCTTAGTTTCAAATCCTGGTGAGGTTCTTCGTTTACCGTCGAATTAAACCACATAATCCACTGCTTGTGCGTCTCCCCGTCTATTCCTTTGAGTTTTAAGCTTGCGCTCGTACTTCCCAGGCGGCTCTCTTACCGCGTTAGCTAAGCCACTAAGAGGGTCGATACTCTTAATAGCGAGAGAGCAACGTTTAGGGCGTGGACTACTGGGGTATCTAATCCCATTCGCTACCCACGCTTTCGTCTTTCAGTGTCAATAATGCGCCAGTGTGCTGCCTTCGCTTTTGGTGTTCCCCATAATATCAACGGATTTCACCCCTACACTATGAGTTCCGCACACCCCTCGCATATTCTAGCTTGGCCGTTTCCCCCGCGGGCTTCAAGTTAAGCTTGAAGATTTAACGAGAGACTAACCATGCAACCTACAGACCCTTTACGCCCAATAATTCCGGATAACGCTCGGACCACTCGTATTACCGCTGCTGCTGGCACGAGTTTAGCAGGTCCTTATTCATGAGGTACCTTCAATAAACTTATTCCCTCATAAAAGATGTTTACGCACCTAAGTGATTCATCCATCACGCGACGTCGCTCCATCAGACTTTCGTCCATTGTGGAAGATTCTCGACTGCAGCCACCCGTAGGTGTATGGGCCGTGTCTCAGTCCCATCGGTGGGGGCCAGGCTCTCACCTCCCCTAAGCGTCATAGCCTTGGTAAGCCATTACCTTACCAACTAGCTGATACTGTTCAGGCCACTCCCATAGCGATAAATCTTTACCGTTACCGGACCATCTCGTATTAGTCGACCTTTCGGTCGGTTATCCGAGACTATGGGGTATGTTCCTAAATATTACTACCTCGTTTGCCACTAAACTGTCACTCTTCCACATAAACTCCATCCTTGTATTGCTACTCAAACTTTGTTTATGCTTCCGTGTGATTAGTTCCGTTCGACTTGCATGCCTTATCCACGTCGCCAGCGTTCATCCTGAGCTAGGATCAAACTCTAAAAATAAAAACGGAGCAAAAGAAATTTGTATAAATTCTTTGCTTTGAATCTTTTCGAAGATTCATTATGTTGTTGCGAACCTGTCTGATTGAGTTAGACAGGCTCCTGTTAATCTATATTTTATTTACAAAAAGCGCACCCAAACTAGTAAGTATTTTTATACTTAATTTTAAAAATTAGAGTAAATAAAAACCTATTAGCTAAGTTAAATAATATTAGCATAAAGGGAAAAATAATGCAAGGAAAAGTCCTTATTTTAAAGCCTTTTTATAAATCCCAAAATAAGCTTGATTTTTAAGGCAAAATTTCTATTTATTGCCAACCTGTAAATTTGAATGTTTTTAGCAGTTCTAGATTACCACGATATTCATATCCAACATTTGCTTGTTTAAACCAATAAAAAACAAAATCATTACCATAATTATAAACCTTAAACATTGTTGATCCTATTTTCTCTTCCCTTATATAAGTATAGCTTGGTATGACATTCTTCTCCCAAAAATAAGCATTGGTGACATAAACTAAATTTGCGTCTGGTAAGGAAATAGAAATTGAAGGTCCACCTTCAGACTGGATCTCTTTTGGCGTATATCCTTTTGGTAATTCGATACTAAATCCGTGATTTTTATATAAATAAGTTGTAGTTGCAACAATATTTTCTTTAGATTTATCTGAAAATTTATTAGAATCAGTTTTAAAGTTTTTATAAAAATTAAAAAACAATATCGCCAGAATAATTATTACAATAATAAGTAAGAGTATTTTTAAAATTTTTTTCATATATTTATATTAAAATAATACCAATGATCTTTATTTTAATTATATATAAAATAAAAATATAAGTCTATAATTTTATTTATTAACCCCAAACAATTCTTCAAGTTTAGCGTTACCTCTATTAGTATTTCCATATTGATTTACCAGTCCCCTTTCTGTTGGTTTACCAATGAGCTTACCATTCTGATCTATAAGCTGAACCATACCATTTTTAAGTAGTACTGGCTGGCCAACGAAATGCTGTTGTGCATCGTAAAGTGGTAACGCCCCGAAGTCTCTGAAATGTATTTGTGGAGCAGGCACTTCTTCTTTTTTTGTAGTAGTTGGACCTACTACTTTCTTCTCTCCTACGATTACTTTCTCTACGTAAACAGTATCCTTTTTAATTTCTGGCTTCTTATATATTACAGGTTGAACGGGTTTTTTGTAGACGGGGCTTATAGCAATTCCATCAAAATATTCTCCTATTGGTTTTATTGTCTTGTGAACTATGTCTGGAGAACTGTATTTTCCTACGACCACAGGCTCATTAAATTTTAGAGATTTATCGTAGTCATATACCTTATAATCACCCGCATCTCTATCCATAGGGTCATATCCTTGTGTTGGATCTTTTTTATAATTATTATAATTATAATCTTTCTTAATTTTTTGAGTCTCGCCAATTTTACCCATGTTTTTCTGCCTAGCCTCATTTAATTCTTCTACTGTTGTAGGCTTTAATATTTTACTACCCTTAGCCGATTCATTCAGACTGGCTACTATTTTCTGTAGAGAAGCTTTCCAATTTAGATTCCTTTTCTGAAATTCATATGATTTATATAAATTTAAACTATCTTGATATTTTAAAAGCCTTTTATCATTTTTATCTGTAACTTCTATTGGCTCTCTCTCTTTTTCTACCCCTTTATGTTTTTGAGCTAAGACTGAACTTGTCATTGCAATAGTACTTGCAGCAGCAATAAAAAGATTTCTTAATTTTCGCAACAAATTATTAGCATCTTCTTTATTTTTTACCAATCTTTCATTTTTTTTATTTTGGTTATTTCTAGAGATTTCTATTAAAGACATATTATTCTAATATAAATATACAATTCAACAATTTTTATTTCTCCTTTCTGTGATATCTGACTGCTATAGCAAGTAAAATCAAGAACAAAAAGAGAGTGATACTCATGAATGGAAATGTGACAAATCCAAAAGCTATAAATGTTGGCTTAGCACAATCAACGAGTGACGCTACCGCAGGACAAGGAATGAGCTCTGAGTAGCCGAGCTGGAGATACTCGTGATAAATAGCTATAAGACCACCGACCGCTGACAGCCAAAAAGTGTATTGAAATATCTTTAAATCATTTTTAATATAAGCAACTGCAAAAAGTACTAATTGAGAATAAATAAAGACTCTTTGAAACCAACAAAGTCCACAGGCCGCTTGATCAAGATAATCAGAATAAATCAAAGAAATAAGAGTCGCAAAAAGTGAAGCCAAAAATCCTAAAGGTAAAGCCAGATCAGAAATCTTATTTAAAATTTTTGACTCTTTTTTAGTTAAATGAAAATGAAAATGATGTAAATAAATCACTACCAGTAAAATAAAGCCAATCAATGTTAGTATTGGCATATAATGATTTAAAAACTGCAAAACAACTAATTTTGGATCGGACATAATTTTATTTTTTATTATAAAAATAATTATATCACAATGCTGATATTTTTAGGGAGAAGACTTTTTATATGTTAAAATTGATATGTATTCGGCAGTTTGGTCTGCTTTTATAAAATTATTTACTAAAATTAAGAAAGATAAGAAAGATATGTCTAAAATAAAAAACTTCTTCAAAAATATTTATCAAAATCACTTTAAAAAATCATTAGTCTCACTACTAGTAATAATCATAATAATCTGGAAAATATTTTCTGGAGACAATACTACTATAGCTATAGGAGAATTGAAAACTGGTACCATAAAAGAAGTTGTGACAGTATCAGGATCTGTAGAGCCAAGCCAAGAATCATCATTGTCTTTTGAAAAATCTGGAAAAATACAAAACATAAATGTGAAAGTGGGAGACAAGGTCAATATGGGCCAAGTAATGGCAAACCTTTCAAACGGAGCAGATTATGCATCTGTCTTATCTGCCAAAGCAAATCTTTCTCAAGCCGAAGCCAATCTTGAAGATGTAAAAAAGGGTCCTAGTGAATCAGATCTCAAACTAAAAGAAGACGCTGTCTCAGCCGCAAAAGCAAATCTTGCAAACGCAAATAATGCCGTACAAGACACTTTGAGAAATGTGAACTCTAGCCTAAATGATATAGTAAAAAATAAATTGGGTGGATTTTTTACCGACAATTCTGGGTTTTATAGATTAAATTACGGTGGATGTGATCAGAACTTTTCTTCACAAATAGAAATAGAAAGAAAAAGTATAGACAAAAATATTTCAGATCTTTCATCACTATCGTCATCTTTTTATTTAACTCAAGATGAAAATACAGATAATCAAAACATAGATCAAGCTCAAAATCTTGCATCACTATCAGCTAAAAATGTCTCAAATCTAATAGACGATCTTTCTAGTATCTTGACCTATCCCTGCACTATTTCTGACACAGGTCTAAATGATGAAAGAGCTACAATATCTCTACTAAAGACTACTATTGCCTCTACAATTTCTACAATCAATACTTCTAAATCTCAAATTACAAGCTACAGAAACGCATATTCTTCTAGTGTATTGTCTCTAAACCAATTAAAAGCTGGAGCTAGTCAAGAAAAAATAAAATCCTTAACAGCTCAAGTAGACTATGCTAGAGCAAATCTTTTGTCAGCTGAGAGTAATAATGGTAAAAATTATTTAATAGCTCCATTTTCTGGAGTGATAACAGAAGTAAATCTGAATCTTGGAGAAATATCCTCTCCAAATATACCAGCTATAAAAATGATATCTGATGGAAATTTTGAAATTAAAGCTAAGCTTACAGAAATTGATGTAGTAAAAGTTAAAGTGGGAGATAAAGTAAAGATAACTCTGGACACCTATGGAGATGGTGTAGAGTTTGATGGAGTAGTATCACAAGTAGATCCTGCAGCCACAGCTGTAAACGGAGTCTCAAATTATTATGCAAAAATAAATTTCTTAAACAATGACCCAAGAATAAAGTCCGGCATGAACGCGACTGCAGAAATAAATACCAGCACAAAAGAAAATGCCAATTATGTGTCAAATAAATTCGTCCTAATAAAAAATGGTATAGCTACAGTCAAAGTTATAAAAGATATAAATAAAATAAAAAAGACCACAACCAGCGACTCTGATCCAAATATTGAAATCAGAAATATTGAGATAGGTATAAGAGGAGCTGATGGAGCAATAGAAGTATTGTCTGGTATCAACGCCAACGATAAATTGTTTGGAGTCGGATCAGAAGTCTTGACGGCTACTAGTACAAAATAAAAAATATTTATGAATCTTATCTTTAAAAATTTTAATTCATTTTTTAATTCTATAAGAGTAGGAATATTTTTAGCTTTTTCTTCTATAAAAAGAAGCAACAAGTGGATGACTGGTCTCATCATTTTCATCATGGTCATAACATTTTTAAATCTAGTAGTGGTATCCGGGGTCATGAGTGGCCTGATTCAAGGTAGTATAAAATCTTTTAGAGAAAAATCTCTTGGCGATGTGATAATTTCCCCTCTCGACAAAAAGAGCATAGTCCAAAATACTGAAAACATAATAAACATACTAAAAAATGATGACAGAATTGCTGGATTTTCTTACAGATATCAAGCTGCAGGATCTGTAGAAGCAAATTGGAAAACATTGTCCTCAAATGATATTCCAAATAAAAGAAATGTACAATTTGCTGGTATTGATCCTGATAAAGAAGATGCTACGACCAATCTTTCTGAAAATATAAAAGAAGGAGAATTTTTAACAAGAGATGACGCTTCCAAATATGTCTTACTTGGAAAAGAGATTGTCAAAAAATATTCGGTAGTCTCAGATGTCGATGAGACATTATTAAGAGATGTGGAACCTGGAGCAAAAGTCAGAATTCAAATTGGAAGCAGTACTAATGAATACACAGTAAAAGGTGTCATAGTGATAAAAAATCAAGAAGTCGGATCGAAAGTATTTATGGTAGATTCAGAATTAAGAAGACTAGCTAATCTTTTACCTCAAGATGTCTCGATGATCGCTGTGAGATTAAAAAAAGATGTTGATCCTAGAGAGGTAAAAGCTACTCTTGTAGCAAATGGTTTTGACCAATATGCTAAAATTCAAACTTTTGAAGAGGGTACACCTGCATTCGTAATACAAATGAAGCAATTATTTGATCTCATGGGGACCATGTTTGGATCTATCGGCATATTTGTGGCCGCCATCACATTATTTATTGTGGTATTTATAAACGCTATCACCAGAAGAAAGCAAATCGGAATATTAAAAGGTATTGGCATAAATAGCTTTGCTATAGAGTTTTCATATATATTTCAAGCTATAATCTACGCTACTATAGGATGTATCATCGGACTAATCATAGTATTCTTTTTGATAAAACCAGCTATTGATGCAAATCCTATAGATTTTCCTTTCTCTGATGGCATATTGGTGGTCGAGATTGGTAGCACACTGACAAAAGTCTTTGTACTGATAATCATATCTTTAATTGCTGGATACATACCAGCCAGAATGGTCGTAAAAAGAAATACTCTGGACGCAATATTGGGAAGATAAAAAAAATAAAGAAAAATATGAAAACTAACAAAATGATAATTGGTAAAGATATTATAAAAAGTTTTAAAGATGGAAATAAAATAACTACAGTTTTAAAAGGCGTATCACTAGAAATAGAAAAGGGTGAATTTGTAGCCATCATGGGTAGATCTGGAGCCGGAAAGAGTACTGCTATGTATCAGTTATCATTACTAGATGAGCCAACAAGTGGAGAAATATTTTTGGATGGGGTAGATACTCACAATATGAGTCAAGAAGAGAGGACTAATTTCAGACTTAATGAGCTAGGATATGTATTTCAAGATTACTCCCTCATGAACGATCTCAACGCTATAGAAAATGTGGCTATTGTACTTTTGATGAAAGGATATTCAAAAAAAGAAGCTTTTGAAAAAGCTAAAGAATCTTTGTCTGCTGTAGGACTGGCTGACAAGACAGATAATACTCCAGCTCAACTTTCTGGTGGTGAGCAGCAACGTGTCAGTATCGCTAGAGCTGTTGTTCATAACCCTAAAATACTTTTTGCTGATGAGCCTACAGCCAATCTCGACCATACCAACTCAAATACAGTCATAGATATATTTAAAAAATTAAATAAAGAAAAAGGTCTAACAATTGTGATGGTGACACACGAAGATGAATATAGAAAAATCGTAGATAGAGTTATAACTCTCGACGATGGAAAAATAGTCTAGCTAATTAATATAACTAATTTATCTTTTCAATTTTTGCAATAAGATTATTATTGTCACCATCAACTGATATATCTTTTAAATCATATCCATAATCTGATAAAATTTTCATATTATAATCACAAGCTGCTGGACCTAAAGATGGATTAGGGCAATGACTTAATTCTATTCGTTTATTGTTAAAATATACAAATATTCCACTGCCACCTCCGATACTTTGAATACCCTTAAATTCAACGAGTACTACATTACCATTATCTGTAGTAAGAATCTTTTGATCTTTTCCAAGAGAAAATGACTCTCCAATTCCTATCTTTGGTACATTTTTATTGGCATAGAACCTATTATAAAAATAAGACCCTCCTAGACATACAATTAAAAGAAATAAGATAACTAAAATTATTTTAAAATTATTTTTCATATATTTATATATAAATTATAACATTTTTAAATAAACAAAAACTCGATAAAATTATCGAGTTTTTGTTTTGATTACCTACTTTTTCTTTGCCATTTTTCAACCAAGACAAGTAATGGTGAAGCAACGAATATTGATGAATATGTACCCACTATCATTCCCACAATCAAAGTCAAAGCAAAATTATGAATTGAAGCTGGACCGAAATAAAATAATGATACAAGTACCAATATTACAGCAAAAGAAGTATTGAATGAGCGAAGTAAAGTTTGGCTTAATGAATTTCCTACTATTTCCTGAAAGGTTTCATTTGATTTTCTATTCTTCAAATTTTCACGAATACGATCAAAAACTACTATAGTGTCAGCAATAGAAATGCCCATGATGGTGAGAAGAGCGATAACGAATAAAGAATCCACCTCTGCTCCATTTCTCTCTCCAAGCAAAGCATACATACCTGTAGGTATAGCTACGTCATGCAAAAGGGTGACAATAGCAATAAGTCCAAACTTCCAGCTAGCCACAGGCTTTGACACATGTCTAAATGAGAAAGCTATAAATAAGATTATGATAAGAGCCACAAATATCACAGAAAGAATGGCTTTTTGAGTAAGCTCCTTTCCAATTGACGGACCAATAATAGTCTCAGATACTTGCTTTGCATCATAATGTCCATCATGATTAAAGCTCCAAGCATTTTCAAAATTCTGTCTATCATTATTAGATAATTCGCCCACCAATTTAATATCGACTAACGCACTACCGTCTGTATTAATTTTTTGAAGAGAAATATCTTTTACAGAAAAATTATTTTTTACTAAATTTTCTTTTATAAAATTTAAATCAATTTTACCTTCGGCGGTAGAAGTGTACCCATTATAAGATATCACCACCTCTGTACCACCAGTGAAATCTATACTTTTTTTGATACCTTTGGTACTTATTAAAAAGATAGAACCAAAAACCAAAACTGCACTGATTGTTAAAAATATCCATTTGTATTTGATTATAAACATATATTTCTTTATTTACTAAATCCTGACATGAATAAAAATTTCATAACCTTATAATATTTACCATTTGTATCTGTTGGCACCACAGCTCTCAAGAAATACTTTGATATAAACATAGCTGAGATCATAGACACTACGACACCGATACCAAACACCAATCCAAATCCGGCTAAAAGTGAAGATCCGAAGTAAAATAGTGTCCAAGCCACAAGTATCGAAGCGATATTTGAATCACGAATAGAAGTCCAGGCTCTAGAAAATGCCTCTTCTACAGCATCGGCAATATTTTTACCCCTTCTAATTTCTTCTTTCAATCTTTCAAAGATTAATATATTTGCATCTATTGCTACTCCGATAGAAATGATAAAGCCAGCAATACCAGCAGCAGTCAAAACTACAGGCATGGTCTTAAACAAAATCAAAACTATACCAACATAAGCAAGCAAAGAAATAGAAGCTATAAATCCTGGCAACCTATACCAAAGGATCATAAGCAAAATAATGACAACGAGACCAATTTCTCCAGCTAATAAACCTTGCGCTTTTGCTTGATCTCCAAGAGTAGCGACTACTACTTGCGATGATGCAAGCTTTATAGGCACAGGAAGAGCTCCGGAATTAAGTCTTGTCACGAGTGTCTTTGCTTCATCTGTGGTAAAGTTTCCAGAGATTGTAGCTTGTCCACCGGCAATTTTTTCTTGAATTATAGGAGACGATACTACATTACCATCAAGGTAGATAGCCATTTGCTTGCCAATATTATTAGCAGTAATATCTAAAAACATCTTCGCTCCCTCATCATTAAAACTCACTACCACTTGAGGCTTATTGGTATAAGAATCAAAACTTAAAATTGATTTTTTTAAATAATTTCCATTCAATCCTGTATCTATCAACTTTGTAGAAGTAGATCCGTCTGCCGCGGTCTCGATATTTACCAATTTAAATTCTAATGTAGGAGTATCTCCGATAGTTGAGATGGCTTTATTTATATCAGTAATACCTGGCAACTCTACGACCAGCCTATGCTCACCAGTATATTGTGAATATTCTGTTCTTATAATTGGCTCTGACACACCAAAGACATTTATTCTCTTTTCTATCACATCACGAAGGCCGTTCATACTATCTTCAATATTTAACTTTGAATTTTCTACAGTTTCGACAACTTTTCCTGTAGTAGTAGAGACTGTACTAGAGGCACTCATTGCTAATTGATTTGCTTGCTCAATCTTTGAAAGATCTGCAACATATATAAGAGAGGTGCCGCCATTAAGATCAAGACCGTACTTGAAAGCTGGAGTCTTATAAGCCAATAAAAACCACACGGCTCCAGCTAAAACAAATAGCCATACAGCTATAACACGATAAGTTAAATATTTTTCTTTCATAATTTAGATAATAATCCCTAATTTTTAATAAATAAATAACAATTTTAGTCAAGAGACTAAAATATATTTTATTACTCGAATTATAGCAAAAATAACTATAAAAAACAAAGAGCTATATAAATTTACCCTTTATTAGAAGTCTGACGATTTCCTTTTCTTCTTCAGTTTTTAATATTAAAATATCTTTTTCTTTTAAATTAAGCCAAGATACCTTTTTTAGCAATTTTTCTCTAAATATTTCTGATTTTTCTAATATTGATCCAGTAAGGACAAGAGCTTGGCAGCCACTAAGATGAGCATAGGCAGAACCCACATATTCGTTAATTCTATTTATATAGACATCTATAGCAAAAGTATTTTTCGCTTTTACGATCTTATTTTTTGAATTAAGATTTATCAAAATATCCCTCATGTCCTTTTCTCCAGTCAGAGCAAAGAGTCCAGACTTCTCATAAATATCTTCTTTAGTCTTATCAAAAGCGTAATCGCCACTGTCTAATAAAGAAAAGCTTTTTTTGTTTTTATTATAAATATGTAAAACTACAAAAGGATCAAGATCTCCTGTTCTAGTGAGACTAACCAATCCCGAGACCGGCGTCATTCCAAAAGAATTAAATATCGCCTTTTTATTTTCTATCGCAGTGACAGATCCCCCGCCGCCAAGATGTACAGCTATAATCTTTTTATATTTTTTACCAACAACATTATTGACCTCACTCATTGAGATGCCATGATATCCATATTTTCTAAAATTATGATCTGGTTTAAAATCTTTTATAGCGTAAGCATAAGTCTCTTCTGCTATAGAATTATAAAACTCAGAATCTGATATTCCGACTACCTTGAATTTACATTTGATTTTCTTTTTAAAACAAACTTCTCTTATTAGAAAGAGCTTTTCTAGTTCTTTGATCAGGCTCTCGGTGTGGAGTACGTCATACTTTTTAGCTTTTTCCAATTCTTCAAAATATTTTTTATCTATTAGTCTATTTTCTAAAAAATACTCCCCGACAGCCACCACTCTCTCTGCGATAATATCGATGTCTCCAATCTTTAGATCATATTTCTCTTTCGCTATTTCAAAAAATTCTAAAATAGCATCCTCCAATTTTATGTTTGGATAGAATTCTTTTTCATCAAACTGAATATTAAATAGCTCTTTTATTTTTTTATCAGAGCCAGATACACTATAAACAAAATACTTTCTAGAAGCAGATCCGATATTTGAAACTAAAATTATTTTTTGAGAAGCATTTTTTTTCATAATTTTATTTATTAAATTCCCAATTTTTTATTTTCTCACTATCTTTAAAATTTTGATTTATATATGACTTTTCCCTCATCATTTCTCTTCTTATTTCTTTTTGAATGAAATCCCGAGTCATCTTGTCTATCTTTTTTATCCCAAAAAGACTTTCAGTAATCCAGCTAGCCACATGATAGCGACTGGTCTTGTTTAAGATATGCATATCAAGAAGTGTAGTGATACCACCTCTTTCTATGTATCCACGCACTTCAGAATTACTTTTTTCAATTCCGGCTTCATAAAAGAATCTTTCTAGAGTCTGTGGATGTCCATGAAAATTAGCAAAGATTTTTGAGTTCCCTACCAATTCTGACAATTTTTTAATAAATTTATTTCTATCTTTACTGTCTGGTGCAGCACTAGTGAGTTTTGAAATATTTAAAAATCCAATATTAATTTTCTTTCTTTCAGATTTTAGACCAGATCTATCAAATATTTGATTTATAAAATCGATACCAGCTATACCTTCTAAAGATAAATAATCTCCCACTCCACACACTATCAAATCATATTTTTCTTTGTCTTTTAGTTTGTCAGAATAGTTTTTCAAAAAACTCATACCGTCTCTCATATTTATTTTCGCTTCAATTTCTCCTAAAAATATTGGTCTCGCATCATCTTTGCCAGCACACAATATATTTATCTTATTTTTCGATCTACACATGGCTTCAAGTGCAAATCCTGTAGCTACAGCATCGATTGGAAAATATATATCAACTAAATTAGAATTTCTAATTAGCATATCATCTATAAATCCTGGATTTTGATGCGAGTACCCATTATGCTCTTGTAGCCAGCCAGGAGAAGTCAAAATAATATTAAACCCACCAACATCTCCACGCCAATTCACTTCTTGAGCTATGCGTAAAAACTTCAAATACTGATCAACCATAGATGCTACTACTTGCACGAAGGCCTCATAAGACGCAAAAAATGCATGTCTACCAGTCAAAATATATCCCATCATCATTCCTACCAAAGTATTTTCTGAGAGCATTTCTATCACTCTACCATTTTTAGATAGATCTTTATCCCAAGATTTTATCTCTTGTGTCCAGCCCCTAGATTCTTCTTCAAATATAGAATTCAATTTATTTGAATATGTCTCATCAGGAGAGAAAAATCTAAAATTTCTTGTAGATTCATTTAACTTAAAAACTTCTTTTAAATATTCTCCGGTGAGATCCATTGGTGAATGTTTACTCCAATCTTTATTGGAATTCAATATAGAATTTTTAAAGACTTTTGTGAGATCTGGCAACTTTAGCTCTTTCAATCTACCTTTGCCATTTTGTTGAACATGTAAATTCATACCGAGTCTCCACATCTTTTCAGGTATCATATTTTCTATGTCTTCCACAAATAAAGAGTCTTCACCTTTTAGTCTTTTCTTTAAAATTTTATCAGCTGTGACAGGCTTCTCTAAAAACAATTCTTGTATATTGTAGCTTCGTAGCCACTCTTCGAGGACTCTCAATTCTTCTTTATCATCTTTACAATTCGCAAAAGGTACTTGATGAGCCTCACAATTTCCTTCTATTTTTATTTTTCTAAATATTTTTGGGCCTGTCCAGCCTTTGTCGCTTTTTAAAATAATCATTGGCAATCCTTTTGTAGAGCCAGTCTTTTTCATCTCCAATATTTTAGAAAAAGATTTATCTAAAATATCTTGCATCAATATATGCACATTGTCTTTTTCGAGATTATGATTGTCTTTGTTAGCAAAAATATTTGTATCACTGCGAGCGTCCAGTATATGTGGCTCATATCCAAGCCCAATAAAAAGGCTTTTTAATTCATCATCACTCATACGACCAAATATAGTAGGACCAGAGATCTTGTATCCATTTAAATTAAGAATTGGCAGTACGACTCCATTTTCTTTACTATTTATAAATTTAGATGCATGCCAGCTGGTAGCTAGAGATGCTGTCTCTGCCTCACCATCACCTACAATTGTGACAGCTATCAAGTCTTTGTTGTCCATGACAGCTCCTGATGCGTTTGAAATAGAATATCCAAGCTCACCACCCTCTAGTATCGCTCCAGGAGTCACTGGGGAAGCGTGAGTTGGAAAACCAGTAGGTGTGCCAAAATTTTTTATCATATTTTGAAGACCTTCTTTGTCATAAGACAAATCAAAATCATAAATATTTTTTAAATATTTATTTTGCAAATTATTCTTATTGTCAAAATAATATGAAAGAGTTTTTTCTAAGAATAAATTTGCTTGCAATGCTGGAAAAGCGTGTCCAGGACCAAGCACAAACATAATATCTCGGAGCTTTGAATTTTTGACTTGATTTTGTTTTAAATAAAAATTTAAATGAGCTAATATAAAATTTACACCTGTCGCTCCACCCCAGTGACCAAGTAGTCTATTTTTAATATCATCGCTTTTTAATTCTCTTTCTAAAAAGAAATTATCTTTGAGATAAAGCTGTGCGGCTGATAAATAATTTACAACACGTAAATATTTTTTGATAGGAGAAAAATCTCTTTTTTCTTTTATTGTATTTTTTTTAATAGGAGAACTTGCCATGATTTAATTTTATCATACAAAAATCTATATAAATTATTTTTATACACAAAAAATTATTCCATATGTGCTTTTTCTTTGTCTAGAATTATCTTGGAGAGTTGTGGATGGTTTTTTAAATCCATATCTTTCTCCACTATTTTTTTTGCTTCTTCTCGAGCAGCTTCGACCAATTTAATATTCTTTATAGCTTCCATTGCAAGATCTGATACTCCCCATTGTTTGCCAGACAGTAGAGACCCGATACCACGCTGATTAAGATCAAGCTCTGCTAATTCAAATCCATTTTTCGCTTTCATTAGTGATGATAGTCTCTCAGCTGTGATATCAGAATCTGAATTTGTAAAAAGATAACATATACTCTCTCTTTCTCCACGACCAATACGTCCACGAAGCTGATGAAGCTGTGCGAGTCCAAATCTCTCAGCCCCTTCTATTATCATACGAGTAGCATTTGGAACATTTACACCTACCTCCACAATAGATGTAGAAATCAAAATCTGAATTTTATTTTCAGAAAAATCTTCCATTATTTTTTCTTTTTCTTCTTTCTTTAATTTAGAATGAATCGAGACAATTTTTATATCCATTTTTTCTTTTTCGATAAAAAACTCTTTCAAATTTTTCAGCTCACTAGCAGTAGATCTTAGATTTAATTTTTTAGCTTTTTGCATCTCTTCCTCATCAGCTTCATCTATGCGAGGGACAATGATATATACTTGATACCCAGACTCTATTTCTTTTTTTATTTCTTTGTAAATCTTTTCTCTGTCGCTTTCATTTATGATTTTTGTTTGTATCGGCTTTCTATTTTTTGGAAGCTCATCCAAGACTGTCAAATCTAGATCTCCAAAAATAGTCAAAGCGAGAGTCCTCGGTATCGGTGTCGCAGTCATAGATAAAAGATGTGGTAGCTTTTCTTTTTGTAAAACGATTTTTTGTCTTTTATTTGAAAGATTTTTAATATCATTAGCTGCAAGGACTTTTACTGAAGAAGATTTTTTGTTTGCAAGTGCCGCACGCTGCTTTACTCCAAATCTGTGTTGCTCATCTATGATAGCGAGAGCAAGATCGTGAAATGATAAAGTTTTTTGTATCAGTGCGTGAGTACCTATAACAATAGATATGTCGCCAGACTCAACCATTTTTTTAATCTGACTTTTTGCTAAATTTGTACTAGATTTTGGATTTGATTTGCTTGGAAATTTTTTACAGGTTTTACCCGTCAAAAGAGCAATCTCGATACCAGTATCAGAAAAAAATCTTTGGAAAGATTCAAAATGTTGAGTTGCTAAAATCTCTGTCGGTGCCATATATGCTACTTGGAGTCTCTTTCTCGTAATATTGTCTCTGTTTATATCGTGAGTCACAATACTAGATATGGCTGCCGCGACAAGAGTCTTTCCGCTTCCTACATCACCTTCTAGCAATCTACTCATAGGCTCTTCTTTTTGAATATCTTCAGACAATACTTTCAAAGCTCTAGTCTGAGCAGAAGTGAGTCTAAATTTATTTTGTGATTCCACTTTTAAGATAAATTCCTGTAAAATGTTTTTGGAGTCTGATATTTTGTAAGAAAGACTGTTTTTAGCTTTTTGCTTTTCTATCTGCTTTATTATTTGAATATAAAATATTTCTTGAAAAGAAAATCTTTTTCTAGCAACCAGTACTTGACTCTCAGCTAATTTCAGATTTTTTGCTTTTGGTAAATGTAAATAGAGATAAGCTTTGTCTAGAGTTGGCAAATGAAAATCTTCCAAAATATTTTTTGGTATAGGATCAGAATTCTTGACTTCATCTAGAATTTTATATTCTAAGATAGCTTTTTTTATGAGAGTATGAATATAATTCGAAGTTAGACCTTTTGTTTCTTTGTATATAGGAATTAACTCTATCTGATTTTTACTATCTTCCTTTTTTTCAAAAATATTATTTTCATAAAAAATATGATCTCTGCTGACTTTCTCTATATTTGGATTTAGTAAAGATATATTTCCATTTTTTTCTTGTACAATTCCAGAGACTTTTACAAAGTCATCTTCTTGATACATCTTAGCGATATAGGCTTGATGAAACCAGACCAGCTTTATACTACCTGTAGCATCGACGAGTTTTGCTTCGCACATAGGTATATGACCATGAAAGCTTCTTTTTATTTTTAGATTTTTTATTTCTCCAAAAAGAATGACCGACTCTCCTTTATTTAAATTATTTATATTTCTATTTTCTCTTTCGTCAGCATAGCGAGCTGGTAAATAGTTTAAAAGATCTTGTAAAGTTTTTAAATTCAACTTTTTAAGAGCAGCGAGGTGATCTTTTGAAAGTCTGGTAATTTTAGAAATTTCTGTATCTAAATTAATATTATTGGAAGATTTTGAAATCATTTTAAAATTATATCATTTTAAAAAATTAAATAGAATTTTGAAAATTTTCTTAATTTGACATAATATTTTTATCTGATATACTACTTATCCAAATCAACGTTCTTTAACCCATAAAAAACAATAAGCATGAACAGACCACACTTGAACGAACATGACAAAATTGCAAAAGCCTTATTAGAATTTGAAGAATGGCACAACAGTACAAAATCAAATCCTGATAAGAAAAAATTGATAGTGACTAATAGTAAGAAAAAAGGAATCTGCTATTGTTACATAAAAATTCATTCTTCAGTCAGACCGATTGTAGGCAGCGATAAATTGGAGCATCTTGCACACAAGAAAGCTCTTGAAATTGCAAGCAGAAAGACCGGTTATAAAAAACGGGCTAAAATCATCACCAATGAAAAAAAAACTTTTGTGAGACCAGTTTTAAGAAAAGAAACTGCTTAAAAAACTTTGGAATCCTCCGATAGATAATCGGAGGATTTTCATTTGACTTTATTTTAAATAGCTGGTATACTGTTTTTCCAACTGAAAAATTTCAGTTGTCGTACTTTTTTTTCATTTTTTTAAATCTATTAAATCTTTTGAGATGAAGATCAAAAAACTCTTTTTAGAGAACAGAAAACAAGCTGAAATCAACTATTGCAACGAAATTCTTTCTCAGCTTGGACACGAAACATTTTATGTTACAACGAAAGGGTTGCGGATTGGCAAAAACCATCACAGGACACAAAAAAGAAAAAAAGTTGTGACTGTAATTGGTGAAAAAACCAAAACAGTTATTGCTCAGAAAAAAGATTTTGATGTTTACAGAGCTTTTGACTTTGCAATCCATCAATTCATGGAAGCGGTTCGCAAGATTCAGCTCGGCGAAGGATTACAAAGGGTTGTAAAAAAACGACCGAAAAAAATTATGCTTGCTTCTTAATTTTTTTAATTACTTGCCAAGCAAAAACCGCCTATCGATTACGAATGGCGGTTTTTTATTTTTTAAATTATTTTTATATTAATCTTTTTTGAATGGGACACCAATCACTTCAAAAAATCTTGTAGCCTCTTCTTTATTTTTAGCTGTAGTCACAATTGTGATAGCCATACCAAAAATATCTTTTAGTTCTTCATCACGAATCTCTGGGAAGATAGTATGCTCTTTTATACCAAAAGTAAGATTTCCAATCTGATCAACTGAATTCTTTGAAATACCACGAAAGTCTTTTGTACGAGGAAGAGAGACATTTAAAAGTTTCTCTAAAAATCCATACATTCTTGGACCGCGAAGTGTGACAGCCACACCGATCTTGTCGCCGATACGAGTCTTGTAAGAAGCTATAGCTTTCTTTGCTTGTCTCTCTACAGCTCTTTGTCCGACAATCTTTGTTAGTCTGCCAATCACAAATTCATTTTTCTTTTTATCTTGCTTCATTGCTCTACCAGTAGCTACGGCAACAGAGATTTTTACAAGTCTTGGAGCTTGCAATTTATTTTTATAATGAAAATCTTTTTTCATTACTTCATATGCTTCCGCGACTTTAGCTTTTACTTTATAGTTTACTTTTTTTGATTCTTCTTTCATATATTTATAATTAAATCTCTATATTTTATTATTATGCCTTTTTGACATTACTTGCATTTATAGGAGATGAGACTTCGACTATCACCCCTTTTTCACCTTGCTTTCTAGCTTTTTTGTGACGTTTTACAAGATTAAGACCATCGACGATGACTTTGTTTTCTTTTGGCATAGACTTAGACACAGTACCAGATTTACCTTTGTCTTTACCAGTCAATATTATAACTTTATCTCCTTTTTTGATTTGCATAAATTTATTATTTAAATATATTAGATGACTTCTGGGGCCATTGTAGCTATCTTTTTAATATTCTCATTTTTACTTTCTGAGATTTCTTTTGGAATTGGACCAAAGACACGACTCGCTTTTGGATCCTTTTTGGTCTTGTCTACTATCACGACAGCGTTGTCATCAAAACGAATATAGGATCCATCCTTTCTACGAAATTCTTTTGAAGTACGCACAACAATACCATAAACCACGTCTTTCTTTTTGACTTGCTTTCTAGGGTCAGCGACTTTAATAGATAGACAAACAAGATCCCCGATACTTGCATATCTTCTCTTTGAGCCTCCAAGAACTTTGAAAATTCTACCGAGCTTTGCGCCAGAGTTGTCTGTGATTTTTACATTTGATCCTGCTTGTAACATATATTTATAAATTAATTATTAATTATCTCTTTTTTAAGACTTTAAAGTTCTTATCTTTACTAATTGGTCTAGTCTCCTCAATAGTGACTTTATCTCCAACTTTGTACTCATTGTTTTCATCATGAGCTTTGTATTTTTTATCTATCTTATAGAATTTGCCGTATTTTTTATGCTTTACAAATCTTTGAGCATTAACAACAACGGTTTTATCCATTTTGTCAGAGACGACTACTCCATCGATCTTTTTTCTATTTTTAGTTGTTGTTTGTTTGTTCATAGTTTTTTAAATATACTAAATTTTTTGTTATTTTTCAAGGTTTGTTTTCTTGAATTAATTTCTTGCTACTACCTTTGTCTTCACTGGAAGCTTTGTACCAGCTTTGCGAAGAGCCTCTCTAGCAGCTGCTTCTGGCACACCGTCTATTTCAAAAAGGATTCTTCCTGGTCTCACATCAAAACAATATCCTTTTGGATCTCCTTTTCCTTTACCCATAGGCACCTCAGCACCCTTTTGAGTGAAAGGTCTGTCAGGGAAAATACGAATCCAAAACTTCGCAGTCTTTCCTCCAGAGCGGACCATGGCGCGACGTGCTGCCTCAATCTGATTACTTGTGACTCTTTTATCAGTTTCAGCTTTTAGACCGAAAGAACCAAAAGCTACAGTGATACCTTTTGTCTCAGGACGAGATTCTTTCTTTGGAGAAGATCTCTGTGATTGCCATTTACGATGTTTTACTTTTTTTGGGAATAACATAAATTTATTTTTAAATTAATAATTATCTTTTTCTTCTTTCAGAAAAATTTTGTTTTGTTTCTCCATTTGCGGCAGAAAGAGTTTGCAAGTGTGCATCTTTTTCATATTTCATACCACGATAAATCCAAACCTTGATACCGATAACTCCATAGGCCATATTTGCTCTTTCTTTTGCGAAATCAATATCAGCGCGAAGTGTTTGTAGAGGAATACCTCCTTTTCTAATCTGCTCGGTACGAGCCATTTCAGCGCCTCCGAGACGACCAGAGACGACTATACGAGCTCCTAGGACATTACGATTTGCCATCACCTTTTCAATAGTAGTCTTTAAAACTCTTCTGAAAGGAATTCTTTTTTCAATTTGCTCAGCAACCATAGCTCCCACAATTGCTGCTGAAGCCTCAGGCGAAGCCACTTCTGCGATATCAAGTTTGAAATTTGCAGGAAGATCAATCTTCACTCTCTTCATTTCTTTAACTATATCCTTTCTTAATTTTTCAATACCGTCTCCACCACGACCAATTATCATACCAGGACGAGAAGTGTGAATTATAACTCTAAACTCTTTTTGACTTCTTTCTATTTCTACACCTCCCACATAAAAACCACGCAATCTTTTGTTTAAATACTCACGAAGTAGTACATCTCCTTTTAGATTTGAGACATAATTTCCTTTTGAGCCAAACCAGCGAGATTTCCATCCGCGTACGATACCGATTCTATGTGAATATGGATTTACTATGTGTGTCATAAGTTTATTTTAATAAATTATTTTTTAACTACTTCCTTGAGCTCTATCACCATGTGAGTAGTGTGCTTGTGAATAGGAAAAGCTCTACCCATAGCTCTTGGCATCCATCTTTTTAAAACTTTTCCTTTATTTACATAAGCTGAGATTATGTAATTATCAACATTACTGATCTTATTATTTTCTTTAGCATTGGCTACAGCTGACTCGAGAAGCTTTAAAGTTGGAGCTGCACCTCTTTTGATAAGATGAGCTAAAATAACTCTTGCCTCTTTTACACTTTTACCACGAATAAGGGCCGCAATAAGTGCAGTTTTTCTTGGTGCTTGTCTGTAATTTTGTAAAATTGCTTTCATAGTTTTACGATTAATTTATTTTTATTTTCCTGTCTTCATTATTTTAAATAATTGATTGGAAACCTATATTATTTTTGCTTGATTAATTATTTTTTCTTTGCGGCAGGAGCTGCGGCTGCTTTTGCTGTCTTGGCTGCATCGATCTCAGACTGCTTTGCTTTTTGATCGATTTCCTTTTGCATCTTTCCTCCGTGTCTCACGAATTTACGTGTTGGAGAAAATTCACCCAATTTATGACCGACCATATCTTCTGATACTAAAAATTCAATATGAGATTTACCATTGTAAACACCAAAAGTAAAACCAACCATCTCTGGTGAAATAACACATGAACGAATCCAGGTCTTAATAACCGGAGTATTTTCTGGTTTTTTGCCGAGAACTTTTTTCAAAACTCTCTCATCCACATATGGACCTTTTTTTGCTGATCTTGTCATAATATTTTAAAAATAAACCAAGCGTTTCAGTATAAAAAATACACTAAATAAATAGATTTATTTGTTAACTCCAATATTAGCAAAAATCAGAAATAAAGTCAAATAAAATAAAAGCCATTCAAAAGAGTGGCTTTTATATTCAAAATCAAATTGTAGTTTTAACCTATCTTTCTGACTCTCCTGTCAAATATACATCACGGACAAGCTTGTGTAGACCGACCATATAATTCTTGCTATTTGGGGGATTTATACAGCTAGCTGTAAATCTCGTAGACTGATTTACAGTATAAAGGGAATTTATTAGAGCCTTATAATTACTACTTGAAATCCTATTTATCTGTGAAGTGGATGAAGAAGTGGTGACCGATTTGTTAATCTTGCTATAAGATGCGTCTGTAGATGTATCAAATAAAGTATCACCTGTCTTTATATCTGTAGCCACAATCTTGCAAGTAGATGTAGGATCTTGGACTATCCAGCTGAGATTTATACCGGTTCCTTTTTTAATATATCCTGCTGAGACATTGAAATTTATAAAGTGAGTATATGGCCTATTGACGCTCTGTAATGTTGTAATACTCGCTGGACATACAAATCTGTACATATATTGTGTAGAAGACCAGTCAAATGTATAAGGTGGAGGGACTATCTGATCTGACCCATCAGAAGATATGACGTGGACTTCTGCTGGATTTCCATCTGGACATGTAGGTATATTTACACATTTTACAAAATTGTATGTACCATCAGTAAAACTACAAATAGGTGCAGGTGGCTTGCCTGTACAAGATCCACCCACTCCGACATAATTTCCATTATTATCACAGACGCACTTACTTGCAGAAGAATCGTAAGTCGATCCTGTTGGACAGACTCCACATGTACCGTTTATATTATTTTGTCCAGGCGGACAAGAAGAATCTGATTTACACACACTTCCATCCCATGTGCTACCAGCGACACAATTTGCTACAGATGTAGCTTGAGCGAGCTGTGTCCCATTATTATATAAATAAAAATTTCTTCCTTGATGAGATCCTTGTACCAAGAAAGATATTTGAACACTTTCAGATCCATTATTTCTGTCGGGAGTTGATATTACAAAATTAGAAGATGTCGCCCCGCTTTCGTTTGTGTTACTTCTTACCCCTGATATATTGCTTCCTGGATTTGTAGTTGACCAAGTGACTGTAGTGCTGCAGCTGCTAGCACCTATAGCAATAGTACAGTCTGGAGCAGATATTGATCCAGATATATTATCTTGAACAACATTAAAAGTTAAAACTTGTCTTGTCGCACCATAGCCAATATTGTCACACTCTATAGTATGAGATCCTAGTGGCGGCGTGACCACTGAATGAGATAGATTATATCCACTGGCTCCCGTATAATCAGATACTGTTGGTGAATTTGGAGAGGAGGTGTCATAATAAAGCTCTGTCGCATTTTTACAATTCATTGAGACACTATCGCCCAACTTGATACTATCACCATTTTTTATAGCTAAGCCTGAAGTGGTATCTGTTGCTGTGAGGGTGATGGGTACAGGAATCGGTGTAAGTACAATTGTAGCGTTACTTGAATTACTTGCAGAATCGGAAATATAAAAATCAAACCTTTGATCTTTTCCAAAGGAAGATGTAGCGAAAGTTATTTGTCCTGTAGTTGGATAATTAAAGTTACTAGTACCGGACGTGTTTGTTGTATATACAGTATTTCTATTATTATCTGTTACATTAACAGGAAAATTAGCATTGGCAATAATACAAAGCGGGATTGTGCCAGATAAATCATCTTGAGAAATTACACTCAAAGTTTGCGATGTACTTGTAGCAATACAGCTATTATTTAAATTAAATGCAGCGAATGATTGTTGAGATATAAATATAGCTGTTACTATAAATAAAATTACAATAAAGATTTTTTTAAACATATTATTTATAAATTTTAATGTTGGTAATTATAAATAAATTATAACATTATAAAACTCATAAAATTTAAAAGTTGTCCACAAAATAAAAATCGCACGAGTTATCTCATGCGATTATTTTAAAAAGTTAAACAATATTTTTTACTGAACTCTTACACCAGCAGTGTTGTAAACCCAAGTTTCAGGATTGCCAACATACTTCACAGATTTGTAAACGAACGAAACATTAGCAGAACCAAATGGATTCGGATTTGTATTAAATACATTTAAGTGTAAAATTATAAAAGAATAATTACCCATAAATGATTTATTTAATTGAGCTGCGTTACTCAACTGAAATTGTAGACTATTATTTGAAAAAAAAGCATTTGAATTAGAAAACACAAAGGACGACCCTGTAGTAGAATTGTCTTGCTTTAAATCAAAATATTGCCCACTTGTTCCGCGTGCGTTGGTAAAATCCAATTTACTCCAACCTGTAGTATCACCAGTACTCCAATCAGGAGTTGTACGAAGTGTTAAACTTAAAATCTTCGGATACAAAGTACCGTCATAAACGGTACCAGCTTCATCACTGTATGGAGTAAGTTGAATAATCCCCCAACCGCCATTATCACTTTCTGTGTTTGCTGATACAGTCACAGTATTGTTCGTCTTATGTTCCTGCTTTTGAACAGCTGCAACATTGTAACTTGCATCTGCAGTATAACTTGCATTTGCTAAAGTGAATTCGTTTGCTCCGGTAACTTTGAGACCAACCAACACTCCGTTTGCAATACTTCCACTGTACGCTACTGTTTTAAAGCAAATTACGTTGATACCTACATTCAACTTTACAGTAAATGAGGAGGATGTAATAGCTACTTTTGTAGCATTTAGTGTACTTGCGGCAACATTCAGATCAGTATTGTCGATAGTATTTATCCAGTATTCAGCAATCGCTGGATTACTATTTGACAGGCTACCAATAACATCAATCTTTGCTGTACCTGCTGTCGTCACATTCAGTACGAACGCCTTTGCTACAGAGCGACCAAGTAAAACTTTATCTACTGCAGTAGTACTAGCATCATAAGTCCCTGTACTACTGATGACAGCGGTATAAACAGGGGCATTCTTTTGCCAAATAGCAAAGAAAGTGATATTACCTGTCGGTACAAAAGTACTACCAGCATTGTAACTCGTACCAGTACCATCAGCAGAAGTATTCCAACTTTGGAAAGTGTAGCCTGTGTAGGTTAAACTGGAGCCACTTGGAAAAGTAAATGAATTGCCTGCTGTTACTGATTGAGAAGCTATAGAGCCATTTCCACCGTTCACATTAAAACTTACAGTGTAAGTGTGGGGCACCACTGGTGCCGGTTCTTTCTTGCAACCGCAAGAAAATCCTACTATCAACATCACTGATGCCAATAGGAAAATCAGAGTTTGATGTTTCATCGTTAATGATTTTTATTGTTTTTATTTAAATTGTTTTTAAAGAATTATTTTTTTATATATAGAGTTATTTTTTTATTTTTATATACAAATTTACTATATATAGTATAGCAAATTAAAGCTAAAATGTCAAGTGGAAAACTAAATAAAACCCAGACTTGCAATTTTATAAAATACATGCTATAGTCTTAGAGGTTTTTCATAGGATATTGGATTTGAGGGGCTGGATTTCTATCCTGGCCCCATTTTTTTTATTTTATAAAAATCAATTTATATGATAAAATCAAGAACATTATAGAATTTTAAATATTAAAAATTATGGCAAAACTAGAATATAATGAAATCAAACCTAGAAAATTCATCATCTATGATGACGCACCGTACGAGGTGCTCGAGTACCATGTGGCTAGAACCCAACAAAGAAAACCACAAAATCAAGTAAAATTAAGAAACTTGATTAATGGAAAAGTGATACCTGCTACATTTCATGCTTCTGACATGGTAGATGAGGCTGATATATCTAAAAAAGAAGTAAAATATCTTTATACCAACAAAGGAGAAAATTGGTTTTGCGAAATAAAAGATCCATCAAAAAGATTTACTATTCCTAGTGAAGTGATCGGTGATCAGATAAAATTTATGAAAGCTGATTCTGTGGTAGATGCAAAAATATTTACAGACGACGATGATGAAGAGACAATTATCGGTATTGGTCTACCAATAAAGCTATCTCTCAAAGTCACCTCAGCACCTCCATCAATCAAAGGAAATACTGCTGGCAACTCCAGTGGAAAATTAGTGACTCTTGAGACTGGAGCTCAAGTCACTGCTCCCCTATTTATCGAAGAAGGAGACAATATTATAATAAATACAGAATCAGGTGAATACGTAGAAAGAGCAAGTAGATAAACTCTCCCCCGAATACTTCGTATTCGACCCCTCTCTAAAAATATTTTAGAAAATATTTTTAGAGAGGGGTAATATCGCAGATATTGGGGTGAGTAAATTAATAAAGAAATACTCACAAGTATTTCTTTATTTTATTTTCTAATAATTCAAATATTGTCGATTCATCAATTTCAGAATTTTTAATTCTCAAAATCTTTAAATTGTAATTATTTATTAAATAATTTTCTCTTTCTTGATCATGCTCTTTTTGAGATTCGTGTATCTCTCCGTCTATTTCTAAAACAAGACCTAGTCTTGCACAATAAAAATCTACAATAAATTCACCAAATATTTTTTGTCTAGAAAATTTTAAATCAAATATTTTTCTATTTCTTAAAGCAAACCAAACAATATCTTCCGAATTGGTTTGGTCTTTTCTTAACTGTCTTGAAAGGTTAAACAATTTTTTATAATTATTTTTAGGTTCGTTTTCTTTCATTTTTAATTAAAACTAAACTTCCTCATTATCTCATCTTCCACTTCTCTTCTTGGTCTACCATATTTCTCTTTACTCAAAATCTTTATGGCGTTGATGGTGTCAGGATTTGGCTTTGGGGCATAAGGCATACTCCTATCAGCAAAATATTCTTCTTTTATATTGAATGGCTTTTGAGGATATCCTTTTATGAGAAGTGCAGCGTAAGCATTAAAAGTTGCTATCTTCATAATATCAGTGTAAGTAAAGGTCGGAGCAAAGCTGGCTTCGAGAGCTTTCGCATCATCTTCTGAAATACGAAATACTATTTTACTACCGACGTTTCCAAAGACCGCACCTTTTATATCTTCTGGAAGCTGCTTGATATATTGATGAGCCATGATGAGAGAAAGTTTATACTTTCTCGCCTCAGAAAGAATAGCGGAGATGGATTTGGTAGCTACATTTTGGAATTCATCTAGATATAGATAAAATGGAGGCTTGTTTTCTAAATCCTCTCTTCCTAAAGCTGCCATCAAAAACTTTCCTACAAGTATGAGGCCAATCAAATAAGCATTAATATCACCCAATCTACCCTTTGATAGATTTACTAAAAGGATCTTTTTATTATCCATAATCTCACTAATATTAAATGAAGATCTTTCCTGTCCTATGATTGGACGCATAATTTCATTTGAGGTAAAGATGTCGAATTTATTCGTGATGTATGGCACATAGTTTTCAAAACCTTGCTCACCACTTGTAGCTAGAGCGTTTTTGAAAAATTGATTGATAATAGGATTTTTGGAATGGGCCAATTTATAATCACGATAATCAGCATCTGAAAGCACTCTTGAAATATCAAAAAGTGTACAACCGCTCTCTGGATGCTCCATGACAAGAGCTGCTGAATTTCTAAAATACTGCTCAAAGGCTGGACCCATAGACTCTGGACTAGCTTCAGCAAAAAGCTTTTTAAAGATAGAAAATAGTTCATTGATCACAAATGTCTTTTGCTCAGGCCTCATAGGATCAAACTCAAGCATATTGAGACCAAATGGCATCTCAGTATCAGCAGGATCAAAATAGATCACATCATCCCATCTTTCTTTTGGAATATTTCCTAAAATTTTTAAAATATCATCTCCATGCGGATCTATAAAGCAGCAACCGTGACCATTTATAATATCTTGGATTATAGAGTTGACCAGCATGACAGACTTACCTGTACCTGTCTGACCGATGATATACATATGACGAAGTCTATCTGCCTCAGGCAAATAGATATCTGTCTTTAGATGTCTATATTCATTTACACCTAAAAAGAGTCCTGTCTGTGGCAGATCCATCGGAGCTGGAGCAGAAGTAGCATCGACTTTATTGAGCTGATTATAATTTTTTACATAGCTTGGTAGATGATAAAAAGTAGCCAATTCTTTAAAATTTAGAGGAAGACTTTGATCTTCATCCCAAAAACGATAAATATAATTATGTATGACTTCATTTAATCTTTTTCCTTCTACCATCTTAAATTGAAGAGAGTTTCCATCAGCTTCTGAATATTGCATAAAAGTAGAGGCGAGCTCATTTAAAATACTCTTGGCTCTAGTGAGGTCAGGAGCATTTACCACAAGACGAAGATTTGTATCTAGTATGGTAGATTCTATTTTTTTGCTTATATTTTTTTCAGCTTTTTCATCTTCTATCTTTTTAGGTTTTGCTTTTTCTTTTTCTATCTCTTCTTTTGACTTATTTGATTCTTTAAAAGTTGAAATAAAATCTTTTATAAAAGACTCTCTATCTAAAACTCTTTTTAAAGTGTCACCTTTGCGAAGACTATTGACCATCTCAGAATATTTTTTGAAAAACTTATCACCTGCTGGGCGGACGACTATTTGAAGAGCTGCGCCCTCACCTGTCTTTTGTAATTTTGTAAAAGCTGAAATGATAAGAGAAATCGGATCCCCTTCCATACTGTCATAAGTACGAAATGGCAATGCGGAAGTCTTGACCGGAGATGCATAAGCAGAAAGCTGAAATCCTGTCTCAGAAAAAATATTATAGTCTTCTTTTGAGTACCTGATTATCGCATCTGGAAAAAGACCAAAAAGTGTCTTCTCAAAAAGATCTGCTACTTCATTTAAAACTGATACAAAAAATGATACTTCATTTGAATTATTTGGTTTAGCAATCTCAAGAGTATAATAATTATTTTCTTTATTATTTATATCGCTAGAAATACTTAACATACTGGCATAAAATTGCTCCATGAAAGCTATAAATTCTTTTGCATTTTTTGTCTCACCTTTTTCTTTGCTTTCTGGCAACACTATCTCGTAGAGTCTGAGATGTAGAGCTTTCCATTCTGTCTTGCTAAGACTTTTTTCTAATTTTTCTTCATGAGGCAGCAGCAAATAATTTATGAGAAAGCGATGAAAATCTGATTCCACTTCTTTATTTTTATTTTCCCTGACTATTTCTATAGTATTGTGTATACCCTTATCAAGCATAAGAGAGACAAGATCGGATACTTGCTCGTCAGTAGACTTTACCTCTAGATCTTGAAGTAGTTTTTTCTTTTCATAATTTTGCATCTGATACTGGCCAGGCAAAACAGACTGAGGAGGTTGTGATACGTGAGCTCTGAGGACATCTCTAGCATGATCCTCTTTAGAGATTCTGTCACCAAAATTTTTGGTTATATCTCTTCTTTTTTCTATCTCTTGACGCAAAAATCTTATCTCTTCTTCCGGAGAAGAAAAGCGTGGCTCGCTACCATTTATTCCAACTTCTTGAGAAAATTGATCGGGCATAATGATTTATATCAAGAATATTATATCATTAAAAAACAAACCTCTCTTTATAAAGAGAGGTTTGAAAAATATTTTTATTTATTTTTAGTAGTGATAGTATCCGTAAATATCATAGTAACCAAGATTTCTATAATCAAGATAATTACAATCTAAATAATCATTGTAATATTGACTAGAATTTGATCCTAAATAGAAATAATTTGGATAGCTAGGTTGTGAAATAGTAGTATAAGTATAGACCTGATAAGTAGTAGTGACTTTTGGTGCTGGATCATGCCAACAAGAGTTGTCACAATAATTGTAATTATTGTAAGGATAATTATTTGATAGATTGTAGACAGTATTATTTACAGGCACACTTTGAATTTGATATGTTGGATAATTGTAATAATTATAATTATCATTTATATAAGTATATCCACCATTATAAGGATTTGATCCTTGATAAGGATAATTTTGTCCTGGTACTATCTGTGCACAGACAGATCCTGTCCAGTAAAAATTACTTCCATATGCGTCACATGATCCCATATAATTTGAATTACCAGGAACATATCCGTATGAATTACCATAATAGCCATATCCATTAGAACATCTCTGATTTACGGGATCCCAAGGATGATTTTGATCACAAGTATTTACACATTGTGTACCGTTCCAAATCCAGCCAGTATTATATCCACAATTTTGTGAAGATAAAACATCAGCTTTTGCGATCATATTATCACCAACTTTCAAAACTATAGCGAGTGAAGCTATGATAATGTAAGCTGTGATTATTTTTGTGAAAATTTTTTTCATATATTTATAATTTTGGTCTTATAGCCACCTTAACTTATATTTTATAAGATATCTATAGTATATAATATCTATTTTTATTTGTCAAATATATTTCTTAACAAAAAGCTAGGCTGCTATATCCATTTCTTGGTCTTCTCCGTCATTAAAACCAATCAATCCGTCACCTCCATTTTGATCACTTTTTGCTTTTTGGGCTCTATCTTTTAGTCTTACTACAAGATTTGCAGACTCACCATACTTTCTCTCTGCTTCTTTAGCTTTTTGATCAGCAAAAGCTTCAGTCATCTGTCTCACTTTTACTTGTGTGACTTTATCTTTTTCTTTTTGCTCTAATATCTTTTGCTTTTTTATATCTTCCAATCTTTTTCTTTCAGCTTCATATGTCTCAAATTTACTATAATTAGTCTGCTTGTCAGTCAATGATTCTGGATTCTCTAGCTGTTCACCGAGTCTCATCTCATACGGCAGATCTTCTTTTTTAATTCTTGCTTCCTTTTCTTTTCTTTTAGCATTATTTATTTGTCGATCAAGATCAGGATTACCAGCTGAGACCCTTTTGTTTCTTGTCATCCATTGCCCTACTCCAGTAAAATTGGATACCGCCCTCATGTCTCTCACTTGATTATCTGAATCTATCTCTTCTTGAATTTTTTCTTGTAATTTTTGCTTTTCTATTTCTTCTTTTATTTCTTTATCCCCCTCTTCTATATCTTTATTATTTTCTTCTATTTCTTGATTTTTAGCATCTAATTTTGCGACTTTATTATGATATTCAGCTACCTCATCCTTATACTGTTTATATATAAACCAAACATTCCAAGGAAAAAGATCTATTATTGGTATAAGTTCTCCTATAGTCTGAGTAAGAAACCTTCTAATAAATTTTTTATTGGCTTTTGGATTTCTAAATTTTGTTATCAGTGATGGACCAAGACGCATCCATAGCCACAAAAGGATCAAAATATCACTAAAAATAGCAATGACTTCACTGGCTGGTATAGTAACAACAAAAAGAGTAAAAATCACCTCTATAAACCAAAGAAATCCAAAAAAAACATAAGCAAAAATAGGAGGAAAAGGAGGCATAATTTAATTTTATATAAAAATTATAACATTAAAAAACCTCTCGAAAATGAGAGGTTTTTTAATCTAAATTACTTTCTGGAATCCTGAATTTCTTTTGCTATACTTGCTGGCACGACATCATAATGTGAAAACTCCATTGTAAACGATGCACGACCTTCTGTCATAGAGCGAAGATTGGTCATGTATCCAAACATTTCTGATAGTGGAACTTTTGCTCTGATAACTTTATCCATTCCTCTTTCGTCCATTCCTTCTATTTGTCCACGCTTACTTGAAAGATTTCCTGTAATGTCTCCATAGAACTTATCTGGAGTGATAACTTCTACTTTCATGATAGGCTCAAGAATCACAGGCTTTGCGCGTGATACAGCATCTTGGAGTGCCATTGCAGCTGCAAGCTTGAAAGCGATTTCTGATGAGTCTACTTCGTGGAATGATCCATCATAAACTTCACAAGATACATCCACCATCTTGAATCCAGCAAGAGTACCTCTGTCCATAGACTCACGAAGACCTTTTTCTACAGCTGGGATATATTCTTGAGGGATGGCTCCACCTTTAATAGAGTTGATAAACTCAAAGTGATCGTATCTCTTGATATTTTTTGGAAGATCTTCATCTTTGATTGTGTAGTCAATAGGCTTGATCTTTAGTCTGACATGTCCATATTGTCCACGACCTCCTGATTGCTTGATATATTTTCCTTCACCATCAGCAGAACCTTTGATTGTCTCTTTGTAGGCTACTTGAGGCTTGCCTGTTGTAGCTTCTACATTAAATTCTCTTTTCATTCTGTCTACGATAATATCAAGATGAAGCTCGCCCATTCCTGAGATAATTGTCTCATTTGTCTCTGGATCAGAAGATACTCTGAATGTAGGATCTTCGATAGCAAGCTTTGATAAAGCGAGACCCATTTTTTCTTGATCAGCTTTTGTTTTTGGCTCGATACGCATAGAGATCACAGATTCTGGGATCACAATCTTTTCTAGAATTACAGGACTGTCTTCATTACAAAGTGTGTCTGAAGTCACTGTATCTTTTAGACCTACCGCTGCAGCGATTTCTCCTGCATAGACAGTTTTTACTTCTTCTCTATCGTTTGCGTGCATACGAAGAATACGTCCAATTCTTTCTTTTTTATCTTTTGTAGCATTGTAAATATATGATCCAGCCTCAAGAGTACCAGAATATACACGGATAAATACTAATTGTCCTACGAATGGGTCAGTAGCAAGCTTGAAAGCAAGAGCCGCAAGAGGAGCTGTATCAGAAACTTCTAATTCAATTTTTTCTCCTGTTCTTGGATCAATACCATGAGGCTTTGCAATATCGAGTGGTGATGGTAGAAAATCAACGACCGCATCTAGTACGAGCTGTACTCCTTTATTTTTAAGAGCTGATCCGCAATATACTGGGAAGAGCTCATTAGCAATCACAGCTTTTCTGATTGTATTTTTTAGTTCTTCAACTGTAAATTCTTTTCCTTCAAGATACGCTGTCATCATATTTTCATCTGTCTCGACAATCTTTTCAATCATTTCAGCACGTCTTGTCTTTACAATTTCTGCAAATTCAGCAGGAATATCTTCATAAACAACATCCTTTCCTTTATCTCCTACAAAAGTCACATATTTAAGATTTAGAAGATCGATAATAGCAGAAAAATTTTCTTCTTCTCCTACAGGGATTTGCATTCTGACAGCTTTTTTAGAAAGTCTGTCTAGGATTGATTGATATGATTTGTCATAACTTCCTCCCATTCTGTCTAATTTATTCACAAAACAAATACGTGGCACATTAGCATCGTTTGCATATCTCCAGTTTGTCTCTGATTGAGGCTCTACTCCTGCTACAGAGTCAAATACTACGACCGCACCATCGAGAACACGAAGTGATCTCTTTACTTCAATTGTAAAGTCAATGTGACCAGGAGTGTCGATAATATTAAAACGACATTTCTTTGAATCATCACCCTTTGGCATATATGTAGGTGACCAAAAAGCTGTGGTAGCAGCAGAAGTAATTGTGATACCTCTTTCTCTTTCTTGCTCCATCCAGTCCATTGTAGCCTCACCCTCATGAACTTCACCGATCTTGTGAGAAACACCTGTGTAAAAGAGGACTCTTTCAGAAGTTGTAGTCTTTCCGGCATCAATATGTGCAATCACACCAAAATTACGAACTTTATTTAATGGATAATCTCTAGACATAAATATATTTTATTTTTGTTTTTATTTGTTTAATAATTATCTTGCAAAGTGTGCAAAGGCTTTGTTTGACTCTGCCATCTTGTGTACATCTTCTTTTTTCTTTACTGCTGAACCTTCATTATTTGAAGCGAGCAATAATTCTTCAGCAAGCTTTTCATGCATAGGCTTTCCCTTTTTTCCTCTAGCAGCATCGATTAACCAACGTGAAGCTAATAAGAATTTTCTGGAGTCACGAACTTCTACTGGGATCTGATAATTTGATCCTCCGACTCTTTTACTTCTCACTTCGACTGTTGGACCTGCGTTTTTGAGGGCAAGCTCAAATAATTCAAGAGCATCTTTTTTGGTTTGCTCTTTGATTATATCAAAAGCACCGTAGACTATTTTTTGTGCTACAGTTTTTTTACCATTTTGCATTATATAATTAATAAACTTTGAAACCTTTACATTGTCATAGCGAAGATCGCTTTTGACCACGTTTCTATTTTTGACGGGACGTCGCATAAACTTATCTTTTTTAGAGTGCATATATTTCCCAGCGACATCTGGTACTAGCACCTAACTTATTTTTTATTAATAGATAGCTATTATAATACAAAATGATATTTTTAGCAAATAAAAAAAGCGGCACCGTATACCGCTTTTTAAAAAATTTTTCAGAATTACTTTTCGATTTTTTTAAGGATTTCAGCAGGAATCTCTTTATAATAATTCTCCTTAAACCACTCCTTACAATATTTTTTTAATCCTTCACTTTTTTCAAACATTCTTACAATGTTTTCTCCAGTGTGGGAAAAAGAAATACGTGGTTTAAAAATCTTTTTCCTTAAATATTTTGGAATGGAAACATCGCCTGTTTCGCTTGGTAAATTCTTGAACAGAGTATACCTAACATTTTCTGTTATATAATCATTCCATCTTCCGGGCTTTGAAGACATTATATATAATAGAAAATCGTAATCTTTTTTAAGATACTTATAAATAATATAGGTACCGGAAGCAATGTTTTTCCGAAAAAATAATTCGAACTTTTCTGTAAAAAATTTAAGTTCTGCTGAGACAATTCGCTTTGACATTTGTTAAATATTATGTGAAAAATAATTGTTTAAAGAACAGGTATACATACTACCATTATAATGATGATTGGTCAAATAAAAAATTATCAATAATTACATTACTGTAAGTATCTCTGGCTTGTTTTTGGTGATTAAAATAGTATGTTCAAAATGAGCTGAGTTTTTACCATCAACAGTTTTAAATGTATATCCGTCATCTTCTAAATAAACTTCTTCACTACCAAGATTGAGCATTGGCTCTATTGCGAGTACCATACCAGGGACAAGCTTTGGACCACGTACTCCATCATCAAAATTTGGCACAAAAGGCTCTTCATGTACTTTGTATCCCACACCATGACCAGACAAGATTTTTATAATACCAAATTTCATATTTATTTTTTTACCTTCACTGACAATATAATTTTCTATAGCTTTAGAAATATCATTTACATAATTTCCTGCTACTGCTACCTTTATACCAGCCATAAGAGCACCCTTTGTGACTCGCAACAATTCTTCATTTTCTTTAGAAATTTTTCCGACTGGAAATGTGATAGCATGATCAGATATCATACCTTTGTGATTTATGCCACCATCGAGAGTCACAATATCCCCCTCTTTTAAAATATATTCATCTGGTATACCATGTACCACTGCATCGTTTACTGAAATACAAAGTGATGCAGGATATGGAAAAGCTGCACCATACGGCTGATAATTTAAAAAAGCTGGCTTATCTTTATCTGTCTTTCCATTTTGGCTTTCAGTTATCAATCGATAAGCTAATTTGTCTAATTCTAAAAGCGATACTCCTGGTTTTATTTCTTCGCCGACTTTTTTAATAACAAAAGCTATTCTTCTACAGGATTCACGAAGATTTTTAATAGTTGTTAAGTCTGTTTTTAGTTTTATATTAGACATGATATTAGACAAATAATATCACGAATTTTGAATTTTGTAAAAAATAAAATCCTCTTAAATAAAGAGGATTTTATTTTTATAATACTTTATCTTTTAGTCTAATTAGTACTCTCTCATTGTGAGTTGGGCATCTACTTTTTTTACAAAGTCTATAATCACAGATACTGCGATGAGAAGAGATGTACCACCAATAGTGATACTACTTGCTCCATTTGTTAATCCTTGGACTATAATTGGTAATACAGCAATAAATCCTAAGAAGAAAGCTCCGAAGAAAGTAACCCTAGAAAGCACACCTCCAATATAGTCCGCAGTAGCCACTCCAGGTCTATATCCAGGAATAAAGGCTCCTGACTTTTGTAGATTTTCAGCGGTCTTTGCAGAATCGAAAGTCACTGCGGTATAAAAATAAGTAAACAAAACTACCAACACAAAATAAATAATTCCATAATAAAGAGTATTTGATAAGAAAGAATTTATATTTGTAGAGACGGATTGAAGAGTGAGGTTTGCAGAATTTTTTAAAATTTGAGCTATCATCTGAGGAAAGAGAAGAAGGGAGACAGCAAAGATTATCGGTATGACTCCCGCCTGGTTAAGTCTTAACGGAAGATAAGTATTGGTAATACCAGATGAACCATAAAAGCTACTTGCTTGTTTTGAGTAGGTTATAGAGATAGGTCTTTCAGCTTCTGTGACATAGACAATGCCAGCTATCACGACTAAAGCTAAAATACAAATAGCTATAATCATAGGTATCATAGAAACATCAAAAGCGACGAAGGTCTGGAAAATTTTTGTTGGAAGACTTGCTACTATACCAGCAAAGATTATAAGTGAGACACCATTTCCAATACCATATTCATTTATCTGCTCACCAAGCCACATAAGAAGTAGTGATCCGGTAGTAATGATCAAGATATTAAAAATCATTTCTGGACCAGAAAGAGGGTCGACTATTTTTTGTGAAGTCAAAAGAGTAAGAATAGCATAACCTTGAACTATGGCTAGAGGCACTGTAAGCAAGCGAGAATATTGAGAAAACTTTTTTCTACCAATCTCACCCTCTTCTTGATACATCTCTTTAAACTTTGGGATGAGGACAGTAAAAAGCTGCATAATAATAGAAGCTGTGATGTATGGCCCTACTCCGAGCATTATAATAGAAAAAGAAGAAAGTCCTCCTCCTGAGAATATATTTAGAAATCCTAAAAAGCTATTGCTGGACATAGCATTGGCTAGAGCCGCCTTATCCACGCCAGGTACTGGTATAGCTGCTAATAATCTTGTAATAGCCAAAATACCAATAACAAACAAAATTCTATTTCTTAAAACTTTGTCTTGAAAAATTCTTTTTAGAGTTTTCATATTTTATTATAAAGCTTTTATTTTTTCTTCAGCTGATTTACTGAGAGTACAGTTTTCAACTTGGATTTTTTTAGTAATTTCACCTTTGGCAAGTATTTTTACTTTTGGAAGTTTGCCATGTCTTTTTTTGATTAATCCTTTTGCTACGAGTGATGTTGGATTTACAACTTCACCATTTTCAAAAATATTTAATTGACCTAGATTTACAACAGCAAAAGTTTTTGCATCTCTAAATACTACTGTGTGTGGACGATTGATGCCGTGACCACGTAGCTTTGGAAGCTTTTTAATTGTATCACGTAATGCTGGGCGAACTTTATTTCCGGCACGTGCTGTCTGACCTTTTCCTCCACGACCAGCTTGTTTACCACGTCTACCACCACGAGCAATTTGTTTTGCTTTCTTTAATTTGTGAGTTCTTTTGATTTGATGGGTTTGCATAAATTTATTTATTAAATTAATTATTTGGTAAACATTTGTAAAGCTTTTATTGTAGCTTTTGCATTATTCATTTTATTTTTTGTTCCTGAATGGAATTTTGCTGTCACATCATTTACTCCAGCAAGAGAAAGTATTGCTCTAGCAGAAGATCCCGCCACAATACCCTTTCCTTTATTTGGAGTTAGCCACAGAGAAGCTGATTTGTATTTTACTTTAACATCATAAGGTATCTTATTACCTTTTGCGAGCTTTAAAGTCATCATATTTTTCTTTGCAGACTTTGTAGCTTTTTCAATAGCTAGTTGTGTATCTAGAGCTTTTCCTGTACCAAATCCGATTCTACCATTTCTATCACCAGCAGCTAATGCGACAGCAAGAGAAAATCTTCTTCCTCCTGATACCACACGAGTCACACGGCGGACGTCAATTGTCTTTGTATCAAACTCAGGCTTTTCGCGAGGAGCGCGAGGAGGTCTAGATCCACCTTTGCCTTTTCCATTAGTCTTGCGACCACCTTTTTTGAAATCACTTCCAGATGAAGGTGTGTTTTCATCAACGGAAATAACTTCATCGTCAATAACGACCTGCTTAACATCTGCTGTTGCGATGTTTTCTAATTCTTCATTTTGATTTTCTAAATTTGTATTTGGCATATCTTTATAATATATAATATTTTAAAACTCTAGACCACCCTCTCTAGCACCAGTAGCAAGAGCAGCTACACGACCTTTATAAGGAAAACCTCCTCTATCAAAAACAATCTTTGATATTTTTAGCTTCTTTGCAAGTTCTGCAATTTCTAAACCTATCTTTTTTGCTGATTCAACTTTATTAATCTTCGCATCAAGATAAGTCTTTATATCACTTGCGCTAGCTATGATTTTATTTTCATCATCATTGATAAGTTGAGCATAGATAAATCTGTTTGATTTCCAGACAGCAAGGCGAGGAGTCTCTGCAGTACCAAAAATCTTTGCACGAATTTTCTTATGCAACTTTCTTCTTTTTTCATTTTTAGTTTTTAAAATTACTTTTTTCATAGTTTTTCTTTTAAATATTATGCAGACTTCTTACCTTGTTTTCTACGTAAGACTTCAGTTGAATATCTTATACCCTTTCCTTTGTAAGGCTCTCCAGGCTTTTGTTTGCGTACTTGCATTGCAAATTTAGCAACCAATTCTTTGTCGAGACCAGTTATACTAAGTGTTCCTTTTTCTGCTGTAACTGTCAATTCTTTTGGAATATCTAGAAATACAGAATGAGAAAAACCCACATTTAGCTGAATCTTGTCTCCTTTCACTTCCCATTTAAAACCAACTCCTTCTATTAAAAGCTTTTTCTCGAATGGATTTTGAACACCAGCTATCATATTTTGTATATGAGACATATATGTACCCCATAAAGCTTTTGAGACTTTGTCATTTCTTAGAGGCTCACTGGTGACTGATTCATTTTCAATATTAATCTTAACAAGATCTTGATTAATATTTCTTTTTAGCTCACCTTTTGGTCCTTTTACAGTTAAAATACCATCAGCAAGAGATACGCTGACACCTGATGGAATATTTAGATTTTGTTTTCCTATTCTTGACATAAATTTAGTTTACCAGATATTAAATAATACTTCACCGCCGACCAACTCTTTACGAGCTTCTTTATTGGTAAGAATACCTTTTGGAGTAGAGACAATTATTAAACCTTTTCCGAATTTAAATTTGTGTAGATCTCTATAACCAATATAGACTCTTTTTGATAATTTTGAAACTCTTTCAATATTATTTACGCGTGGAGAAACGTTTGGGTGTTTTCCGACATATTCTAGAACTATTTTTAGTTCTTTTTTGTTTTTTCCAGAGTCAATAATTTCAAAAGTCTTTATAAAACCTTCTCTTTTTAAAACTTCTAAAATAGAAGCTTTGATGGTAGAGTGAGGAACGACAATAGAATCTCTTTTTACGAGTCCTGCGTTTTTTATACTACTTAACATGTTTGCTATTTGATCCATATATTTTTATTTCTTTTTTAGCTTGTATTACCAAGATGATTTTTTAACACCAGGGATCATACCCTCGTTTGCTAATTCACGGAAACAAATTCTACAGAGATCAAAATCTCTCATGTAACCATGTCTTCGACCACACTTAAAACATCTTCTAACTATACGAGAAGAAAATTTTGGAGCCTTTGCAGCTCTTGCTTTGACAGACGTTTTTGCCATAATTAAAAATATTAATTGTTTTTAAAACTGTAAGAATATCAAGTAAAATAAATATATTATTCTTAATAAACAAATATAAATATCTATAAATAAAGAATAATATATTTAATTAACTGATTACAAACAGTGGACTCATATTAACATAAAGACCAAATATTTGCAAATTAAGGTATTATTCAAGATCAGAAACGGGTGTAGTGTTAGGATCTAAAGAAGAAGGATCTGCTTCTACTGGAGAAGATGTACCTAAATCTTGATTTGTGGTGGTAGCAGTACTTGTAGGCTCTGTCGTAGAAATAGGAGTAGATGGGGATTGATTATTTGAAAATTGAAGATTGTTTAAATCAGAATCCGAGCATGGAGCAATACCAATTTTTACCAGATTTCCATTTTGTGATCCATAACAATACCAATTTCCATCTATATCTTTTAACTCTATTCCTTCTACCCTTATTGTCTTTGCTATTATTTTTCCATCCTCCCCCACCCTCCAATTTCCACTCATACTCTGAATAGATTTAACATTGGTGAGAGCGTTTCCATTTAGATTAAGATCAAATCCTGATTGTGTGAGAGTGTTAGTTAAAGATTTGATAGCTGAGAGAGAAGAACTTGAAAATAGATCGTGGAGATTGGTGAGATTTGTAGATACTAGATTGTTATCATTGAGAGTAGATATGAATAAAGAGAAATCATTTAGAGAAGTCTGGAGAGTATTGTTTACTAGTGTTGATGATCCTACACTAGCAAATAGTGCTTTGTTGTTGAGTTCTTTGATTGCTCCAACCACATAAGGCATAAGCCCACCAGTATTCAAAAATAGTCTTTTACTACCATCAACCCATGTACCCTCATGTACAAGATCTGGAAATTGTGCACCGACATCTTGAGCTATAAATCCATAATTTAAGATATCATCATCTTTTTGAGTTTTCCAATGATAAGACACTGGAGTAAGTTTGCCTATCTTAATTAAGATATCAGATGTATCTAGAGATGATATATCTTTTTTAAGAGTGATATCAGATCCACAAGATGGAGATCCAGAATTAGCGTTAAAATCACAAGTACTATTTATATCTTCCAATCTTAATAATGTAGCACCATCAGATATACTTGAGGATCCTACATGCAAAGCATAGGAAGGATTTGATTGTAAAATACCAACGTTTTTATTTGCAAATATAGAGTTTCTAGACAAAGTAAGAGTATCACTAAAAGTACCTTGCACAGCACTTCCTGATGATCCCGGTGTCGAGAACTGAAATACTATATTACCAGGCTCAGCATTACCTGTCGCTCTTGTACCTTGTATATAAAGAGGTGCTCCAGCAGAGTTTATGCCTCCTTGATATCCCGGTCTCCAAACAACAGAAGTTTGAAGTCCTCCCTTTGTACCAAATGTATAAATTCTTTGAAACCTTGTATAAGAAGATATGACAACCTCTCCATTTGACAGTGGCTCTTCTCCAGAATAATCATATGGAGTACCTATCATAATAGTACCTACCGCATTATTAGCAGACCAACTAGAACTTCCTCCATTATAATTAAGTCTACTAGTAAGAGCTATATTATAGCTACCACTAGTTAACAGTCCTCCTGATTGATCTCCTATTAAAATATTATCACTTCCTGTATTTAAGGCAAAATTTGTTGATGACATCAATATATTTCTACTGCCAGATAGATCATAAGAATTTGGTATTGGTGTCTGTAATAATAAATTTCTATTTCCGGAAACAGAGCCAGCAGCATTTGCTTTTCCTACTTGAGCCAAAGCATTTATTATAATATTTTCAGTGCCATTTATAGTATTGAAGAGTTGAGGATGCCCAGATCCTCCTGTACCAGCATTTGTTATTGTTATATTTGAGCCGTTATTATCATAAGCTCCATTATTAAAGCCTATCCTTAATCCATTATTACTTTTTTGTTGAAAAGATCCCCCTTGAATGATATCACCAGATAAAGATACTGAGCCGTCTTGTGTCTCGTATGCTATAGATTGTAATCTTAGTGAATTCTTTGTTATGAACTGCTCTGCTAAAGCCTGTCTAAATATACCATCAGATCCGACAGTGACTATACTCTCATTACCAAAAGCAAATGGCATATCATAACTCTTAATACTTCCTGAATCTATATTGTTTACCATATCACTGTAAACTTCTGGAATTTGTTTTTTTATTTCTTCAGCGATAACTCTATATCCCTCATCATTAGGATGAACTCCATCATATAAATAGTTAGGATTTGCTACTCCACCAATAGAAGTAGCATTAATAATACTTATATATTTACTACCAGTATTAGCAGCTGCTGTCTGCATAGCTGATGCATAAGATGAACTGTCGTACGTAGCATTAGGAAATGGAGAAACGAATATTGTTGTATACCCCATAGCTTGGGCTGTGGTAGCGATAGTTTCTAGATTTGCCCTATAAGTTGAAGTTGGAGTATATTGCGCAAAATCATTATAACCAAAATTTATAAATAAATACTTAGCATTTATTCCGGTCAATAATTCTGTCACTCTAGATGAATTCATGGTACCAGTTAACCAAGAACCTATACCCATATTTTCAAACAGATTCTGCTGCCCTTTCATTAAAACATCCGTCCATCTTTTACTTACAGAAGTGGCCCCAATACCATTAGTTATAGAATCTCCAAAAAATACTACCCCTTTTGTGCCTCCATAATTTCTTACTTTAGAATCAATTTTTATATTTGTAAATTCTTGCTGTCCACCCAAAAAAGAGATACGATAATTGCCTTGAGTTCCCCATTGTCTTAAATCAAACTCACCATATGCTTTTGGTTTTGATGAATCTGTCAAATTTTCTAATATTGTTATAGTTTTCCACGGTGTACGTTTTATAGTTAATCTTAAATTGTCTCCAGCATTAAAATCTAAAGCTTGTGAATATCCATATTCATTTGCGGCAGTTGTGTTTCCTATAGAAAGTCTACCGCTATTTACACCATTAGAAAGATCTACTTTTAAATATATTGAGCTATTATATAATACAAGCAAACTATTTTGAGTAATTCCCCATGCATCTCCTGAATTCTTGGTTAATGGCTTAAAGTCGAAAATAATGTCTTCTTTCTCATAAAGATAATGCTTTTTAAATTCCATATATCTACTCCAGTCTGATTGTCCTGATGAGACTATTAATTTATTATTAACAGTTACTCCTGTAGGAGTTGTTTCTGCTGACCATGTATCAGTATCTAAAGAAGATCCAGTGAAATGCTCGTCTAATATAACTCCTTGATATATGGGAGCGACACCAGTTATAAGTGAGGTTATGGTTGTTGTTCCTCCACCAAAACCTCCCCCTCCCACTCCCCAACTGAGTACTCCACTACCATCATTTGTGAGGACTGTACCTGTTGCACCGATAGTAGAAGGCAAAGTGTAATTAACTCCTCTTAGATTTAATTCTGTGATAGAAGGAGCAAGCATGAATTGGTTTGCTTTTGTATTTGAGATTGGAGATCCACTTGTACCACTACCGAGTAATATAGAATTAGAATATCCTCCCGTATTAGTGTATGAGCCTATGAGTATAGAAGAGAGACCGTTGATTGTATTATCTACTGTATCATTTTGACCAGCACTTCTTCCGATGAATATTGAGTTGGCAGCGTTGGTGGCACCATTGCCGGCAACCTCTCCTAAAAAGTTGGAAGAGTAAGCAGATGCTGCATTTTGTCCAGCATTTTGTCCAATAAAATTTGAATAAAAAGCACCAGTTGCACTATTGCCAGCATATGTGCCTAAGAAGTTTGAACCGTAAGCGTATGTTGCATTATGGCCAGCCTTATATCCCAAAAAGTTAGATTGGAAGGCACTGGTTGCACCTGAGCCAGCACTAGGACCAAAGAAGTTTGAATAAGAGGCGTTGGTTGCACCATTGCCGGCATCCTCTCCTAAGAAGACAGAATTTGTAGCTAAAGACGAACTGCCTGTGCCGGTCAATCCTGTTGAAAATAAAGAATTTCCATTTTCTATTGTGACTGGAGAATTTGAAGAGATATAAGGACTAGCCACTACTATTGTAGAAGTAGAATTCGTATTAGGATCATAAATATAATAAGTTGTACTTGTAGAATTTTGAGTGATTAAAGTTATATAATTTCCGTCCTTACCATTTTTTCCATTGGTACCATTTGTTCCATTTGTGCCATTGATCCCATTACCTCCTCCACTAGCTACTGGCACATATTGATATTTTATTTCTCGGCTATTTGTACTATTCCAAATATCAGCCCAACTTGTAGTTGTGGCACCATTGGCGCCTATATACACAGTGTCTCCTTTTGGACCCTGTAATCCTGTGTCACCTTTAGGGCCTCTGATATATATATACTGAACTCCAGAAGTCGCTGTATATACTATTTTAGTATTATTTTCTTTAGGTAAATTGTCTATTTGAATTTGTATATCAGATATTTGTTTAGGAATATTGGTGTAGTCACACTTTGGATTATTAATATTAAAAAGACTATTAACTTTACAATATATATTTATAGAAAATAGATCCCATCTTGTTAAGAGATTATCATTCTTAGCTCCAACCACAGAAAAAAGAGTAGAAAACAAAAATAACGATACTATAAAATAACTAAACGTGGTTTTTTTTACATTCATAAAGTTTTAATTTGATATAAGATAGAGACACATTATCATATCTACATTCTATCACAACCTATAATATATTGCAGAATATTTATTTAAATTTTTGTGGAAAAAATAAAAACACTTCACAAGTGTGAAGTGTTTTTATTTAGAAAATTATTTTTTCTTAGCTGTAACAGCTCCTGCTTTTGGCTTTTTAGCGCCATATCTTGAGCGACCTTGCTTTCTATTTTCTACACCTGTAGCATCAAGTCTTCCTCTCACTATGTGATATCTAACTCCGGCTAGGTCTTTTACCCTTCCTCCGCGAATCATGACCACTGAGTGCTCTTGAAGCTTGTGCTTTTCTCCTGGAATATAAGCTGTGACTTCTTGCTGATTTGTGAGTCTAATTCTAGCAATCTTACGAAGAGCTGAGTTAGGCTTCTTTGGAGTGGTAGTTGTCACCTTTGTACAAACCCCTCTTTTAAAAGGAGAATTGTAAAAATTAGCTTTATTCTTTACAGAATTCCAGCCTTGTCCTAGAGTCAAAGATCTCGATTTTCTAGCGACTTTACTTCTTTTATTTTTGATTAACTGATTAATTGTTGGCATATTGTTGAATTATAATAATATATTTATAGCTTTTTTGCAAATTCTAATTAAGCATTAGAGTTCTTTTTGCCACGAGATCTTCTTGTCACAATATGACTGTTAGAATACTTCTTGCTTCTTCTTGTCTTTCGACCACCAGTAACTTTTCCTGTAGCTGTCTTTGGCTTTCTTGTACCTCTTGGTTGGCTTCCTTCCCCTCCTCCATATGGATGGTCAACTGGGTTTTTAGCTTTGGCACGTGTCTTTGGTCTGATACCTAGCCAGCGACTTCTACCAGCTTTACCGATAACTCTCAATCTGTATTCATCATTTGAAACAGATCCGATTGAAGCGTAGCAAAAGTCTGGCACTTTTCTGACTTCTGTAGAAGGTAGCTTGATAGAAGTGAAGCCATTGTCATGAGCGACAACTTGAGCAAAACTTCCGGCACTACGTACCATCTTGGCACCCGCTCCTTTTTTGATCTCAATATTGTAGACATTTGTTCCTACTGGTATATTGCTTAGCATGCATCTATTTCCAACATGCAGATCAGCTTTTTCTGAGACGATGAATTTGTCTCCTACTTTGATCTCTTTTGGAAGAAGAACATATCTTCTTTCTCCGTCAGCATAAATAGCTAGACCGATAAAGCCAGATCTGTTTGGATCATATTCTACAGAAGCAATTCTTGCTGGAATATCAAATTTATTATATTTGAAATCCACATCACGATAGCTTCTCTTGTGTCCACCACCTTTGTAGTAAGTAGTGACACGACCGTGAGAATTTCTTCCATTACCACGACTAAATCCACTTGTTAGAGATTTTATTGGTTTACTTTTAGTTAAGATTTTTCTGTAATCAATCCCTGTCATTGTTCTTCTTGAAGGGGTTGTTGGTTTGTATTTTTTCATAATTTTACAATTAATTTATCGGCTTAATTTACCATAATGTATTTCGGCTCTTGTTGGATTATTTATGCTAAGTTTATTTTGTCTCCTTTCTTTAAAAAGACAGAAGCTTTTTTAAATTTAGATTGGAATCCAAGCTTTCCTCTAGCAAATACTGCTGTGCGAGGATTGTTGATAATAGTAATCTTTATAGGAGTTACTTTATAAGTTTTTTTGATTTCTTGAGCAAGAGTTATCTTTGTCGCCTCTTCTTTCACATTGAATGTGTAAACATTTTGTGATGAAAGATTTGCAGCTTTCTCTGTCAATCTTGGAGAAATTATAAGAGAATTATTTTTTTCTACTTTGACATTCTCATCTTTAGTATCTTTTGTTGTGATTTCTTTTTTAGTCATAAATTTATTTTAATTTACTATTAAGATACTCGACAGTAGCTTCTGGATTGGTAATAACTAGATATCTCGCATTAGCGATATCGTTAGGATTTAGATCTTCCATATTATGTGCCATGACATAAGGAAGATTTCTAAATGATCTTTTTTCATTTGCAAGAAGCTTTGGAAAAGTCATATAGACATTTCCTTTTTTCTTGTAAACTAGATTTTCAAAGTTTTTAACAGTTGCAATATTCTTCATTATTGCTACTGCATCTTTAGTTTTTGAAGTTGTAGCTGTGATCTCATCGATGAAAAGTATTTTTCCATCCTTTAATTTGGCAGATAATAGAGAAAAGAGAGCTTGAGTCTTCATGTTTTTTGGAAGATCTTTTTTGTAACTCTTTTCATTTCTTGGTCCATGAGTCACACCTCCATGTCTCCATATTGGAGATCTTTTTGATCCGTGTCTTGCGCGACCAGTACCTTTTTGTTGCCAAGGCTTTTGATTTGAACCAGCCACTTCGCCACGATCTTTTGTGTGAGCTGTACCAGCTCTTTGATTTGCTCTTTGGATATAAAGCACTTGAGAAACTAAGTCTCCATTAAAAGGTAAGCCAAAAATATTTTCTGGTAGATCAATTTCTTTTACTGCTTTTCCTGATTGATTGTATACTTGTGTTTTCATATATTTTTATTTCAGAAATTATTTTTGAACTATTTCGATAACTGTGCCTCTTTTACCAGGAACAGCACCCTTTACTAAGATTAGTCCGTGCTCTACATCGACATCGAGTACTTTTACATTCTTTTGGGTAACTCTATCAGAACCCATTCTTCCGGCCATTTTCTTTCCTTTGACGACACGACCTCCGGCACGTCCTCCTCCTCCAATTGATCCTGGCTCGCGAAGTGAGTGCTTTTGTCCATGTTGTCCCCAGCCTCCTTTGAAGCCATGTCTTTTGACGACTCCTTGAAAGCCTTTTCCTTTAGAAATACCAGACAATGTGACTACGTCTCCTGCTTGGAGAATATCAATATTGATACTTGCTCCTTTTTGTAAATCACCAACATTTCCTCTAAATTCTTTTATGACTTTAAAAGCTTCTGCTGTGTGACCAAGTACAGATTTTGAGACTCTTTCTTTCTTTTGTGGGAAAGAAGCGACCTGTACTGACTCATAGCCATCTTTTTCTTTGGTCTTTACTTGAGTGACAGTAAGTGGGCCAGCAGACAAGACTGTAGCTGGATGCACCACTCCTTCATCATCAAAGAACTGAGTCATATTCTGTTTTGTGGCAATCATGAATTTCATATATTTTCAGTAACGACATAACTCTCTCTTGTGAGGAGAGCCATTGGTCGATTTATTTTATTTTTAATAATTTTGCTTTCTTAAAAACTTAATCTTAAGAATCTTATACTAACCCATTTTGACATTAATGTCTACACCTGATGGAAGTGACAAATTTGTCAGAGCTTCGATCAATTTTGGGTTTGGATTTATGATATCAATGAGTCTTTTGTGAACTCTGATCTCAAATTGCTCTCTAGCATTTTTGTAAACAAATGTTGATCTGTTTACTGTGTATTTTGAGATTTCAATTGGAAGAGGAACTGGTCCTAAAATTTCCGCATCAAATCTTTTTGCTGTATCAATTATTTGTTTGACAGATATGTCGAGCACTTTAGGCTCATAAGCTTTGACTAAAATTCGAAGTTTATTTTCATCTCCTTTTTTAGCTTTAGATTTTGGAAAATCACCTTCTGTCTTTATATCGATAGGCTTTTTAGCAACTGCTTTTTTGGTAGCAACTTTTTTAGCTACTGTTTTTTTTGTTGCTGGTTTTTTTGTTTCTGTCATAAATTTATAACTTGATTAGAAAGAGCGATTAGTTTTTATAATTAAGCAATGATTTTTGTTACAACTCCGGCACCTACAGTTTTACCTCCTTCACGGATAGCAAAGTGCATTTGCTCTTCAAGAGCTACAGGAGCGATAAGCTTTACATTCATACCTTTGATAGTATCTCCTGGCATAACCATTTCACTACCTCCTGGTAATGTACATTCACCTGTAACGTCAGTTGTACGTACGTAGAATTGAGGTTTGTATCCGTTTAGGAATGGAGTATGTCTTCCTCCTTCTTCTTTTTTAAGAACGTATACTTCACATTCAAATTCTGTATGAGGATTTACTGATCCTGGCTTTGCAAGAACTTGTCCTCTCATAAGATCTTCTTTTTTAACACCTCTCAAAAGTAGTCCGGCGTTGTCACCAGCTTGTCCTGAAGGTAGTGATTTGTTAAACATTTCGATACCTGTAACTGTAGATTTAGCTGTTGGAGCAAGACCAACAATTTCAATGTCGTCATTTAATTTGATGACACCTCTTTCGATTCTTCCTGTGACCACAGTTCCACGACCTTCAATTGTGAAGATGTCTTCGATAGGCATTAGGAACGGCTTGTCTAAATCACGAACTGGCTCTGGAATCCAATTATCAAGAGCGTCCATGAGTTCTACTATTTTTTGTGCCCAAGGATCATTTAGATCTGTAGCTTGAGAAGCTTTTAGACCAGATCCTCTGATGACAGGAGTATTTGCTCCATCATATCCATTCTTTGTCAAAAGCTCTCTTACTTCTTCCTCTACTAGGTCGATCATATCTTGATCATCAACCATGTCACACTTGTTCAAGAATACTACGAATCTTGGAACACCAACTTGCTTTGCAAGAAGAACGTGCTCACGAGTTTGTGGCATTGGTCCATCTGTAGCAGCTACCACGAGGATAGCACCGTCCATCTGAGCCGCACCTGTGATCATGTTTTTGATATAGTCAGCATGTCCTGGAGCGTCGATATGAGCATAATGTCTCTTTTCTGTCTCATATTCTGAGTGAGAAAGAGAAATTGTGATCCCACGCGCTTTTTCCTCAGGCGCCTTGTCGATATCATCGACTGATTTGATCTTAATACTTGGATCCTTTAAGTGAAGAACATTAAGGATTCCAGCTGTTAATGTTGTCTTTCCATGGTCTACGTGACCGATGGTTCCCACATTTACATGTGGCTTTGTTCTTTGAAAATCTGCCATAAAATTTTATTGATTATTATTGATTTGGTCTTGTTATTTCTACATCTATTCGTGAAATAATATTGGACCTTTATTAAACTAAATTTATAAACTTATAAATGCACTCCGCCAAATTAAAGATAAAGCTAAGTGAATACCACAAATATTATCATAAATAATGATAATATGCAAATAAAAATGATTATAAATGATTTTTTAGTAGAAAAAATTATTGATAAAATATTTTTTCTTTATCATCTGATTGTTTTAACATTTTCTATCTTATTATTTGAAAAATCATAAACTAGGGCCATAGAGCTGTAGACTATAATATAGTCTCCATTTTGGACATTTTTATAAAATTCATCTTGAAGAGAAAGATTTTTTGCATCAGAAACCCTCAAAAAAGTGACAGGAGCCTCATTTGGTAAAGATATTTGTTTACTAAGTTGAGAAATCACATTTTCTTGAGTGACAGATTCTGCTTTTGTTTTGGCACTATTTATATATCCAAAAATCACAATTACGACTACGAGACCACTGACGATAGACAAAAACATAACTTTAAAAGATCTAGAGAGAGATATTCTTCTTTGATTTTTCTCATAAAGATTGCCAGAAAGAGGCAAGTGCTCATTTTCCCTATCTATTATTTGTTGTGTCTTTTTATTCAACATATATTTATTGTTTTATCATTAGTGAGACTTGATATTTCTTATATGAAGATCCAGAGATAGTCTGATAAATATATTGATCGGTCAGACTATAATACTCCTCTCCTATTTTTATTGCTCCAAAATTTATATTTGATGCTGGGACTAATATATAATCACGAGAGACAGGATATTTGCCTGGATTTGTAGAATTATAACCAGAAACAGAAGTATCTGAAAGACAATATGATTTATAACTTTGCAACTGCCAAAAGTCATCGTAAACAGGCTCAAATAATACAGAGGATGAGCATAATATCATACTCACTTGCGCCCCAAATGAAGTCCTGTCATAAAGAGACCATTTAGCATAAAGAGTGATATTTGAAGTCACAGGATTTGAGAAATCGTAAAGATTTGTAAGTCCAGAATCTGTATACCATCCAGCAAAATTGTAGCCAGATCTTGAAGGGTCAGATGGTCTAATAGCATATGAGCCTGATGTCACAGATTGAGAATCTATACTTTTACCACCATTAGATTGAAATGATACAGTGTATGTATATGCAGTATTGTCCTCATTCCATTTAGCATAAAGAGTGATATTTGAAGTCACTGGATTTGAGAAATCATAAAGATTTGTAAGACCGGTATCTGTATACCATCCAGCGAAAGTGTATCCGGATTTTGTAGGAACATATGATGATATAGGCAAAGTGTAGCCAGCTAAGATACTCTGTGAGCTTATAGAGCTTCCACCATTAGAATTGAATGAGACTGTATACTTAATCTGAGTATTATTATTTATACAATAATAATTGTAATCAGACTGAGATGCGTATGACACTCCATTAAATGAGCAATAAAATAGAGTTTGTGTATTTATTACTGGATTACTATTTATCACATATTGATAGTTGTTTTGATTATAATTATTTGAATTATTCTGATTTGAATAATTAGTATTAACATTTTCAGCTGGGCAAGATACTTTTTTTAGAGCCATCCTAGTATAGTAATCAACTACACCTGTAGGTCTCAATCCTACTGAATTTTGAAAATTTAATACAGCGTTAAAAGTATAATTCGCATATAGACCAGTCGGAGGATACGCCATCATTTCATTTTGATATAAAAACATTTGCAATTTCATCACATTTCCATATATATAATAATCTCTAGATCCTGGTCTCAGATCATATTGTAAATCTACACATGGAGCATCATTCATAATAGGAGAAAAACCACTGGTGTCGTATGACTGACCTACAGTCTGAGCAAAATTATGAGGAATACTGAAAAGAATTATTCCTAAAAATAACAGCATGAAGATTTTTTTTGATGTAAATGTGTGTGACATATTTTTATAATTAATTATTATTTTGTGTGTCTGATGTATCTATCAATGTGTCTACGGTTGTGGAAGAATCTAAAATCTCTTCTTCTATAGAAGGACTAGAAGATGCTGATACGGTAAGATTTTCCAGATTATCATCTCCTGATGAGATAGAAGTATTTGTCGTACTTCCACCATTTATATTATTTAGAGCAGATTCTAACTGATCACCATTCGCACAAAATTCTGTACCGTCTGATTTTTTAACACAAAGCATATCTGTATGTATCTTTTTGGTAAATATCTCCTCAAAGTATCCCTTCATGGCGGTGATAGTACCTGAGATAGTATTTTTTATTTCTTTTATAGCATTGACTATGTATGGAGTGAATCCAGTATAGTTTACAGATTTGATATTAGTATTGCCATCTGTAGTGACGAGATCTGGAAATACTTGCTCCACTTGCTGAGCTATGAATCCTGCATGCTTTGCATCAGTATCTTGTTCTGATTTCCAATTATAATAGACTGGATCAAGACCAGATATTTTGTCTAGTATAGATACAGAGTCAGAAGCATTTATATTTCCAAGTACAAATTCACTGCCATCTTTAATATTTACAATATTTTTCTTGAGATTTATATCTGAAGTACAAGACAAAGATGTGTTTGTAGGATTGATTGTACAATAGCCTGTAGAATTGGTGAATTGAGCTATGATGCCAATAGTTGAAGAATTTCCCACATCGAGAGTATATTGAGGATTGATTTTAGCAATACCAATTTTACCACTTGTGACAGCTGTAATATTTGGGTCGCTAGATGTATCTGAGTTAAATCCAGAACCAAACAATACTCCACCGATATTCATTGCATTAGCTGTCCCATTCGGTAGAGATATGTTTGTACCGATTATGATATTGTTTGCACCTATAGTATTATTAGTAAATGTCTTTCCTGCTTGATATCCAAATAGATTTGAATAGGAAGCAGAAGTTGCACCTCGTCCAGCATTTTGACCTAAGAAGTTGGAATGGTAAGCATCGGTTGCACCATAGCCAGCATAGTTACCTAAGAAGTTGGAATAGTTGGCATAGGTGGCTTGATAGCCAGCATTCTGTCCTAAGAAGTTGGAATGGTAAGCATCGGTTGCACCAGAGCCAGCCTCACGTCCTAAGAAGTTGGAAGAGTAAGCGTTTGTTGCATTAGAGCCAGCATTGCCACCTAAGAAGTTGGAAGAGTTAGCGTTTGTTGCATTAAAGCCAGCACTTGGCCCAAAGAAGTTGGAATAGTAAGCGTCTGTTGCACCATTGCCAGCATTTGATCCAAAGAAGTTGGAATGGTCAGCGTATGTTGCGCCATATCCAGCAGCAGTACCTAAGAAGTTTGAAAAGTTAGCGTTTGTTGCATCTTGTCCAGCATAGCTACCTAAGAAGTTGGAATAGTTAGCGTCTGTTGCATTAAAGCCAGCACTTTGACCGAAGAAGTTTGAATTGTCTGCAGAGGTTGCACCTTGTCCAGCATTTTGACCTAAGAAGTTTGAATTGGAGGCATTGGCTGCTTGGTAGCCAGCATAGTTACCTAAGAAGTTTGAATAGTTGGCAGAGGTTGCTTGATATCCAGCAACTTGTCCTAAGAAGTTTGATTGGCGGGCAGAGGTTGCTTGATAGCCAGCATAATAACCTAAGAAGTTTGAAGCGGAGGCAGAGGTTGCACCATAGCCAGCATTTTGACCTAAGAAGTTTGAATCGCTGGCATAGGTTGCTTGATAACCAGATCTCCAACCAAAAAAATTTGAAAATTCAGCATTTGTAGCTTGAGAGCCGGCCTCTTCTCCTATAAAGTTTGAATTATTAGCAATTGCGTTGACTATAAAATAATTTCCAGATGACCCTTTTACTTGAATAGCAGGCGTATTTAAAGAGGCCCGAGAGGAGGAATAATAAGTCCAGCTATCACCTACCTGATGTCCAGTAGCAGAAGCAAATGTCACAGACATACCCCAGATGAGACTCTGAGTAACTCCAGCAGATATAGTATTATTACCTCCACCACAGCATGAGCTGTATGAGTAGGTATCTCCAGATGGGTCTGTCGAGGTTATTGTGATTGTCACAAAATCACCAGGACCAGAATATGTGCCACTGAAGACAGCATCATTTAATCCTGCACCAGAAAAGGTCGTATTTGTCTCTGGGACTGATATATGTAAAAGAGATGTAGGATTTGTGGTATTTATACCGAGTCTTCCATCAGTTGTCAGTCTCATCTTCTCTGTACCATTTGTCTCAAATGCTAGATCGTTATTATCATTTGTACCTAGAGTAGCTAGAGCAGAAAATGAGTTGCCATCTTGCACAAAAGCATCTGTCGCACCTCCCCCTCCCACTCCCCAACTGAGTACTCCACTACCATCATTTGTGAGGACTGTACCTGTTGCACCGATAGTAGAAGGCAAAGTGTAATTAACTCCTCTTAGATTTAATTCTGTGATAGAAGGAGCAAGCATGAATTGGTTTGCTTTTGTATTTGAGATTGGAGATCCGCTTGTACCATTACCGAGTAATATAGAATTAGAATATCCTCCCGTATTAGTGTATGAGCCTATGAGTATAGAAGAGAGACCGTTGATTGTATTATCTACTGTATCATTTTGACCAGCACTTCTTCCTATAAATATTGAGTTGGCAGCGTTGGTGGCACCTTGTCCAGCGTATGATCCAAAGAAATTGGAGTGGAATGAATTGGTTGCACCATATCCTGATTGGTATCCTAAGAAGTTTGAATTATAGGCATCAGTAGCATCTTTTCCTGACATTTGTCCAAAGAAGTTTGAGCTGTTTGCATTGGTTGCACCATTGCCGGCATTTGATCCAAAGAAGTTTGAGTTATAGGCATTGATTGCTTGATATCCAGATTGATATCCTAAGAAGTTGGACTCAGAGGCATATGTAGCATCATATCCAGCATTTACACCAAAAATATTTGCATGATTAGCATCTGAAGAGCTTCCGGATCCAGAGAGACCAGTAGAAAATAAAGACCCTGTATTTTGTACAGTTATAGCTGCATTTGGAGTGACTCTATTTGTCGCATCAGAGCTGGCGACCGGCACATATTGATATTTTAATTCTGGCACATACAGACTAGACCAGTTTGTATTTTGGTTTGGATTATTCACATATACCACATCACCCTTTTCTCCTTTATCACCTTTTTGTCCAGCAGGACCAGCGGGACCTTGAAGATACACAATCTGACTAGTATTAGTATTCAAATTTTTTGTTTCTGATTGAATAGAGTTATTTTCTTTAACTAAAGAAGTATCTTCAGATTTTGCTTTCTTTGTATTTGTATTTATAATATTAGTGTTAATATTACATTTTTCTTTTCCAGAAAAAATACTCGAGACACTGCAAGATATCTTTGTATATAGATTACTCCAAAATCCTCCAGTCTGTGCACTAGCAGAAAAATAAGACACATTGAAAACAATTGCTGTGATTAGAAATATTTTTATGACTTTATTCATAATATTTTTTTTTATAAAATTAATAATGATGATTTGAATAAAAACAAAAGTCGCCAACTATAAAGTTGAGCGACCCTTGCTTATATGTATATATTATAAACGACAATTTTATAAAGGACAAGTCTTTTATAAAAGACAATTGTGGATAACTCATTTTGAATATTAAGGATTATTTTGTGTATCTGTGACTATGTCTGTAGTCGTAGAAGAATTTGAAGAATTGTCTATTATTTCACTATTCAAATTTGCATTATTTTCATTTGTTGAGGTACTTGATGTACTGTTTGTATTGTCTTGAGCGACTTCTTGAGGTGTGTCTACTACTCCTTGAGAAGGAGCAACACCTGTCAAACTTTGCAATTGATCAGCATTTATACATACATTTTGTCCGGAAGAATTTCTTAGACATAATGAATTTGCATAAATCACCCCATCCTCCCCCACCCTCCAATTTCCACTCATACTCTGAATAGATTTGACATTGGTGAGAGCGTTTCCATTTAGATTAAGATCAAATCCTGATTGTGTGAGAGTGTTGGTTAGAGATTTGATAGCTGAGAGAGAAGAACTTGAAAATAGATCGTGGAGATTGGTGAGATTTGTAGATACTAGATTGTTATCATTGAGAGTAGATATGAATAAAGAGAAATCATTTAGAGAAGTCTGGAGAGTATTGTTTACTAGTGTTGATGATCCTACACTAGCAAATAGTGCTTTGTTGTTGAGTTCTTTGATTGATTCAGCTAGATATGGTACAAATCCAGCATAATTAAGTGTTTTGTATCCTCTAGAGTCTAGAGATACTAGATCTGGGAATAGTTGCTCTACTTGCTGAGCAATGAATCCAGCATGTTTACTATCTTGATCACTTTCATTATTCCAATTATACATTACAGAGTCTAGAGAGTTTATTTTATCTAAAGTCGTAGTACTTACTAGATTTAATGCGGTTAAGACAAATGGTGTGTCATCTGATAATTTAGTAATATTCTTTTTTAGGTTTATATCAGAGCTACATGATAAAGAAGAAGTGAGTGGATTGATGGTACAAGATCCTGCACTGTTAGTAAATTGAGCTACTACTCCAGATACAGAACTATTTCCTACATCTAGTGTATATGCAGGCGATACTACTCCGATACCAATTTTTCCGTTAGAGACTGGGGTAATGATTGGGTCGCCTGTAGTAGTCGCATATGTTCCACTACCAAATAGTACTCCGCCGATATTTATAGCATTAGCTGTCGCATCTGGTAGAGAAATATTGGTACCTATTATTATATTATTTGTACCTATGTTATTACCTGTAAATGTTTGTCCTGCTTTATAGCCAAAGATATTTGAATATGAAGCATTGGATGCTCCATTTCCAGCATTTGATCCAAAAAAGTTGGAATAGTTGGCGTTTGTCGCACCATAGCCAGCGCTATAACCTAAGAAGTTTGAATAGTCGGCACTTACTGCAACATATCCAGCTCTATAACCTAAGAAGTTTGAATATTCTGCACCATAAGCATTAAAACCAGAACTGTTTCCTAAGAAGTTTGAGCTGACTGCATTGTACGCACCAGATCCAGCATTTTGACCAAAGAAGTTAGAAAAGAAAGCGGATGTTGCTTGATAACCAGCTGAATCTCCTAAGAAATTGGAATCGTGAGCGTCCGTCGCACCATAGCCAGCACTATAACCTAAAAAGTTAGAAAGGTGAGAATTTGTTGCACCATATCCAGCACTTTGTCCAAAGAAGTTAGAGTTGTATGCATTTATAGCTGTATAACCAGATAGTCTTCCAAAGAAGTTTGAATTATTTGAATTCGCAGCCCCATCTCCAGATTGATTACCAAAAAATACAGAGTTATTTGCATTTGCGGCAGCATTGCCAGCATTTTGTCCTAAAAAATTAGAATCATATGCGCTTGTTGCTTGATAGCCAGCACCAGTTCCTAAAAAATTAGAGTTATTTGCATTTGTGGCTCCAAAACCAGTACTGTTACCAAAAAAGTTAGAGTTATTAGCGCTTGATGCTTGATAGCCAGATTTAAAACCTAAAAAGTTTGAGTTATAAGAATTTGTAGCTTGGTAGCCAGATTGGTATCCTATAAAATTAGAATCAAAATACTGGCTAGTGTTATCACCATCATAATCAGAATTAGCTCCAGCTTGATATCCAGCTTCTTGACCTATAAATGTAGAGCGAGTTCCATAAGTTGCACCATATCCTGCATTATTTCCTATAAAAGTAGAGTTGTATGCACTTGCAGCTCCATTTCCAGCTCCTTGACCAAAGAAGTTTGAATTGTTTGCATTTGTAGCTTGATAACCTGATTGATATCCAAAAAAGTTTGAATTGTTTCCGGTTGTTGCTTTATATCCGGATTGATATCCTAAAAAGTTAGAGCTTGAAGCGACTACAGCCTCATATCCAGAACCATATCCCAAAAAGTTTGAATTGTTTGCATTTGTAGCTTGATAACCTGATTGATATCCAAAAAAGTTTGAATTGTTTCCGGTTGTTGCCCCATATCCAGAATAATACCCTAAAAAGTTTGAGCTTGAAGCGTATGGAGCGTAAGCTCCAGAAAAGCTACCTAAGAAATTAGAATTTATAGCATTCTCAGCCGAAAATCCAGCACCCCAACCAAAAAAGTTTGAATTATTTGCATTTACAGCACCTTGACCTGAGCCTTGGCCCATAAAGTTTGAATTGTTTGCATTTGTAGCACCAAGGCCAGAATTTGAACCGAAAAAATTAGAATAAGAAGCATTTGGAGCTAAATATCCAGCGTCTCTTCCTACAAAGAAAGAGTTGTTTGCATTTTGAGCATCTTTTCCAGCTTCATATCCTAAAAAATTTGAATGAAATGCATTGTAAGCTCTAAGACCTGCTGCATTTCCAAGAAAATTTGACTGATACGCATTATTAGCTACAAGACCTGCACCATTGCCTAAAAAGTTTGAGTTACTTGACCCGGTAGCACCATTTCCAGCGTTTCTACCTAAAAAGTTTGACATATATGCATTTGTTGCCATGTATCCAGCATTTTCACCTAAAAAGTTTGATCTATATGCGTTTCCGGCTAAAATTCCTGCATACATACCAAAGAAATTTGAACTATAAGCACCTGCCGCTCCATATCCAGCTTGCTGGCCAAAAAAGTTTGAGTTATTTGCATATGTAGCTGATTCTCCAGCACTTACTCCTAAAAAGTTTGATAAACTAGCATATGTAGCATTGTAGCCAGAAAATTGACCAAAAAAGTTTGAATAGCTAGCCTCAGAAGCTTGAGAGCCAGAATTAGCACCAAAAAAGTTTGAATAAGATGCATTTGTAGCATTTTTTCCTGATTGATATCCTAAGAAATTTGAGTTGTATGCATCTGTCGCTTCATATCCAGAATTATATCCTAAAAAGTTTGAGTTGCTAGCACGTGTAGAACTAGCTCCAGCATTATTTCCTACAAAGTTTGAATTATTCGCGTTTATAGCATCAACCCCAGCATTATTTCCATAGACAAACATATTATCAGACAAAGCTTGAGCTCCATCACCAAGAGCAATAGACCCTACACCTGTAGAAGTAGGAGAAACGGTCGGTGCATCAATATTTTCCGCATACCATTTTGGTCTCAATGATGACAAATCCGTACTTGTTGATACGCCATTTACAGAAGAAGTTAAGATATTCCCATCAAAAGAAAGATCATTTGAAAATATTATAGATATTGTATTAGAGTAGACACCATTCACAATGGTCTGAAGAAGATTGTTTGATGATGAGGCGATATTTGAATTTATTATTGAAGTTGTAGACACTTCTCCATTCACTATTGAAGTAAGTAGATTTGTCGCACTAAGAATAGAATTAGTAGTAGAAGCAGAACCTCCTCCGCCAGCAGGTCCAGCTGGACCTTGGGGGCCGGCTGGGCCTGGTGGTCCTTGCACAGGTACATAATTAACCCAAGAAGAAGTAGCTACAGGACCTGGTGGACCAGGAGGTCCGGCTGGGCCTTGTGGTCCTTGCGGACCAACAAGATTGTTTACATTATTATTGGCTACTGGTACATAATTCCAAGTGAGAGGCTTTGATGATAATGTAGTCGTAGGAGTAGATGTAGCTATAGAAATAACAGAAGAGTTTATAGAATAAGTGCTTTTACTTTTAACAGATTGTTCTTTACTTTTACATAGATTGGTAATGTTTAAAATATTATTAAGTCCACAATATACACGCACAGAGATTTTATCCCAAAGACTGGCAGAAGAAGAATCATTAATTGCCGCAAAAGAAAAAGAAAACAATAGTGAAAAAACTAAAAATGTATTTATGATTAGTTTTAATATTTTTTTCATAATTAATAATTCATAAAAACAAAAGTCGCCAACTATAAAGTTGAGCGACCCTTGCTTATATGTATATATTATAAACGACACATTATAAAAGACAAGTCTTTTATAAAAAGATGTGTGGATAACTAAAAGACAAATTAAAAAGAATATAAATAATTTATAAAAGACAAGACGAATGGCACAAGCAGACTAAACACATTTACCGCTACAAATATTATGACTATCATCATAAAAGGATTAGAAAACAATGATTTTATATAAAAAGATTTATTTCTTATAGGATTATTATTTATATAATTTGCCTCGTATATCTTCTTTTTACTAAATTTATTTTTTATATTGACATAAAAAGATCTAATGTGTGTGAAAAGCTCAGAAAATATAGAAAATCCATCAGCTGGTGGAAATGGTAAAAGATTAAACAAAGCTAAAAATAAATTGATGGTAGTAGTAAGTATTAAGATATTTGCCACAGCAGAATTTATTAAAAATTGTCCTTTTAAAATATAAAATATTAAAATAGCTAGTCCAGCAATAAAAAGATTAATAATTATTCCAGCTGAAGCCACCTCCAATTCACCATATTTTTTATGTTTTATATTTTCAGGATTGTACGGTACTGGCTTTGCCCAACCAAAAGCAAAATTAAAAGCAAAATAAGAAATTATGGGTACTATAATAGACCCAATCATATCAATATGTCTTAATGGATTGAGCGTTAGGCGACCAGCATTAAAAGCTGTCATATCGCCATTTCTATAAGCTGCATATCCATGAGCAATCTCATGAAAAACTATAGAATAAAAGAGAATTATTATAAAAAATATTGAAGTTATCATAATATTATTAATAATATCATAAAAACCACCCTCTCGGATGGTTTTTATTTATTTATTTGTAAATAGATATCTATTTATTAATCACCGCTCTTGTTAAAGGGCCAACGAGACCTGAAACAGGAGTGATCTTATTAGCTTTTTGGAATCTCATGACTGCAGCTTTAGTAGCAAGACCAAAATAGTTAGTCTCATGACCAGGTGATCCTGCTCCTGATTTAGCTACTATATATCCATTAGTATTTAGATATATTTGAAGAGCTTTCACATCTACACCTGACATGCCATATTTTAACGTTCTAGCAATCTGTGAGATGATACCACCTAGATTTGAATTGTTATTAATAACTACTGTAGTAGAAGAAGTTGTAGCCCCAGATGTCAAAAAAGTAATGACTGGTGTAGAGGTGCTAGCTGGTACGATTACTGATATCATACCTCCACCAGAAGATCCTCCACCACCACTATTTCCAGCAGATTGTGCGGTGATTGCGATACCTTCACTTCTGATTGGCTCTCCAGGAGAGATACCGGTCAATGAGACAGGTGTCACTTCAAAGACAAGCGTATGACCAACATCTTGAGATGTTATTGTGTAGGATCTATAAGTAGCTCCGTCTATAGCTACACCATCTCTATACCATTGAAATAATGATTGACCTTCCAGATCTCCTTCTGGGTCATAATATGTATACTGACCAGTTATTGATGTGCCTACAGGTATGACTGTAGCTTTTACCATATTTATACTCACGGTTAGCATGAATAGAAATATTATTGATGTGATTATTTTTTTCATATTTTTATTATTTGATTATTATATCATTAATATTCTACTGATACGTTTTGGGCTTGGGGAAAGTCGTTTTTGTAAGTATGTATATAATCATTAGATGTTCCGGCGGCTAATTTTGTACCATCAGATGAAGAAGTTATAGAAAACCAATTATGTTGAGTGGACCCTAGATTTTGTACCCAGGTTATGCCGCCATCATTAGATGTGTATACATATTCCCCGTCCACTAAAGCTAATTTAGTTCCATCCGAAGATGAAGTGATAGCGTGCCAATTACGATCTCCAGAACCAGTTTGCTCTGTCCATGTTGTGCCACCATCTGTAGAAGTGTAAACATAACCAAAACCACCGTTTACCGCGACCAATTTTGTTCCGTCAGCAGAAGAAGATACTGAAGACCATGAATGAGAACCTATTGACTCTTGGGCTGTCCAAGTAAGACCACTATCTTTTGAAATAGATACATATCCGAAGCCCATACATCCTCCGCAAGGATCAGTCGCTGCAGCAATAATTGTTGTTCCATCTTCTGAAGAACTAATTGTCTGCCAATTATACTGTCCAGAATTTACCTGCTCTGTCCAAGTTATTCCAGAGTCTGTGGAAGTGTAAATGTATCCATCTAAAGCTACAGTTGCTGCCAATTTTACACCATCAGCAGAAGATGTTATCGAAGTCCACATTTTTTGTCCTGATCCTGTCTGCTCTGTCCATGTTACTCCAGAGTCTGTGGAAGTGTAGACATACCCACCTTGATCTATTGCCGCTAGTTTTGTACCGTCAGAAGAGGAAGTAATTGATCTCCAAGAACGTTGTCCTGATCCTGTCTGCTCTGTCCAAGTGACACCTGAGTCTGTGGAAGTGTAAATGTATCCGTTAGCAGAATCCACTGCTGCTAATTTTGTACCATCTGCAGATGAGGCTATAGATACCCAGGTGTGTTGTCCTGATCCTGTCTGCTCTGTCCAAGATTGATATCGAAGAAGAATGGTGTTATCAGACGTATAAGTTGTTCCAGCAGAATTCATAACATAAGCTCTATAATGATAGATTCTATTATTTTCTAGCCCTATCAAATTAGCTGTAAATATACCTACACCAAGATCCCCAGTTTCTTCTGTTGAAGAACCGTAGCTGGCTGTTAAACCATATTCAAAACCTCTAATTGTACTTTCTGTTGTAGAAAAAGCACTTAATGAAATAGAATTAGAGCCAGAAATAGAAGCTGCTATTAAATTAACTCTTGGAGCTCCAAGTTCTCCATAAGTATAAATATAGTTATTAATTACTGGGGCGGCTAATCTTGTACCGTCGGCTGAAGAAGTTATAGAATACCAACCATGTTGACCAACATTTGTCTGCTCTGTCCAAGTGACGCCGCTGTCATTAGATAAATACATATAACCCTCTGAAACAAGAGCAGCCAATTTGGTACCATCAGCAGAGGAGCTAACAGCGTTCCAGGAATATTGTCCTGATCCTGTCTGCTCTGTCCAGGTGACACCACTATCGTTAGAAGTATATATGTATCCGTTACTGTCTGTTACCGCTACCAACTTTGTACCATCAGCAGAAGAGGCTATATCTTGCCAAATACGTTGTCCTGATCCTGTCTGCTCTGTCCAGGTTACGCCGCTGTCTGTGGAAGTGTAAATATAGCCATAACGTGACACTGCAGCTAATTTTGTACCATCAGATGATGAGGTAATAGAAAACCAATAATGCGAGCCTGATCCTGTCTGCTCTGTCCAGGTGACACCTGAGTCTGTGGAAGTGTAAATATTACCACTCATACTAGTAGCGGCTAGTTTAGTGCCGTCTGCAGAGGAAGTAATAAAATACCAATTTCTTTGTCCTGATCCTATTTGTTGCGTCCATGTGACACCGCTGTCGGTAGAAGTATATATGTAACCATTGTTAGAATCTGTAACTGCTAATTTTGTTCCATCAGATGATGATACAATAGTATACCAGGCACGTTGTCCTGATCCTGTCTGCTCTGTCCAGGTGACACCTGAGTCTGTGGAAGTGTATATGTAACCATTAATATCTACAGCTGCAAGCTTTGTGCCGTCGGAAGAAGAAGTTATAGAATGCCAAGCATGTTGACCAGCTCCTGTTTGTATAGTCCACCCATTAGCCGCAAAAGCTACAGATGATAAATTAAATAATAAAACAAAAGAAAAAACACTAAATAATGCTATTTTCTTTAAATTAATTGTAATATTCATATATATAAAGTTATTTAATAAATTGAGATTTTAAAACAAAAATGCTAAGACCAAAAAGACTTTAGTCTTAGCACCCTTGTTTTAATTATAAACGACATATTATAAAAGACAAGTCTTTTATAAAAAATTCTGTGAATAACTCAAATTGTCTCCTTAAACTTTGCAAAAAATAGATTTTTATGTTAATATGTTCGAATATTAAGAAATCAAATCTATGTCAAATATCTGCCCATCATGTCTAAAAGGAACAAAAGTTGTAGGAAAATACTCCAACTCTGTTCGTGCTACCAAATTCAACCCTTGTGGTAAAAGAAGAAAATATCCAAATCTACAATGGGCTCGTATTCCAAATGGTCCAAGAGTAAAGATCTGTACCAGCTGTATGAAAAGAGGCGTCCATTTAGAAGTAAAGCCTCTCTAAAAAGTAAAAGAAAAAATCCCGTCACCATAAATGACGGGATTTTGATTAAGCAAAATCTTCAAAATGCTCTAAATATTCTTTAGCCTTTTCTAAAATATTAGCAGCGTGAGGCCTATCTTCAAGTTCTGACACAAGCCTTTTTAATAAAGAAGGTAAATCTCTTCTCGCAGTTTCTCTGCACATCTTAGAAAATGCCTGATCTCTATTTAAGGGTTCTGAATTTTCATTTTCGATAATATTTATCCAATCTTCTTTGTTTGCATCTCTGTGAGAGATTAACAATTTTTGTGCATCTTTATAGATCTGACGGGACAACTTGTCTTCGAGTAGAAGAATTGCTCTAAGATCAGCGATTTCTCTTATCTCTAAATTCATTTTTTAAAAATTTAACAGGTTTAAAATAAATTGTTGAAAAGAACGTTTAAGAATTAAAAGATACCACATTTTTATATATAATCAAAATCATCTTGACTTTTTAATAATTAAATTTTTTCCATCGGTCACAAAAGTGATATCACCGTCATTTATGGTATTCAAAATATTTTTACTATACTTTTCTAAAATTTTTAGAACCTCGTCATTTGGATGACCATATCTATTATTTTTGCCCGCACTGATAATAGAATATTCTGGACTAATTTTTCTTATAAAATCCTCACTACTGCCAGACTTTGATCCATGATGTGAGACTTTCAAGACTGTCAGATCTTTAAAATATTTTTTTATGGACTCGCTATCATTTTTATTAAAACAATTTTCTATTTCAAAAAATATTTTCTTTTCTACATCTTGACTGGCGTCCCCGGTAAAAAGAAATCCATACTGATCAAAAGTGACGAGAGCGACTATAGAGTTATCATTTGTATCATTGATGACTAAATTATTTTTCATCGGATGTATGATATAGATTTTTAATTTTTCATCCCGCTTACCAGGGAAAGAAATCTCATCGCCACAATTCGCAAAATATTCTTTTGTATCATATTCATCTTTTTCCTTTTGAATAGATTTTTTTATTTCTTGATAGATCTCACTCTCTTTTGTCTCGTCACCATTTTCTAAAATATTTTTTACTTTGTAATTTTGAAAAATTGAAATATATCCAGCCACATGATCAGCGTCCGGATGTGAGAGTATAGCCAGATCAATATTCCTATCAAAAATAGAAAGTGAGTCTTCTAATTTTTTCAAAATCAGATTATTTGGTCCGGCGTCTATCAAAATATTTTCTCGACCAGGAGTTTTGATCAGAGCTGCGTCACCCTGACCAATATCAAAGAAAGTTATTTGTAAGTCTTGAGAAGAAAAAATATTTTCATAAATATAAATCAAAATAAAAAATAAAATTATAAAAATTAAAACCCAAAAAATTCTCCCATAAGATTTATTAAAATTTTTTATTTTTGTCTTTAGTGAAAAAAATATTTCTTTTAGATTTGTACTTTGCATAAATGTATTTTAACTATTCAGATATGAATTTATCTTTTGTCTAAAGTTTTCAAAATATATAAAAAGAAATAAAATCAGATAAAGTAAAAATAAAGTCAAACCTGAAATATAATTTTCAACTTGTGAAAAAGGTAAAGTAAAAATAAATCTTGCGATGATAAATATGTACTCACAAAATAGATAAGATACCCAGCCTAAAAATATTGATATAAAATTTGCAAAGAAAGAAAAAAATAAAATCAACACAGAGAGGAGCATGATGACCGGCACTAGTGGTACAACTAAAATATTTGCGATGAGACTAAAGATGGACACCTTTCCAAAGACAAACATTATGTATGGCAAGACCATGATCTGTACAGCTAGTGTGACTTTTAATATTTCCAAAATACTATCCCAGATTTTTTTTGAAAATTTATTTTTATCTTTCTCGGATTTATTTTCTGAAAGATTGTACTCGATTTTATCGTTTTTGTCTTTTTGAAAAAATCTATAATTGTCGAATATTGGCACAAGATATAGTATCCCAAATGTCGCTAAAAAAGACAAATGAAAAGAGACATCATAGAGAGCAATTTTAGGATTTGCTATCATCATAAAAAATGCAGAGACAAACAAAGCTTGCTTTGCGATATATTGTCTACCAAAGAGTGAAGCTATAAGTAAGACACCTCCCATGATCCCGGCTCTCACAAGAGACGGTCCGCCACCCACAAATAAAATAAAAAATATTATAGAAAAAATTGATAGCGTTACACGCCAAAATAATCTTAAACGAAATAATGAAAAAATATAAATCAAAACAAAAATCAAAATTGTAATATTAAATCCAGACAAGACTATGATATGTGAAAGACCGGAAACACGAAACGCATTTATATCCTCCTTTGTGAAGAGGGAAGAGTCGCCCAAAGTAGTACCAGCCGAAAGGGCAGCCGCATCGAGAGGTATATCTTTTTCTAAAATATTTAGAAAATTATTTTTTGTATTTTCCAATTTAGAAAATACGTTTCCTGAAACACTTTCAGAGACAAATTTTATTTTTGGAAAAGCCATCTCTCCATCTATATCCAGTAGATCATCTTTGTCTTTTACATTAAAGGACTTTTTACTTTGTGTAATGTCTGGTAAAACCACATCACCGTCAGAGACTTTTCCTGATACAGATATCATGTCTCCTGAATTATATTTTGGAAAAAGTCCTGTGATTATTTTTATTTTAAAAATTTCCGTTTCATCATTTACGTTTAAAATAAATTTTTGAGATGATTGTGAAATGGACACATTACTTACCATTCCTTCAAAATCATTTTTCTGTGAAATATAATTTTGAAAATTATTTTTTTTTTCTAAATCATAAGACAAATCATATTGGCCCAGTAATATTCCGAGAGCCGTACCAATAAAAAATACTAATACTAAGATCGGCACAAAAGATTTATAAACCCCAAAAGATCTTTTTTGGAATTTGTAAATCAAAAAATTTATAAATATTAAAATTAGAGAGACGAAAAATATTTCTGTAGAGAAATCTAATTTGTAGGAAATAATTAATCCTAAAAATAAACCTGACGTAATGGCGACTATATATCTATAGTACATACAGATAATTTTATCACGCTATACAAAAAAATATTTTTAACATGTAAAATAATTTTATATGTTATTTTTCTTTGTTTGACAAAGTTTTTATAATGTGATAGTTTAAATTCAGCTTTTTCAAAACCAAATTTTAAATCAATAAATTTTACGCGATGAAAAAAATTTTGTTCGTTCTGTCATTAATCATCATCTTCTATTTTCAATCTTTTTCTTTTGGCCAGAAAAAAATAATTGAATACAGAAATATGGAGTATGGAGTATTCGATTCTTCTGGGACAAAAATGTTTTATAAAATTTCAGAAGAGGCCATAGATTATCGTGAGGAGCTGGACTTCATGATACAAAATAATCTCGATACTGTTTGTGTTGATTACCAGCACAAAGCTAAAGAGAGATGGCTTAATCTGTACACAAAAGAAATCCATACTGTATCCTCCGGAATATTGTATTTGGATACAAAAGAAAACATGATACTGGTAGCCCCAGATCAAAGAGATCATTATTCTAATGAGACAAACTATATTCCTCTTGGAATAATAATTTTTGTGATCATGTTTTTAGCATTAATCTTTTGGTTTAGGTGGCTAGAGGACAGAAAATAAAAAAGACTGCGATTTAAAAATCCCGGCTCGAGTCGGGATTTTTTATTTGACTTTTTAAAAATGATTTGGTAATATATATTTATTATTAGGTAGTAATGTGAGTCGTCAGGTCGAGCAGTGCTCGATTTTTTTAATTCAAAAATTTAAAAATAAATAAAATTATGTTAGATATAAAAGCCCTCAATCTTGCCCTAAATACTATTGAGCAAGAAAAGAAAATATCTCGCGAGAGAATTATAGATGCAGTAGAAAAATCTCTAGCTGCAGCTTATCAAAAAGAATATGGAAAAAAAGGACAACTAATTCGTTGTCATATAAATTTTGATACAGGAGAAACCACTTTTGAGCAAATTAAAATTGTCGCAGATGAGACTACTGTGAGAATAGTAGAAGATGATGAAGAAGAATTAATTACCACTGAAGAAGCTAATGAAGATGAAATTGTCCTCCCTAGATACAACGAAGAAAAACACATTCTTATGTCTACCGCCAAACTCCTAAAGAAAAATGCTGAACTAGGAGAAGAGATTTCTTTTTCTTTAGAAAACAAAAATGATTTTGGCCGTATTGCTGCACAGACAGCCAAGCAAGTAATAGTACAAAAAATTCGTGAAGCTGAAAATGAATCTATTACTAGTGAATTTGAAGGAAAAGAAGGATCAGTTGTATCTGGAATAGTCCAAAGGATGGAGCGTGGAAATATTTTTGTAGATCTTGGTAGAACTACAGCTATACTTCCCTTTGAAGAACAAATCAGAGGAGAAAGATTTCATCCAGGACAAAGAATTAAAGCTTATTTATTTTCTTTAGAAGAAGGTATTCGTGGTCTTTCAATTCGCCTATCAAGAAGCCATCCAAAATTTTTGATTGAATTATTTAAAAATGAATCAAGTGAAATATCAGAAGGTACAGTAGAAATAATCTCTGTAGCTCGTGAGCCAGGAGCAAGATCAAAAATCGCTGTAAAAAGTAATGATGAGAGAGTTGATCCTATTGGAGCTTGTGTTGGTCAACGTGGCGTGAGAGTAAACGCTATAACTAACGAACTAGGTGGAGAAAAAATAGACATCATAGAGTGGAGTGATGATATAAAGAAAAATATTTCATCATCTCTTTCCCCTGCCAAAGTTCTTAGTATTGAGATAGATGAAGAAGAGAAAAAAGCTTCTGTGAAAGTCAGTGTCGAGGAGCAATCACTCGCTATTGGACGTGGAGGACAAAATGTACGCCTAGCAGCTAAATTGACCGGATGGAAAATTGACGTCACAAGTGAGGGTGGAGACTTGATTGTAGAGGCTGATGATGAGGGTGTTGTAGATGGAGAAGTTTTAGAAGATGAACCAGAGGCTCATGGTGAAAGTATTGATCAAGAGATCGCAGAAGAATTAAAAGAAAATGAAAATAAAACTGAATCTGACGTATCTCACCTAGCAGAAGGACAAAAAATCATAGAAGAATAAAATAATTTTTATGAAAAACATTTTAAAAACAATAAAGCCACAAAACAAAAATGGCACAATTAATGTGATTATAGAAATAGAAAAAGGATCAAAAAATAAATATGAATTAGATAAAAATACAGGACTCATAAAATTAGACAGAGTCATGTATACTGCCCAATCATATCCTTTTGATTATGGATTTATACCAAATACTTTATGGCATGATGGAGATCCTCTAGATGTCGTATTACTCACCTCTTATTCTATTCATCCTGGTGTATTGGTAGAAGCGAGACCTATAGCCTATATCAATATGATAGACAACAATGAATCAGATGTGAAAGTCATAGCCGTACCAGAGAATGATCCTAGATTTAAAAATCTAAAAGATATAGAAGACATAAATCCTCATACTCTTGATGAGATAAATCATTTCTTTGAGACCTATAAAATGCTAGAAAATAAAAAAGTAGAAATACCAAGTACTCACGACAAAAAAGAAACTCTAGAAGTGATAAAGAAATCAATTCAATTATTTAAAAAGAAGAAATAGAAAAATATGAAAACAAAATTTGAAAAATTAGATAGTGGCGAGATGAAATTAGTAGTGAATATCGACAGTGAGGCTTTTACTAAATATCACGATCTTGGATTTAAAAAAGTACAAGAATTTGTAGAAATTGATGGATTTCGTAAAGGAAACGCTCCTGAAAATCTTATAATAGAAAAATATGGAGAGATGATCATTTTAGAAGAGATGGCCCACTTGGCTATCAATGAGACTTATTATAATTCTCTAGTAAAAGAAAATGAAAATAAGAAAGATGATGAGAAAATACTACCTATCTCAAATCCTAAAATTTCAATCACTAAAATCGGTAAAGGCTCTGACTTTGAGTATGAGGCCGTATTCCCTATTTTACCAAAAGTAGATTTAGCTGATTATAAAAAAATCTCAAAAGAAGAATCTGAATCTGTCATAAAAAATGAATTAGATGAATTAAAAAAGAAAAATGACAAAGCTACATTAGAAAATCTTACTACTGTTAGCGATGAAGAACTTTTAGAAGTATTAGAAAATCTTCGCAAAGCTAGAAATGTTGGCGGGCATGTCCATGAAGATGGCACAGTGCATACTGAGAGCCATGAACATGTTGAGGAAAATGGAAACAAGGCCGATGATAGTCTTCCAGAATTAAATGATGAATTTGCTCAAAGTTTTGGAGAAAATTTCAAGACTTTAGAAGATTTAAAAGTTAAAATAAAAGAAAATCTTACTCTTGAGAAAAATTCAAAGCTTTTAGACAAAAAGAGAAATCATATCTTAGAAAGATTGGTAGCAGAGACAAGTATAAAATTACCAGAGATCCTAATAGAAGATGAGCTTGAGAGGATGAAGGCAACCATGAAAGCTGATATGGAAAGATATGGCAGTAAATGGGAAGAGTATCTAGAGCATATCAAAAAGACTGAAGAAGAGATTAAAAAAGATTGGCGTGAGACAGCAGAAAAAAGAACTAAATCACAACTTATTCTAAATGAAATAGCTAAAAAAGAGAAAATAGAAGTGTCAAAAGAAGAAGTATTTGCCGAGGCGTTAAAGATTATGAATCAGATGCCAGAAGCAAATGAAGATCATGTGAAAAGCTATGTCACACAAATACTCTTAAATGAAAAAGTAATGAAATTTTTAGATGGAGATAATAATTAAAAAGTTTATAAAAATAAAAAGCGGAGATCAATTCTCCGCTTTTTATTTCTCTTCACCAAGAGGTATTAATATTTTTATTTATTAATTCATTCAATTTAGCGAATTCACAGAGACATTGCAAATATTTAAAAGGACAATATTTTTCAAGGGTTTTTATAACAGACAAATAAAATTTTATAAGAGACATTTATATTTTATTTTATAAAGGACAGTTATCCACAGTATTTATAAGACAAAGTATTGCAAATATTTATATGTCGTTTATAATAAGTACAGGGTGAGTAGTGATGATACAAAGCCTCACCCAGCTTATGGGTATAAATTAAAGTATTCATCAGCTGGACTCGCCAAATAGATCTTTTAAAAACATAACTAAATGTTATAAATAATAGCACCCAAACTTATATATTTTGCTTTATCTCTTTAATAATTTTAGATAAAGCCAATCTCGTCCCTTATGTGAATAAAGGACAATCTCAAATACTAGAGGATGACACCTCAAAAAAAACAATCAATTTGGTTTATTCGTGTCCAGCGACTTGTACTAGTGTGAAAATAGTATAAATCGCTGGACATGAGAAGACTCCTAAAAGCTTCCCAATCATGTCCAGCGACAGGTCGAGCTCCGCTCCCGGCTGTAATTATGGGGAGTTTTTTATTTGTCTAAATTTTTATATAAAATAATCACTTAAGACAAGACTTTTATAAAGTGCAACGTATATACAATTTGTCAACTTGTATTTTTATAAAAAAAAGCTTTATAATATAAGGGTATTCTTAAAGTTAATTTTTGATACTAGAAATAGAAGAAAAAATTACTGAGAGAATGTGCACATTAATTAACAACAAATATTATTTAAGATAATCCTAGGAAATTTATCTTAGACAAATATTTTAAATATATTAAAAAATAAATATAAAAATATGAATAAAGTAGCCCTAGCAGAGGAAATTAACAAAGTATTAAACACTTCAAAAGCAGAAGCTGAAAGAGTTGTTGAAGCTTTATTTGACTCTATTATCCACGCTCTTAAAAAAGGAGAAGAAGTATCTGTAGCAGGATTCGGAAAGTTTTCTGTAAAACACAGAAAAGCTCGTGATGCTAGAAATCCAAAGACTGGTGAAACTGTTAAAGTTCCAGCATCAAAAGCTGTAAAATTCTCAGTTGCTAAAGCTCTTAAAGAAGCTGTAAAGTAATTTACACTTAAACTTTATAAACAAAAAACTGATTGAAAACAATCAGTTTTTTGTTTTCTATTTTTATAGAGATATGCTATATTGTCAAAATACTGATAGACTGAAAATTCAAAGAAAATAAAAATTAGAAAATTGTGAAACTTAAAAATGTTTGAAATTATTAGTTAGATTAATCAAATTTAATATTATGCTTATACCAACCGTACTTGAAAAAACTCAAAACGGCGAGCGTGCTTATGACATTTACTCTCGCCTATTAAAAGAAAGGATTATATTTCTTCACGATGAAATAAACAACCAAACAGCTTCAATAACTGTTGCTCAACTTTTGTTTTTGGAAGCTGAGGATCCAAAAAAAGACATAACTATGTACATCAACTCTCCAGGAGGAGATGTTAATTCTGGCATGGCTATCATAGATACCATGAACCACATAAAGCCTGACGTTTCTACTGTTTGCACAGGGGTAGCAGCTTCTATGGGCGCAATGATTTTGTCTCAAGGAACAAAAGGTAAAAGATTTGTATTACCAAATTCTGAAGTCATGATCCATCAACCTTTAACAGGAGTCCAAGGTCAGGCTTCTGATATAGAAATCACAGCAAAAAATGTTTTGAAATGGAAAGATAATTTGAGAGACATGCTTGCAAAGGCTACAGGAAATACAAAAGATAAAATAGAAAAAGATATGGACAGAAATTACTGGATGAGCGCTGATGAGTCAAAAAAATACGGTATAGTCGACGATATTTTAAAACCAAAAAAGAAATAAAATAAATACATGACATGGATTATTTATACAGTTATCGCTGGCATAGCCGGAATGGCTATTGGCTATATCGGTAGACACTATGTCGCTCTTCTAAATAGAAACTCTATTGAAAATAAATTAGAAGAAAGAATATTGTCAGCAAAAAGAGAAGCTAAAAAAATAGAAGAAGAAGCTCTTAAATTTTCTGAAGAAATAAAACAAAGACTAGACAAGACAGAAGCTAGACTTGATAAAAAAGAAGATGAATTAGAATCTCGCGAAGAAGCTGTGAAACTTGAAAAAGAAAAACTTTTAAATGCTGCTGAGGAAGTAAAAGAAATCAAAGCTAGAATATTAAAAAAAGAAAATAGTATTGATGGCGAATTAGAAAAAGTCGCCTCTCTCACAAAAGAAGAAGCTAAAAATCTTTTAATTAAAAAAATAGAAAAAGAAGCAAGTGAGGATTTGCAATCTCGCCTATTAAAATTGTCTCGTGATGGCGAGCAGAGATTTGAAGCGAGAGCAAGAGATATATTAGCCAATGCGATTTATAGAATTGGTAATTCTAATATCACAGAATTCATGTCTAGCGTCGTAGAAATACAAGACGAAGAAACTAAAGGTAAAATAATTGGAAAAGAAGGAAGAAATATAAAAGCTTTTGAAAGGGCAAGTGGTGTAGAAGTATTGGTAGATGAGATACCAAATGCAGTCGTAGTATCTTGTTTTGACCCTGTCCGCAGAGCTATCGCTAAAAATGCACTTGAGATGCTTATAAAAGACGGACGTATTCAACCAGTCAAAATAGAAGAGTTTTTAGAAAAAGCAAAAAAAGATATTGGTACTTTTATGAGAAAAAAAGGAGAAGAAGCCGTCATGGAATGTGGATTACTTTCCATCCCAGATGAGATATTGCCAATTTTAGGGAGATTATATTTCAGGACGAGCTATGGGCAAAATGTATTAGACCATTCAATAGAAATGGCTCATATAGCTGGAATTTTAGCGGCAGAACTCGGTGTAGATGTCCCTACCGCAAAAGCTGGAGCTCTGTTGCATGACATTGGAAAAGCGGTTGATCATGAAATAGATGGTACACATGTAGAAATAGGAAGAAGAATACTTATGAAATATGGTGTAGATGAAAAAATCATACTAGCTATGCAAGCTCATCATGAAGAATATCCTTATGAAACTATAGAATCAATTATAGTCCAAGTGGCGGACGCAATATCTGGAAGTAAACCAGGAGCCAGAAGAGATTCTGTAGAAAATTATATAAAAAGACTAAATGATCTAGAAAATATAGCTATGAGCTTTATGGGTATAGAAAAAGTCTATGCTTTGCAGGCAGGAAGAGAAGTGAGAGTCTTTGTAGAACCAAAATTAGTAAATGATTTTGAAGCTATAGAGCTAGCTCGTAATATAGCTATAAAAATAGAAACAGAAGTAAAATATCCAGGTGAAATCAAAATAAATGTCATAAGAGAAAGCAGAGTCATAGAATTTGCCAGATAAAAACATAATAAAATTTCATATGAAACAAAAAACCAGTGAAACATATCACTGGTTTTTTGTTAAGTTTGTTAAATAATGATTTTATATTTTATGAAGTTTTTGCTATATTACAAGCAATGAAAAGAAATTTGCAAAATATATTGATATTGTCTTTTATCGCCTGCTCCTTGGCAGTGTCTTTTGCTTATGCTGAGACAGATGCTTCAGCATCTTCTACTCTTAATACTGGCACAACTTCTTCTCAGGTAGAGATTTCTTTCCCTATAGAAAAAGATGATTTTCTTTTATTTTATGGCACAACAAAAGATCCGGAGACAAACACAAAGATAAATGAACTCAGAAAAGATTTTACATCTAAATTTCAAGCATTAAAGGCTGATTATCAAAAATCTTTCATTAATTTAGTTGGTGATGCAGAATTATCTCCCCTTACAACTACGGACGGTGTGACAGAGGTAAAGCCTGCGGCAAATACTAAAACTTTAAAAGCTCCTATTAAAACTCTAAAAACTGTCACCACAGATACTGTAAAAAAATATTCTATAGATGAGACAGTAGACAAAAATGTAGTCAGTCCTGTAGTAAACGCTATAAACAATCAAGCTCCTATTCGTACAGAGAACAGCTCTTGGTTTCAAAAAGTAAAATCTTTTTTTAATTGGTAATTAAAATACTACAAATAAGAAATAAACAAAATACCCTTTATATATAAGGGTATTTTGTTTTATGTTTCTTGTGAAACTTTTGTGCGGCGTAGGAGAATCGAACTCCTGTCTCATCCTTGGCAAGGACGTGTTCTACCACTAAACCAACACCGCATTGATTTATATTTTATCACAAAATTTATATTTTTCCAAAATATAATATTAATTAGAACAAAATATTTATTGAGAATGTTTAGCGAAGCGGAGCCCCATTCGAAATAAATATTTTGTTAGGATAATATAAAAAATACTACCAATCAATCTCCCCTATTTGATTTTTCTTTAAATATTCATTACATTTAGAAAAATGCTTACAACCAAAGAATCCTGTGTGCACAGAAAATGGTGAAGGATGTGGAGCTTCCAATACTAAATGTCTTTTTGTATCTATTAAAGACTTTTTTGATTTAGCATAATTACCCCAAAGCATAAATACTAAATTTTGTCTTTTATCAGATAGAGTCTTTATTACTTCATTCGTGAAACTTTCCCATCCCTTATTTCTGTGTGAAGCTGGATTATGAGCTATTACAGTCAATATACTATTTAATAAAAATACCCCCTGCTCTGCCCATTTTCCAAGATCTCCATCCGTGAAATCCTTTTTAATATTCAGATCTGTTTCAATTTCTTTATATATATTTTTAAGTGATGGCGGCAAAACCAGACCTTTAGGGACAGAAAAACATAATCCATTCGCCTGTTTATCATCATGGTATGGGTCTTGGCCTAAAATTATGACCTTTACTTTAGAAAAAGGAGTCAAATCGAAAGCCTTAAAGACATTTTTTGCTTCTGGAAATATCTTTTTATTTTTGTCCAAATATTCGCTTTTGATAAATATAGATAAATCTTTCCAGTTATTAGTCTCGAAATAATCTTTTAAAACTTGAGCCCATTCAAGATTTATCTTTATATTTTTATAGTTTCCTGATTCTTTCATATTTATATGATATCACAATAAATCAGGCTGATATTGTACTAAAGAGACATGCTCAAAAATGTTTATAAACGTCAAAACAGTGGACAAGTCCGTGTATATGGGGATAAAAAGACACTTTGAAAAGTCTTTTTAAAGCTTATGACGATTATAAAATACCTTTATTTTTAAAGATTTTAATTTTTTAATCGACAAAATGTCTATGTATTATAAGGACAAAATAAGAATGTCTCTAAAAAATGACTTTTTGTAGAAAATATTGTAGAGATTATCTAGAATAATATTTAAATATTGTTTCATGTGAAACTAATTTATATAATAATATAATAAAATAATATAATAAATGGTTTCTTGTGAAAGATAAATTAATTAGTTTTTAATACAATTTATCTACTTAATTAAATTAAAATATAAATAAACGTTACATATGAAAAGTTAACTAAAAAACATACATCTATAGACCCGTACCGTTACATATGAAATATGTATACATAATTAGTATTAAAATTTCATGTGTAACACAAAAATAAAATATTATTCATGATAAAATATAAATAATTTGTATAAATTATGGCTCAACATAATGAAATTGGTAAAAAAGGAGAAGATGTAGCGTATTTTTATTTAAAAAATAAAAATTTCACGATTTTAGATAGAAATTACAATTGTAGAGGAGGGGAAATAGATATTGTGGCAAGAAAAAACAATAAACTGTACTTTATAGAAGTAAAAACTAAAAAAATTTCGTCTTTTAACGAAATAAAAGATATGTCTTTTAGACCTGAAAACAACATTTCACATGAAAAAAGAAAAAGGCTTTTAAAAGCTATAAAAAACTATTTAAATTATAAAAAAATAGATGAGACTAAGACGGAAATAGAAATTATGAGCATAATAATATTTTTAAACACAGAAAGAAAGCAGGCCAAGATCAAAATATATGAAAAAATGATTTTATAAAATTTTTCAACAAAAAATATTTTATTGTAATAATTTATATTATAATTAGATAATGAATTTCATAAAAGCACTTATAAAGCATTTTAAAACTATCTCATTTGTGGTTGGATTTGGTGTAGATTTATTTTTCTTACCAAAAGTGACTTCTCCGTATTATATATGGGTAGCACCATTTGATATAGGACTTGTCTTCGCTTTACTCCTAATAAGACAATGGATAAAAAGGGGACTAAGAGCCAGAAATAAATCTATAAAAAAGCAAGAACAAGAAAAAAATAAAGACCAAGAAAAATCTGAGTCTGAAAATACTAAAAGTAGAACTCATAGATTTTTAGAAAAAATGAATAGTTGGGTGACATATCTTGTCTCATTCTTTTTAGGAACACTTTTGTCTCATGTACTAGTGTATTATTTTAGGAGCTCTGATGTTATTCAGATGTGGCCTATATTTTTGATTGTGATACTAGCGATATTAGCTAATGAATTTTTATATGGTATCGTCCCAGATATTTTACTATTTTTCATCGGAGTGACCTTATTTGTAATATTTGATGTGCCTATAGTTTTAAACAAAGTAAATAGCAATACCTTTTTGATTTCTATTTTAGTCTCTGCGATTTTGATCTCTATCATGACACTGATACTGCAGAGAATATATCTTTCAGGAAAAGAATTTGTATTATTGATTGTATTTTCGGTTTTTTTTCCATTTTTACTTTTAAGACTTTATTATATAAACTATATTCCTGCTGTACCTCTAGCTTTGGGAGAATCTGGGTTTTATTCAAATATCTACAAAGAAGAATACGCTTCTGATTTAAATTATATAAAAGAGAAAAATGGATTAGTAGAAAATAAAAAATTTTGGTATCTAGAAGATAATTATTATAATTTTACAAATATAAAAGATAGTGGAATCTATTTCTTTTCTAGTATCATATCTCCATCAAATGTCACAGCTGAAATATCTCATGTCTGGGAAAAATATGATTATACAAAAGAAATTTGGATAGAAATGGCGAGAATAAATTATTCTGTATCCGGTGGAAGAGAGACTGGATATAGGGGATATTCTTATATGAAAAATATTTCTGAAGGGGAGTGGAGGGTGAGAGTTTTAGCTGATGAGAGATTGGTGGGATTAAAAAAAATAAAAATAAAATAACCTAAATATGTAAAATACTTTTGAAAATGTTTCGCGAAGCGGGACCTCATTTTAAAAAGTATTTTATATATCAATATGTTTTGAGAAAAGTCTTTTTTGTGATAAAATCGTTTTATAAGAATGTTTCGGAGTGTGGTGTAACGGCTAACATTCTGGTTTTGGGTACCAGCGACTCAGGGTTCGAATCCCTGCACTCCGACAAAAGATATGAATAAAAAAGATTTTGATTTTTTTATTGATGTAAGAACAAAAGAAGAGTTTGATCTAGAACATGCGGAAGGAAGTGTGAATATTCCACTTGATGAGCTTGAAGAAAATTTTGATGAAACAGAATTAGCTAAAATAGATAAAGATAAAAAGATACTGCTAGTTTGTAGAAGTGGTAGCAGAGCAGAAATGGCAAAAAATTTTTTAGAAGAAAAAGGTTTTGTGAATGTAGAAAATGGAGGGGAGTGGGAAAATTGGGAATAATTTTTTTAATTTCACTATATTGAAATAATTGAATTTAAATATTAATTTTGTTATTATATACATCTCTTCCTCAAATGATCGCGAGATTTAACTTATTTTAAATCTTGAGGAAAGTCGGAACACATACTTTGTAAAAAGTTAAAATGGTAGCGGGTAACGCCCGTCCGCCGCAAGGCGAGAGTTGCGAACAGTGACGAACCGATTTAGTTCGGATGAAACGGCAAAATACTTACCTGTGTGCAAGGCCGTGCTTCAAATATTTTGAAGAGTGCCGCTTGAGGATATTAGTAATAATATTCCCAGATAAATGATCATATAAACAGAATTCCGCTTATGAGTTAGAGGACTATGAAAAACCATTCGCTTAAATGAGTGGTTTTTCTTTTATTATATATTATAGTTTTGTAAAAAAATCTTTTTTGTGATATTATTACATTAATGCGGTGTTGGTTTAGTGGTAGAATACCTGCCTTCCAAGCAGGGGACAAGGGTTCGATTCCCTTACGCCGCACAAAAAATAAACTCTAAATTTTTATAGGACTTCAGTCTTTTATTTGTTATCATTAAATAAAGCCTCCGTGGTGAAATGGATATCACATCGGTCTTCGGAACCGCTGTTCTGGGTTCGAATCCTGGCGGGGGCACATTAAAATCTGACTGGTGTATAATAATGATATTAGAAATCTTTGGTTAAATAAAATAAATTTATGTCATTTATAACAAATATTGAAAAAGCTAGTTTGGAGAATACAAATTTTAGAACAGTACTCTACACTTCTAAATTTATGCAAATCGTAGTCATGAGTATTCCTGTTGGAGGAGATATTGGTATGGAGATTCATCACATTGATCAATTTATTAGAATTGAAAAAGGAAACGCAAAATCTATACTCAATGGGGTCGAGAGGGATTTAGTAGACGGAGATGTGGTAGTCATCACAGCTGGCACAGAGCATAATATTGTAAATACTGGTAGTGAAGATCTAAAACTATACACAGTTTACGCTACACCAAATCATAAAAAAGGAACTATTCATGTCACCAAAGCTGACGCAGAAGCTGATGAAAAGAATGACGTATTTGATGGAGAAGTTGATGAATAAAAATGAGACAAAATAATTCACAAAACCAAATAAATAATAATAAAATTCCAGAAGATGTAATTTGGGTTTGTGAAATGTTGTCTAAAAATAATTTTGAAAGCTATCTTGTCGGTGGATGTGTTCGTGACATGATTATCGATAGAGAGCCAAATGACTGGGACATAGCAACAAATGCAATACCAGAAGAAATAATAAACATTTTTGGTGAAGACGATACTGTCTACGAAAATAAATTTGGTACTGTTGGAGTAAAAATCAGAAATGAAAATGATGAGACAGAAAAAATAATCGAAGTCACAACCTATAGGACAGAAGGTGAATATGAAGACTTTCGTCATCCAACAAAAGTTGAATGGGGCAAAACTATAGAAGAAGATCTTAAGAGAAGAGATTTTACAATCAATGCTATTGCCTATGATCCAATAAAAAATATTTTAGTAGATCCATTTGCTGGTCAAGAAGATATAAAAAATAAAAATATTAAATGTGTTGGTGATGCAGAAGAAAGATTTAATGAAGACGCACTTCGCATGCTTCGTGCTATACGCTTCTCAGCACAGCTTGGATATGTGATTTCTAGTGAGACATTTTCTGCGATATTTAAACTTGCAAATAATTTAGAAAAAATATCTCAAGAAAGAATTCGTGACGAATTTATAAAAATTATTATGTCACCTGAGCCAATGCAAGCTTTAGTCATTTCACAAAAGCTTGGACTCTTAAAATATATTTCATCAGAATTAGATTCTTCTGTTGGAGTAGAGCAAAATGGTCATCACACTTATGATGTCTTTGAGCATTCACTCCGATCACTCAATCATGCTGCAGAAAAGAATTACGATCTAGAAACTAGGATGACTGCACTATTTCATGATATCGGAAAACCAAAAACTAGAAGATATGATCAAAATAGAAATGATTACACTTTTTATGGACATGAGGTTGTCGGTGAAAAAATGACAAAGAAAATTTTAGAAAGATTGAAATTTGATAAAAAGTTTATTGATAAAGTCTCAAAGATGGTCCGCTGGCATATGTTTTTCTCTGATACAGAACAAATTACTCTAGCAGCTGTACGAAGATTGATAGTCAATATTGGAAAAGAAAATATTTGGGATCTTATAAATGTAAGAATCTGTGACAGAATGGGTTCAGGAACAAAAAAAGAAGAACCTTACAGATTAAGAATGTTTGAAAGTATGATAGAAGAAGCTTTAAGAGATCCAATATCACTCAAAACTCTAAAAATTAATGGTGAAAAAATAATGCAGATACTAAATGAAAAACCTGGAAAAAAAATTGGCCTTATTTTGAATGCTCTGTTTGAGGAGGTTATAGATGACGCAAGTAAAAATACTGAAGAATATTTGAAAGCTAGAACTATAGAATTAAATAATTTAGATATAAAAAAAATAGAAAATCTGGCAAATAGTGGAAAAGAAAAAATGGAGCAAGAAAACGAAAAACAAAAAGAGGAAATCAAAAAGAAATTTAGACTATAAAAATAAAGAGAGCCACGATTTTCATCGTGGCTTGTTCTTACTAACCCATTAAATAAATTCTAAAATCTAAAAATAGAATAACATAATAAAATATTTTTTGCAAGTCTTTTTCTGAAACTGAAAATACTGCTATAATCTCTATCATTATGATACTCTCAGACTTACAAAAGCAAATTTCTAAGACGCTTGGTCTTGATCTAGAAAACGAAATGGAGATGGAAAAATATTTTAAACCAAATTGGGAGAGAGATCTTTACCCTGCTGAAAAAATTAAAGATATAGATAAGTCTCTAGAGAGAATTAAAAAAGCAATAGATGAGAATCAGAAAATAGTAATCTATGCTGACTATGATTGTGACGGCATACCCGGGGCTGTTGTGTTGCACGACTTTTTTAAAAAAATAAATTATGAAAATTTCTCAGTCTATATTCCACATCGCCACAATGAGGGCTATGGATTAAATAAAAAGGCTATAGAAAAATTTATTGAGGAAAAATATTCTCTCATGATCACTATCGACATTGGTATCACAAATATTGAAGAGATAAAGTTTGCCGAAGAAAATAATATAAATGTGATACTAACGGATCATCATCTGCCAATCTTGAATGAAAAAAATAAGCAAATTTTACCAGATGCTTTTGCAATAATAAACACAAAGCAAGCAGACGATAAATATGAAGAAAAATTTTTGTGTGGTTGCTCTACAGCATGGAAGCTTGTACATGCTTTTTTAAATAAATACAGAGAGGAATATAATGTAAAAGAGGGCTGGGAAAAGTGGCTACTCGATATGGTAGCTATATCGACTGTCGCTGATCTAGTACCACTCAAAAATGAAAATAGACTTTTAGTAAAATATGGGCTGCAAGTCTTGAGAAAATCAAGCAGGCCAGGATTGCAAAAAATTTTAGCCAACGCAAAAATAGATCAGACCAAAATAAATGAAGACGACATAGCTTTTGGTATTGCACCAAGAATAAACTCTGCATCAAGGATGGCAGATCCTATAGACGCATTTAACGCTTTACTTCACAACGATGAGTCTGTAGACTACGCTGAAAAATTAGAAAAATTTAATACCAATAGAAAATTTAACACTAAAGAGGCGATAGAATCTATAGATATAGAAAAATTAAAAGAGGAGGAAATAATATTTTTGGGAGATGAAAATTGGGGACCAGGGATACTGGGGCTGATTGCTGCTAAAATAGGTGAGACAACTGGTAAGACTTGCTTTATCTGGGGGATGGGGGAAGATAAAAATATCATGAAAGGGAGTGTGAGAGTAGGGGAAGACAACCTAAATGTAGTAGAAATAATGATAAAAGGTGAAATATTTTTAGAAAATTTTGGAGGACATGAAGCTGCTGGAGGTTTTGCTATTCATAAAGACCAAATAAAAGATTTTGAAAATTTTTTAAAAGAATATAGTAAAAATATAAATAGAAATCTAAAAGAAGATAAAAAAGAAAAACTAGAAAAAGATTTTATATTAATTAAAATAGGAGAGATAAATAGAAAAATATATGAAGAAATAAAAATCTTTTCACCTTTTGGCGTAGAAAATCCAAAGCCTAAATTTAAAATAAAATTAGATGGAAATCATAATGTAAAATCTAAAAGATTTGGTAAAAATAAAGAGCATTTGGAAATAATTATTGGAGAAAAGAGAGGTATAGAGTTTTTTGTTAGTGAAAATAGAGAAAAAGAATTATTATCCAAAAAAGAGCATCTTGTAAATATAGAATGGGATAATTTTAGGAGAGATATATTGATAAAATTTATTAAATAAATATATAAGTTTTGTGTTAAAATATTTTTATGAAAATAACACTTTATACCGATGGAGCAAGTCGTGGCAATCCTGGACCTGGTGGGTGGGGAGTTTATATTGAAGTAATAAAAGATAAACTTTATACTACCAATCTTTCTGGAGGAGAAAAAGATACAACAAATAACAAGATGGAGCTGATCGCAGCGATTGAGTCTCTGAAATATCTTAAAAAGAATATTTCTAAAATATTAGATAATCAAGAAGTAAAAATAAAAATAAAGCTTGATTCTAAATATGTAAAACATGGAATCACAGAATGGATAAAAGGTTGGGAGAAAAATAACTGGAAAGGATCTAATAGAAAAGAAGTCGCCAACAAAGAGCTTTGGCAAGAATTGTTAAAATTAAAAAATATAATAAATGAAAAATTAGAAGAAAGAGGATTTAAAGAAATATCCTGGGAATATGTCGAGGGTCATGCTGGCATAAAAGGTAATGAGATGGCTGACAAGCTAGCAACGGAAGCAGCTGACAAATTAAAATAATTTATCAGAAAATATTTTTTATGATAAAATATTTTCATGTCAAAATTAAAAACACCTATAATTATAAGTAATTGGAAAAGCAATCCAAAAAGTCTATCAGAAGCTAAAAAAACGCTAGAAAAATTAAGTAAAGAATTTGATATTTTACAAAAGAAAAATAAGAAAAATAAGAGTTTAAATTTTCTTTTATCTTTACCATCACCATTTATATTTCCAATCCAAACTTTTATAAATGAAAAAAAGAATAGAAATTTAAAAAATATACTCATTGGGGCTCAAAACTTTGACGAAGTAGAGGTCTCAAATATAAACAATTCTATATCTCTCACACAACTAAAGAGTGTGGGCGCCCAGTTTGTAATACTAAATGATTCGGATATATTTCACGAAGAGAATATTTTAGAAAATATAAATGATAAAGAGATGGAGAAAGCTAAAAAAGAGGATAGAAAAAATGGAAAGATAGAAGCAAATAAGATATTGCTAGAAAGACTAAATGGTGTAAGTAGAAAAATAGAAGAAGAAAAAAGAGAGGAAAGTAAAATAATATCACCAGCTTTAAAAAAGCTAGAAAAACTAGAAGAAAAAATAAGAGCGACACTAGAAAATGGAGTGATTGCAATCTTTTTTATAAAAGAAAATAATTTAGAAGACTTTAAAAGTATAAATGAAATAATTAAAAAAACTATAAAAAATCTACACTACAATCTATTTGATAAATTGATAATATGCTATGAGCCAGGAGGAGAATTTTCAAAAATAGAGCAAACAGACATGGACGATTGTTTGGAAAAGACAATAGCCATAAGAAGAACTGTAGCAAATATGTTTGGTATTGATAATGCAAAAAAAATAAAAATAGTTTACAGTGGAAAAATAACAGAAAACAATATAAAAGAAATAATGAAAAGCGGTGGAGTAGATGGAGTCTTGGTGAATGAAGAATCACTATCACCAGAAGTTTTAGCAAAAATAATTTATACTATAAAATAAATCACAAAAAATAAAAATCATGAAAAAAATACTTTTAAGACTTGATCTAAATGTGCCTATTGATTATCAAAATAATAAAATATTGGAAACAGAAAGAATTGACGCTGTCATACCAGAAATCAAAAAACTCTCTAAAAAAAATAAAATCATAATATTGTCACATCTAGGAAAAGGAGAAAAAAATGAAACTTTAAAACCAGTCGAAAACTATCTCAGGAAAAAACTTGATAAAAAAGAAAATGAAAATATTGAAATTTTAGAAAATGTTCGTTGGCAAAAAGGGGAAACTGCCAAACTAAATTCTAAAGAATTCATAAAAACATCAAAATATTTTTCAGACAAGGGAGATGAATATATTGATGACGCCTTTGCTAGTATGCACAGAGCCCACGCTTCAATAGTAGGTATCCCAAAAATCTTTAAAAGACAAGGAAAAAAAATAAGACTGGGAGATTTGGCAAAAAAAGAGATAAACACAATAAATAAGACTATCAAATTATCTAAAAATCCAAAAAATAATACTTTAGTCATAATTTCTGGTATAAAAATATCTACAAAATTACCTCTTATAAAAAAATTATTAAAAAATGGAAATAAGATATTTGTGGGGGGAGGAATAGCCAACCAAATACTAAAAGACGTAATAAATAATGAAATTGGGCAATCGGCCGTAGAGGAGAATTTTAAATTATCCGAATCTGAAAAGAAAGATTTATTCAACAATATAAAAAATAAAAAAATACTACTACCTGTGGATACTATATTGGCAGATAACAATTTAAAAGATATAAATCTTTTAAATAAAAAAGATAAAATCTCTGATATAGGACCAGCTACTTTCTCAATACTTAAAGCAGAGATTAAAAATTCTAAAAATATAATAATGAATGGACCATTAGGTAATTATGAACAAGGATTCTCTTTTGGGACTATAGCCACACTAAAAGAAATCAAAAAAAATAAGAACAATATACTCATTGGCGGAGGAGATACATTGGTTTTCACTAAAAAATTAAAAATAAAATCAGAAAATAATATCTTTGTCTCAACAGCCGGTGGAGCAATGTTAGATTTCCTGTCAAATGAAGGAAAATTACCAGGAATTAAGGCTTTGAAATAACAAAAATATTTGTTTATTTGTTAAAAAGCAAAAGTCGTTATAATTTTTGTAATATTTTTAAAAAAACATTGTAATATAAAGCATACTGGATGAGATAAATTACAGAAAATCCAAAAAAATAAGAAAATGGTGTGTAATTTCAAACAAAATTTAGTTAGTTTTATTTTATAAGCTCATTTAAAATTTTAAAAACATATTAATTATTAAAATAATTATGCGAAGATACAGATCACAAAGAATACAAAAAACTTTAATAGCTTTATCTGGAGCGGCTCTGGCATCTACAATGATGTTTAGTAGCGCTCAAAATATTAGTAATAGCAATGGGAATGCGATATCTCCTGCCTATAAATATTATCAGACAAAAATAGAATCCCAGCTCCATAAAGCCGTAAAAGAAAATAGAGGGCAAAAACATGAACACAAAAAAATGCGAATTAAAAAAAGCCAAAAAGACTAATCAATACAAGACAACATAAAATACTCATCAAATAAAACTGGTGAGTATTTTTGTGGATAAAATAAAATAATAAACATAGATACTCTGATATAATTCAAGTATGAATTGAGAGATTCTATAGAGTTTGGTTTATTATTAAACTTTATATTTATTAATTTATTTACAAAACAAAAAAATGAAAAAAATATTAACAATACTTTTATCGACTTTATTGATAATTAGTTTTGTGGGGGTAAAAGTAAAAGCTGCTACCGCTTCAAAAACTACAACACCAATAAAAACAACTGCTCTGCTTGTAGCCACAGTCGATGTGTACAATGCTACCAGTACAAAAATAGATGCAGACAATTATTCTGTATCATTCCAAATTTATAATCATGAAGGAATACAGTCAAATATCAGATACGGACTCCAACTTTTAGACGCATCGACTTCTGCTATCATTGATACTCAATTAGCAAATGAAGCTCTGACACTTGGGCCTCAAGGATCAAAAAATATTCAAATCAAATATACACTACCTAAGTTTATAATAAGCGGTAAATATAAATTGATGATAGTTGTAAAAAATCAAAATGGTCTTCCTTTAGCATATATGCCAGCTGGATTTCCAGAAAGAATTATTACAATAAATAATAACTATATAGCGCCCACTATAGATGGCTGCTACTTATCAATAAAAGACGATGCTTCTTCTACAAAATACGCCTCTGAACAAGGAATAAGTATTTCCTCAAATGATATTTTGATTACAAATTGTAAAATATCAAACAATGGAAACAACAATCTCAACAATCTAAAAATAAGCCTCATTACTCACAAAAGAGATCAGTTTGGTGATATTGTTTCCAAAAACATCATAGAGCAGGATATCTCAATAAAAGCAAAAACTTCACAGGACATATCTTTTGAATTGCCAACGAATACAAATCCACAAATTTATTTTGTAGACACGTTTTTAATTAATAGCTCTCAAGCAAAAATTTCTCTTTCAAATAAAATAGTGTATAGAGTCACTGGGTCTTCTGCGACAATACAAAATACAATACTAGATAAAACAGAATACAAAAAAGGCGATATTGCAAACCTTGAAGTATTTTGGAATGGGTCAAACCTATCAAAGAATACTATAAAAGCTACAATATCTGATAAAAATGGAAATGTTTGTGGATCGTATTCTAAATCAAGTTCTAGTACGCCAGTATCCATAGGAAAAGAAAGCCTAAAAATAAATATCGAGAGAGATTGTGCTGGAGACGTTGCTAGTGTAAGTATAGCTGATGAAAAAGGAAATATATTGGACTCGACCAAGATTAATCTTAATAATCCTGTGACAGATATAAATATAAATCCAGATGTACATACTGCTACAACCATAAATGGCATAAATAAAATATACATGTTTGTATTCTTGATAGTCTTAGTATTAGTCGGATACGGAATAACATCTCTTAAAAAGAGAGAGAGTATGGACAATTAAAATTTATGAAATTTAAAAACTATAAGATGATTTTATTGGCGATAATATTTTTGATAGAAATACATACTGCCAGTGCATACACTTATTATGTTATCGAATACACTACAGCTAGCGTAGCTGCGGGAGCTGGATCAAGTTGGACGGAATCTCGCTGGTATAATACTCTTACCTTAACACTATCTACGGATAAGGATTTATATGGCAAAGGTGAAACATTGAGACAAATATCAAACATTACTGATTCAACAGAATGTAATGAACAATATGTAATAGAGGACAATGTTGTTGTAAGAGACGATACTAATTGCACACCTGTACCCCCTCACTATGTATCTAGAGCTCCTTCACTTCTAAAAATTTCTTTTGGCAATCCAAATATAGAAACTCAAAATGACATATCTTTATCTGGAAATAGCATACAAGACGTTGAACCTTATTTTGAAGACACAATGATAATACCAAGTAATACACCTGCTGATGACTATTATTCTAGCAGAATTGTAGATCTGTATGCATACGGTAGCAATTCGATAAGTACAACTGTAAGAATTTACAGTAAACCTATAACTATCTTAGACTGTGACACAAATAAACAAATTATAAAGACTTATACAGAATACTATAATAATACTGGAGCAACTATAAAAAATAATTCATACATAGATCCTTCTGGTATTCAGCACACAAATGAAGATATTGCTCCAAATCAAAATATATGTGCAGAATATGGCACCGTATCTGGACCAGAGTGGGGATATCTCAATGTTTATCCTGGAATATGCGCAGAAACAAAAATCATAACTATTAATACCTGCATAAATACAAATACCCCTCCTTCAATATTTGTAAAATAGAAAATAAAAAATTAGATTTCTAAAAATACTGGGCAATGATCAGAACCGAGTTGATCGCCCAGTATTTTTATTTGTTTAACTTTATTTTTTAAAATTTTTGAAATGAAAAAATAGTCAATTCTCCATCCAATATTTCTATCACGCGCTCTTGTCTTCATATCCCACCAAGTGTATTCTTCTTTTTTAGGATTTTCTTCTCTCCATATATCCAAAAAATATTTTTTAAAATCAGCTAACAGGTCTCTCTCTTCTCTAGTACAACCAACATGTCCAGCATTTTCTTTTGGCCTAGCAAGATCAATGTCAGCCACTGTCGCATTTACATCACCACAAAAGATGACAGGTTTTTTCTTTTCTAATTTTCTAGCCAGATCTAAAAATCTTTTATAATATTCTAATTTATAATTAAAATGCTCTTCACTTTTTCCTCCATTTGGCCAATAACAGTTTATTAAATAAAAATCTTGGTACTCAGCAATGATAGTCCTACCTTCATTATCTAAAAATTCCTCTTCTTTATATCCCATTGTACCAGTCACTTTTACTGGATGAATCTTTGTATAAATAGCCACACCACTATATCCTTTTCTCATTTTTGAGGACTCGAAAAAAGAATAATATCCTTCTTTATTTTTAGTATTATCGTGAAGCTGCTCCATTTCCGACTTTGTCTCTTGAAGACAAAGGATATCAGGATTATATTTTTTAATAAGATTATCCAACTCTCCTTTTTTCTCTATCGCTCTAAGACCATTTACATTCCAAGTTATTATTTTCATAAAAATATTTTAGCACAAATAAAAGAAAAGTGTTTTTGAAAGTTTTTCGCTTGCGGGGCCCAACTTGAAAAAATACTTTTCTTTTATTTACGATCTTTCCCGTGAAATTTTTTAAACTGATCTTTAAGGAATTTGTTGGTGACATTGGTATAAATCTGGGTCGTAGAAATACTTGCATGTCCAAGCATCATTTGCACAGTACGCAGATCGGCGCCATTACGAAGTAGATCTGTCGCAAAAGAGTGACGAAGAACATGAGGGGTACACTTTTTTGAAATACCAACAAACTCTGCATACTTTTTTATAATCCTCTCTACTGAGCGAGGTGTGAGCCTTAGGTCTTTACCATTTTTTATTCTCCCGCCAGATGTGAGAGACAAATCTATAAACATAGAGTCATCTACATCCACTCTTTCTTTTAAATATTTTTTTATAGCATCTATGGCTGCATCAGAAAAAAAGACCACTCTTATCTTTCCGCCTTTTCCTCTGACTGATATTTCACCAGAAGAAAGATCTTCATCACGATCAAGAGAGCAAAGCTCGGAGACACGTAGACCTGTAGAAAAAAATGTCTCTAGTATAGCCTTATCACGAAGTGAAGTTAAAAATAATTTTTGTCTCAAAAGTGCTGTATTTTTATTTTTCTTTCCAATGTCCTCATTCACTTTCATCTCATAAAATTTACTTGGTGAATCTAGTAGATTTTCTAGATCTTTTTCGGAAATTAGATCTAGCTCTCTTTGAGAAGTCTTAGCCAATTCTATTTTTTCTGGATCAAAAATCAAAACTCCTTTTTTGCGGCAATATTTTAAAAAAGCACGGAGGGCAATCAGATGATAATTTTGAGTCTTTTTATCAAGAGTTTCTGATAATTTATTTTTTGAGCTTTTATTGGTCGTAGCAGGGAGGCGATTTATATAAAGTCTATACTCACGCATAACTCTATCGTCGACAGAGCTGACTTTGCTTTGCTCGAGAAATTTTATAAATCTATTTAGATAGTGATCATAATTTCTAACCGTCAAAAGAGAGCGCCCTTTTTCAATTTCTACATACTCTAAGAAGCTATTTTTCAAATCTATAAGGTCTTTTTTTGAAATATTTTGCGACATATACATATTTTAACAGAAAAAATAAAGAAAAATATAATTGACAAAAACTTGGTTATTTAATAATATTAAATAAGTTATATATAAATTATATTTTTCACACATAAAATTAAGATTATGTTAAAAAAAATATTGAAAAAGATTTTTAGAATTAAAAAATGTACGTGCCCAACTAAATGCGATTGTCAAAATCCACCACCTGAGAACTGGGATGAAAAAAAAGGAGTTTATCATGTAAGTAATTATTGCCCAGTACACAATGATAACCCAAACCCAGACCCAGAATGTCCAATACATGGATAAAATATCAAGGCTTTAAGATGTGAACTTAAAGCCTTTTAATTTTTGATATAATACTTGCATTTTTCCGGAAAGTATGATATGATATATAAACTTATACAAGTCAAGATTAATTAACAAATTTTTATGCTTACAAAAAGAAAAAAAGCTAACGCTATCAAGGATGTACAGATGCATGCCAACGATACAGGATCTGCAGAGTCTCAGATTGCTATTTTGTCACGCAGAATAGAAGAAGTCACTGATCATCTTAAAACTCACAAAAAAGACAATCATTCAAGAAGAGGATTGATCCAAATGGTAGCAGATAGAAGAGCCCACCTAAAATATCTTTCAAAAAATAAACCAGAAAGACACAAGGTGGTAGTAAACAAACTAGGTCTTCGTGGATAAATTAAAAAGTCTTCACTAGTTGAAGACTTTTTAATTGTTAAACTATCTAATTAATCTTGCTATAATAAGTAAGTAAGAATTTTCATATTAAATTAAAAAGTGCAATTTTATATTTTAAAAATAATTAAATAAACAAACTGTATGTCTATAATAAAACATAAAGATCAGAGAGTGGCTGTGCTCATTGATGCTCAAAATCTATATCACAGTGCAAAAAATCTTTATAATGCAAAAGTTAATTTTAAAAATGTACTCGACGAAGCTGTGGCAGGGAGACATATCATACGTGCTATCGCTTATGTCATCTCAACAGAAGAAAGAGATGAAGCAAACTTTTTTGACGCATTAACAAAAATTGGAATCGAGACCAAAACTAAAGATCTACAAATCTTTTATGGAGGAAACAAAAAAGGCGACTGGGATGTCGGACTAGCAATAGATGCGATCCGTATCTCACCAAAAGTAGACGCTATCGTCCTGGCGACAGGTGATGGAGACTTTGAACCATTAGTAGAATATCTAAAAATCACAACTCAGGTAGAAGTGATATCTTTCGGCAAATCTACCTCTTCAAGACTTCGTGAAGCTTGTGAAGAGTTTGTGGATATGTGTGACAATCCAGAAAAATTTATAATTTCTCACAGAGGAATGAAAAATAAATCTGGAAAAAGATTTTCGAGAAATAAAAAAGGTCAGAACTAATGTGTCCTGACCTTATTGGTTTGTTTTTTCTTTCTTACTTTTGTAATTCTTTTAGGAATCTTTGAACGTTTTTTGATGAAGAAAGTTTTTGCTCCATCAAATCATAACAATATTCTCTCATATCTTCTTTAGATTTAAAATCTTTTTGAGAAAGTACTGTTGTGTAAGATATTCTGATAGTTGTGGGATGGATACCAAAACGCTCATCGTCTTTTCCGAACCAAATAACCGGCCAATCAAGCATAACAACTTGAATTTTATAACCATACTTAAATGAGGCTCTAAAAGCACTTTCAGAAAACTCTTCTTCGGGTTTTAATACAGATCCTTTATTTACCAGTTTCTTCGAAATCCTACCCTCTTCAGGAGAAAGTCCTACAATCTTTCCTTTTCCTAATTCCCTTAACATGGTTTTATATGCTTTCATTTTTGAAATGTCATCTTCTCTGTCTACAGGAATCAGACAATCTTTTATAATGTCGCCTATAAACCAAGAAACAACCTTATCTTCTAATGTTTTTTTGTTGTTCTTAAGATTTATACCTGCTACAATATTATAAGGCAGCATTGGCATAAAATAAGGAATAAGGAGATAATCTAAAGGGCTTGAATGGTTAAAGATGGCAATTTTTGCATCAAGGCAAAATTTTCCTTCAAACTTGAGCTTTATTCCTATTAAAAATAATATCCCGGTAATTATAAAGTGTGAATACTTGTACCTACTTTCAGGAAAATATTTTAACAGAAACAACCAAACATATCGTAATACTATCATTATAGGTATAGATATCACCACTATAAGTATAGTAGAAATACCATCCAAAATGATTGAAATTGATCTGTTGTGAAAAATCTTTTTCAGCCAATGCACCAAACTCAAAAAACCAAGATAGAAACCAGCAATAAAAAGAATTACCATTTTGGTAATAAAGACCGATTTTGTAAAAAGATAAACCGGCAAGCCGACAAACAGAAAAATAAAAACAACTCCTAGCAAAAGAAATTTTAAACTTCTCATTTTATTAATGATTGTTTTAGGTTAAAAATAAATTACAAGACTGACTTTATACTAATATAAACAGAAAATAATAGCAAGATAAAAATTTTCTTAAATAAAACGTGATAAAATATATTTATGGCATACATACCAACTATTCACACATTTGAAGACGATGTAAATGAAAATAGAAATTTTGACGAAGCTCCAATCACTGGAGGAGTGGAAAAAATTGTTGGTACAAATAGTATCTTGGTATCAGAAAATACTGATGGTGGAAGCTCTATTACAAAAAAAATTCTTACACTTGTGTCTATTTTGTTTGTCTTAGGATCTGTATCGGCTGTAGGATATTATTTTTATACAAATTACAAAGCAAAGCAAGCACAAGACTTGATAAACAAACAAGCAGAAGAGATGAAAAAATTAGCAGACCAGTCAAGCTATGATAAAAATAGTATCAATCAACTATTTCCAAATCTTGCTATAGGAATAGCTCCATACATAAAGACCTCCACTCAAAATAATAATCTCATAATACTGACTATCAAGCCAAACGATCCTAGTACTGGGATAGACAATTATAGCCAACTTTATGCATATATATTATCGCACCAAAAAGATCTTGGACGAGACCTGGTACAGACTTTTAATCTAGAGCAAATAGCGGCAGATAATATAGACTTAAATGCTGTCATATCCACAAGTAGTGATAATAATTTAAATAGCAGTACAAGTATAAATATCAATTCCACATCGAGCTCTTTGGAGCAAGTTGTAAACTTTTTCGATCCTACAAACTTACAAAAACAAATCAATAGCGCTTTAAATTCTTTTGCACCTCAAGCACCAATTTCTGGTGATAAATTAGTCTGGGAAAGTAAGACTTTAAACAATCAAGATTTTCAGATTGCTAATGCTGGAGTAGTCACACTTATTTACGGATATGCCAAAAATAATAACTATGTAATATTTGCTACTTCACTCAAAGATTTTTTTGATGCTATTGATAGCTTACAATAAATAAAATTATGTCTTTTATTTCAATAAAATCAGGATTAATAATTGGACTAAAAGCGCAACTTATAAAAGTAGAATGTGACATTGGTAGAGGAATCAGTGCTTTTTCTCTTATTGGTCTTGGTGATAAAGCAATAGATGAAAGTAAAGACAGAGTTTGCGCCGCACTCCGCAATGCAAAATACAGTAATCCTCAACAGTCTGCACACAGGACAACAATCTCACTCGCGCCAGGAGATTTAAAAAAAGAAGGGACAAATTTTGATTTACCTATCGCCATATCTTATCTTCTTGCTAATAAGGAAATAGAATTTAACGAGCAAGAAATAAATGACTCGATGTTCGTTGGTGAACTATCTTTAAAGGGGACAGTTGGAAAATTAAAGGGCGCTCTAGCATTAGCTGAATTAGCTGAAAAAAATAAAATTAAAAATTTATTTTTACCAAAAGAAAACGAAGAAGAAGCTGCTCTTGTAAAAAATATAGATATTTATGGAGTAGAAAATCTTGAAGATGTGATAAATCACGTTTCTGGAAAAAAGAAAATTTTAAAAACTCCCGCTACAGATCCTAAAAAATTTCAAGAAAAATACAGTGAAGAGATAGTAGAAATAGATATGCAAGATGTGAAAGGTCAGACCGCCGCCAAGAGAGCGCTCCTCGTCGCGACAGCCGGAGGACACAATCTAGCCATGTACGGACCACCAGGCACAGGCAAGACCATGCTCGCAAGAGCAGCCAGAGCACTATTGCCAGATCTTGATTATAAAAATATTTTAGAAGTCACCAGGATACATTCGATAGCAGGCTCAAATGAAATCTCAAAAAATAATTTAATATTAAAAGCACCATTTCGCTCTCCTCATCATACATCGAGTTATGTCTCACTTGTTGGCGGAGGATCAACTCCAAAGCCAGGCGAGGTGACACTTGCTCATGGTGGAGTACTTTTCCTGGACGAATTTCCAGAATTTGAAAAGAAAACTATAGAAGCACTTCGTGAGCCACTCGAAGAAGGATATATATCTATTTCTCGCGCAAAGGGTACGGAAAGATTTCCAGCAAAATTTATGCTGATAGCAGCTATGAATCCATGCCCATGTGGCAATAAAGGAAATAAAGATAAAAAATGTATTTGTACACCAAATGATATCGCGAGATATGAAAGAAAACTTTCAGGGCCAATCATGGATCGTATTGATATGTGGGTCTCGGTCTCAAATATTTCTTATGATGAACTTGGTACAAAAGAGGTGAGTGGCGAAAGTAGTAAAACATTTAAAGAAAAAATAAATAAAGCCAGAAATAAAATGAAAGAAAGATTTGAAAAAGAAAATATCAAAATAGATCTAAATCGTGATATGAACTCAAAGGATATTTCTAATTTTTCTGGATTGACCGCTGAGACAAAGAGGGAGCTGGATCTTTATGCCACAAAACTTCATCTTTCGCCTCGTGCTTATCATAGAGTATTAAAAGTAGCGAGAACTATAGCCGATCTTGATGAAAAAGATAATATAGAGATAGCTCATATACTAGAAGCCTTGCAATATAGACCAAAAATTAGTGATTAATTAAAAATAAAATACTTTTCAAAAATCTTTCTGATTTCTTGTGCTTTCTTTTTATTTTTACTAATTTGCAGTCTACTTTTTCCTTTTTTATTTACTATTTCTAATAATTTTACTTTTGCTTCTTCGCTAAATTCTTTTGTTTCTTTATAAAATTTATCTATCTCATTAGAAACTTTTTTATCAAGCCATGCTTCAATAATAAAATCTCCAAATACATTTACATAGTAATTTTTATTTTTAAAATGATGTTTATTATTAGAATAATATTTAATATTTTTTTGATCAAAATATTTTGATACAAATTTGTCTAACGGGTCTATTTCTGGGACATAATTAAATAATTTTCTATCATCTGTTATAAATTTATTAAAAAGATAAGTCTCACTTTCTTCACGGACAAGTAAAAACCACTCGTGCGGATTATAAATCAAGACATTTGTATCTTTGTTTGTTCCATCATACATTAAATTAAATGCATGAGCCCAAAAAATATCAGTATTATAAAAACTATTAAATTGATAAGAAACTTTTTCCCCTTCTTTTAAAGAAAGAATATTTATTCTTCCATCATCAACTTTATATTCTTGCTCTGCTTTTTCTAAAAATTCACTGACCCTTTTGAGCCAAAGAGAAGATAGAGAGACCTCTTCTCTTTTATAAATAACTATTTCATTTTCTCTTAGATCTTTTAAAGATTTATATATTGCTTGCTTACTAGAATAGGGAAGTATCTTGAGAATTCTTTTTATTAAGTCCAGAGTGCTTATTTTTCCTTCTATTAATATTTCTAATATTAAATCTTCTATTTTCTTTTGTTTTTTAAACATATTATTAGAATATAATATAACAAAAAGTAAATAGCTAGTCAACTGTTAGTTTACTAGCTATTTAAAATAAAGCTTTTTTTTGATATTAATTCGTATTAATAATATACTTGACATATTAATAATATAGTGTTAATTAAAAAAAATATGAAAAAATTAATAATTATTTCTGGAGTTACCGGATCAATGGGGCAAGAATTTTTACGTAAATACATTATTGAACCAAATACTATCATATATGGCATCTCCAGAAAGGGAATACCTATTCACGATTTTAAATCACTTCCAAATCATAATTTAATTGTAAACGTTGATCTTACTAATAACTCAGATATACATTCATTTGTCTCAAAAATTCCAAAGCAACAATATGAAAGTATCTCATATTTTCATCTAGTAGGAGAGTTTAAAACTGAACTTGACGAGAAGGGTAAGATCATCATTGAAAATGATATTGACGGTATTGATAATGACGTGAGATCTCTTGTGGCAGATACATATAAATATATTGTTTCAAATATTATTGAAAGTGAGCTTATTAAGATTAAAAAAATTAATATTATTTCCTTTGGGTCTCTTGCTGATCCATACAAGCTTAATTGTTTTCAATCCTTTTGGAAATCACGCGAGATAGTTAAAAACTATTCTAGAAGTATAAAACAAAAATATTCTAATATTAATTTTTACTTATTTAACACAAGTACTTTGTGTGCGGCTGATGAGATGCTAGAACGTCCATTTATATTTGGAACAAATGTAAATCCTCAGTTTTGGATTACTCCTTACGAATTAGTGCAACGTGTTTCTGGGCACTTAATTTCAGAAAAAGGGTTTGTCGAGCGAGATATTTATGTTCCAAACCCTTATTTCAGCAAAGATTACTTTACTGAGCAAAAAACACACATTCGTAGAGTAAAAGAGTTATATAACAAAAGTATATGAAAATAATTAAAACAAAAAATATTTACAAAGGATTTTTTGATCTCAACGAACTAACTGTTGAAACAAAAAAGGGTGCTATCTATTCCAGAATTGTTGTAGAAAGAAAAAACACAGTTTGTGCTCTTGTGTACGACAAGGAAACAAAAAAGTTTATTCTTGTAAAGCAGTGGCGCCCTGGTGCAAAAAAAGAAATTTTAGAACTTGTTGCCGGTGTGATAGATGAAAATGAATCTAATGAAGATGCAATTTCTCGAGAAATTATCGAAGAGGTGGGCTATCAGGTAGACCACCTAGACTTTGTGACAAAATGTTATCTCTCTCCTGGTGGCTCTACAGAAAAAATTGGTATCTACATTGCGTTTGTATCAAATAAAATTGGAAAGGGTGGAGGGCTTGATCATGAAGGAGAACAAATAGAAACAGTCAAATTTTCTATCAACGAATTGTTGGCATACCCATTTGAAGACGCAAAAACAATAATTACAATTGAATATATAAAAAATAATTGGCCACTTTACGAAAAATAGATTAAAGAAACTGGTATAAAATAAAACAAAAACCGCTTCTTAAATTTGAAGCGGTTTTTGTTTTTTACTTTCTCTTTTTTCTTTTAGCAGCTAATGCTGCTAAAGTTTCCTTTTTTATTGCTAATCTTTTCTTTGTTTTGTGTGAATGAGATTTTTTATTGTTTCCTACACTTGTTGCTCTTTTTGCCATATTTTTATTTTAAATAATAACTTAGTAATTTATAAAAATATAACATATTTTCATTTAAAATGCTTTATTAAAATGGATTTGTCGTACCACGAGTCTCAAAGTGAAGATGTGGACCTGTTGAGCGACCAGTATTTCCTGTAGCACCTATTACTTGACCTTGAGACACTTTTTGTCCATTTGATACACTGACTTGAGATAGGTGGGCATAGATTGTCTGAGTTCCATTTGGATGAGATATGATCACCACTTCACCATATCCTCCATTATATCCACTGGATGCTGCTCGGATGACAACCCCATCAGCTGCAGCAACTATTGAAGTACCAACCTTACAACCAAAATCTATAGCTGTGCCATATGGACCATGAAGTCCTTGAGTTCTCACACATCCAGATACTGGCTTCATAAAATATCCAGCTACTACATTATTTTTATACTTAGGAGTGACTACCTTTTTAGTAGTTGTAGTTTTATTTTTTGTAATATCAACTTCTAATTCCATTTCTGCATCAGGTATAAAAATGACATCTCCTTTAGCCAATTTAGCATCTATGCTGATACCGTTGTATTCGGCTATCTCTTCTGCATCTGCTCCATATTTTTTTGCTATAGCAGCAAGACTGGTAGATCCTTTGGCCGTATATTGCACACCTGTAATAGGGAAAATAAGTAGAGAGTCTCCAACTGTAAGCTTTTTACTTTTTAAATTATTCGCCCAAATAATAGTATTTTTACTAACCCCAAAAAGACTGGCGACAGTATCAAGAGTGTCTCCCTTTTTTACTTCATAAAGACTAATTGTGTCGCTTATCGGCTTTTCCTTTTCTGTAGAAAGACGCATTGGGCCAGATTGTACGACCAAAAGACCATCTTCACTTATGTTTATATCTTCAGAGTCTTCTTCGTCTTTATTTTTAGATTTGGAAGATGATGAATCTTTTGCTATGTATGAATTTATTGTAGGCCTCAATAGATCATTATCACTAAGAGAGTCTTTGGTATTATTTTCTTGAGCGGAAGAGCTTCTTGTAAAAAGATTTATAATATTTTCAAAAATTCCAGCTTTGGCTGGGATAATATTTATAATAAAATAGGAAATCAAAACAGAAGTACTAAAAAAAATTAGTAGAGATGGTGTATTTGTTTGATTTTTTAATTTCATAAATTAATAAAAGAGAAAGGCAGGATGAATATATATTCTGAATTTTCTATAAAAATCTCTTTTGTCTTTAAAAATTGCTATATAAACTAGCTATTTTTTATATACATATTATAACATTTATGAATTAAAAAATGAAATAGAAAAATATCCACAAACTTAAATAATAAAATAGTTTTTTAATATTTTATTATTTAAGTTGTGATATAATCATAATAAGAAAATAGAAAATGCTATGAATAATCATAATGAAAATTTTAATGGAGAGGATATTTTAGATATCAAGAGTCCTTATATTAAAAATAATACTTACAGTATAGAAGAAGTAAGAGAAAGAATATCTAAAAGAGCTTCTGGTCTGCAAGAAAAAATGGCTTCTAATTTATTATCTATTAATAAAGATTTAGAAAAAGGGGGTAGCGACACTCTCTTTCGTCAAAAAATCACAAATGTATCAAAAAAAATAGTCGGTGAAGAGATAAGAAAATTTGCCGAGATAGCGGGAAAAGAAATTTCACAAGAATTTGAAAATTTAGAAAAAAGACTAGAAAGAAAAAATCAAAACCAAATCTCTGAAAAGCTAAATTATTTTGAGCAGACAATGTATGATAATCTGATAACTCAAAATCAAAATTTATCCGAAGTAGAAAGTGTCTTGAGTGAAAAAATAAATTCAAATATACAAAGAATTGACTCTTTATTGTCTGATATAGAAAACAGGCTAAAAGATCTGGAGGTATTTTCTCTTACAGAAGAAACAAAAATAAATAAAAATATCAAAAACCAAATAAAAGATAATATAGATAAAGAAGAAGAGTACACTATCGTGATCACAGAAAAAAAGAATGAATCTGGAGAAGGCCAAAAAAATAAAAACACTATTGAAGACATGAAAGAAATATTAAACTCTTCATTGACTCAACAAGTGCAAGAGGAGCACAAGACAAAAGATCCAAAAATAGAAAATTATTATTTTGGAGAGAATGCTAGAGAAAAAGAAGAAGAATATATTACAGAAAAATTAAAAAATGTTTCAGATAATTTTAAAAAAGATGGCATGTTTTTTAAAAAAAATATTTTCACTTCAAAAATAAAAGATTTGAATGTTGAAGAGTTTTTAAACGAAACTGGCGAGAGTAAAAATATAAATCAAGAAGACAAGGAAAAAATGACAAATATACTGATAAATCTAATGGATTCTTTAAACATAGATCCAAAAGAAGAAGAAAATATAGAAAACTTTTTGAAAAGATGCTATCAAAAAAAATATAGAGAAGAAAATTAAAAAATGTGCTAGAATATTTGAATGCAAAATATTTCTCTAAACGAAAAACAATTAGAAGCGGTACAAACTATACATGGGCCGCTTTTAATTTTGGCTGGAGCTGGAGCTGGAAAAACTAAAACCATCACCGAGAGAGTGATACAAATAATAAAAAGTGGAGTCGAGCCAGAAAATATTCTTTGTGTGACTTTCACAAACAAAGCAGCCAAAGAAATGCTTGAAAGAATATTAATAAGAATGGAAGAAGAGAATCTAATTAACAAATCTTTCAGCTCTTCTAATTTTAGAATGTATCGTGGTATAGGCAGTCCTACTATCAAAACTTTTCACTCTCTTGGATTATCTATATTAAAAGAGCATGGAAAAGAATTAGACTTTCATAAAAATCTTTCTATATTAGACTCTTCTGATACGAATTCGCTAATAAAAAATATCTTAGTCTCGATGGGTCTTGATCCAAAAGTGCACGACGCTAGTAAAATAAAAAATGCAATCAGTCGTGAAAAATCAAATTGGCAATCAGTAGAAGATTTTGCGAAAAAGGTGGCCAGCTTTAACATGGAAATAATAGAAAAAGTCTGGAGGCAGTACGAAATAGAATTACGAAAGCAGGGAGCGGCTGATTTTGATGATCTGATTATAAAGACAGTAGAGCTATTACAAAAAAATGAAAATGTCAGAAAATATTATCAAAATAGATTTAAATATATACATATAGACGAGTATCAGGATACTAATAATTCTCAATACGAACTGGTAAAGTGTCTGATAGATGAAAATACAAAAAATCTCTGCGTAGTAGGAGATATTGACCAAAATATATATTCTTGGAGAGGTGCAAATTTGAAAAATATTTTACACTTTGAAAAAGATTTTCCGGGTGCCAAAGTTATACTTTTAGAGGAAAATTATAGATCGAGTCAAAATATACTGACTCTAGCGAACGTTTCTATTCAAAAAAATAAAGCCAGATTTCCAAAAAATCTATTTACCAATAAAAAAGAAGGTGAAAAAATAGAGATCTGTCCAGCTTTTGATGAAAAATCAGAGGCTGATTTTGTGGCTAAAAAAATCTTAGAATTAAAAAGAAATGGAGAGGATTTAAAAGAGGTGGCTGTACTTTTTAGGACAAATTTTCAATCTCGTATATTAGAAGAAGCGATGATAAAAAATAATATTCCCTACAATCTTCTTGGTACAAAATTCTTTGAAAGAAAAGAAGTGCGTGATGTCATGAGCTATCTAAGGTCAAGCCAAAATAGAAACAATCTAGCTGATCTCAAAAGAGTATTTGAAACTCCCAAAAAGGGAATTGGAAAAACTACAATTGCTAAAATCTTTGCCGGACAAGAATCAGATCTTTCTTTTTCTGTTTTAGAAAAAGTGAAATCTATCTACAATTTTTTAGAAAAAATAAATGAAGCAATACAAAATAGTACTAAAAAATTAAGCGAAGTGATGAATATGATAATAGTGGATTCTGGTATAGAAAAAGAATTGCTCGAAGGGTCTAGTGAAGACAAAGACAGACTCGAAAATATCCGTGAACTTGTGACTATCACTAAAAAATTTGATGAGATGAATACAGCTGAGGCTCTAGAAATATTTTTAGAAGAATCTTCACTCAAGAGTGACCAAGATGATGAAGATGAAAATAAAAATGGTGTGAGACTCATGACCATCCACGCTTCAAAAGGATTGGAATTTGATTATGTATTTTTAGTTGGCCTAGAACAAGACCTATTTCCACATATGGACATTGGTAATAAAAAGAAAAGTCTTGAAGAAGAGGAAGAAGAGAGGAGATTATTTTATGTGGCAGTCACCAGAGCGAGAAGAAAATTGTTTTTATGTTTTGCGGAGATGCGTACTATTTATGGAGATAAAAAAATAAATCTACCTAGTGAATTTTTAGAAGATGTAAATGAGCTTGATGAGAGTCAAGTCAATCATAATGATATCTACTATCAAAACGCTTTAGAAAATAGTACTGCCTTTCAAAAACTAAAGAAAAAGAATTGGGATTTTGCTGACGATGAATGGGAAGAAGATTTTTTGGAAATATAAAAGAATATCTGCTATATTATCTAAATGAAACCCAAAAAATCCCTCGGACAAAACTTTTTAAACAATCAAAAGGCTATTTTTGAGATAATTAAGGCTGGAGAAATAGTAAAAGGCGAAAATATACTGGAAATTGGACCAGGAAAGGGAGCTTTGACCGAAAAAATACTTGAAGCTGGAGGAAAAGTGCTGGCTATAGAAAAAGATAGTGATTTAATAGCTTTTTTGACAGAAAAATTTGAAAAAGAGATAAAAAATAAGAGCTTTTCTTTGATCGAAGGAGATATTTTGGAAATAGATATTGAAAAAATCTTTAAAAAAGATGAAAAATACAAAATAATAGCCAATATTCCATATTATATAACTGGGGCTATAATAGAAAAATTCTTATCTATAAATAAAAAGCCAGAAAAAATGGTGCTTTTGATGCAAAAAGAAGTAGCAGAAAGAATTATAGCTAAAGATAAAAAAGAATCTATCCTCTCACTAGCCACAAAACTATATGGAAATGTAAAGATGGTATACAAGGTATCAGCTGGATCATTTTTCCCAAAACCAAAAGTAGACAGTGCTGTAATTTCTATAGATCTATATAAAGAACAAATAAATAAAGAACTAGAAAAACAATATTTGAACTTAGTTAAAAAATCCTTCACTCATAAACGTAAAATCATGATCGGAAATTTGAAAAATGAAATAAAAAATGTAGATTGGGAAGAAATATTTAAAAAATTAAAAATTAATACTAAGATAAGAGCAGAGGATTTAAGTAAGGATGATTTTATAAAAATAACAAATCTAATTATCGATAAATAAAATAAAAAGTATTGACTTTTAGATTTTTTTTCGTGATACAATATATTTATAATCGGTCATTTTATTAATTATTAGTATTATAAATATATGCAATTTAAAAATAGTGAAAATAGTTTTTTAAATAAAACAAAAGACTTGTTACAACAGGTCAGCATAAAGACTTATCTTTATGGAATATTGGTCATGGTGGTTTTGATTTTTATACTTACACAGACAAAAAGTAATAATAAAAACTATCTATCTGATAATAAAAATAATACATGTAGAGATATTTATGGGAATATGGTCACAATCGATCCTAAAAATGGAGAAAGCTGCATAATGATAGATCAGATAGCTAAAGATTATGGCATCGATTTGTCCGGTACAAAATACGATACCAATAGTGACTATGTAAATAATCCAAATAATAATTTGACTTACGATCTTTCACAAGACTTGATAATGACCAATCTTTATTTACAACAAAATGGAGTGACTGATGAGGTCACAAGGGGAAAGGTTTTAGCTGATGTCCTATTAAAATATAAAGCTCAAGCAGAGGGAAATATACAAACTTTGAGCGCTTTAAATGTGACAAGAGAAGAAAATTTTAATTCTTACCAAGAATACTACAACCAAGTATCTTCTGCTTTTCAGAAATATGGAGAAAAAATTTCTGAATCTATCAATAAATATAAAAGTATAGATAATTCAAAATTGGTACTAAATTCAGATGGCACAATGCCAAATGTTGTGTCTGACCAAATAAATAAAAAAATAAACGCAAATCTAGAATTAATAAACTCTCTTATATCTATACCAGCAACAGTAGGAGGAGCTAGCTATCAGCTAGAAATAATAAATTTACTTGAGGAGCAAAATGCATATATGCAATCTTTAATAAAAATACAAACTGACCCGATGAAATTTTTGGCTCTAGGTGGAGATAATTACTTAAATAATTTCGAGACATCTTTTACAAAAGCAATAAATGACTTTTTAAATTATTTTAAAAGTTTAGGAGTTGATGCTAAATAAAAATAAAAAATATGAAAAAAATAAATCTAAAAATCAAAAAATACATTCTTATACTAGGGATTTTTGTATATTTAAGTACCTTTTCTATGCGAGCCTTTGCTCTTGATCCTGTACAAAACGCTTTAACTATTGTCCAAACCGCAAATATGGTAATTGACGATATAAGACTCGGAGTACAAGCAGCAAAAACTGTTGTAACTACTGCAAAAAGTGCAGCCGCTCTTGCTAAAAATATAAAAAATTTTGACATGTCTATGCTGGCTTCAAATCTTTCTGGTGTAGCTATAAAACAAATCGGAGACGCTGTGACCCAATCAATATCTATAAAGCGTGATGCCTTTACAAATCCTCTAACAAACGGAGCTCAAGTAGTGACTGATCTAAAAGGATTTTTAAAGAGTAATGGAGAAAATGCCATAAGAAATGTATTAAATGATCAAGCTACTCAATCTGGCACAAATCCATACATAAGTACAGCTTTAAAAAATGTGACAAAGAAAATAAGAAGTGAGGCTAATGAAAGCATAGCAATCAAGTTGCCCTTTGTCGCCCAAAAAGAGATTTGTAATAGTGATAAATTAAAAAATATAGTGAAAAATGGAGAACCAAAAACATACATAAATCCAAAACCTTCAGTTAAAAATGTAGATATAGACAAATTATGTAACACAGATCTTTCTTCTGAAACAGAAGGCAAGTCCGCTCAAGTAGTATTTATTGGTTTAGCAAAAGCTGGATACGGTGGACCACTAACAAATGTCGCTCTAGCAGATCCAGCAAACACGCCTAGTGGAGTAGCAGCAGCACTAGAGGATAAAATTAATAAAGCTTATAATGAAAGTATAACTAACGCCACAAATCAATACACAAGCAATGGTGGGATAATAGGAAGTCAGATATGTGTCGATAAAGATGGAAAAGCAAAAAAGTTTGACGCTTCTGATCCTAATAAAGCTCTTTGTGATAATTTAGTGACGTCAGCATCTAGTAGTGCGGCTGTAATAAAATCAAATATCGACGCAGCGAGACTTTCTCCATATCTAGACATATTAGCAAAAGCACAATCAACAAACGCTTCTTGTGGTGGAAGTAGCATGTCTTCTTCTGATATATCATCTCTTTCTGGATCTGGCGGTGGATCTGCTTCTGATATTTCAGCTCTTTCCCAATTGCAGGGAGGGTCATCAAGTGGAGGAGCCTCATTCAATGATATAGCTTGTGGTATTTCTAAATACGCAAATCAAGCCAATTCATTTTTAGATATAGCAAATAGTATTCTTGGTATGGGATACAGTAATAATAATGGTCAATCTCCAGATTTTACAACCAACAATACTTATGCTCAACTTGCCACCACGCTAGACAATGTAGTCGGAATAACCAAGAGTAGCTTTGACCTAGGAGATGCAAGTAGAAATTCAAATAAAGAATATGCTCTCGGCATCACAGCTACAGCGACAGCAGATAGGATACCTGTAGTCTTAGACCTTTATAAACAAGCCAGAGAAATAAATACTGAAAAACTTAATGAAGAAGTTTATACTTACTCAATATTAAAATTAGCATTAGGATATACAGGCCAAATCAATCAAGACTATAAGACAGAATTACAAGAGGTGAGAACAAAAGGCGCAATATTAAACGTATTTACTTATAATCTATACGGATTGCTAGGAGGAAATAAAAAGAACAAAAAAGCTTATGCTGACCTGATTAATATTAGATCAGCAACAAATAAATTTAATACTGCTTTTAATAATTTAGGTAAAGATATACGTAGTCTTATAAGTCAGATGGCGTATAACAATTACAAAGAGCAAAAATTAAACGAGCTACAAAATCTCTTTTTAAGTACAAACGCTAGACCAGAAGACAATATGGATAAAATAGCAAAAGCTCTAGACAATACAATAACAGAAGAACAGCTCGCAGAAGTGACTCTAGACTGGAACTTTATTTCAAAGTTTACAAGTAGCGAAAATACACCAAACATAGATGATAAATCAACAAAACAATTTATACCAACAGATTATGAGACTTCTGCTCCATTTAGTGCTCACTATTTAGAAAATATAAGATTAAGAGCTTTTCAATTAGTAAAAAATTATGCAATAAATAGCTCAACATCAAATCCATATATACCTTCATTTTTAAATGGTTTTGGATACACTTCACTATTAAGATTTACTCCAGACGTACCTAGAAAAGCTTATCCATTCCAAGTTTCTAGTAAAAATAGCTCCACATATTCTGAAAAAGCTTATTGTGAAAAAATAGGTATAGGTATTTGTGATCTTAAAAATCTGACGATGACTCAAAATACGATAAATAATTTAGTTTATCAACTACAAAATGATCCAAATTTCGTAGCTGTAAGTAAGAATGTTTCTGAAATATGCGCCTCACCAGAGACAGAGATAAAAAATTTCTGTTCATCTTCGGATGGTACATCAAATGAATATTGTAAGTCTACAGCATCGACCACAGAGCTTATCCAGCAATTTGTAGAAAGTAATTGCAGCGAATAAAAACATTGAAAATAAACGGTCACTACACTCTCGTAGTGACCGTTTTTATGATACAATATATTCATGTCTAGAAATATATTTTCTAAAATTTTCTCTTTTTATTCATTAAAATTATTATTTGTAGTGATAGTTTGTTTAATCTTTGTATTCGGAGCAGGAAAGAAACAAAATAAAGCTAACGCTGCAATAAACATAAACTTTTATGACACAATTAATAAATCTAATCAGATAGATTTCATAAAAGCAACTACCACAAACACCACAAAAGAAAACGAAAATATAAAAATAATTCAAGAAGAAGCAAAAAAGGCTTATATTATTGATGAGACAAATAATCTTGGAGATTATATAAAAGGTATTAATGATATTACAGCTAATGACGCAAGCTCTACATTATTAAAAAAATTCTTAATTCAAACTATAACTAATGGACTAACCATAGCAAAAAATGAATACGATAACACTTTTGATGTTTTAAGAAAAGGAAAAGATGAGTATGAATTGGGTATAAACAGACAAATAGCTATACCAAATCTTGCAAATGTAACATCAAAACCTAATAATGGGATTGATTCTACCGATGATGTTTCTGACACTTTACATAGGGCTGTACGTTTGTATAACTATATACAAGTTACAAAATTTCTAAACGCCACATCATCACTTTACACTATGATGGATCCTGAGATAAGAAAAGAAGCTGAGGGTATACAAAAATTTACTCACGATGGAGGAAATCTAAATTGGTCTCGGGCAGAGAGGGCTCTTACAGATGAAGAAATTAATAGTAAGACAGTCTACGCCGACAGAAATGGTTACGGCCTAAGCTCAAATGAAAAAATAGATTTAAATACAATAGTAAAGTTTACAGATATTACTGATGACTCAGTCGGTTCAACACTTCCAGATCAGCCAAGAGGCATCCAAGCGGAATTTAACAATAAATGCCAAACAAAAATTCTGTGGGGAGTTGGAACTAATAATGTTATAGACAATCCAAATTGTAGTCTAGCAGCATATGTAGTTAATGGTATGTTCAAATTGATAGCTAGTACAATAGGAATAGTATTAGGATGGTTAGGAACTTTATTTAATTGGATCTTTGATATGAGTGTCTTAAATTTCAAAGACTGGGTCCAAAATTCACATGCTGTAGAAATTTATAAGACGATAATACTTGCAGCCATAGCATCTCTTATGCTACCTCTAGTTTTTTATTTAATTATAATGATGTTGATAGAAAATGATACAAAAAAAATAGAGAAAGTCCTGCCAAAAATTTTATTTACCGCACTATTTATATATTTCTCTTTTGGTATAGCAGGGTGGCTGGTAGATCAATCTAATATCGTCACAATATATACATACAGAGCCATTCATGGTGGAGACACTTCTCAAAATTTTGGAGATGTTATAAGTAATACACTAGGAATATCAGCAGGAGACAATCAAAAAACTATAGATAATATAAAATATTTAGGGGATTGGAGTACTGTCGCGTACACATTTGGACAAATATGTGTAAATGTATTAGGTTTATACGTTTTATTTCAAGCTATGATATTAATTTTTTCAAGAAGTATAGTCTTGCTGTTATGCTTAATATTTTCTCCAATTATGGTACTGCCTGATGATCTTCCTGGAAAGTTTGGCGATGTGCTCAAGAAATATAAAGGTATGGTGATGACAAATTTTATAAACAACCTTTTACTTGCTCCTATTTTTATGTTTATGATGATGATCGCTATCAGAATAGGAAATATTTCTGGCGATCTTATTAAAACAAACAGTGAACTAGATGCTGCAACGGTTGATAATCCAGGATTTTTGGCTGGTATAATAAAGACAATAGTTGTGGTAGTGGTGATGCAGTTGGCTATAACAGTTGCTAAAAATCTAAGCGGAGAGGTTGGTGGTACAATATCCGGAGCTGTATCTAGCTTTACTGGCGGAGTAGCAAGTGGTGCCACAAAAGCATTTAATAGAATAAGAGGAAACAGACAGATAAATACTACAAGTAATACGGGAAGTGGAAATGCCACCGAAAACCCTTGGCAAAATAATAATACACAAAATCGTAGACCAATACCTCTACAAACAGCGCAAAGTAGCGTAATAGCTCCTACTGGACAAAAACCATCTATACAAAACCAAAACATCGCGAATTCTTTTGATACGATAAATGCTGCAAATAGAGAAAAATTTGGAGACTCATTAGAAAATAAAAAAAGAACAAAACAAGAATGGAGATCATCTCAAATTAAAATGATGACAGGTAAAGAGCCCACAAAAAAACCAGAGAATTTAAATATTAATTCTTATAAACCTTATAAAGACAGGACACAAATAGAATCTCAAGAGGATAAAGCTAAAAGAAAAGGAGTAAGCGTGTCAGAAATAAATTCTGATGAACAAAAAAGGATTCAAAGAAATTTAGCTAGAAGCCAAGCTAAAATTGGTAATGAAAACAATAAAAGCTCAAAAAATAATCAAAAATTAAAGACTGTGGAAATCAAAAATCCCATAACAAACGGCTCAGATAATTTGACGACAGAAAGTATAAATTCTACTCAAAATACAAATTCTTCTGTATCACCAATCAGTCCAAACAGCTCCAGGAATAATCAAGCTAGAGAAATATTAAAAGATAAAGACGTAAGACAAGCATTAAAAGAAGGCGGCTTTGGTAAAGCTTTTATTGGAGCTAATCCAAAAAAACAAAAATCTATGGCAGAAACATTAAAAGCTATAACACAAGAAAGATTAAAAAACAGAAAAAGACCATCTTCTAAAGCTTCTGATCAACTACCTTTAACAAACACAAAAATAAGGGGACTACTTAAATAAAAGATGAATTAAAAATAATTCATGTTAAAATATAATTAATAAATTAATTTTTATTAATTATGCCAAATGATACTCAAGAAAATATAGAGACACTCCAAAATAAAGAAGAAGAAAATACATCTGATTATGCTTTTTTACATGAGGATCAAAAAAATAATTCAGAGGAAAATTTTTCTGATAAATTTGATTTAGCTTTTAATCAATCCTCTCCAGCAATACAAAACTACATTTTAAGTGACAAATTTGAAGAAAATATAAGATTAATTTGTAAAATAGAAAAATTGGATGATGAAAAAGCAAATATCATAATAGAAAATGTAGCTGTGTCTATATTAGTGGGAATACTTCCTATAACTGAAGCAAAAAATACTCTAATGGAAAGCTTTAAAGCTAGCGGGGTATTATTAGAAGACTTTTCAGCTGGACTTATAATGAAAAATATAGACGCCTATATTTTATCTGACATAAGAAAACAAATACTTCAAAGTAAATCTGATACAAATAAAGAAATAAGACATTTAACATTAAAAGAAAGTAACGAAGAAAAAGAAAAAGAAGAACTACGAAAAATTCTTTTAGAAAGAACCGGCAATCTAAATGGTAAAGGTGAAATCTTGGTAGGATATAAAAACAGAGAATCAAACAAACAAAATATCACAGAAAAACAAGAAGAAAAATCTGAGCTAAACAGAGACTCTTTATTGGCTAAACTAAATCTAAAAAACGTCTCAGATACTGATAAGATAAAAGAAAGAATGGCTCAAATTAAAAAAGAAGAAGAAGAAAGAATAGCTGAAACAGAAAGAAAAAAGCAAGAGGAAAAAGCATTAAGAGAGGAAAGAGATAAAGAAAACCAATCTCAAACAGCAGCAAAAGAAAATAAAGAATATAAAAATATAGATATTCAGCCAGATAAAGAAAATGAAGAAATAAGTAAAATTTTTGCTGAGACTCTAAAAGAAAAAATTGAAAACGGAGAAAAAGAAAATCAAGATCTGGATTTATTGAAACAAGAAAGAGAAAAGGAGGAAGCATACAGACAAGCAAAAAATCCAACTTATTATGCAAAAGAGATGAAAAATGTAAAAGAAAATTCAAATTCTTTACAAGAATCTACATCAGTAGAAGAGGCTTTTGATCCTTATAGAGAGACAATCTGATTGATTTATTGTGCTAAAATATAATTATGCAATTTAGAATTCCTCAATTTTTAGATATTGAAGATAAGGTTTTTGGCCCTTTTACTTTTAAACAATTTGGTTATCTTTTAGGAGCTATTGCTTTTGCATATATTTTCTGGAAACTGATACCAAGTGCAATAATCTCTATTTTTCTAATACTTATATTTTCTGGCACGTTTTTAGCATTGGCTTTTGTAAAAATAAATACCAGACCTTTTGCTGATGTTTTAGAATCGGCTTATAAATTCTTAATTGGAAATAAAACTTTTGTCTGGGAAAAACAACAAGAAATTAAAAAAGAAGAATTAAGTAGCGAAATCTTAAGACAAAATGAAATAAATAAAAAGAAAGAAGAGGAGGCAATAAAAAATAAAATTATAACTCAAGATAAAATAAAAGAACTAGCAGGAAAGCTTGATATTTTAGAAGAAAAACAAGAAAAAAGACTCAATCTAAGAGAAAGCATTTTGAAAAGATCAGGAAAATATCAGATTTAATTTTTTATAAATTCTAATACTAAAAAATTAAATGCTATAATATTTAGTATGATAATAAAAAATGCTACACAGAGTTTTGTCCCGATAAGTGAAGTAAGAAATGGTATTTTAATTTTGAGCGACGGAAGTATGCGAGCCATACTTTCTTCTAGCTCTCTCAATCTGTCCTTAAAAAGCGAGGACGAGCAAATGGGTATAATAACAGGATTTCAAACTTTTTTAAATTCTTTAGATTTTAATATTCAAATATTTTTACAATCCAAAAAATTAGATATTAGAAACTATATTACCCTATTAAAAGAAAGACAAAAAGTGGTAGAAGAGGATCTCTTAAAAATACAAATCAAAGAATATATAGATTTTATACAAAAATTCACAGAAGAACAAAATATAATGACAAAAAGTTTTTATATAGTAGTACCTTATGAGGCACCAAGCTTAACTACTTCTAGTAAAAGATTGAGTGATGTAGAATTTACAAAAAATGAAAATCAGCTTTTACAGAGAGTTTCTATAGTGACTAGTGGCCTATCTTCTCTCGGACTAAAAATTGAATTATTAAAAACCGAGGAGATAGTGAGTCTTTTTTACAAACTATTTAATCCAAATGAGCTTGATACACCTATTTTAAATCAAAATTAATAAAATTTTATGGGACTTTTAGATATATTTTCAAAAAATAATACAGAAAAAGAAAAAACTATTTCAAATGAAGAGGTTTATGACAAAGCTAATGCAGAATTAAAAAATATTATTGCTCCAGCTGGTCTAAAAATAGAATCTCAATCTTTAAATCTTTCTGGAAAAATTGCAAAAAGTTTTTTTGTGACTTCTTATCCTAGATATTTAGACGACTCTTGGCTTGCTCCTATAATAAATTTAGACAAGGTTTTTAATGTCTCTATACATATAACCCCACTCGCAACAGCTGAAATGATGAAAAAATTTCAAAAAAAAGTGGCTGAGGTGGAGAGCCAAATATATACAAAACAGGAAAAAGGTGAGGTGCGCGACCCAAAACTTGAGACAGCTCTACAAGACCTGGAGGATCTTCGTGACTCTCTTCAACAATCTAGTGAAAAAATGTTCGACGTAGGACTATACGTCACAATATACGGTGATAATGAGGATGAAATAAAGAAGACCGAGACTCAAATAAAAAATATTCTAGAGAGTAAACTTATATATTTTAAGCCGGCACTATTTCAACAATCTGAAGCATTAAAGACTGTATTTCCGTTTGCTACCGATATGTTAAAGATAACAAATGAATTAAACACTTCTCCACTATCTTCATTTTTCCCATTTATATCTTTTGATCTGTCAAAAGACAATGGTATTCTTTATGGGCTAAATAGACACAATGGCTCGCTTATACTTTTTGATAGATTTTCTCTAGAAAACTACAACAGTATGGTTTTTGCTACTTCTGGTTCTGGAAAATCTTATTATACAAAACTGGAGATTTTGCGTACCCTCATGTTTGATACAAACGTGATTATTATAGATCCGGAAAAAGAGTATGAATACTTGGCGGAGTCTGTAGGAGGAAGATATTTTGATATATCTTTAAATTCAAATCATCACATAAATCCTTTTGATCTTCCAAAACCTGGGCCAGACGAATCTGTCGGTGAGGTACTAAGAAGTAACATTATAAGTCTCGTCGGACTGATGAGAGTGATGCTTGGAGGCCTAACACCAGAAGAGGACGCTATAGTGGACAGGGCTTTGACAGAAACTTACGCAATAAAAGATATTACTGAAGAAACAGAATCCTTGGAAGATGTAGAATTTCCACTTCTCTCGGATTTTGCTGAAGTATTATCTGGAATAGAAGGCGCAGACAATATAATGCAAAGACTATCAAAATATATAGACGGAGTATGGTCAGGATTTATAGGAAAACCATCAAACGTTGATGTTAATAAAAAATTAATTTGTTTTTCTATACGCGATATGGAAGATGAACTAAAACCAGTAGCCATGTATATAATTACACACTTTATATGGAATGAAGTAAGAAAAGAATTAAAAAAGAGACTTTTAATAATAGACGAGGCTTGGATAATGATGAAAAATGAAGACACCGCTTCCTTTTTGTTTGGTCTTGCAAAAAGGGGAAGAAAATACTATTTAGGGCTAGCTACTATTTCTCAAGACGTAGGAGACTTTTTGAGATCCCCTTATGGTCTTCCCATTATTACCAACTCGAGTATGCAGCTACTTTTAAAACAATCTCCATCAAGTATAGATCTTGTACAAAAAACATTCAACCTGACTGATGAAGAAAAATATTTACTATTAGAATCTGGTATAGGAGAAGGTATATTTTTTGCTGGCCAGAAGCATGTTGCAATAAAGGTGATAGCATCTTATGTAGAAGACCAGATAGTAAGCACAAATCCAGCTCAACTTTTAGAAAGAAGAAAAAAAGAAGAAACTGAAAAATCTTAAATAAAATCATCTAAAATAATTTGCTATAATATAGCAATGAAAAGAAAGTTTTTTATTAATAAATATGTTTATCTGTTTTTATTTTTAATAATTCCTGGCTTTTATTTTTTAAAAACCTCCAACTCTTATTCACAAACAGGTACTACTAATACTCAAATAAATATAAATTATCAAGCCATAGACAGCTATACTCCACCATTTTATGAAGGTAGAGCTATCCCTGGCGAACAGGCTTATATAAAAGCTGTCGCTGAAGTTAAAATATCAACACTGGCAGGAGATCTAGATCCTGAAAAACTATTTTATGCGTGGGAATATAATGGTAATTATCTTTATGATTATTCAAACACGAACAGCAAAGTTGTTTATATTACTCTTGATCAGCTTAAAAATGTAAACAATTTAAAATTAAGTGTTTATTTAAATAATAGACAAGAAAATCTTTTAGCTGAAAAAAATATACAAATATATCCTCACAATCCTATAATTGCTTTATATAGAGAAAATGATAATCCTATAATTACTTACGCAAATACTATTAATAAAAAGTATGAAACATATCAGGTGTTTACGAATGAAAATTTTAACATTTTGGCCGAGCCTTTTTATTTTTCAGTTAAAAATCCTACCGACAAAAGTCTTTTTTACGCCTGGGAATTAAATGGTATCGTTGGAACTGATAATTCTACAAATATTTTTAATTATTCTGCTCCCAGCTCTAATGGATATAAATCTGGCATAACATTAAAATTAAGTAATGAAAATCCAAACAAAAATATGCAAGAAGGTGAGACTTTAATTAATTTTAATATAAATCAAATCAAAGAAAATACTGGAAGATAAAAAATATTTTGATGTGATATAATTAAGAAATATTAAATCAAATTAAGACTATGTTTCTTAATACTCAAAATAAAAACTCTTTTGGCAAAAAAATGTTTTCTCTTTTATTTTTTTTGTTTATTTTTATTGCTAATTTTAACTCAGTAAAAATATCTCATGCCGCTCCAGCTACAGACCCAACCTATGAAGACACAGTAAAATATCCTAGAATAGAGCTGGCAGTAAATGCTAGTCTGGCAGCAGATAAAGAAAAATTATTTATAACATCTTTAAAAAATCATAAATGTCTAGATTCTTCATATAATATAGACACCGCTGTAATGACAAATACTTCCTTAAACGCCATAAACTCCTTCAGAAATATTAACGGTATCACTCAAGAAAAAAATGTAGGAATATATACTTGGGAGGCTTTAATGTTAAAAGCTGGAGAAAAAACTAAAAGTGGAGATCTTGTGTTTGACTGTGGAGACAAAACAGCAAACGGAGGATCATTAGGGGGAGCTGTTCAGACATATCAAAACATTTCTTCTTTTAGTGGAGAGGCGACTTCTACCACTTTTACTAATACAAACACCGGCGGACTAGGAGATGCTTTTAATTATATTTTAACCTTGATGGCTGTAGCCATCATTGTTTTAGTGGCATTTAGGATAATTGAGGGGGCCATAACCAAAGGAGCTTTTGAGAATATATACGATCAACAAAAAGGTAAAAAATTAATGGAGACAGCGGGAAAGGCGCTTTTGATTTTTATACTTGCTTATGCAGTTCTTTCATTTATTAATCCAGATCTTACAGGTTGGACATTTATACAAAGTGTGACCGGTTTAGGGAGTACTGGCTCAAGTAATAACGGAGATTGTGGTAGTATTGCTGGTTATACAAAGACAGATATTGAAAATATGCTTCTTCAAGATGAAGGAAGCAAGACTACGGCTTATTATGATACAAAAGGCATACCTACTATTGGTGTAGGATACAATTTAATAAGAAATAATAATGTAAAGCAAGAATTAATAGCTGCTGGAGTTGATGAAGCAAATGCTAGTAAATTAGCAAGTCTTACAAAAGATCCAAGTAAAGCAGGAAAACAAGTACCAGGATATACAATAACACCTGATCAAGTAAAAAAATTACTAGAAAAAGATCTTGGTACTTTTACAGCTATTGCAAAAAGAGTTTCAGAAAAAAATGGTATAAATTTTGAATCTTTACCTCTTAATGTAAAAAATGTTTTGATAGACATGTCTTATGCTGGGGAAGGAACTTTTGATGATTTTAAAAACATGCTCAAATTTGTGAAAGAAGGAAATTATGTAAAAGCAGCAGGACAAATAAAATATTCAGACTTGGAAGAAACAAAAATATCTCCTTATTGTAGTCAAACCGGGGACAGATGCGGGAGACTTGTAGGTCTTATGGCTGGGCAGTGTAAAAGTACCATACAGACAAATAATAATCAAGAATCTCTGAGTAATATAAGTCAGGACAGGTTAAAAAATATTCAAGATCTGGCAAATAAAAGTCTAGACACTCCTTGTCCAAACAATTCTGAATCTAAAATAATAGATAGTAATTATAGAGCTAATGGAATTAATAAACCAAAAATAAAACTTTGTAGATTACACTACATAAAAGGAGATTTATTACCTAAAATGCCAGCCTCTGATAATAAGGGAGCTTTTGTTAATTCGCTTGTGGCACAAAAATTTGAAAATTTAGGTAAAGCTTATTATGATCAATATAAAACATACTTAACATCTAATGCTTCAACAAGAATTGCTGATTCTTGTGGGAGTGTCGGAGGAAGTGGTTGTGCATCTCCGGGGACATCACCTCACCAACTAGGTGCCGCCATAGATTTTAATAGTGCCGGAGCAGACAACGGAAAACCAGGATACAAACCTGGTGCCACATGTTCTAATCCTGCGACTTTTAATTCTCAACAACAAATATGGTTAAGGCAAAATGCTGCTAAATATGGAGTGCGGCAAATACCTTCTGAGTCGTGGCATTTTGAGGGGTTACAAATATCTTTACAAAATTGTTAAATATGCAACCAAATCAATCATTTTTTAAAAAATACAAAAAAGAAATAATTATTGCGGTTTTAGCTTTAGTTCTTTTTGTTGGTCTAATATATTTTTTATTTTTTAGAAATACACAGATAGTAAACAACTCAAATCCTAGTTTACAATCCAATTCTGGTTTTACTTTTTCTAGTTTATTTGGTTTAGTAAATAGTAAAAATAAAAATAATGGAAATTCTGGAAATACTAGTCCTGATCAAAATACTGAGCAGCAAAATTATTTTTATAATGAAGGTCTAATAAAAATCTGGGATAAACCAGTCGCTGGATATGGGTTTTATTATAAAAATATACCTTACACATACCATAATGACGATCTCAATAAAGATGTTACAGAAACATCTACAGAGACTATTTTGATGTTTGTAGATAGTTCAACAGGATTTATATATGAAAAAGATTTATCCGCTCCGACTTCTACACCAACACAAATCACAGACACATATTATCCAAATATTCGTAAAGCTTACTTTTTGAACAATAAAAACGGTGGAAAGAGTAGGGTGATAATGCAATATTTAAAAAATAATACTATTAAAACTATTTCGGCTAATGTGCCAAATTTTGCAGGAGTACCAATTTCTTTACAAAATATAAACACGATGCCTGACAATATAAGTTTTATAAACACTTCTTCAAATAATAAGAATCTAATTTATATTGTAAATAAAAACAAGACCACAAATGGAAGACCTGATATTTATAGTGATTGGTATTTAATAAATAACATTAGTGATACTTATGGTACTAGAATATATAACTCTGAATTAACTGACTGGAAATTAAATATCACTAATTCTGGTAATATATATGCATACAAAAAAGATTCCAATTACGAATTGAGCAGTCTATACAAACTAGATACAAAAAATAATATACTAGGCGATTTAGAGCAGGTCTATAGTCCTCATAGCGGTATATCTTTCTTAATAAATGATAAATCCACGATTATTTCTATGACCACAGGAGAGGGTTTAAAAACTTATTTAAATAATAATTTTACTGGGTCAAATTTTTCAGATTCAAGTCTCTCTGGTCTAAGTTTTACAACTTTGAGCAACAAGTGTGGAGAAAATGACACTTCTGAAAATCTAATTATCTGCTCTGTGCCAAAAGAGATAAAAGGTTATGATTCTGGCTTACCAGATGCCTGGTATCAAGGCTTTACCACTTGGGACGACAACTTGTATGTGGTCAGTGCTGATTATCCAAATGGGGCGCTTTTATTTAATATAAATACAGATGGAGGAGTATTTGAAAATGTTGACGCTAAAGATTTAAAAATAAATGACAGTTACTCACATGTACTGTTTATAAATAAAAATGACGGATCTCTCTGGTCACTCAATATAGAAAATATACTTTATCAAGGTGATTAATTATTTTTAGTGATATAATAAAAAAATGAAATTTAAAATATATTTTTCAATAATATTAACTACGCTATATATAAATAATTCATTAGCTGCTGATACTAATCAAAATTTTAAAAATCTTGCGAACAATGTCACAAATAATGTTTTTTCTACTGTAGCCAATATTCTAATAGCTTCGGCTTTTATTTTGTTTTTTTATGGTGGGGTTATGTTTATTTTAGGAAGGGTCACAGGAAAAGGTGATATGGCCGATCTAGAAAAGGGTAGAAAATTTATGCTTTGGGGTTTGATAGCAATATTTGTCATGGTCTCAGCCTACGGAATAGTCAAAATGTCTCAAAATTTACTTAATATTCAAGATACTGGTATCAAAATAAAAACCTTAGATTCAAATAATTATAGTAGCAACGATCCAGTAAATACAAAAAATATCCCTGCTCAAGACATACAGCCAAAAACAGGGGGTGCTTTTGATTAATTATTCTTATGCTCCTTTATAAATTTTTCTATATTTAATTTTCTTTTAATATAAATATCTTGAAAAATATTTAGAATATTATTAATAGTCCAATAAACACCTATTACTCCAGGTAATACTGCAGCTGAAAATCCAGATATGATTGGCAATAAATAAGTCATTTGCATTTGCATATTTTTTGCAAAGATAGATTTAAAATCATTTTTATTTTCATTGTTTTTATTACCTGACATCTTTTTAAGAGTGTCAGCTTGTCTTTTAGAAAAGATAAACATTGATATACCAGTCAAAACACCGATCCACCAATAATGCTTTGTGATGTCCAAAAATCCAAAAGCTAAATGCTCTATGTTTTGTGGAAAATGCACAAAAGAATATATTAATGAAGGTTCAAATTTTATTCCATCTTTAAAAACAAAATATAGGGCAAAAAATACAGGGAGTTGAATAATCAAAGTCAAAATACTTGTAAAAGGCTTTATTTTCTTCTCTTTATAGAGAATCATCGTCTCTTCTGCTATCTTTCTATTATCTCCAGAGTGTTTCTTTTTTATTTCGTCTATTTCTACTTGAGCTTCACGCATAAGATAAGAACTTCTCTGTGAAGAGAGATTTAGTGGTAAAAGTACAATTTTCACTAAAAGTGTAGTTAAGATAATAGCAATACCAATATCTTGTCCTGGTATTATGTTTAAAAACATTACTACAATATTATAAATTGGCTCTAAAAATAGGGTATGGAACATAAAAATTATTTATTATAAAAGGTTATTATTAAAAGTATTATACAACTCTTTCTTTAAATCTTGAAATTTAATATTTAAAATATCTTTTTTGGGATAAATTAAAACAAAATAAAAACTATTTGTGTTTTTCAAATCTTTTAAATAGCTTTCTATTATAGAATAAATTTGTCTTTTTATCTTATTTCTTTCTACAGCTTTTTTAAAGGTCTTGCTAGACAAAATTACAGCAAATTTATTACTAAATATGTCAGAAAAAGAACCAGCGCTTTCCTTTTTGTTTTTAGAAAATATCTTTGCGTCAAAAAAATCATTTCTAGTTGTCTTTAAATTAAAAGAAAAACCTTCTTTTTTATCAAAAAGGCTTTTAATTTCTTCTATATTTAATTTATTTTTTTTAGATAACATTAATTAATATCTGCAAAACACAGATAAAATAAGGATTATTTAGAACCTTTAGAAGACTTATGTGTGAGCATTCTCTTTACAAGAACCTTCTTTTCATCAGAAACTGACAATTTCTTTCTGCCTTTAATTCTTCTATTTTTAATAATATTCTTACCTCCAGCTGTCTGCATACGTGTCAAAAAACCGTGAGTTGTGTATCTTTTTTTGTTTTTTGGTTTATAAGTTACTCCTCCTGATGCCATATATTTGTTGTGTTTATTTTTACATAATATATAACAAATTTAATAAAAAAACAAGTTTATTATTTTTTTATTATTTTACTAAAAATTTGTTGTATATTTTTTAATTCTTTTGTATAATGTGATGCAATACAGGTTTTGATTCTCTTTTTTAAAAAATTACTTAATTATGGACTACAAACAAATCTGGGACATGGCCCTATCAAGAATAGAACTTGAACTATCTCGAGTTAATTTCAACACCTGGTTCCGTAATACACAAATTATTAACTATAAAGACAATATAGTCATAGTTGGCGTACCAAATGAGTTCGTAAAAGAGTGGCTTTTCCAAAAACATCATAAATTTGTACTCAGAATACTGAGAGAGATCCATGAAGATGTGAGAGGGGTAGAATTCCACACCGTAAAACTTGAAACTCTTCAAAAAAAGGCTGTGGCTAATAAAAATAAAATTATTGAGCCAACCAGCTCTCTTCCGCTCCAAGATTTATATATAAACAAAGACGATGGACTTAATCAAAAATACACCTTTAATAACTTTGTGGTAGGAACATTCAATGAGTTGGCTTATGCTGCCTCTCAGGCTATTATAAAGAGTCCTGGAATAGTCTATAATCCTCTGTTTATATATGGAAATACAGGACTAGGAAAGACACATTTAATACAGGCGGTAGGAAATGCTATAAAAAATACACATCCTGAAAAGAAAATCTTTTACACTTCTCTAGAAAAGTACTATTTAGAGTTTGTTTCTGCTACCCACAACCAGAAAATCAATAATTTTAAAGAAAAATATAAAAAATACGATATTTTTATAATGGATGATATTCAATTTATTAATGGAAAAGAGAAGACACAGGATGAATTATTCCATTTATTCAATGATTTACATAATAATAATAAACAAATAGTCTTTTCTTCGGATAAACACCCTAATTTTATTGTAGGATTAGAAGATAGGTTAAGATCAAGATTTAATCAGGGCATGATAGTCGATGTTGGCACTCCAGACTATGAATCTAGGATAAATATATTAAAAGCTAAGATTAAAAACTATGAAAAAATAGAGCCGGGGGTCATAGAATATGTGGCTGAGAGCGTAAATGGTAATATTCGTGAATTAGAAGGAATAATCAACTTTATTCAGGCTCAAATAGAGCTTTTTGACCAAAAAGTCACCCTAAATAGTATTAAAAACCTTATAAAAAACAACACCAGATCCAAAAAATCAGTATCTATATCAGAAGTTGTAAAAACTGTATGTGAATATTATAATATTCAGCAAAATTTTATCTACAATAAAACACGTAGAAAAGATATTGTAAAGCCAAGACAGATAATAATGTATATTTTAAGGGAGTATTTTGACGTTTCCTACCCCACAATAGGGGAGAAGCTTGGAGGAAAAGATCATACTACTGTCATCCACTCTTATGAAAAGATTAAAAAAGAAAGAAAAGACGACCCACACTTAAATAAAGAAATAGAGGATATTTATAATATTCTTAAATAATCTGTTGATAATTAAGTTATTAAGCTGTTAATAAACATAATATAAGTACCTATACTACTGTTAATTAATTTAAGAGAATTCTAATACTGTAAAACTAATAATTAATTATGTAAATGATTTTTGTTTTTAAATCCAGTTTTTCTTTTATATATTTTTATTTAATTTTTAAAATACATTATTTTAATCCTTATTTTACAATACTATTTGGTTATCAACTTTATACACACATATATAATATAAATATTTTTATTATAAAAAGTATTTTCATTAAAAACAAAACAAAAAACCTACTAATTTTGAAATTTGTTTATTATTGGTATAATAAACATAATAAAAGAAAAACATGAAATTTGAGATTAATTCTATTAAATTTTTTAAAGCAATCAATCAGGTGGGTAAGGCTAGAAATAAAAATAGTCTAAATCAATATTTATCTAATATTTATCTTAAAGTTGAAGATAATAATTTTATAATGAGAGCTACAAATCTTGAAATAACTTGTGAAAAGACAACTTTAATAAAAGGTATTGTTAACGGTGAATGTCTTATAAACGGTGATGTTTTAGTAAAAATATCTAATCATTTTTCTAATATTGATACTACCATTACTTGTGAGTTGGTTGATAATATTTTCAATATTTCTTATTTAAAAAATAAACTTCAACTTAAAACTGTAGAATTAGAAGATTTTCCAAAAATACCAAAAGCTGGACATTTTTTAACTAATATAAATTTAAAGACCTATATTAATCTTATAAGATCTGTCTCATTTTGTGCGGCTTCATCTGAAATAAAGCCAGAAATATCATCTGTTTATTTATATTCAAAAAACAGAGAATTATTTTCTGTTGCAACAGACTCTTTTAGATTGGCAGAAAAAAAAGTAGTGTTTAATAACAATTCTGAAGATATTAATATTTTAATTTCTCAAAAAAATATTAATGAAAAGATTTCTATATTGGAAGGTATTTTAGAAGAAGAAGTGGAAGAAATAGAGCTTTATAATAATGAAAATATTTTAACAATTCAAAATGAAAATATTTCATTAGCCATTAGATCTATTAATGGAAATTTTCCTGACTATAAACAACTTTTTCCAAAAAACTTTGATACAAAAATAACAGTTAATAAAAATGAATTGAAAAATATCCTTAATTTATCTACTATTTTTGTGAATAATTATTCATATATAGACATAGATATAGATATTGAAAATAAATTAATTAAATCAAAATCAAAAAATGATAAGATAGGATCTCTTGAAAAAGAAATATCTATTTTGGATGGTGTGGGTGAAGATATTGGTGCTAGCTATAATAGTAATTATTTTTTAGATGGATTATCCCATATTGGTAGTGATGAGGTAGAATTGTTTTTTACAACAAGTAATAAGCCTGTATTTATAAAAGATTTAAATGATGAAAGCTTTACTTATCTTTTAATGCCATTAAATAAATAAAAAAATAAGTCTATTTACTATTTTATGATAAATAATATACAGGATTTATTTTTAAAATATAAATCTAAGATTAGTTCTAAAAATGAAATAGAAAATAAAATTATAGATTTGATTAAAAAGGAAGTAAATCTTGAAATTAAAAAGGAGAATATTAAAATTAATCAAAAAGATAAAAATATTTCTATTATTAATTTAGGATCTAGTAGTAAATTTATATTAAAAAATAAATTTTTAGAAAAAGATTTGGAAAATAAAGTAAATAAAGATCTAAATTATAAGATTTTTATATAAGGTATTAATTATACTAATTTATAATTATAGGAGCGGTGGTTTGATTTGTATTAACAAAAGGGCATCCATTATTTTGTACCCAGTTGTCAGCAGGAATCTTCCATAAAATATATTGAGAGTCATTCTCTGGAAGTATTGAGTAGCTATAATTTATTCCTCCATCATTGTAGCAATAAATACCCTTAACTGGCGGAAGATTTTTTATGTTTGAATTTACAAGAGTAGGATCTGGGGATACGAATTGCTCTATAGGTTTATCTTTTAAAGCATAATTCATGAATTCATTCCACATTGGCACAGCTATCATTCCAGATAATTGTTTATTGATTGGAGTATTGTCATTATTTCCTGCCCAGACACCGACAGCTATAGAGGGTGTGTATCCTATTGTCCAGGTATCACGATAGCTATTTGTTGTACCTGTCTTGTCAGCTACAGGTCTATCTCCAAAATAAAGGCCTGAATTTGGACCGTAAAGGGGTGTCCTGGCTTTATTGTCAGAAAGAATATCATTTATTTCATCAGCTATGTAGCTTGGTAAAACAGAAGAAGTATTTTGGTTAAATTTTTCTAAGACATTACCGTCCTTATCTGTGACAGATAAAATAAATGATGTAGGGTTATAATTTCCTTGATTACCAAAAACAGCATAAGCATTTGTCATTTGAAGTAGTGATACCTCACCAGATCCAAGAACTAATGACAGACCATAGTCTCCTTTTGGATCAAGACTAGTTATACCCATTTTTTGTGCTGTCTCTATAGAATTTTTTACACCAGCCAAATATAAAGTTTTTACTGCTGGAATATTTAAAGATTGAGCGAGTGCGTTTTTAATTGTCACAGGACCTCTAAATTTACCATCATAGTTTTCTGGTGAATAACATTTTGAATTTGTATATCCTGGTAAAGGATTTCCTTCTGGATCACATGTAGTACTAAATTCTGTAGGTACATCAAAAATAACAGTAGATGGAGTATATCCATCCATAAAAGCGGTAGCGTATACTATAGGTTTAAAAGATGATCCTGGCTGGCGTAGAGCAGTCGTCACATTAAAATTGCCTGGTATTTCATTATCAAAATAATCACGAGATCCAACCATTGTTAATATTTGACCGGTTTTTACATCTATAGTCACAAGACCTGCGTTTGTAGCATGATATTTTTTAGCATTTTCTAATGCATATTTTTTAACGATACTCTCTGCTTGTGATTGTAAGTCATAATCAATAGTTGTGACAACTTTTAATCCTCCCTTATCTACCACATCTTTTCCGTATTTGTTCTCTAAATAACCTCTAACAAAAAACACAAAATGCAAAGCTTTTCCTTCTGTAGCATTTTTTTGCCAAACAACTTTTTCATTTAAAGCTTTTTGATACTCATCTCCAGATATTAAATTTTGATTATATAGTTCTCTTAGTATTAAATTTTTTCTTGCGTCTAGCTCAGACACATGATTTCCATAAGGTGAATAGTATGATGGTGCATTTGGTAGAGCTGCCAAATATGCTGACTGAGCGAGACTTATATCACTAGCGTGCATACCAAAAAAATATTGAGCAGCAGTCTCTACACCATAAATATTTCCCCCATAGGATGATTCGTTAAGATACATTGTCAAAATGTCGTCTTTTGAGACTTGGGTGTCTAGTTTTATGGCCATAGCCCACTCAGTGACTTTACGAATTATACTTTTATCTTGAGTTAATAATGCATTTTTAATGAGCTGTTGATCAATAGTTGATCCACCTTGAACAAAAGATCCAGCTTTTATATTAGCAATCAAAGCTCTCAATATTGAAGTTGGTCGTATACCATGATGACTATAAAAATATTTATCTTCGATAGCAATTGTAGCTTTTTTTATATAAGGAGAAATTTTATCTCCAGAAATTTGAGTCCTTTTTACATTACTATGTACATCATAAAGTAGTATTTCGCCAGTCCTGTCATACAATTGAGTGGAGTTATCAATTCTCCTGTTTGCAAAATTTGAAAAGTCAGGTATTGTGATAGTTGATATATAAAAAGCCAAAACCGCAGCTCCAATCAAAAAAAGACCAATAATTATCAACACCGCATTTCTTATAATTTTATATATTTTTTGCTTTTTAGACTTTTTTTTATGGTGGTGGCCGGTGCTTGTGCTGCTGTGAGAGGGTTTGTTTATGTGGTGATTTATATGGTTCATTTTTTTAATTTGATTATTTTATAAGTATAGTTTATCATAAATCATTATGATATAATCGTATAATGTTAAATATATGGCTATCAAAAACACAAAAATAATAACAGATGAGGAAAAGATCAATAATTTATTAGAGAGAAATGTTGAAGATATTATTGATAAAGAAGAATTGAAAAAAGATTTAATGAGTGGTACACAATTAAGAATAAAATTTGGCATCGATCCTACTGGACCAAAAATTCATCTAGGTAGAGCTGTACCAATAAGAAAGATAAGAGAATTTCAAAAACTTGGCCATCAAATAGTTTTGATAATAGGAGATTTTACGGCTCAGATTGGTGATGCTTCTGATAAGAGTGATAAGCGTCCAATGCTGACACGTGCTCAAATAGATGAAAATCTAAAAGATTATAAAAATCAGATCGGTAAAATACTAGATCTCTCAAAGACAGAATTTGTTTACAACAATGACTGGCTCGGAAGATTAACATTTGGAGAGCTAATAAAATTAGCAGAATGTTTTACTGTGCAACAGATGCTTGCTCGTAGAAATTTTAAAGACAGATTTGAAAGTGGAAAAGAAATATCACTTCGCGAGTTTTTATACCCAATAATGCAAGGGTATGACTCTGTGGCTGTCAGATCTGATGTTGAGATTGGTGGATTTGATCAACTTTTTAATTTGAAAGCGGGCCGTATAATTCAAGATTTTAGTGATATGAAAAAGCAGCACATTATAACTTGTGAGATGCTTGAGGGTACCAATGGTGACAAGATGAGTACATCTCAAGGAAATATCATATCTATCGTCGATGAGCCAGGAGATATGTTTGGCAAAATCATGTCTATGCGTGATGGGTTGATTGTAAAATATATGAAGCTTTGTACAGATGCTACAAAAGAAGAACTTGAAGAAGCTGAAAGATTTTTGTCAGATAAAAATAATAATCCTAGAGATTTAAAAATAAAACTAGCAAAGGCTATAGTAGAGATTTATCATGGAGAACAAGCCGCAGCCAGAGCTGAAAATAGCTTTATTGAAGCTTTTCAAAAAGGTGGAATCCCAGAAGATATTTTTGAAATAATAGTAAAAGAAGAAGATAAAGAAAAAGAATTAGGTGAGATAATCACTCAAAATGATTTTGTAAAATCTAAGTCAGAATGGAAAAGGTTGGTAGAAACGAATTCTATAAAAGAAATAATAAAAGATGGTGAATCAATAGAAGAAAAAACTCTGACTGATTACAAAGTCAAAGTTTTTGCTGGTATCTTCAAGGTTGGTAAAAAGAAATTTGTAAAGATAATTATTTAAAATAGATCGTATTTTTCTATTAGATCTTTAGGAATATAAAAGTTTTTAGATAATTTTTTACGAAGCATTTTTGCTTTTTCTTTATTTTTTTCGATTATTAATTTTACTTTCTTTTTTTCTATCCCTAATTTCTGAATCTGTTTTTGAAAATCTTGATAATCTTTTGATTCTTTATAAATTTTCTCTATAAGTTCTGCTGTTTTTTTAGATATTCTAACTATAGTAATATAATCCCCAATTATTGTTATATAGTCTGTATTTTTAAATAATTCTTCATTTATATTTATCCTATTATATTCAGTTTCTCTTTCTCTTCTTATTATTTTATCAAATTCTGTGTTTCCTGCGTTAACACAAAAAGAATATGTTTTATTTTTATATAAATTTTTATAATATAAAGCCTCACTTTGCTTACGAGAATCACTCAAAAATGACCAGATATCATGAGGATTATAAAAAAAGACAGGGAACCCTTTTATATTTTTTTGTATAGATATAGTGATATTTTTCCACTGTTGATCTAAGTGTATTAAGGAACTCAGATCAAATTGTATTTGTTCTTTTTCTGATAAATCAAATTCTATGTTTTTTTGAAATCCTTCTATTATTTTATTTTTCCACTCTTCATTTAAAGAAAATATATCCTTATTTTTTATTACTACTTCCTCTTTAATTAAAAGTCTAATAGATTTATAAATTCCTTGATCTGTAACTATATTTCTTTCTCTTTTCAATTCTTCTTTTATTCCATATATAGTCTTATTATTATCTGTCAGATAACGAACTATTTTATCTTCTAAAGATTCTTTTTTTGTATATAACATAATGTTTTAATATAAATATTATTATATCATAATAAACTTTTTGTTTAGTATTACATACAATGTAACATATTTCTTTACATGTCAATATTGGTTATTTATAATAACCCTATTATGAAATATAAAAAAGATTTTCATTTTTTCCAAAATGAATACACAAAGAAATATCCAGCAGCAAATACTATGAGAAAAATACTCTTAAATACTGTATCTTTAGATAATAAGAGAGTATTAGATGTTGGATGTGGTTCTGGCATAGATTTAGATTACTTTCATAAAAACGGCGCTATTATTCACGGTCTAGATATATCATCAGAACTTATAAATATTACAAAAAACAGATTCACTAAAGCAGACATATTAGAGGGTAATTTTAATTATTTACCATGGAAAAATAATTACTTTGATATAGTTTGGAGTAAATATGCTTTACAACACGATAAAAATATCTCGGTTTCTTTAAATGAGATATATAGAGTTTTAAAAAAGAAAAGTAAAGCCTTTATACAATTTACCCACCCCATGAGATCGGTAAATTATGTTAATAGTAAAAATTATTTTCAAAAAGGAGAGTTGATAAATTATCCAACAGTAGATAAAAAGATAATAAATGAATATCATCACACTATGACTGAGTGGATACAAACCATATTAGAAACAGGTTTTAAAATAGTGTATTTTGAAGAGATACTAAATCGTCCAATTAAAGAATATTCTAGCCCGATATCTCCAAGTGCTTTAATTTTAATTCTTGAGAAAACATAAGTTTTAAAAGAATTAAAAATAATAAAATTAATAATTAAAAATATGAAATTAAATATAGAAAATATTAAAAAAGAATCCAGAGCAAAATATTTTGCTTCTGTAGTAGGAAAATCTACTGTAAATAAAGAAAGCGAAGAATATAAAGCTACAGAGCAATTAACTAAATTTTTATTAAAAGAAGGATTTGGGGTTGTGCATGGTGGATATGCTGGAGGAATTATGCAGGCCGTTAGTGATACCGCAAATAATTTTATTAATGAAAATAATTTATCAAAAAATCTTAATATTGGTGTACCTCAAGAGCAGCATGATGGTTTGTGGGATAGAGTGAAAAATGCAAGATTTACAAACGTTGCAAAAAATATCTTTGAGAGATTGGAAGCTGTTACTTCTGCTGATATTGTAGTCGTCAGCCCACTTGGTGGAGACGGTACAGATCTTGAACAAAATGTTATTTTTCATGAAAATATAGTTAAGACAGGCATGAATAAATATGGTAATGAAAAATATAATGAAAAATTAACCCCATTAATTTTCTTTCAGACTAAAAATGGCACAGATTGGAAATCTTTAATAACTACAAAAATGCAAATATTAGATACTTCTTCTAAATCTTTAGAAAATCATAAAGATTGGCTATATTTTGTGTCTTCAATAGAAGATTTTGAAATACTAATAAAGAATTTAAAAAATAATTTATGAAAATAAAATTATGGAAAAATTTAATGTAAATAAATCTGATAATTTGGACAAACCTTCATCAAAATTTGAAAGTAAAGAAGAAAAGAAAATTATTAAGAATTTTGATACCCAATATAAACAGGTGATAAGTGAAATTTTAGAAGAAGGTTTTTTAAGACCAACTAGAACTGGTATACCAGCATATAGTTTGATAGGTAAGACTTTGGAGCATGATATGGAAAATGGCTTCCCTTTATCTTCATTAAGAAAAATGCCAGAAAAGAGTATGAGAGTAGAAACAGAATTTTATCTAAAAGGTTATACTGATAAACAGTGGCTCATAGATAGAGGGTGTCACTTTTGGGATCATTGGTCTAGTAAAAAATATCATAATAAAAATGATCTTGGTCCCACATATGGATTTGAATGGAGAAATTTTGGAACAGAATATAAAGGTATAGGAGATTATGAAGGACAAGGCAAAGATCAGATTAAGTGGATTTTAGAAGAACTTAAAAAAGACCCAGATAGTAAAAGATTGATTGTGTCCCAATGGAATCCAAAAGATATAGATCAACAAGCTATACCACCATGTCCGTTTGCTTTTCAGCTTATTAAATATGGAGAAAAATTAAATTTGATTTTTTATCAAAGAAGTGGAGATATTTGTCTTGGAGTACCGAACGATTTTGCTCAACACGCACTACTTCTTCATTTGTTTTGTCTAGAAACTGGATATAAACCAGGTAAAGTTACTGGAATATTTGGACAAGTTGAACTATATGAAAATCATTTAGAAGGTGCAAAAGAATTAATAAAAAGAGAAAGTGAAAAATCTCCTATTATAGTAACTAATAATTTTAAATCAATTCTTGATTGGAGTTATACAGACACAGAGTTTAAAGATTATAAATATGGAGAGAAAATTTATTTTCCTGTTGCTATATAAAATAAAAACTCCTAAAATTTAGGGGTTTTTATTTTTTTGGATATTAAATTTTAAATAATCTTATAATTTCCAAAGTGGATTTTCATCTTCATTATTTCCAAAGATGTCATCTTCATTGTCTTCTTCAATTTCCTTTTCTTCTAACTCATCAAGACTCTCATCTTCATCGGATTCATCTTCATCAAGAGCCTCATCGAGAGCATCAGGATTAAAGCTTTTTTCATTTTCCATCCCTTCCTCATCCTCCATATCGTCATCGTCTCTCTTATCAAACGAATCATTATTTTTTTTATTTTTCATATTTTATTTTAAATATAAATCTATTTTGATTATGAAGGGTATTATAAAGAATTTAAAAAATTTTTCAAGGGTGTTTTTATTAAAATGTTGATAACTGGTAGTGTCTATATTTTGTATGGTTATTTTATTGATATTGAGTGTGTATAGGCAATAGCTATAGCATCATATTCGTCATCGTATTTTTTGTTTAATTTATTGTTTAGTTTTAAGATTTTATCTAGCATAAAGTAGACTTGATTTTTATCAGCTTTTCCGTATCCTGTCAGAGCATTTTTTATTTGTAGTGGTGTGTATTCAAATATTTTTACTTTTAGATTTTTACATAAAAATATTACAGCACCTCTTGATTCTGCGACACCCATAGCTGTCTTTTGATTGGTAGTGAAAAATAATTTTTCTATCGCAAGTTCATCAACACTGTATTTGATAATTATTTTTTCTAATTCTTTTCCAATTTGAAAAATTCTCTCATTTAAATCATCTTTTTTATTTGATTCGAGACAAACAGAAAATAAAATTTTATTTTCTGTGTTATTTATTTTTTCTAAAACACAGACACCCATTCTGTCGTATCCTGGGTCAATACCGAGAATTATTTTTGGATTATTTTTCATTTTTCTTTAAATGCTCTTTAGCTTTTTCTGTAGTGATGCGACCACGGCTAGTACGATCTATAAATCCGATTTGTAGTAGATACGGCTCTATCACATCTTCAATAGTATTTTCTTCTTCTCCTATGGAAGCGGCAAGAGTGTTTAGCCCGACAGGTTTATCTGCAAAAGTATTTACCAGTGTGTTTAATAACATTCTTTCTGCTATACCAAGACCAAGCTCGTCTATTTCTAGCATTTTTAGGGTGTTGTTTACTACATCTATATCTATGATAGCCTTATTGACTTGAGCATAGTCACGACATCTTTTCAAAAAATAATTTGCTATACGTGGAGTGAAGCGAGATCTTTTTGCTATTTCATTTGCTGCTTCGTCTGTGATTTTAGTATTTAAAATTTTTGCAGAATTTTTTACAATCTGAGCAATTTCTTTTTCATTATAATATTGTAGTCTGTGTATACCTCCAGAAAAGCGAGAGCGAAGAGGGGATGACAGTAAAGAAATTCTTGTGGTCGCTCCAATCAATGTAAAATTTGGAAGATCTAGCTGTATTGTGCGAGCCGATGGGCCTTTGCCGATAATAATATCGAGTTTACCAGACTCCATAGCAGGGTAAAGTACCTCTTCTATCAATTTATTAAGTCTATGAATCTCATCTATAAAAAGCACATCACCTTCACCAAGATTGGTAAGTATTGCTGCAAGATCTCCAACTTTCATGATAGCTGGACCTGAGGTGACGCGCATGTTTGTATTGAGTTCTTTGGCGACCAAATTTGCAAGAGTGGTCTTTCCAAGTCCTGGGGGGCCATAAAAAAGAATATGTTCGGGAGAATTTTTTCTTTCTTTGGCGGCCTTTATCAAAATCTCTAGATTTTCTTTGATGACTTTTTGTCCAATATAGTCTTCCCAGACACTTGGTCTCAGTGCGTTATCGAGGTACCCTTCTTCTTTTTTTATCTCTTCTGGTTCAAGATGTGAGTTTTCCATATTTTTTCTTGTCTTAATTTTATCACAAAAGGAAAAGTAATGAGAATTGTGGCTCGAATATAGGTACTTGACAAGATTGTCAACTATATGATACACTACTGTCAACTTAAAGTTATTTTAAAACCACATAGATCTCTAAACAATTGAGAGCCTCGCTCTCATACTTTATTCACAGAGGACGATTTGGTTAGATTTATTCTATTCTGCATCTATCCTTATGTAAAAGTTTTCTTCACCAAGAGGTTGTTTAGAGATCTGTGTGGTTTTTATTCTTCGTAAAGATCGACTACTGTCGCTACTTCCTCATAGCTAGTTTCACCTTTCAAGACTTTTATTATACCGTCTTCTCTCATAGTGGGTATCCCTTGAGGTATTGCTAGCTCTTTTATTTTTCTTTCATTTACTATTTTTTCTGAAGAGAGTAAATCTGCTATAGGACCATCCATTTTTATAGCTTCAAATATACCCATTCTTCCTTTGTATCCACCATGACATTTTTCACAACCAGCCTCATTAGCTTTAAATATTTTGTATTCATTAGCTGGCTTGATGTCTTGCATACTTGCTTGTTTGTTGTTTGCTATCATCAATCCTAGTATGTTTGTGATTTGTTTAGTTTGTTTTTCATTTGCTGAGATTTCTTCTTTACAATTTGGGCAAAGTTTTCTGACTAGTCTTTGAGCTAAAGAAAGTGAAAGGGCGGAGGCTAGGATGCCAGGATTAGCCCCAAGCTCGAGAAGGCGTGGTATAGTGCCAGCAGCATTATTGGTGTGAAGTGTTGAAAATACAAGATGTCCAGTAAGAGCAGCGTTGACGGCCACCTTGGCGGTATCTTGATCACGGATTTCACCGACCATTATAATATCTGGATCTTGACGCATAGCGGCACGAAGGCCAGATAAAAATGTATATCCCTTTTCCTCTTCAATTTGAGTTTGTACAATTCCTTTCAAGTGATACTCTATTGGATCTTCAATTGTGATTATTTTTATTTCAGGAGTGTAAAGTTTATTTATAAAAGCATAGAGAGTGGTAGTTTTTCCTGATCCTGTCGGTCCTGTAGTCAAGATGATACCATTTGGCTTTTCTATGGCTCTCTCTACTATCTCATAGAGTTGTGAGCTCATACCAAGAGACTCTATATTTGCCATTATGTTTCTCGGATCAAGTATTCTCATCACAAAACTCTCTCCATAGTTGTCCGGGATGACAGATACGCGGACCTCGATCTCAATATTTCCGTCAGTGATAGAAAATCTTCCATCTTGAGCATTTTTCGTCACAGACAATTTCACTCCAGACAAAAGTTTTAATCTAGAATTTATCAATTTCATAGTTGGAAAATCTACAAAACAAATATCTACCAATGCTCCATCTATTCTGTAGCGAAATCTTACCTTTTCTTTTTCCGGCTCAATATGTATATCAGATACTTTAAAATGAAGTGCTCCCGCAATAATTAATTCTATAATTCTTGATATTCTAAAATTTTTTGATCCATTTGCGACAGTGATGATGACATTGCGAAGGTCGTCTAGTGTCACTACATGAGACATCATTTCTTTTAAAATATTTGAATTTAAATCGAGCATTCCCGATACAGTTTCAGTAGCTTCTACCACATCAGCATATCTGCTCCAGACATGCTTCAATGATGAGTGTGATGCTAAAAATTTAATTAAAGTTAAACCGTGACTTTCTAGATTTTTAAAGATGATGTCCACGTTTATATTTTCAGGAGAAAACATAGCCACATAAAGTTTTTCACCTATTTGCTTAAATGCTGCGATTTCGGCTTTTTTAGCATCTTCTTCTTTGATTTGTTTTATAGCGTCAGGCTCTGGGGCTATACCTTTGAGATCTATATATGGGAGATTGTATTTGTCAGATTGCAATTTTACATATTCTTCCTCTTCTTGTTGATGAACAAGATCCAAAATGTCTTCATTTTTTTTATCTTCATCATCTTTTTGAAATTTTAGACCATGATGTAGCTCGGGATTTTCTTCATTAGCTTTTAATTTTTGATTTGTATCATCCATAAGTGCTTAAATTTCTTGTATTATATCATTTAAAAGTATGTTTTTTTAGAAAATTTATGAAAAAGTTGATAACTTTATTGCATTTCAGATTTTTCTATCTTATAATTTAATATATAAATATATGAACAAACATTTAAAAACTTTTCACGAATTGCATCACAAGCATCATCTTACACACAGAGTACTTTCACTTGTAATTTTTGCAATCATAGTCATGCTCGCGGTCTACGGTCTCTCACAAGTGAGAGCAGAGCAGGCGGCTTATGCGCCTGTACCCAATGGTGATCCGGGAGTTTGCTTTAAAGTCGGTACAAATTTCAACAATCCTCTCAATCATGTCTCTTGTAAAAGCTATCAGCAAGTCTGTCAGACAAATCTTGGTGCTCTTGTAGAGTGTCGCACTGGCAATCTGATCACAGAATAGGCTAAAACACACATTTTTAAATACGTTCATTTTTGGACTTATTCTAAAAAATCCTTGATTTTCAAGGATTTTTTACTTTATTTACATAAAATTCTCTCTTTATATCTTGACAAAATATTTTAATCTGCTATACTGTAGTCAGTTAAATATAGTTCTTTGAAAAAGGTTAAGAAATAAGAATACTTTTCATTTTAAGTTTTTTATTTAAAAAAAAAAGAAGTTTGAGTATACATTTGAGGGTTTAATTATATTTATTCTTTCAAATGTATACTTGAAACCCAAATTTTTTAAAAAATAAAACAATTATCATGAAAAAAGTATTTTTAGCAATCGGTATCGTTTTTTTAATTTCTTTTTTAACTTCTTGCAGTAGCGAGAAGCCGAAAACATCTACCGACCAGTATTATGATCAGCAGATGGAAGAAATCGCCGACCAAAAAGCGGCGATAAAAAATGAATACAAACTCCGCATGGAACGTAAGAAATTGCAGGACATGTGGGAAAGGTACAGCGATTGTGATGCTGTGCCTGAAAAAAAAAACGATGAACCGGCAGTAAAGGACACTTGTTGTCCTCAGGTGGTTGTTGTGGTTGTACCGCAGCAACCATGCCCAACACCAGCAAAAAAGGGTGGACATAAAAAAGGAATTAAACCTCCTTGTCCAACTTGCCCACCGACAGTAACTCCCGTAAAACCTCCTTGTGCCACTTGTGGTACAGGAAAAGTTCTTTATCTTAATGGTGAAGAATATCGGGAATATCACGGTGAAGAAGCTCCTGCGAGCGCTCCAGGTGTTGCAAAACCCGGGTACTACTTTAATGCCACAGATTCCATGTGGTACAAAAAGACCGGATCGTAAAAAATTATTTTTAACCTTTTAAAAACCCCACTTAATTGTGGGGTTTGTTATTTGTGTCTATTGACATATTAAATACAGTATGATATACTGTATTTAGGTGATATTCATTTATCACAAAACTAATTCTAAAATCAATTCATTCACAATTTTTCAATCACACTTAAAATTTCAGAAAATGAAAAAAATTATTTTCTTAGCAATCAGTTTTTTATTCGTTAATTTTTCTTTTGGTCAAAGGACATACAGTCTTGAGACTATAAAAAGTTTGGCCGGTAAGGGCAAAACTGAGTTGCAGATCGATGACAGCACTATTCAGACAGTGCGTGTAAAAATGTCTGGCCAGACTCTGAAAATAAAAGAATTTGGGACCAAACACACAGTAAAGGGTGATGTGGTAAAAGCGCCGCCTGCCCCGGTAACAAAAGAAAATGTTGTAGTTACGACAACAACAACAGGGTCTGTGTCAACTACAGGATCTTCTGATTCTGTACTGACTACAGTACCTGGGCCACCAATGCTACCAGTTAAACCAAGAATACTGCCAGCCGGCAATATCATGGTAAATGGTGTGGAGTACGCACCGTACACTGGGTCCGAAGCTCCCGCTTCAGCGCCCGGTGTTGCGAAACCCGGATTTCTTGTGCAGGGTGGTAAGTGGTACAAGATTACCGGAGAAGTGTCCGGGGAAGCCATCATTTTAAATGGTAAAAAATATTCACCATTTTATCCGACCGCCAATGAGCATCCAATGGATGCTGGAGGTCAGATAAAAGATGGATATGCTTTCCAAAACGGAAAATGGTGGAAAGAGGTGAAGTAAGATTCCGATTTCAATCGGAAAAAGCAACTCGATTTGAGTTGCTTTTTGTTTTTCATGATATAATATTTTCATTAGAAAAACTTTATTTAATATTATAAACTATGTCTTTATTTTCAAAACTTAATAAAAAAACTCCAAATCTTTTTCCTTCACCAGAAAGTATTGATAAAAAACTAGAAACCAAAAAACAAACTGAAAACATCATAAAAGCTTCAATAGAAGCTTTGAAAACTAAATCTAAATCAGCTTTTGAAGCTTTAAAAAACTTTCTAAAAAAAGCTACACCAGAAGTTGCCGACAATTTAAGAAAAATAGGAAAGCCAGCCTTAGCGGCCTCCATTGCTATGTTATCAATGAAAGGTGTGGATGCACAAAAAAGCAGTCCTGTAGAAGATGTGCCAATAGGATCTATTATGAAAAAGGAAGGAAAATCAAAAGGTGTTGTTGTAAACAAAGATAATACTGCCACTCTGATAAGTATTAATCATAAAGGTAAAAAAATTAAAATTAAAGAAGGCGGCACGTATGAAGTTTTGAATAAAAATGATCAAAATAATATTGAAGATAATAATAATGATGGCCAAGATACTGTTATTAATCAACCATATCAAAAACAAGAGAAAAAGTCTGGTAATATTGTTGAGTTTGATGGTAAACAATATGAACCATATCATGGCTCTGTCGCCCCAAAAAATCCAGATGGAACTATTAAACCAGGATTCAGATTGTTTAATAATAATTGGTATCATGTTGTCGGAGAGAGTGTTACAGAAAAAAACACAGATGAAAAATTTATATTAATAGATGGAAAAAAATATGAGATATTTTATCCAACATCAGACGAGCATCCTACTGATACTAATGGTAATGTAAAATCTAATTATAAATACCAAAATAAAAATTGGTATAAGTTGGTTGGGTCTGTAAGTTCTGATAATTCAAATCTGCCAGGCGAGACAAAAACTAACATAAAAAGAAAAAAAGGTGATCCTTTAGGTTCAAATTATTCTAATAATATAGAAAGAGATACAAATAATGAAAAATGGGTACCATTTTATATAACACCAAACGAGAGACCTTTAGATGCTCAAGGTAAAATAAAAGATGGATATAGAAAAACCGCATCTGGTGGCTGGGAAAAACGCGTTAGTTAATTTTTAAATCTAATATCATGCCAAGATTTAAAGCTTTCCATAAAGATATAATAAGAGAGAAAAAGGCTGCTGAAAAATCAGGTAGCGAATATTCTAAAATAGATAAAGGAATAAAAAAAGAAGAAAAAAGAAAACAGAATTTAATTAAGACAAAGGATGAAATCAATGCCAAATTAAGAGAGACGCCAACGACTGACACTCAAAAGATAAAAGAATATACAAATCTTTTGGCGGCAACAGATCTTGAAATACAAAATATTGATAAAGCTGTAGCAATTTTAGTTGCTATAAGAAGTAAAAAGCATAAAGATAAAAACGATCATATTAAAACAAAAGAGCATGTTCAGTTTGTAAGAAACAACGAAGAGCAAATTCGAAATCGAAAAATAAATGTTGTACATAAGGGTTATCGTGCTTATCTTGAAGATGTGCCAACTAAAGCGAGAAGAGCAGTCACGGCAGCATTAGTATCTTTAGGACTTTTTGCTGGATGGTCCTCTTTTAAAGGAGGTGATCATAAGGATAGACACGAGACTGAAATATCTTATGATAAATACAAAAACGATCACAGTAAAGATTTTAATCATGATAATAATGAAACCGAAAATAAAAAAAACAATACAGCCCTATATGACACTGCCAAAGTGGCCGTCACGCCAGATACTATCTATGTAGATGAACATGGCAAGTTGATTCAAGATCCTAATTTAAAATATACTGAAGATTTAAATAAAAAAAAATCTGAAAATAAAAAAAACAATCTAGATGGAGGGCCAGAATACACAGGACCAAAGATTGATAATTTTGAATTTTATAGTGCGGAAGATGCTTGGAGATTACGCAATGCTGACAGTACTCTGGCTATGAAAAATTATAATAAGGGTCCTAAATTTTTTAAATATCATGAAGTAAAAGACGAGTTTAAAGGTGTTAATAGTTCTTTTTGGAGACAGAGAAATATTGAGTTAGGAAGAGATGCTTATGATACGAGGATGCCTCTCAGGCCAGGAGAAAGACTAGAAAAATTAAAATTTGATAATCTGGTAGTCTCAAAATTTAGTGTCAAAGATGGTTTAGAATATGCACGGTTGGTCATAATTAAAAAAGGTACCCTAGTAATAGTTGACGTCAACGGAAGAATTGTTGCTACAGGTCCATGTGTAAATCCTTGGGTAGTGAATCATACAATTTGTCCTCCTAATACAACCCCAGGTTCTACCTACGATAATGGGTAGAAAATAAATAGGTAAAGGTAGATATAAACTTGACAATATGTTTATATCTATATATAATTAGTTTAATTATTATAAGGTTATTTTATTAAAAATATGAAAAAAATATTATTAGGTATAATTTTAGTAGCAATAGTTTTGTTTGCAAGTAATCAAAATTTTATAAAGCATTCTTTTGCTCAATGGGATAATTCTTGGAACAATACAAACGGCGATTGTCCAAGCTGTGTTTATTGGTGTCCAGACGGAGTTCATCAGTATTACTATAGCCAATCAGAGTGTCCTTCTACTCAACAACCACAACCACAGCAACAAGTTCAATATAATTGGTGTCCAGATGGATATCATCAATATTTATATTCTCAATCAGAGTGCCCTACATCAAGCACAATGACCTATCAGCCTTATACTCCTACACCATACATAACGCCTGTATACAATTATCCTACGACATATACTCAACCATCTTATAATTATCCAATCTACAACTATCCAACATACCCAACTCAACCACAGCAACCATCATATCAATGTTGGAATGGAACATGGGTATATAATTTATCTCAATGTCCAGTACAAACTCAGACATGCCAAAATGGAGACGTGATACCAATGACCCAGTCTTGTCCAAAATTCTACTGTGCGTACAATGGAAATTGGTATTTATCACAATCAGATTACAACAATCTTTGTAAAATCCAATATCAAACTTGTCCAAACGGAGTATCTATTCCTATCAATCAGACATGTCCAAATCAGTATCAAGTATGTTGGAATGGCGCAACTGTGTTAGCTAATCAACAATGTCCTCCTCAATATCAGACCTGCTGGAATGGTACAGTTATACCTGTTTCTCAGACTTGTCCGGTGAAGACTATCACTACTGTCATAATAAAAAATGTAGAGATTAGGACTCACTCTGTAGTGACAAATCTCGCTACTCAAGTAGGCGCAACATCAGCCGTCTGTAATGGTACAGCTTTAATATCAAGCAAAATGTCTTCTGTTGGATGGTTTGAGTACGGTACTACAGTAAACCTTGGAAATACTACAAATTCAGCTAATATTGGATCAGATGAGACTTCTAATTTTTCAAATCTCATCACAGGATTAAAGCCGGGCACTACTTATTATTGTAGAGCTGTGATGTCTAATGCTGATGGTACATACAAAGGAAAAATAGTATCTTTTACTACTATTAAGGATAAAAAAGTCGTCTACGCTACTCCAACTAAAAAGCCTACAGTAAAGCCAAAAACTAAAACAGAGTTTGTCTGTTCTGATGGATCATTAGCGGTAGCTAGGACAGTCTTGGTAGCAGACACTATCAACTCTGGTGGTAAACTTATCTCTATAAATATAGAAAGAAATAATCCAGATCTGGTACAAGGAAAAATTGTAAATTATAGGATTACTATCACAAATAATGCAGATACAGCCGTGACCGGTGTAGAAGAAAAGATAGTATTACCAACAGAAATGTCATTTGTGGATGCTACTACAACAGGTGGTATAACAATAAAAGAAAATATCATGACTGTACCAATTGGAAATCTGAATGCTAAAGAGGTAAAGACATTTATTCTTCCTGCTAAAGTCGCAAATGACGCACAGATCGGCAAAGCTATCATGACTACAGTCTATGTATCTTACAATTTGCCTGTGACAGGATCTACAGTAGTTAAAGATGAAGTGTCTTCATACATGGTGGCAAATGTAGTCAGTGCTGATGGTACAAAGAGCACAGATTCAAATGGTAAGTCATCATCTCTCGCTTCGATATTATTCCCACAAACATTGCTTGGTTGGTTGGTATTATTTGCGATAATTTTGATTATAATTGTCCTCGTCATGAATATTAACAAGTGGATAAAAGATAGAAAAAAAGAAAAAGAGGAGCATGCTATTCATCATCACATAGCATAAAAATTAAAATTTAAAAACAATCTCATAAAATATGAGATTGTTTTTATTTTTACTATTTTTTTGTTATCATATTTTTATGATTAAAGAATTTAAAAATGTAAAATTAGAAGATCTGGATAATGTAGCCAGAGAAGTATCTGATTTGATTTCTGCTTTTTTTAAAAGACAAGATAGAGCTTGTGTGATATTTTTAAATGGAGATCTTGGTGCAGGTAAAACAACATTTACAAAATCTTTAGCAAAGATTTTAGATATTAGTGAGACAATTATTTCCCCAACTTTTATTTTAAGAAAAGATTATGCTGATGGTAAATTGATCCATATTGATGGATACAGATTTGAAAAGATAGAAGAGGGCGCAGCACTTGAGCTCGACAAAGAGCTTCAAGAAAAAAATAAAGTAATCTTGATAGAATGGCCAGAAAGATTTGTATCTTATTATAATTTAAACCCTGATATAAGTATAGATTTTAAGCATGCAAATGAGGAGGAAAGAGACATTTCTGTAAATTTTTCATAAATGCTAAAATATAAGCATGAAGAAAAGATTGGTCTTGCTAGATTCACACGCATTACTCCATAGAGCTTATCATGCTATGGTAGGTTTTTCTACTTATGATGGTAGACCGACTGGCGCACTTTTTGGTTTTGTGAAAATGATACTAAAGATAAAAGAAGAATTAAAGCCAGACTATGTCATAGCCTGCTTTGATAGAAAAGAGGCGACATTTCGTCATGAAGCTTATGAAAATTATAAAGCTCACAGAGCAAAGTCAGATGATGATCTTATTTCTCAGATAGTATTGGCACCAAAAATCTGTGAGGCTCTCAATATTCCAGTTTATTCTCTAGCTGGCTATGAGGCCGATGATCTTTTAGGCACAATAGTAGAAGAACTGACAAAAGAAAATTTTACTATAGGTGATGATGAGTTAGAAGTTTTCATCGCTTCTGGAGATATGGATACTATGCAGCTCATAGACAAAGGTAATCATGTAAAAGTTTATACCCTCAAAAAAGGTCTTGGAGAGACAATAGTGTATAAATATGAAGATGTGATAAAAAGATATGGTTTTACTCCAGATCAGATACCTGACTACAAAGGTCTAAGGGGTGACTCATCTGATAATATTGTCGGTATAAAGGGTATCGGCGAAAAGACAGCCACTGTACTTATAAATCTTTTTGGAAGCATTGAAAAAATGTATGAGATTATACATAAAGACAAAGAAGAATTTATAAAAATCTGTAAATCGAAAAAAGAAAATAAGATCACAGATAGAATAATTAATTTAATAATAGAAGGAGAAGAAGAGGCTCTCTTTTCAAAAACTATAGCGACCATCATAAAAGATGCTCCGATTAATTTTAAATTACCAAAAAAAGAGTGGTTAGAAAATTTTGATGATACAGAATTTGTGAAAATCTGCCAAGAGTTTGAATTTAGAAGTTTTAAAAATATTTTTAGAAAAAATGAAAGTGGAAAAGAAAACAATAATCAAGATTTAAATATCGGAGGCCTTGATCTCAATGAAAAAGGTGAAGAAGAAATACAAGAAAATACTTCAAAAGAAGCAATTGTTTCAGATAATGATTTATTTTTAAAATTAAAAGTCATGGTCAATCTTTTAAATAGCGAATTGACTAATCCAAGTCTTGAGACTATTTTAGATTTCACAGAAGCGAATAATTTAAAAGAAGCAGAAGAAATTTTAATTGAAAATCTTAAAAAAGAAAATCTTTTTAAATTGTATGAATTAGTCGAAGAGCCTATAATAAAAATCTTAAAAAAGATGAAGCTAAATGGTATTCGTCTTGATAAAGATATTCTTTTAGAGCAAAGCAAGTATTTACATGAAAAATTAAAGGCTGTAGAGCAAAAAATCTACGAGCATGCAGAAGAGGAATTTAACATCTCTTCACCAAAGCAGTTAGGGGTCATACTCTATGAAAAATTAAAGCTTGGACAGAAAATAAAAAAGACTGCGGGTGGAGCACTTTCTACCAATGCTGCCCAACTGGAAAAATTAAAATCTAGTCATCCAATAATCGGCGATATATTAGAATATCGCGAGACAAGCAAACTGCTTTCTACATATATAGACACATTAGGTGATTTTGTAGAAAGTGATGGAAAAATACATTCTGACTTTATACAAACAGGGGCAGCGACTGGCAGATTTTCAAGTGAAAATCCAAATTTGCAAAATCTTCCAGCTAAAAGTGGAGAGGGGCTTTTGGTGCGCAAAGCTTTTATTGCCGAAAAAAATACTAAATTAATTTCTTTTGATTATTCTCAGATTGATCTTCGTAGTGCCGCAATATTATCAAAAGATCCAAATTTGCTAGAAATATTATCTGGTAGTAATGATGTACACACCGCTGTGGCTGCTAGAGTATTTAATGTCGAAGAAGATAAAGTCACAAGTGATATGCGCAGAAAAGCTAAAGTTATAAACTTTGGAATACTTTATGGTATGGGCGTGTCCGCATTAAAAGATTCTATGGGAGTGGAAAGGAAAGAGGCTCAAGAATTTTACGATCAATACAAAGTGACATTTTCTGTTTTGATGGATTATCTTGAAAGAGTAAAAGTAGAAGCTAAAAGTAAAAATTACACAGAGACTATCTTAAAAAGAAGAAGACAAATACCACTACTAAAATCAAAGCTTCCATTCTTACTTGCTCAAGGAGAAAGGATAGCTATCAACGCTCCAATTCAAGGTACTACAGCAGACATATTAAAATTGGCCATGATAGATATAGATGAATATATTGCTAAAAATAATTTAGAAAATAAAATAAAGATACTACTTCAAATTCATGATGAATTGATTTTGGAAATTGATCAAGAAATAGTAAATAAAGAAAAAGATAATATTAAAAATATTTTAGAAAGTGTCTTGTCAAATAGATATCACGATAAGGATTGGCAAGATATGTTTTTATCTGATACAGCCATTGAAAAAGTTTCAATAAGATGTGATTCAAAGATAGGTGATAATTTATATGAATTAAAATAAAATTATGCTTTATATAATTTGTGGTACTGATTTTAAAAAAAGAGAAAATGCAAGATCTAAAATAGAGCAAGATTTAAAAAAGCAAAAGATAAATCTTGCAGAGCTTTTATCTGTGCCAAAAATAAATAAAGAAAATTATACTTTATTACAAAATTATTTTGGATCGGTTTCTCTTTTTGGAGAAAAGATTTTGATAAATATTGAAGATCTTTTTGGAAGAGAAGAGTCTAGAGAATATTTTTATGATAATTTTGAAAACTTTATAAAGAGTGAAAATGTTTTTATCTTAGACGAGCCTTTTATTTCTGGTCCATCTTTTCAAAAGCTTTATCGAGATATGGAAAAGAAAGATTTGCTTAAAAATATTTTTGACGCAAAAGAAGAAAAAATTGAAAAAGATATCGAGCCTTTTTATCTTTGTGAATTGATAGAAAAGAGAAACAAAAAGCTAGCTTGGCAAGAATGGGAAAAGATTTATTTGGAATGGGGGGATAGTGAGGCCCAAGCTCTTCATGGGGCTATCTGGTGGAAATGGAAAAATATCTGGTCTGCATCTATCGATGGTAACAAATTTAATTATTTTAAAATTTGGAGATTGTCTGACAGGGAAATAAGATATAGTAAAGAAGAATTAGAAAAATTTGGTTTTGAATTGTCTCTTATGGCTATGAGAGCTAACAATGGCGAGACAAATCTCATGCGAGAAATAGAAAAGTTTATTTTAAGTATTTAATCTTATTTAATAAGACGTTATTAGACAATCTATTTTATATCTTGACAAGTCTAAAATAAAGGAATATAATATATATATTAATAGGTTTTTATTAAAATTATTAGTCAAAAATATATGAAAAAAGCTTTATTTACAATGTTTATATTTACAGTAGCTTTTGTAGGAATCTCATCTTTAAAAGCCAGTGCTATGTGTTATGGCACTTCATATTGTAATGATCTTTATAATTGGTATGGTAATGGATCAACTTGGGGCACAAGCTATCCAACTACTTGGGGCACATCTTATCCTGTGACTTGGGGTACTACATATCCTACAACATGGGGAAGTGGTTATAATAATTACAACAGTTATAATTCTTATGGTTGTAGTTATAATTGTTATTCATATTCTCAGCCATATAATTATGGCTCATACTCTTATCCTTATTATGGTGGCTATGCATCTGGGTATGGATATAATGGTGGAATGTCAATCAATCTTGGATTTACATTTATAAGAAGATAAATACTTTAATAATATATAAAAACCAATCTCTAAAAATAAAAGGAGCTTTTAGCTCTTTTTGTTTTTATAGACTTTTTTAGAAAAATTTGGTATCATATATTTCTATGTGTGGACTCAGAAATTTCTCAGAAGCGAGGAAAATCTAAAGAGCGGATATCACTGCAAAGTTCACACATTTTTTGCCCCTATAGCTCAGTCGGTAGAGCAGCTGCCTTTTAAGCAGAAGGTCGCAGGTTCGATTCCTGCTGGGGGCACAAAGTTCATGTTATAATTTTATAAATAAAGTTATAACTAACATGTCTACATTTTGGAAAATATTTGCTGGGTTTTGGGTGATATGGTTGGTTTGGTATTTTACTGGCGGTCCACAGAGAACAGAGTCTATAAAACCATATGTTAAGTATGATTATGATACTAATACTATAAATGGCTCAAATATTGATCTCCAGACAGGAGTCAAAGAGATTCTTCCAATAGATACAGCAAAAGAAATAGACGGGTCTATTAAAAACAATTTAGACAAAAAAACTTTTAGTAACAGTCCAGGAACTAATACGATAGAAGTGCAAAATTAATTTTATTTTTGGCAGTGTGAGCAAAAGACTGTAGTTCTGCCAGCAATTTTTTCTTTTTGTAATATATTTTTACAAACTAAACATTTCTTACCAGATCTACCGTAGACTTTGTGAAGTCTCGCATAATTTCCACGACTGCCGTCAGCTAATAGATAGTCTGAGATAGATGATCCGCCATGCTTGATGGCTAGATCTAAAATCTTTTTTGTATTTTTATAAATAGCAGACATCTCTTTATCGTCTAAAGTCTTACAAATTCTACTTGGTAAAACTTTGGACGCAAAGCAAATCTCATCACTATAAATATTCCCAGCACCATTTACTATAGATTGATCTAGGAGTATGCTTTTAATATTTTTGTTTTTATTTTTCATCTCTTTTTTAAAGTAGGCGAGAGTAAAATCTTTACTAAAAGGCTCTAGCCCTATCTTGGAAAAGTGCCCAGAATTTTTAGCTGTATCTAGATTTTTATAAAAAAGTACATAGCCAAACATGCGTACATCATTATAAAAAAGCTCACCATTGTCTAGTTTAAAAATTATACATGTGTGTTTGTTTGGTAGAGAGTTTATGTAGCTATCAGTTATCGGATGGCCTCCCAGGACTTTTTCTTTTTTATTTCCAACAAAGACGAGTTGGCCAGTCATTTTTAGATGGATAACTAATACACTTTTATCAGACAATTCGACTATTAGATTTTTTGCCACTCTCTCAATCTTTGAGATTTTTTTATTTTTTATATTTTCTATAAAATCTAAGACTGTATTTTTTTTAACTTTTCGATTTGTACTTTTTCCTGAGACTATTTTTGGTTTTAAAATTTTACAATCTAATATTTTGCTACCTATTATCTTTTTCTCTAGTCCGAGTCGTAAGGCTTCTACTTCTGGTAATTCTGGCATAGTTTATCTTAAATTTTTTAAAGCTTCTTTTATTATTTCGTTAGCTTTCATATTTTTAAATTTGTCTGGTATTTTATCTTTTATTTCTTTTATAGATGAATTTATGTCCTTTTCGTTGTACCCTAAAGAGGTGAGTGCGAGGCGAGCGTCATTTTCTTCTTGTAAATACTGATCAGCATTTTTTTCATCTTTATTAGATTTTATAAATTGTGAAAGTTTACCTTTTAGCTCGATTATTATTTTCTCACAACTTTTCCTACCAACTCCTGGTATTCCGGAGAGGAGGGAGGCGTCACCATTTTCTACAGCTAGAGCAATATGTTCAACACTTGATACTGATAGCATAGTCAGGGCAGATTTTGGTCCGATACCTGAGACTGTGATCAATTTTTCAAATAATGATAATTCATTTTTATTTGTAAAACCAAAAAGGTCCATAGCATCTTCTTTTATAGATGTATAGATTAACATTTCTACTTCTTGATTTTCTTCCAATGACAATAATGTGTTTAAAGGAGTAAAGACTTTGTATCCTACTCCACCAAAAGTCATTATGGTCAAAGATTTTTCATTTATATTTTTTACTTTACCGGCCAATAAGCTGATCATATATTTTATAGCTTAATTTTAGCATTTTTTGGCTTATTTAAAAACAAGATCAAAATACGATATAATATAGATATTATTAAATAATAAAAAATTATATGTATATATTTGGATTTTTTTGGTACTTTGTAATATCACTGATTGTCTTGTTTGCTATTAAAAAGAATTTAAAAACAAAGTCCGAAGTAGAAGAGTATTCTACTGGTAAAGATATGGTTTTAAATATCGGAATGTTTTTGACACTTCTTATATCGATCGGAGCTTTTTTAAACATGATATTTAATTCTATAGATGCTAAATTTTTAGATCCATTATCAAATCAATATGAATACTTTACGAGTTCACTAGCTAGTGATCAAGCTTTGATGATATCTATCATGATAGTCGTATTTCCATTGTTTTTAGTTTTTGCTTTTCTAGTATCAAAAGAAATAAAGAAAAATATTATCAAGAAAAATCTTTCTATTAGGCTGGCTTCTATTTACACTTTATTTGCGTCGTCTATCATAACCATAGTTTCTACTTTGGTCACAGTTATTTATACATGGCTGATGGGATCGACAGATACAGCTTTCTTTTTAAAGTCTTTAGCTATTTCTGCTTTGGCTGTATTTTTGTTTGTATATTTCTTTTATTCTTTAAAAAGAGATTATTCAAAGAAGACAATATATCCTGTGATGATAGCCGTATTGAGTAGCATTATAGTGTTGGCAGGCATAATCTGGAGTATCAATATATCAGGCTCTCCTTCTAAAGTCAGATCTTTAAAATTGGATGAGCAAAAGTTGCAAGATATAAATAACATAAAATATGCCATACAAGCCTATATGCAAGATCATAATAAATTACCTAACTCGCTAGAAGATCTGTATGATAAATCAAGCATTTATGATAAAGAGACAAGAAATAAATATGATTATCAGGTATTATCTTTTAGTGAAAAGGATAATTTATTATATTTTTCTTATAAATTATGCACCCATTTTCATTTATCTTCTGACAGGGCAAATAGTATCAATAGTTATTTTTGGCAAAAGCATGATGCTGGATATCAATGCTTTACTGTGATAGACAGTATCAGGTCAGTAAATTATAAATAAAAAATAAAAACGCTCGATTTCTCGGGCGTTTTTATTTTTTAATTTTTATTTATTTTTCACATTTACACTCTCCTTCACCACACACTCCACATTTCTCTCCTTCTTTTTTGCCACAAGTACAATCCTCGCAATCACACATACCTTCTTGTCCGCAATAGCAAACATATTGTCTCTTTACTGCGAAGTAATAGATGATAGCTCCAAGTATACCCATAATTCCTAATACCAAAATCCATATTGGCTTGTATTCTATATCATGCTTGATTGCGTGTACTAGCATCCATATCCAGAAAGCTATTAATAATAAAGCAATTATAGTCAAAACTATTCCAGCACCGATGAATCCTAAAGCTAAAGCCGGGAAGATACTTTTAAGCATTCCGAAATCTTTTGCATTTTCACCAGCGCCACCCCATTGTCCTTTCATTGACCAATTACCATTTTCATCTCTATTCATCATTCCATATCCGCCCATCATACCAAGTCCTTCTCCTTTTTGTAAAACTACTTGACCTTGGTCCACTTGAGTACTTGTTGCTGGCGCATTTTGTGCTCCGGCAAAAAAGATTCCACCAACGATCGCTACAGTAGCGATCATACTAATTCCGATTTTTGATAAATTTTTTCTCATAGAAATTGTAAGTTATTATTTATATATTTTATTAATATGCACTTTTGATGCTGATATTATATATCAACGTTACATTATTTTTAATATTGAATAAATATAGTAAGTGTGTTAGTGTGAATACTTAAAAAATTTATTTCAAGAGTAATTTATATTTCTTTAAAATAAAAATAGTATTTTCTGGTCTATATATTAATTCCATAATATCTTGATAGGAAAATTGCCTTAATTTTTTACTACTTTTATAAAGTATACACTGTATTTTGTCGGCTTTATTTTTTTGTCATAATGTAGTATTATATAGAAAATAATTTAATATAAATAAAACAATTATAAATAATATATGGCAGTAACCAAAACAGCAAAAAGAGCACTCCGCTCAGCAGAAAAAAGAAAAGTCGTAAATGACAAGAGAAAAAAGACAATGAAAGAAGAGGTGAAATTAACCAAATCTTTGATACTTGGTAAAAATAAAAAAGAAGCAGAAAAGAATCTTCCAAAAACTTTCGCTGCACTTGATAAAGCTGCAAAAAGAGGAGTTATTAAAAAAGGTACAGCAGATAGAAAAAAATCAAGATTGGTAAAAGCTATCGCAAAGTTAGAAAAATAATAAAGTAGCGGCGCGGCACAGCCGCGCCGCTAATCTTTGCTCTCGTAGTTCAACGGATAGAATTCAGGTTTGCGGTACCTGCGATTGAGGTTCGATTCCTCACGAGAGCACCATTCTTATAATATAATATAGCTATATGAAAAATTTTTATGTAGTCTCTAGTTTTATATTTTTATTTCCGACAATAATAGCTTTTTATAAAAGCGAATGGATCTATTTTGTTTTAGCCTTTTTGATTTTTATTTTTAGTACGCTTTATCATTTATACTTTAAACAAAATATTAATCATTGGCAGACTATCTTTTTAAAAGATGGAGATTGGTTGGTGGCTGCTATTTGTTACACTTATATGTTTTATTTTATTTATATGTTTTCATTTGATAATTTGAAAATATTATTAACCACACTACTTTCCGTCTCACTTTTATTCTTTATATTAGGATACAAAAAGACTATTTCTTATCATAAATTTCATCCTTGGTTTCATATCTTTGCCGGAATAGTTTCTGGACTCATTGTATTTTTTAGTTAGTATCAAAAAGTCTATAAACTAATATTGCGTAGGCGATGGTCACGTTTAACGATTCTTTTAAACCAAGCATTGGTATTTCTGTGATTTTGTCACATAAGTCTAGTACTTCTTTTTGTACTCCATCTGTCTCACTACCGATAATCACTGCTATATTTTCATTTTCTGTTTTTAGACTTTTATAGTCTGTACTTCTTTCATCTTGCTCGAGAGCTATTATTTCAAAATTTACTTTTTTCAATTCTTTTATAAGATCTAAAATATTTTCTTTATATTCCCACTCTATTTCATCTTCAGATCCGAGAGAAGTTTTTATAAAATCTTTTCTTTTTTTATTTTGTCCTTCAAATTTTTTAGCAGTTTCAAATGGGGTAGGAGTGATACCGCAGAGATAGATTTTATCGATACCAATCCCAGAGCTGGTTCTGAATATAGAGCCAACATTGAGGCTGCTGCGCACATTATCAAGAATGACTATTTTCATATTTTATCCTTTAAATACTAGCATATTTTAGATATTAATTCACGTGATATACTTCTAGGGTATGAGAATAGATGAAGATATAAAATTAGACTACGCTGATGTATTATTAAGGCCAAAGAGAAGCACTATTTCTAGTAGAAAAGAAGTCGACCTGGAAAGATCTTTTAAATTTTATCATTCTCCAAAGACTTGGACAGGTATACCAATTATTGCTGCCAATATGGCGACATGTGGCACTTTTGAAATGGCTAAAGCTTTATCAAAAAATAAAATGCTGACGGCTCTTCATAAATACTATAATATAGAAGAGTTAGAAAATAATTTAAAAGAGTTTAATAATCCTGATTACATTATTTATACTCTAGGTATAAGAGATGAAGACATTGAAAAGTTGAAAGAGATAATTAAAAGAGGAATAGATAAATATTTTTCATTTATTTGTATTGATGTACCAAATGGATATCTTAATAGATTTGTTGAAACGATAAAGATAATAAGAAATATGTGTCCTGATCACATAGTCATAGCTGGAAATGTGGTAACCAATGAGATGACAGAAGAGATAATATTAGCTGGAGCAGATATTGTAAAAGTTGGTATTGGCCCAGGCTCTGTTTGTACTACAAGAAAGATGACAGGAGTAGGATATCCTCAACTGTCGGCTGTCATAGAATGCTCTGATGCTGCACACGGACTTTCAAGTGGAGAGGGCAGATCTGGACTAGTTATCGCTGACGGTGGTCAACAGTATCCATCTTGTATTGCAAAAGCCTTTTGTGGTGGAGCAGATTTTAATATGTGCGGATCTCTTTTTTCTGGATTTGATGAGAGCGCTGGAGATCTCGTAGAAAAAAATGGCAAAAAATTTAAAGAATATTTTGGATCATCTTCCAACAAAGCCCTAGAAGAATTTTATGGTAAAAAAGATAGTCATAGGGCCAGTGAGGGAAGATATGTACTTATGCCATACAAGGGAAAGTTGGACATCTTTTTGCAAGATCTGTTTGGGTCTCTTCGTAGCACTGGTACATACATAGGAGCTAGAAGATTAAAAGAGTTTTCAAAAAGAGCTACTTTTATAAAAGTTAATAGACAATTAACTACTTATTTAGAGAAATTTGAAGAATAATGTTGTTTTAATATAATTTTAAAAACTTTTAAAAAAAAGATTTTTATGCTATTATTTTAAAACAATTAAATATGGAAGTGTGGCCGAGTGGTTGAAGGCACCGGTCTTGAAAACCGGCAAGGGGAAACTCTTCGTGAGTTCGAATCTCACCACTTCCGCAAAAAACAAAAGATCTGTCAATACAGGTCTTTTGTTTTTGTATATGATAAAATATAGATAGTTCTATATGATCTATAGAGCTACATTTTAAAATTAAAATATATGAAAAACTTAAGTACATTAGACTGGGTCGCAATGATTTTAGTAATCGTTGGAGGATTAAATTGGTTACTAGTTGGCCTATTTGATTTCGACTTAGTATCTACCATCTTTGGTGTCATGTCTATGTTATCAAGAATAATCTACATTCTTGTAGGTCTATCTGCGGTTTATGTGTTATTCAGTCTTAGTAAATTAGCTAAGAAATAATTTTAAAATTATTTAGGAGGCATCAAGGTGCCTCTTATAATAAGTTTAAGATGTAATTTTTTAAAAATTCATTTGTATTATATACTGAAGGTCAAGAGAGAAATATGCCTCTGACTAATTTTATGGACACTTTTGACCGATACCAAAATCTTACTGATGAGGAGATAGCTTCTTTTATCCAAAAAGGTAATGTTGATATTTTTGAAATCCTGATAGATCGTTATAGTGACAAGCTTGGTCGCTATATTAGAAAATTTCTATCAAGAAGAGAAGACGTTGAAGATATATTGCAAGATATTTTTATAAAATGTTTTGTAAATATTAAAAGTTTTGATACTAGTCAAAAATTTTCTCCATGGATTTATCGTATAGCTCACAATGAAGCCGTAAATCTTTTAAAAAAGAATTCTATCAAGGTGTTTAGTTTTGATATTTTTGATGATACTTTTTTTATTCATCCAAAAGCAAAAGAGGATAGTGAAAGTGAAGCGGAGAGGGAGATTTTGAAAAATCATCTAGATGAAATATTAAATGATCTCGATCAAAAATATAAAGAAATAATAATACTTTATTTCTATGAAGAGCTATCTTATAAGGATATATCTGACATATTAAAAATACCAATCTCTCTAGTTGGCGTAAGAATCCAAAGAGGAAAAGAGCAGATAAAAAAGATTTTAAATGAAAAGGGAATAGATAGTAGATAAAAATAAATTTATGGAAATCAATAAAGAAAAGATCGTAAAAAAAATAGAAGAAGTAATAAAAAGTAAAAAACTAAAGATGAGGCCTAGATGGTATTTTGTATTAAAAACTATTCTGATAATGTCTTTTTCTTTGATTTTATTTTTGATAACAATTTACCTAACTGATTTTGTATTTTTTATTTTCCACGAGCATCAAAAATTTGTACCAAGTATGGCCTTTACTGATTTTCTTAAGACTATTCCAGTTATAATTTTACTATTAATTATTTTATTTTTATTTTCCTTATATCATCTAGTAAGTGAGTATTCTTTTGTTTACAGAAAAAATATTTTGTATGTAATTTTAATTTTATTAATGAGTATTATTTTGATAATAGTAAATTTGAATATTTTTATAGATAAAGATTTTAAAGTTGCTAGGTTTGGAGAAAAGGGTGAGGTCCCATTTTTACAAAATGTACATAAATATTATATTGGCGACAAATATAAAAATCTTAAAAAAGATCTCTTTTTAGAAAAACATTCCCAAAAGAAAGGGGCTGATTATTAATTTTTAAAATTAGTATTTTCTTTTTATTTAATCTATAATATCCCATAAATATGGGAAAGAATATCCAAATTAAAATAGGTCACAAAAAAGATTTTGGATTTTTTAACTTTTTCACTCTAGCTTTTTTGTTTTTGGTGCCATTTTTTGTTTCTTATATTTTTACTTATGCTGTGATTGAAAGATCTGGCCCAGTCACACTAGATGAGGAGTCTGATTCTTTTAGGGAATTTTATTCGGATAAAGATTTAAATGATTTATACAAAAAAGACACAAATAAAAATAAAATTATAATTTTAGGTTATCACCAAATAAGAGAATACAGAGACACTGACAGTCAGAAAGTAAAATTATTTATAACATCTCCAGAAACTTTTGAAAAAGAAATGAAATATCTTTTTGATAGGGGATATGAATCTATTTCTCTCACAGATTATTTTAATTATTTAAATTTTGGCATCAAAAATTTCGATTTGAATAAATCTTTTATTTTAACTTTTGACGATGGCTATGCTTCACAATATATTTCAGCTCTACCAATACTCAAAAAGTATAATTTTAGCGCTACATTTTTTATTTATTCTGACTGCATTGATAGATATCCTGTCTGTATGACTAATAAAGAAATAAAAGATTTATTATCTAATAATATGAAATTGGGAAATCATACATTACATCATATTTATTTGCCAAAATATAAAGATGAAATTATCTCAAAAGAAATAATTGAAAATCAAAATAAATTAATAAATAATTTCGGGTCTTCTTCTGTTGAAAATGTTTTAGCTTATCCTTTTGGTGCCAATGATGAAAGGGTGCAAAATATTGTAAAAAATTTAGGATATCTCGGAGCTGTAGGAGTGCTGGCAAAAAAAGAAGATAACGAGTTGAATATCTATAACCTGAGGAGGTATTTATTGGGTGACAATTTTACTTATTTTGAAAATCTATTTAAATAAATACCCAGAAAACTCAACCAGTTAAAAACCCCCGAAATCGGGGGTTTTTAACTTACGTAAACTTCTCTGGTATTTAAGTTTACTCTAGTATTATATAAAACTGAATAAAAAATGCAAATGAAAATCTTAACATTTGTGGAAAAGTGTTAAAATGATAAAATAGTATTAAATAAATATATTATGGAAAAAATTCTTAGATTCATAGAAAAGTTGGTACCAAAGAAAGTTTATAAACTTGGTCAGCCTATTTATCATTTCTCTTTAGCTGTTATCGGTATGTTAATTTATGGTTTTCCAGCTAGAAAAATGACAATCATTGGGGTCACTGGCACAAAAGGAAAAACTTCTACTGTAAATTTTATACATAAAGTTTTAAACAGTGAAAATGAGAAAGCTGGACTTATATCTACAGCTAATATAAAAATCGACGAAAAAGATTTTGCAAATAAATATCATATGAGTATGCCAGGAAGATTTGTTTTGCAAAAATATTTAAAACAAATGAAAGATGCTGGATGCAAATATGTGATTCTAGAGGTGACTAGTGAAGGTATAAAGCAATTTCGACATGTCGGGCTTTTTTTAGATGTGGCAATTTTTACAAATCTCTCACCAGAGCATTTAGCTTCTCATGGAGGGTCTTTTGAAAAATATAGATCCGCCAAGATGAAAATATTTAAGAAGGGTATTTTTGGAAAATTAAAGACCATTATAGTCAATTCTGATGATGAAAATAGTAAATTCTTTTTAGAAAAAGGAAAAGATTTGGAGCAGATAAAATATTCTCTAAATGAGGTGAGCGGCATAAAAGAGGATGAGTCTGGCGTAGTCTTTAATTTTAAAAATGAAATTTATAAAATAAATATTTTAGGCATATTTAATATTTATAATGCTTTGCCTGCAATAATTTTGGGTCAAAAATACAATATCCCTAATCAGGAAATAAAAGACAGATTAACTAGCTTAAGTCTTATACCAGGAAGGATGGAATCGATAGAAGAGGGACAAGATTTTAAGGTTATGGTTGATTATGCTCACGAAAAATTAAGTATGAATAGTCTTTTGGATTCTGCTAAGAATCTAAAAAGAAACGAGAATAACAAAATAATTATAGTTCTCGGTGGGGATGGTGGAGGAAGAGATGAGCAAAGACTTTATGATATGGGTGAGGTGGTCGGTAAAAAAGCAGACACAGTGATAGTCGCTAATTCCGATCCGTATTTTGATGATGAGATAGCTTTGGCTAAAAAGATAGCAGATGAAGCAGAAAAGCAAGGGAAAAAGTATGATGAAAATCTTTTCATTATTATAGATCGAGAAGAAGCTGTAAGAAAAGCCATCTCTTTAGCAAATTCTGGAGACGTTGTTTTGCTTGCTACTCGAGGATCTCTCAATACTATGAGCTGGAAAGGTCAAAAGATAAAGAGCGATGATAGAGAGATATCTAGAAGATTGTTGAGAGAATTGAAAAGCAAAAATTAATTATGAAATATTTAGGTATTGATTACGGTTCAAAAAAAATCGGAGTAGCTATCTCAGACGAGATGAATATGCTAGCTTTTCCTTTACAAATCATTTTAAACAAAGACAAAGAAAAATCTCTACAAGAAATTTTAAATATAGTGACTCAAAATAAAATAAAAAACATTGTCATAGGCGAGAGCGTTAATCAAAAGGGAGAGCTAAATAAGATAGCTCTATCAGCTAGAGAGTTCGCTTTTAATCTTGAGGAAATATTTTTGGATAAAAATATAGATTGTGGTGTCCATTTTGAAAAAGAGTGGTATAGCACTTTAGAAGCTCGAAGATATGATGATAGGCGAGATGCAGACGACTCCGCTGCCGCAATTATCCTTCAAAGATTTTTAGATAAAATTAATAAAAATAATAATTTGCATTAATTTTTTATCTGTAGTATATTTATAGCCTTAATCTTGCAGTATGCAAATTATTGTTCTTTTACACAACATAATTTTTGGATCTATCATTTTATTTCTGGAAATAAGCAAGTCTTCAAACTGTAAAAAAGTCGAAGCTCCTTACCTTCTCAGATATGGTATGCCAAAATTTTATGTCAACAAAAGATGCGAGCAGGACTATAAATCCTAACTCGCCCATCCCAAAAAGCCTCGCCCATACCGTGAGGCTTTTTTCATTTTAAAATGATATAATTATTTAAAAAATTATAAATAATATGATAACTATTGAAGATTTACAAAAAGTAGAAATAAAGGTTGGACGAATTTTAAATATTGAAGAAGTGGAGGGTAGTGAAAAGCTGTATAAACTAGCTGTAGATTTTGGAGAAGAAAAACCAAGGCAAGTACTATCTGGTATTAAAAAATTTTTTGAAAAAGATTTTTTATTAAATAAGCAGTTTGCTTTTATTACAAATCTTGCTCCTAGAAAAATGATGGGTTTAGATTCTGAGGCCATGATACTAGCGACAGGAGAAGAATCTTTAGCTTTACTTTCTCCTACGATAGAGGTCCAAAATGGGTCACAAATGAGATAATTAAAACATGAAAGAAAAATTTATAAAATGGTCAGAAAATGTAGCCAACCACAAACATGCTCTAAAAAGTCTCTTTTGGGTGTCTTTTGCTGAGTCTTGCATTTCACCGTTTCCTGCTTATTTCTTAGTTTTATTTATTTTGGCACACAAAGTCAAATATTCATGGAAAAAGGTAGCTTGGATAGCGACATTAGGATCTATACTTGGAGGTGTCTTGGGATACTTTATCGGTTTCTATTTATTTAAACTTGTAGGTCAGCCGATAGTAAATTTTTATAGCTTGCAAGATGAGTTCAATAAATTTGGAGATAAATTATTAAATAATCAATTTTGGATTTTACTTGTAGCTGCTATGACTCCGATACCATTCAAAGTTACAGCTATTGCCTCAGGAGTATTTGCGGTAAATTTTCCTTTATTTATTTTGACTTCTATTTTAGGTAGAGGCATAAAATTTATAGGTGTTTCATTTTTCACTCATAAATACGGAGTCAAAGTCAAAGATTCTCTCACGGATAGTTTTTGGACATCGGTCATTACTTTTATTATTATTTGTCTCGTTGTTTACTTTTTACTTTTTTAGGTTTTGCGTGCTAAAATATAAAGTATAAATATGTCCGATATCTTCAAAAATAGATTTAGAGATGATAATTATATTCCAGCAACTGGATTTTTAAATGACAAAAAGTTGTTAGGAGTCAATCATATTTGCATTCATTCTGATTGTGTGATTTTTAATGATTTAGTATTACCTTTTGGAGCAAAAGATATTGAAGATAAGACGACTCAAGTGATAGATGAGATTTTGCATGAGATCACACACATCATTCAAAATGAAGAAAATAAAAATAAAAAAATAATAATCTGCGGAGAAGCTAAGGCTAAAAGAATGCTTGGAAGAAAATTGGAAGATAGATTAAAGAGAGAGGTGACATATTAATACATGAAAAAAGAAAACAAGAAAAACAAAATTAAGATTTTAATAGTCAGTGATTATCCAGAAAAAGCTAAAAAGCTTTTTTTAAAACATAAAAAACATATTTATATTGTGAAAGAAAATCCTGACCTCGTAGTCACTTTTGGTGGAGATGGTACATTTTTTAAATCAGAATTTTTTTATCCAAATATTCCAAAAGTTTATCTAAAATATAGTAGAATTGGAAAGCTTGCTCACGATAAATCTAATGAAAAAATAATCTTACATATCATAAAGGGTGAATATACTATAGAAGAGAAAACAAAATTAGAAATAAAATATAAAAATAAAAAAATGTCAGCCATGGCCGATGTGCTTGTACATAATCACAATCCGTTTACTGCTATTCGTATGAAGGTTTCAGTTGATAATAAGCTAATTCAAAATTCTGAGATTATTGGTGATGGAATATTAATCTCTACTCAGATAGGATCAACAGGATATTATAAATCTATCACTAGAAGCTATTTTGAGAGCGATGATCAGATTGGCCTCGCATTCAATAATGCTATAGATCAAGTAAGTCATATAGTCTTAAAAAAAGACAGGGTTGTAAAAATAGAAATCACAAGAGGTGTGGCCGATGTATTTGCCGATAACCAATCAAATAAATGGGAGCTGGATAGTGGAGATGTCCTAGAAATAAAAGCCAGTAAAGACAAAGTAAAGCTTTTGAAGTTTTAATTATGCCTAGAGTTTTAAATTTTCAAGATAGAAATCTAGAGTGTTCTTTGAAAGAAAGTAGCAGAGCAAAAAATATCCGCATCACTATTCATCATGATGGTAGTGTGGTAGTGACAAAGCCAAAGAGAGCAAGTCTAGAATCTGTTGAAAAATTTGTAAAAGAGAAATCGGATTGGATTTTTGAAAAGTCCGATTGGTTTAAAAATAGACCAAGTTTACCAATTTTAAAAACTTCAAAAAAGGAATATTTAGAAAATAAAGATAAAGCTCTACAAATAGCGAAAGAGAGGATAGATTATTTTAATAAATATTATAATTTTCATTTCAAAAATATTACTATTAAAAATCAAAAGACGAGATGGGGGAGTTGTAGTAGAAAAGGGAATTTAAATTTTAATTATAAGATAGCATTACTACCACAAAATATTTCTGACTATATTATCGTGCACGAACTTTGTCATTTAAAAGAATTTAATCATTCTAAAAAATTTTGGGATCTTGTGAGGGAGACAGTACCAGATTATTTGAATATCCGAAGAAATTTGAAAGGGGGATTATTTTAGGTTAAAATAATATTATGAATAAAGAGGATTATTTTAAAGAAGCTGCCAAAGAAGCAGAAAAAGCTCTTTGTCTCAAAGATAAATGTGGAGCTATTGTGTCATTAAATAATGAAATTATTGGAAGAGGTTTTAACGGTCCAGCAGTGAATGATATAGCTAATAGAAAATGTCATTTAAATTTAATAAACTCTTCTAAGCCAAAATCAGATAGGACTTGCTGTATCCATGCAGAATGGAGAGCTATAATAGATGCGATTAAAAACAAAAAAGATATATCTGGAAGTATTTTATATTTTACAAGAGTTGATGATCAAAATAATATTTTAAAATCTGGAGAGCCTTATTGTACGGTCTGTAGTAGATTAGCACTTGATAACGGAGTTAAATATTTTGCTTTATGGCACGAATCTGGAATTAAATTATATGATACAAAAGAATACAATGAATTGTCATACAAATTCCATTTGTAAAACAAAAGCTAAAGTTTGTGATCTCAGATGGAATCGGACCATCATCTAGAGCTTAGAAGGCTCTCGTTCTATCCATTGAACTATGAGATCATTGAATTTAATAAATATAACAGATTTTGATAGAAAAATAAAGCTGTATTTTTTATTTTTAAAAAAGTATTATATAATCATATTATGTTTAGAGAATCATTTTTAAAAAGCGAATCACCAGAAGTTTTGGTTAGAAAGTTCGATCATCTAATGAGTACTCATCAAAAAGGTACCATCTCTGATGTGTCTAAGATTTTAAGAACTCCTAATACTGAGTTAGAAAAATTGATTAAGAATCTTCCTAAAAGAGCATCAGAATTAAAGGATATTAGTAAAGTCTCAGAGGTCACACAAAAAACATTTAACTCTGTGGTTAAGCATTCTTTCAATTATCTTAGAAGTATTATAGATCATGAATTAGCAGCTTCAGCAGACAGAAGTGATTTGACTTGGTATAAACTTGAATTAAAAGATAAAGATACAGCCAGAACCCTTTCTCACAACGCTACAATGTCAGCTATTGATATTTGGATGAGATCTCTTGTAAAAGCCGGGGTAGATATCAGATTCCTCACAGAAAAGATAAGAAAAGGGGACAGATATAGCTATGGTGATTTTGCTGTAGGACTCGCTCTGGATATTTTTACTAGTAAAAATCCTCTAGATTACACAGTAAAAACAGCTAAGAAATAAAAGGCTTTTAGCTATTGACTTTTAATTTTATATGTGCTACTATTAATAAATAGACTATTTATATTTTTTAACATATAAACCAATTAGTTAATGGCTAACAAAAAAAAATATTTTAATCTTTCACCTAGTGATGTGCTTCTTCATAAACTGAAGGATGAAATCACAAACCATCAAAAAGGTCAGGTTTCTAGTAAAGGATTCAGAGAATCCTTAGCAAACAATCTGGCAGTAAGATATAATCGCAGGAGAGGGATTTAATAAAAAATTGTCTGATCAGCAAACCTTATGGTTTGCTTTTTTATTTGTATTTTTGTGTCTCTATTGTACCAAGCTCGAACGATTTTCCAAAACCGAACCTAATCGCACATCCGTGCGCTAAAGCGCCTCTGTGCGAAACACAGAGCTTTTGCAAAGCAAAAGGACGGATATGCGAAATGCAAATGCGGAACGCGAGCGAAATTTTGCGAAATACTGGGGGTGTGGGGGAAAGTATTTCGCAAAATTCGCTTCGCGTGCTTTGGGATTTTTTTGGCGGGGCGGGCGGTTATAATTCAAATACATAACATTGAAATCTCGGCGAAGCCGAGATACAAAAATCAGTTTGTGCTTGACCCACCCTCCCGTTCGCGCACAAATTCTGCTCCCTAAAATAACTAGAAAAAGAAAGCGAAAAATGTTAAAATCACTTTATGGAAAAGTCACCAGTTAATCCTGTTGATAAAATTGAATTGCCAAAAACCGAGCAACCGCTTGAGCATTTTCCGCTTTCTGAACAGGAGAAAAATATACAAGAGGTTTTTAAACTTAGCCCTGAACTTGAGAGTATTGCAGTAGAAGCAACAAAATCTGGCGAAACCATTTCCCTTTATCGTATTGAAAATAAAAATATTGAGAAAGAACCTGATGGAGTAACTTCCCATAAAGATTTAAAGGGTCAATGGTTTTCGCCAGATTTAGAAACTGCTCTTGTATATTTACGAAAATCACAACAGACATTTGGCACAGAGGCGAAGCGAGTTGAGGGTGCAAATTTGGTAGTTGTAAAAGTGCCAAAAGAAGAATTTGAAAATCTACATGTAAGTAAACATCCAATCGCTTCGCAAATGGATGTTGAAAATGATAACTATATTATTCCCGAAAATATAGAACGAAATTATATTAACCTTGATGATGTTCAAGATAAAGTTGGTAATTTTGAGAACTTACAAAAAGCCAAAGAACAAATAAAAGAAAAAGTTAAACAATTTGAGACAAAAGAAGCAGTTGAGCTTTATTGTGAATATCTAAAAACTATTTTTCCTGAAAGCAAAGTGCAAGATATTGTCTGGCACTATTCTGATAATGAATTTAAAGATGAGAATTTTAAACCAACAAAGCCCAACTTTGATACGCTTAATAGCATTGAAGGTGTTTATAATTTCAGTACAAGTCAGAATTTTGTTAAAAGATACGGAAAAAATGCGTATGCTGTAATTTTGAATATCAATAATCCTATTGAGGTCAATACTTCAGGTGAATATGTGGATGATATGGACAGGCCTTTGTCTGAAGCTTTGTTTAAAATAGGTAAGCAAAAAGAAAAGAATATATTAGCCCCAAAGTTCGATGAAAAATTAGAAAATACAGATGCAGTGATAAATAATATCTCGGGAGAAGAATATATTGAAAAACATCCAGTTTCAGGACGAGAATTTGGATTACCAAAACAAAAAATTATCAGTGTTTTTCATCCAGATCAAATTTCTATCCTTGGCTCAAAAACTGATATTGAAAAATTTAAAGAATTTGTTTCTAAAAAAGAAAATAGACGGAAATGAATTTGAAGTTGGTGTATTTTTCGGAAATGAAGAAGAAGCAAAGCATCATCACGAGGGTAGAAAAATTGAAGGTAAGACTTCTAAACCGTATAAAGTTTTTGTTAATGGTAGAAATTTCAAAATTTTTGATTCCAAACCAAACTATTGGGCTAATCCAAAAGATTCACAAGAATGGAGAGGTAAATATGACGGTGTGTGGGTAAAGCAAAATGAAAACGAAGAAACAAGAACGGATACTAAAGTGAATCTTTTTGATTATATTGCTTTTAATCCTTATGATGTTTTGATTGTTGATGTTGAATAGAAAAAAACAGAATTGGTTTTTTCTATTTGATACCGCCCGCCCCGCCAAAAAAATCCCAAAGCACGCGAAGCGAATTTTGCGAAATACTTTCCCCCACACCCCCAGTATTTCGCAAAATTTCGCTCGCGTTCCGCATTTGCATTTCGCATATCCGTCCTTTTGCTTTGCAAAAGCTCTGTGTTTCGCACAGAGGCGCTTTAGCGCACGGATGTGCGATTAGGTTCGGTTTTGGAAAATCGTTCGAGCTTGGTACAATAGAGACACCAGAATAGTACTTAGCGGTTTCTTCGAAACCAAGGTATGGGACGCACGAAGTGCGTCCCACTGTGTTTGCCCTGATTCTGCGTGGGAATTCGGAAATGCGGGCGCGCTTGCGCGTACCTGTTTTTCGCCGAGGAGGAGGTTCGGAATCCCGTGCGATACAAATTCAGTATTTGCTTTGGATACAAAAAGAATTTTTGGTAGAATATATTTGCTGTAACCATTTTATTAGTAAGTTAGCAGAAATGGCTATTTCAGATATCTTAACTTACGTTAAGGTTACAGCACTGGAGTAGCCATTTCTGCTTTATAGAAAAATATATGTCATCACAAAAATTCTTTTTGTATGCTCGCAAGAGTACCGATGTCGAGGATAAGCAGGTTTTGAGTATTGAGGCACAGTTAACGGAATTGCGCGCGTTTGCTCGTGAACAAAGTTTAGAGATAGTTGAGGAGTTGGTCGAGAAACAATCCGCCAAAATTCCAGGTCGTCCAATATTTAACAGTATGATGAAAAAAATTGAGCAAGGGGTAGCTTCAGGAATTTTGGCTTGGCATCCCGACAGACTAGCGCGCAATTCTGTGGACGGCGGACAGATAGTGTATTTTATCGACATCGGTACTCTTGCGATGTTAAAATTTCCCACTTTTTGGTTTGAAAATACATCACAAGGGAAATTTTCACTTTCCATGGCATTTGTGCAAAGCAAATACTATGTAGATTTTCTTTCAGAAAATACGAGACGAGGACTTCGCCAAAAAGTGAGAATGGGAATATTTCCAAGCCAAGCGCCACTCGGTTATATGAATGACAGTCGTACCAAGACCATAGTCGTGGACAAGAAAAAATCTAAAATTGTGCGCTTGGCTTTTGAACGATATGTAAAAGGTAATCAACGACTGGAAGATATTGCAAATTTTTTGGCGAAATCCGGCGTTACAACAAGAACCGGAAAGAGAATCTCAAAAACCAAAGCGTCTTTTATTCTTTCAAATCCATTTTACATCGGACTATTCAAATATGGTGGTGAAATCCACGAAGGTAAGCACGAGCCAATCATAGCAAAGAAACTTTTTGATTCGGCGCAGTCGATGTTGAAATTTAGAGGACAACCCGATAGAAAACCAAAAAATGAGCCACAACCATTTTGCGGACTACTTCACTGCACCGAATGCGGAATGATGATAACTGCTGAAATCCAAAAAGGTCATGTGTACTATCGTTGTTCCAAGAAAAACAAAAGTATCAAATGTACACAAGGATATATTCGCAGTGAAATTTTGGATCAGCAGATATCATCCGAAATTCAAAAAGTTTCTTTGCCTAAAGACTGGGCAAAAGAATTGTTGAAAATGGCGGAAAAGGATTTCAACAATTCTGCCCAGTCTAATTCTGTTTTTGTAGAAGAAGTGAAAAAAGATATTTTGAAAATCAATGTGAAACTAGAGCGACTTCTTAATGGATATTTAGACCAAGTGATTGAACAGGAAATATATCGTGTACAAAAAGCTAAATTGTTATCCGAAAAGAAGTCGCTCGAAGACAAAATATCTTCAGTTCTACAAAAACAGAATGATTGGCTCGAACCGATGAAAGAATGGATAAAAGACGCGCAAACACTAGACGGAATCGCACGGGATACTGACCTTTTTGCTAAAAAGGTCAAAGCCAAAGAAATCTTTGGCTCGAACCTTTCTCTTGGCGAAAAACAGGTGCGCGTAAGCGCACCCGCATTTCAGAATTCCCCCGCAAAATCAGGGCAAACACAGTGGGACGCACTTCGTGCGTCCCATACCTTGGTTTCGAAGAAACCGCTAAGTACTATTCTGGTGGGAGATAGAGGACTCGAACCTCTGACCTTCTCGGTGTAAACGAGTTGCTCTACCAACTGAGCTAATCTCCCTTTTATTTTTTATTATGATATAATACCCTAAATTTAAATTTTTCGCAAATCTTTTTTATGAAGAAAATCCCCAAAATCAAGATAATATTTGAAAATAAAAATGAACTGGTAATAGACAAGCCAGCTGGTATTATGACACACTCTGATGGCAGAAAGGATGAATATACTCTGGCTGATTGGTTAAAAGATTTTGTCAAAACAAAGTTTAAAAAGAAAACTTGGCAGACTATCTTAAAAGGTGTAGGTGATGAAGATAGAGAAGGGGTTGTTCATCGTCTCGACACAGGGACAACAGGCGTCATGATCTTTGCTCTCAATAGAGCTTCTTTTGGTTTTCTAAAAAAGCAATTTCAAGCACACACAACCAAAAAGATTTATCATGCTATCGTAGTCGGTCATGTAAAAAATGAGACTGGTATCATTGATGCTCCGATAGCAAGAAGTAAATCTGATTTCAGAAAAAAGAATACTAAAGATATTTTTACAAATGACGGAAAAGGTGATGTGAGGGGAAAGGAGAGGGATGCGGTGACTAGATACAAAGTCATAGCTAGACTTCGTAATAAAAAAGGAAATCCTTTCACTCTTGTTGAGTGTTATCCAGAGACAGGTAGAACTCATCAGATTAGAGTTCATCTCAAATCAATCCGTCATCCAATACTTGGGGATGATCTCTATGGTGTAGGAGAGATGCAGCAAGAAAAAATCCAATCAGAATTTAAAACTAAACTCACTCGTCCGATGCTACACGCTTATTCTTTATCTATAAAAATCGTGGAAGATGATAATTCTACTTCACAAAAGACTTTTGTCGCCAAAGAGCATCCTGATATGAAAAAGGTATTGGAAGAATTAAATTACAAAATATAAGGTTTGCCTTTAATCCTATTTTGTGTTAATATCTATGAATTAAATAGGAAATATTTAAGGTAAAAAATCTGAGTTTAGATCGCATTTATTAGAACAAAAATATTAATTGTCGCGGTAGTTTCTCACAAAAAATAACTTTAAATTTTGTAAAAGATTTTTTATTAATATTAAAATATGAAAACAAATATCAAATTATCAAAGGTGGATATGGAAGAGAGAAAATCTCTAAACTTTGCAAGTGGAGACACTGTCAGAGTTTGGAATAAATTGAAAGATAAAGACGGAAAAATTCGTCTCCAGGCTTTCGAGGGTCTCGTACTTGCTAGAAAGCATGGTACAGATATCTCTGCTACATTTACTGTAAGAAAAGTTGCTTCAGGGGTGGGAGTAGAAAAAATTTATCCTCTATATTCATCAAATATCGATAAGATCGAAATAGTCAGACATGCAAAGACAAAGAGAAGCAAGCTCTACTATGTTCGTGAAAAAGCAGTGAGAGATGTAAGAAGAAAATTAAAAGCTGACACAAAATTCGTAAAGAAAGACGGTGTCACTACAGCAGAATTGAAAGACGAAGTACTAGAAGAAGGTACAGAATAATTTTTAAAACCCCTCAGATCAAAGAGGGGTTTTAAATTGATAAAAATCAAAATTTCTGTTATTATATAAGTCCGAAAGAGATCAATGAAGAACGGTTATTAAAAGACCTTCCAGATCTCTCAAGGAGTGTAGTGTTTGTGACGAGAAAGCCGTTCCTACGGAACGTCATGAGGAATCTTCCTTACAACATTACACTGTATTTGCCCGGGTGGCGAAATTGGTAGACGCACTACCTTGAGGTGGTAGCGGGGCGACCCATGCTGGTTCAACTCCAGTCTCGGGCACACGGTGGGAACCCACCCTGTTTTAACAAATTTTTATTTTATAAAAATTTAAAAAACAGACCTCCCTAATAAATTAAGGAGGTGAGTGCGAAATTGTGTATGGTGCCTATGGTGTAATGGTTAGCACTAGGGTTTGTGGAGCCCTCAGTTCCGGTTCGAATCCGGATAGGCACACACGTAAATTTTTTAATATTTTATCCTTATGATTTAAAATAGTTTTGGTTCTAACGTTTTATAAATTTTTCATTATACTTTCTTTTATTTTCAGTCTTAATTTTTCCTCTGTATTTAAATCAAAATATATTTGTTTATCTAAGTCGCTTATACCATTCATTTTATCTATAGACGCTAATATTTTTGTTGATCCTGGACCGTATACACTTTCTAGTTTTTGAGTTAGATATTTAATGTCACCAGTAAAATAATCATGGAATAATTTTTGCTTGTCTATATTGCAATTTTTAATTATTTTATTTATTAAATATATTTCTTTGCTATAACTTTTACTTAATATTAGTTTTAATTTTATAAATAAATCTTTTCTTATTCCTAATGTATTTTTTATTTTTAATTCTTTTTGAATTTCATCAAAATTCCTTTTTATAATCTCGTCTTTTATAAACTCTGTGATAGCTTCGTTTAACGCTTTGAAATAAGACATATACCCATCTTCATCTTCGTGTCCAACTTCATAACCAACCATATCTCCTGTACTGATTATCGCATTATTATATTCTTTGTATCGTCTCATATTAAAACTAGCATAATGTAACGCTTCATGTAAAATAGTCGAAAATTTTTTAAATTTTTTGTAATTATCAATGTCAGATTTTAATATTTCTGATAAATATCTAAAAGGCTTAATTTTATTTAAGGATCCAATCTCTATCACGTCTTCTTCTGGATTATATGATCCACTTGCCACATGAAAAGGAGGGGGTAGTCTGTTCTGGAAATCAGTTTCATTTGGTATGTCTATGTCTTTTAATTTTAAATTATTTTCTGTCCAATCTTTTATTATCTTTCCAGATAAAGCTATCATCTTTTTTTCCATCTCTGTTTTTTTAGTTTCTTTATTATTTTCAATATCTAATTCATCATTTTTTATTTCTTTCCAATTTTCAGTATCAGATTTTTTATAATCTTCTGGTATTTTTGTTATTTTTACTTTGATATTTTTTCTAAGTCCTTCCATATTGTTATTATACTACATATACTAAATATAGTAAGAATTATAGTGGAGTATATATTGTCGTATCATTCAATCTTACAAAAACCTTTCTGACCAGCTCTACTGTGGCACACACGTAAATTTTTAATATTCAATCCTTAATTTGTAAGGCGGTTTTATAATTTCATTTGTATTGACTTATATTTATATATGTTATATACTATAATTAGTTTGTATATATTTTATTTTTCACAGATTAAATTTTTTATATTTGAAAAAAGAAAAATATTTTTTAAAAGGGTTAATTTCTGGTTCGGAATATTATTTCACGACGTCGACTGATAATCGATACCGTGGAGAGGAGACATTTTCTACCAAGGAAGAAGGTGGAAACTTGTTAGTAAGTCTCATAGAAGATGATCAAATCACAAAGTGTAATGCTTATGATTTGATTTGTGAGATTATTTCAAATCCGGATATTTCTATCACTTATAAGATAGGAAAAGATGAGGAGGAGATAGAAAAGATAAAGACTGAGGCAGAAGAAGAAATCCTTAGAAAACAGTCCGTCATAAGAAGGATGACTCTTTCTGAAACGGAAAAAGGTCTGCCGAAATTTGTTTTTCCTCCATTTGAGGCAGGAGTTTGTCTTGTGACCAAGGATGAAGTGTATGGAGTTTTTCCTAGTAAAAAAGATTTGCTGGGAGATGAACATGTGATTGAATATCTTAAAGAACATCCGCAGCATAAAGACAGACTCTTTTCAGAGGCTTTTGATTTACGTGTCCCCAACACGGATTCAGAAAGCAACTAATTGACAATCGTTTTATCAGGACGATTGTTTTTTTATTTTATAAAAAATAAAAACGGATGATAAATATCGTCCGTTTTTTTGTGAAATAATTTTTCAAATTATGTTGCTTTTTTTAAGCAGCGACCATCATTTTGTCTGTCTTTGCATCCTGCACCATTTAGATTTGTGCAAGGACATGGCCCATTTAAATGTTCACAACTGTTGATCGAGTCTTTCTTTTTTGGTGCAATCTTTTTCTTTGCACCAGCTGCTTCTTTAGCCATAGCCAAATTAATTTAATGTTTTTAAAATGTTAAGAACTATAAGATAAATATCTTACCATAAATAAAAATAAATGCAATAGTCTATATGTGGAGTTTTTTAAATCCATCACGAGTATAGTCATTATAGGCGAGTATGGACCAAGGAGAATATTTGTCTATTTTATTGTTTGTGTCTAAATTATTTATATCATCATTAAATATATTTGATATAAATTTTTTAAACGGTCTGGTAAGCTTTTTTATTGGGTCATATTTTACAAGTGTCACTCCAGCATTGTCAGCTGGATTGTATAGTGCCATCTCAGCATATTGTTTTACAGTTAAATCTTTTCCATACAACAGAGTAGATAAAAACATTTTTAAAAATATTCCATGAGTTACACAGAGTGTGTGATGAGATCCATTTCTAATTAAAAATTTTTGTGCTTTGATGGCTCTATCTCTTAAATCTGTGAAATTTTCCTCATCATAGATGCGCAGATCTGGATCGTGTATAGTCTTGTCCATCTTATCTATAAAAGATTTTGCTACAGGGTCATCATAATGTTTTCCTACTATTATTGTAGGATTTTTTCTTTCACCAATTAGTTTTGTTATGATTATTTTATTTTCTGGTAATTTAAGATAGCTATTTATTATTTGCGCTGTCTCACGAGTTCTCTCAAAAGGCGAGACAAGAATTTTATCTATATTCATATTTAGGAGTCTTTTGCTCAGCTCTTCTACCTCTTCTACTCCTACAGGAGAAAGTTTACCTTCCTCTCCTTGTCTTATTTTTTCTTTATTTAATATAGTCTCTCCGTGTCTTACTAGGTAAAAATATTTTGTAAACATATATATTTGTTAATATTATCTTATCATATATTTGATTAATTTGATTTTTGTACATGTAAATGTTTGTTGTTTTTTATCCACATTTTTTATTTTTTTTAAAAATCTCTCTAAAATTTGAGCTATAATGTGAATATAATTATAATCTATGACTATACAAAATATAGAGGATGTGATGGATCGCATAATGAGTCTAAATAAGAATCTCACAGAAGATTCTCTTAGGACTTTGCTATCAGCCAGTGGCTGGGATAAAGAAGATATTTTAGAGGGTCTTCATATATTTAAATCTAACAGAGGAAATATTCAGCCATTTGCTCCAATTCAAAATGAAGTACTAAGTAAAGTAGTCGCTCCTACTATATCAGCTCAGCCAGTAGTAGACTCTTCACAGTCTTCAGATATTCCAAAACCTGTATCAGAACCGATTATTACTACTCCAAAAACTGAACCAACAGAAGACAATAGTTACTCTTTAAATATTGGCGGAAAAGGGGAAAGCGCTAAAGATGTAAATACAAAAGGAGCTATTGATACTATTATAAATAATACGATATCAGATATTCCTGTTGCTCCCACATCTGGTATCATTCAAAATGAGATTTCTGTCCCTCCTCAATCTGTAAATAATTCCGCTACAAATATAATGATAGAGAAACCAAAAAATAATCTTGGAAAAATTATCTTCTTTATACTTTTGGTTTTAGTTTTAACTTTTGGTTTATTTTATTTTTACAGTTCTTTTTCATCTAAAGATAATATAAACAACACATCAAATAATTCACAAAATACAAACATTGGCCAAAATCCTCAAGAAATACAAAATACAGTCAATTATTTAGACCAAAGTGCATCACAAGATACTTCATCTTCATCAATAGTTGATAGTCAATATGCCAATCTGTCTTCCTCTCAAATAGAGGATCTTATAAAAGAGGTAAATAATTTAAAGGCTCAGGTCGCTAGTTATCAAAAATCTACCAAGTCAGGACAGACAATAATAAAATATCTTTCTCAGCGTGGACCGGTCGGACCAGCTGGAAGAGGGGTGGTATCTATTGACGCTACTTCTACAGGATTTGTAATTAATTATACAGATAAGACAAGTAGTATAGTACCTTATTCAACAACAACTATATTAAATATTTTAAATTCTCAAGGTGTCTGCTTTAGGGATAGTAATGCTACTATATCAAGTAGTACTGATGTCTGCCTAGATAAAAAGACAGTATTGAATTTATTAAATAAATAAAAACAAAAGACCCGAAAGGGTCTTTTTAATTTACTACCATTTTACATAAAGTTTTTCAAAAAAGTTCATATTTTGCATAGCTTGCTTTTCTATTTCTTTTTTGAGAAGCTCATCTTCTGTAGTAGAGAGCAGCGAGTTTTTAATCTTTTCAAGATCTGCATCTGTTGATTTTTCATTCCACATTCTGTGTATGAACGTGTGATGTTCATGATCATCATCAAGTCTCCTGTATAAATCTTGCAGGAATCTTTTTTTATGATCAGTGTCAGTAATTTCTTTAAAGTTAAGAACTACTTTTTCAATACGTTCTTTTTCTGCTTGTTCTTGCGCGGCATGGGTGGCTGCATCACTCATATTTACCTCCTTTATTTAATTTTTTAAAAAGAATTGTTATCAGGAAATATCTTAACATATTAATCTAGTAATCAGAAATTTGTTATAATTAAATTATTAAAAATAAATATAATAAAATTATGGAACAAAATTTATGTAAGCGTTGCGGTCTAGATATGAAGGATTGCAATTGTAAAAAAATGGGGAAATGGCTATTAATATTATTGGCAGGATTTTTAGTTTTGTATATCGGCATAACTCATGCCGTAAAGATTTACAGTAGCTATACAAATCCAAGAACAGTCGTGATATCAGGAAAAGGTGAAGTAAATGCTGTTCCAGATATATCAGTAATAAATTTTACAGTGAGATCTTCTAGTGACACAAAGGATACTCAAAAATTACAAAATGATGTAAAGGGTCAAGTTGATAATGTATTATCTAAAATAAAATCTTTTGGTATAGCTGATAAAGATATTAAAACAGAATACTATCAAGTAAATCCAAAATATGGATCTCAAGCTTGTCCTGCTGTACGTACTATGATTTATCCTTCTACTCCTTGCGAGACAAGTAAGGTAGTAGGCTATGAGGTTAGTGAGAGTATTAGCGTCAAGGTCAGGAATACTGACAATTCTGGAAAAGTTTTAGCAGCTCTGGCTGATGCTAAAATCACAGAGGTCTCAGGTCCAAGTTTCCAGATAGATGATCCAGAAAAATTAAAAAATGAAGCCAGAGATAAAGCTATCAAAGACGCTAAAGAAAAAGCAAAAGTTTTAGCAAAATCCCTCGGAATAGAATTGAGTAGAATAATTTCTTATTCTGATGATAATGGTGGAGCGGTATATCCTATGATGTATGCTAAAGCTATGGATTCTTCAGTCTCTGGTTCTGCTGAAAGTGCTACTTTACCAACAGGCGAGCAAAAGATTACTTCAAATGTTTCTATTACTTTCCAAATCGAAGATTAATTGACTTTGTTTAAATAAAGGAGTATATTATATAAATAATTTTAAGACGCCGAGAGGCGTTTTAAAAATGAAAAAAAATGTGTTAAAATCAATTTATTAATAAAAATCTTATGAATAGTCTTATCAATTATCTAAAATCAGTAAAAGCAGAACTTGTTCATGTAGTTTGGCCTACTAAAAAAGCAACAATTAATCACACATTACTCGTGATCCTAATCTCAGCTTTTGTGGCAGTCTTACTTTTTGAATTCGATAATATTTTTACTTTCTTATTTTTTAGATAATTTTAAATAAAAATAAAATTATGGCAAAACAAGAACTTGGAGGAGACAGACATTGGTATGCTGTCCACACTTATAGTGGATATGAAAATGCTGTGCTTCGTAATTTAAAACAAAGAATTCATTCCCTCGGTCTAGAAGATAAAATTTTTAATGTTATCGTACCTGTAGAAAAAAAAATAAAAGTTAAAGGTACAAAAAGGGTGGAGGTGGAGGAAAAGATATATCCAGGATATGTGCTGGTAGATATGATAGTGGATGACGACTCTTGGTATCAGGTGAGAAATACTCCTCGCGTCACAGGATTCGTAGGGTCTGGTACTACTCCTGTTCCTCTTGCTCAAAAAGAGCTCGACTATATATTCTCACGTATGAAAGATGCTGAGACTGTACATGATATTGCCATTGAAGAAGGTGAGATCGTATCCATCACAGATGGACCATTCAAAGATTATGAAGGAAAGGTGGCAGAAGTAGACAGATCTCGTGGTAAGCTTAAAGTCCTAGTGTCTATGTTTGGTCGTGAGACACCTTTAGAGTTGGACTTTTTACAAGTAAAGAAATTATAATATCTATAAAATAACACCAAAAACATCTTTGATTTTTTAAAGAAAGTGTGTTAGAATGCACAAACTAATATAAAAATATGGCTAATGCAAAAAAAATACTAAAATACGTAAAGGTTGAGATTGAAGCTGGTAAAGCTGTGCCTGCTCCTCCACTTGGTCCTGCTCTTGGTCAGGCCGGTGTTCAGATTGGTGACTTTGTAAACAAATTCAACGCTGCGACAAAAGAAATGAAAGGTATTCTTCCTGTGAAAATATATGTTTATGAAGATAGAACTTACGATTTTTATATCAAGACTCCTACAGCCTCATATCTTTTAAAAGAAGGAGCTGGTATCAAGACAGGTTCAAGTAAAAATAAAGTTTCAAGAGCTGGTACAATCACTAAAGATAAAATCAAAGAGATTGCAACAGCGAAAATGGCAGACTTAAATGCAAATACTGTCGAGCAAGCAATGAAAATTATTGAAGGATCTGCGAGAAGTATGGGTCTTGAAGTGAAGTAAAAAATAAAAAATCCCTGACAAAATTAGTCAGGGATTTTTTCTTAAATTAAGGTTTTACATTTGCTGTCAAAACTTTTGCCTTAATTTTGGATTGTGGATTATAATCCGCTAATTTAAAACTCGCCATATTAAATGAATCTATGTCGAGAATTTCGGGATTAATCCATAATTTTGGCATTTCGCCGGCCGTACGAGTAAGTTGTTCTTTTACCATTGGTATATGGTCTTCATAAACATGATAATCGTTTAGAGTTACGATAAGTTCGTCCACATACAGATCACAAACCTGGGCAAGCATATAAGTTAACAAGGCGTAACTTGCAATGTTAAATGGTACGCCTAAAAACATATCACAACTTCTTTGGTTCATGTGTAGTGATAAAAAGTTTTTATCATGACCGGTTCTTACGAAGCATTGAAAGTCTGTGTGGCATGCTGGAAGGGACATATCAAAAATTTCCCCAGGATTCCAGGCGGTAACTCTACCATAGCGACCATATGGATCGGCTTTTAATTTTTCAATAAGATCGGCTATTTGGTTTATAACTTTACCATCAGCCGTGTTCCAGTTGGTCCATTGTGATCCATAGATTCTTCCATTGTCTCCTTCAAATTTTGCTTTACCTCTTTTTGAAAAATTTTCAGCATCACCAACCCACATTTGGGTTATTTTTTTGCCATAAATTTCCTCAAGGCGTTTTAATGACATGCGGCCAAACAATTCTCCCCGCTCAATGTTAGGTTTTCTTCCTCCTTCAAGGAACCAGAGCAATTCAGCCACGACCAATTCGAAATTAACTTCCTTTGTTGTTAACAAAGGAAAACCTTTTTTTAAATCGAATCGCATTTGGTGAACAAATTTTGCATGAGTTACAGCGTTTCTTGTTTGTCTTCGATCTCCCGTTTCTAAACAAGCTTGCATTCCTGAAAGGTATGGATATTCCCACCCATACTTTTCAATTAAAGACTGTTTTTCCATACCTTAAATTTTTTAATGAACGATCTTTTGTTATAGAAAATACTATAACTATCACTTTAAATACTAACACTTTTCACTTATTTTGCAAGATTGATTTTGTATTTTCATTTTTGTATGATTTTTATAGTTGTATTTCATTTCGTCATCTTTTAAATTCTTTTATATGAAAAAAGGTAAGTTAATCGTATTTGAAGGAATAGATTATTCCGGAAAAGGTACGCAAATTGGTTTTACAAAAGAAACTTTTCAAAAATCTATCTGGACTCGAGAGCCTGGTGGTACACCAAGAGCAGAAGAAATCAGAAATTTTTTGCTGAGCGACGAAGGTGGAAAAATTTCGGATTTTGAAAGGCTAGGATTGTTTTTTAAATCCAGAGAAATCCACCTGGTAGAAAAAGTCATTCCAACTCTCAAAAAGGGTGTCGATGTGATTTCCGATCGCTTTGATGCTTCCTCTTTTGCTTATCAAATTAAAACACCAGAATTGAGAAAATTGTTTTGGGATTTGCGAGCAGAAATTGTTGAAGGTCGAGTAGAGCCGCACTATATCTTTTTAGATATAACACCTGAAGAAAGTTTAAATCGTCGCAACCTTGCAAAAGGTAGAGATTTAAATCATTTTGATGCAGCGGTATATGAAGAAATCAAAGGGAGAAGAGATAGATATATTGAGTTTTTTGATATTTTAGAGAAGAGAAATGGTGAAAATGTTTATCGTGTAGACGGCGGTGAAAATATCCACCAATTAGCCTTTAAAATAAAAACAATCATTCAAAACATTATCTACAGCTGAGATCTCTTTGATTTTGGGAATTTAAGAACAGAGACAAGTTCTCTGTTTTTTTATTTCCAATTTTCTGTTAAAATAAACAAAATAAATACATGACAATACTTGAAACAATTAAAAAGGAAATAGTTGAGATTTGTGTCGATATAGGCTTTATAAATGAAGCTGAGATTTTGGATTTTAAGTTCGACGTCTCATTTATAGATGAGTCCAATAGTAGATTTGGTGATATTGCCACAAATATATCTCTAATACTCACAAAAAAGACTGGTAAAAATTTTAAAGATATAGCGGAAGAGATCGTAAGACAAATAAATATAAATATAGAAGAAAAAGGTGAGTTTTTAAATATTATCGAAAGTGTAGAGGTCGCTCCAAACGGATTTATAAATATTTTTTTGAAAAAAGAATATTTAAGTGACGAATTAGCCAGAGTCTCTAATCTAGATTTCATTGAAACAAAATTTACAAATAAAAAAGTATTAGTCGAGCACAGTGCTATAAATCTTTTCAAGCCATTTCATATTGGCCACCTTATGAATAATGTGATAGGTGAATCTATCGTAAAGATGATGAGATCTACCAAGGCAGATCTAAAAGTTATGGCTTTCCCGTCTGATATTTCTATCGGTATAGCAAAAGCAATATTTGTATTAAAAAATAAACCAGATTTAGATTTTTCTGATCCTAATATTATTAAAATTTTGGGAGACGCTTATGTGGAAGGTGTAAAAATCTACGATGAAAATGAAAACTTGAGAGAAGAAATAGTCTCAATCGCTAGAAATCTTTTTGAAAAAAATAAAGAGACTGAGGATTGGAAAATTTTTGAAACTTCTAAAAAAATCAATATAGAATATTTTGAGAAAATTTTAGCCGAGCTCGGATCTCATTTTGATAAATTTATTTACGAGTCTGAAGCAGGAGTCAAAGGTGAAGAGATAGTCAAAGAAAATATGAATCTCGAAGGAGAAGGGGAAGTGTTTCAGATCGGAGAGGGTGGCGCAATAGTTTTTGATACAAAAAGAAAAAAGAATAATGAGAGTGATGAGACAATCAAGTCTGTATTTATAAACAGTGAAGGACATCCGACTTATGAAGCTAAAGATTTAGGATTGCTTGCCTTAAAGTATAATTATTTTGATTTTGATTTTAATCTTTTTATAACAGACAATGAACAAGTACCTCATTTTGAGATTGTACTCGAAGCAGCAAGACAGCTCAATGAAGAATGGAAAAGTATAGTAGAAAAAAGTACTCACATATCTCACGGAAGACTTAATCTTCAAGGACAAAGATTATCAAGTAGACTTGGTAATGTTTTGACTGTCGAAGATACTCTTCAAATAGTGAATACGAGAGTAGCTGAGAGATTGTCTGAAAAAGTCAAAGATCTAAATGATAAAGATTTAAATAATCTAATAAAAAATATTTCTCTCTCAGCTCTTCGTGTGGCAATTTTAAAATCAAAGCCAGGATTAAATATTGTTTTTGATCTCGACACTTCTATTAGCTTTGAGGGGGCGACTGGTCCATATCTTCTTTATACTTATGCTCGCGCCAATTCTTTATTAGAAAAATCTGAGATAAAACCAGAGCTTAATAATAATGTTTCTGACTCACATCTTCCTCTAATGAAAAAAGTAGTAGAGTTTGAATCTTTAGCTAAAAAAGCTATTGAAGAAATCGCTCCACAACTCGTGATCAAATATTTATTTGAATTGACTCAAGCATTTAATACTTTTTATGGAAAGGTAAAAATTATAGATATGGAAAATCATGATCAGACAAAATTAAATCTTTATCTAGTGGAATCTTTTGCTAAAGTTCTCAAAAAAGGAATGAATATGATTGGTATAGATGAAGTGGAGAGAATGTAAAAACAAAAAGAATGCAAATAAAATATTTACATTCTTAAATTGTTTCGTTTAACATATTCGTTTAAAACCAACTCATCAATTAATCTCTTATTGGAAAGTTTTTCATACATTTTTATCTTATTTAAAAAATCTATTTTAGAATTTGATAATTCTAAACCTATATAGTCACAAATTTTTTCCTCAAGATTTTCTATGTATGAAATAATTGTTGGCCAAGGTCTTGTATATTCAAAAGAATTTAATATATGCCCTATCTCATGACCTAAGACAAATCTATATAGGTCATTATCCATATTTCTATTCAAATAAATAGTAAAACCTCCTGATTTTGGAACAACTCTTCCAAGTAATGAAAAAGTAGTATCTAATAGATTTAATTCTATTTTGTAGCCTATTATTTTTTTTGTTTCAAAAATAAGTTGGTTTATATCATCAAACTTTCCATTCTTTGCAAGATTATTTAATATGACGAAGTTTTTTAAACAATTATCCCTAAAGAATTTTTCCATATAAAATGTTTTTCTGCTTTGATAATAGCATTATTATATGAAAACACAAATTTTGTGGCTTTTATTTTTTGTGATATTATTATCTTATAAAAGCGACGACAGAACTAATCACTCTCGAGCTTTGGGAAGAAAGTCGAAAAGACGAGTAGAGCCCGATAAATAAGGCAAAATATCAAAGTATTTTGTGAACAAGGTGGTACCGCGACAATAAATTTTTAGAATCGCCCTTGATTTATAAATCTTGGGCGATTTTATTATTTTAAAAACTATGAATCCAAATCAAAACAAAGATAAAACTATAAATGAAAAAGAGTTAGAAGTTTTAGAATTCTGGCAGAAGAATAAAATTTTTGAAAAATCTCTCGAAAAGCCAGCCGGAGAAAATCCAAAAGGTAATTTTAGTTTTTATGACGGCCCTCCATTTGCGACAGGTCTCCCACATCATGGCCATCTTTTGGCTGGTACTATAAAGGATACCATCCCTCGATATGAGACAATGAAAGGAAATTATGTCAGAAGAGTCTGGGGTTGGGATTGTCATGGTTTGCCAATAGAAAATCTAGTCGAGAAAAAATTTGATTTGGAATCCAAAAAAGATATTGAGGATTTTGGTATTGATAATTTTAATAAAGCTGCAGAAGCCAGTGTTTTTGCATATGAAGAGGAGTGGAAGCATGTAATACCTAGATTTGGTCGCTGGATAGATATGGATAATTCTTACAAGACTCTGGATTATACTTATACTGAATCTGTCTGGTGGGCATTTAAAGAGCTCGATAAAAAAGGATTAGTTTTTGAAGGTCATAAAAGTATGCATATCTGCCCAAGATGTGAGACTACTCTCGCTCAATCCGAGGTTGCTCAAAATTATAAAGATCTGACAGATATTTCTGTGACAGTAAAATTTGAATTGGTAGATGAGCTTGGCACTTTTGTGCTTGCTTGGACCACCACTCCTTGGACTTTACCAGGAAATGTAGCTCTCGCTGTAAATAAAAATTTTGAATATGCGAAGGTGAAAATAAATTCTGGAGAAAATTTTATCTTAGCAAAAGATAGGTTAGAAGATGTATTTAAAAAAGAAAATTTAGAATTTGAAATAATTTCAGAATTTAATGGTGAAGAATTGGTTGGTAAAAAATATAAACCAGTCTTTGATTATTATCTTGATGCAAATCTTGAAAATAAAGAAAATATTTACACCATAGTGGATGCTGAATTTGTGACACTTGATACTGGTACTGGAGTTGTACATATTGCCCCAGCTTTTGGTGAAGACGATCTTAATCTCGGAAAAGAAAAGAAACTTCCTATTATCAAACATGTCGGGATGAATGGTGAATTTACAAAAGAAGTAACAGATTTTGCTGGTATAAAAGTAAAGACATCCAGAGACAACCAATCAGCTGATATTGGTATCATAAAATATTTAGCAGAAAAGAAACTTCTTTTTGCAAAAGAAAAATTAGTTCACGCATATCCAACTTGCTGGAGATGTGATACTCCACTTTTAAATTATGCTACCAGCTCTTGGTTTGTAAACGTTCCAAAAATTAAAGAAAAAAATTTGTCTGAAAATCAAAAAATAAATTGGACTCCAGAAAATATACGTGACGGAAGATTTGGAAAATGGCTAGAGGGGGCTCGTGAGTGGGCTGTCTCAAGAAGTCGCTACTGGGGTGCTCCTCTACCAATCTGGAAAGAGGTGGACGGTGATGAAGTAAGAATAATCGGATCATTAAAAGAGTTGACAGAATCCAATATAGCAAAACCCAAAAATGAATATTATGTTATGCGTCATGGAGAAGCTATGCATAATGTGAAAGGTATTGAAGAAACTAAAATGGACCCTGAAAATATTTTAACAGATCTCGGTGTAATACAAGTGGAAGATGCTAAAAAGAAAAATAACGTAGACTTCGATATTATAATATCTTCACCATATCCCAGAGCTAAAGAGACAGCATCTATAATGGCCGGAGACAAAGAAATATTGATAGATGAGCATTTTGTAGAAATAGATCTTGGAGTGTATAGTGGTCAAACATCAGAAAAACTTCACCAGGATTTAGGTATTGATTATTTAAAATTTAAAGTAAAGATAGGTGGAGGGGAAAGTCATCAAGAAGTCATGGATAGAGTCATGGCTGGAATCTATAATTTAGAAGAAAGGTATAATGGTAAAAAAATATTGATAGTCACTCATGGTGGTCCAATGAGGATGATGATCGCCGGTAGTGAACTGATCACAGAAGAAGAGGTGATAAAAGATGAGTTATCTAATGATACTAGACTTTATCCAAGAAATGCTGAGATAAGAAAATTAAATCTAAGCCTGGTGCCAAGAGATGAAAAAGGAAGAATCAATTTACATCGTCCATACATAGATCAGGTAAAACTCTTAAGTAAAAATGGTAAAGAGATGACAAGAGTTGAGTATGTGTTTGACTGTTGGTTTGAATCTGGATCTATGCCTTATGGTCAACTTCACTATCCATTTGAAAACAGAGAATTGTTTGAAAAAACTTTCCCAGCAGATTTTATAGCTGAAGGTCTTGATCAGACCAGAGGATGGTTTTACTCTTTACTCAACTTGTCTGTAGGTATATTTGATAAAGCTTCTTATAAAAATGTCATAGTCAATGGACTAGTATTGGCTGGTGATGGGGAAAAAATGAGTAAGAGTAAAAATAATTACACAGATCCACTGATTTTGGCAGAAAAATTTGGAGCAGACGCGTTTAGATATTCTCTACTTTCCTCTCCACTCATGTGCGCTGAAAATGTAGCTTTTCCTGATTCGCTCGTAGAAGAAAGTTATAAGAAAATAGTTTCAAAATTGGAAAATATTTTAAGCTTTTATGAAATGTTAGATATAGATATGCCAAAGAATATTGAGATAAAAGATCCTCTCAATCTCTGGATATTAGTCAGACTAAATGAGATTTTAGAAAATACTACAAAGTCTATGGATCAGTATAGACTCGATCAAGCAACTCGTCCTTTTGAAAAGTTTATAGATGATCTATCTACTTGGTATTTGCGTAGATCAAGGGAAAAATTAAAAAATGATGACGATGAGACTTTGTATACATTGTATTTTGTCTTGAATAAATTCTCTCTAGTCATTGCTCCTTTTATGCCATTTTTGGCTGAAAGAATTTATCAGTCAATAAATAAAAATAATAAAGACAAAAAAGAAAGTGTACATCTTGAAAAGTGGCCAGAAAAATTCTTTTCTCTTCGATCAAATAAAGAAGAAATATTACTAGACATGCAAAAAGTGAGAGATGTAGTCACCGAAGCTCTCATGGTAAGACAAAAAAATAATATTCCAGTCCGTCAGCCGCTATCTTCTTTAACTACAAAAATAAAAATAGACGAAAAATATTTTGAAATTCTAAAAGAAGAAATCAATGTCAAAGATATAAAGATAGATGAAAAACAAAATTATGAAGAAGGTAAAAATATAATTCTAGATCTTGAGATAACTCCAGAATTAAAAAAAGAAGGGGATTATCGTGAGCTCACAAGAAAGATAAAAGATCTAAGAAAAGAAAACAATCTTGTCGCCAGTGATGTTGTTTCTCTTTTGATTAAAACCAATTCAGAAAGAAAAGATTTTATCGAAAGCTTTAAAGAAGAATTAATTAAAGACTGTAAATTGTCTGATATAAAATTTGAAGAATCTCAAAAGGAGGAAATTATCTTAATTAACTAAATGACCAACAATGTCTCATGATAAATACACTACAGAAGCTTTTATTTTAAGAGAATATGAGCAAGGTGAGCATGATATTGTCTACAAAGTATGGACGAGAGAATTTGGTATTATTTTTGCTATAGCTAAATCCATAAGAAAAATAAACGCCAAATTGAGACCGATAATAAAGAAAAATGATTTTATTATTATCACCCTGGTAAAAGGTAGAGATATTTGGAGATTGGTAGGGGCTGAGGAATTATTTTTAGATCTAAATTCTAATATCACCAAATCCTGGTCTTTCAAAGCTAAAAAGGTGATAAGTGAGATAATTTTTAAATTTATCGAAGAAAAGAAAACTTATAAAAAATTATTTGATAAGATAAAATCAATATTTTTTCTGGATCAAGGCGTGGATATTTTAGAAATAAATAATTTTAAAATACTAATTTACTATTTGGTATTAGTAGATACTGGATATGCGGACGCTAGTATTATAGGGGCAAAAGATATAGAAGAATATAAAAGTTTTTCTGTAAAAGATTTTTACACCCATTTCATTTTAAATGAAAAAGAAGTAAAAAAACATGTGCTACATGTACTGCGAGAGACTATGTTATAATTTATAAAATGGATATAAACCTTAAAGCTAAAACTCAAAATGAGCCAGTTAAAATTCCTGAAAGCTGGGACGATAGTGATCTTGGTGATTTTAAATATCATGGAGAAGAAAAGCATGGCATGAGTTTTTCTCTAAAATTTTTTTTAATATCTTTTAGTATATTCTTTTTAGTGGGAGCTTTTGTACTTTACTCGTTATTTTCAAATAATTCAGCTTTTTCTGCGAACAATATTAATTTTGTAATATCGGGTTCTTCTTCTTTGTCGAGCGGTGAGCCAGGGTCAGTAAATTTAAAAATAGAAAATAAAAACAAGACACCAATATATGAGGCCTACGTTATAGTTCAATACGACTCTGGCGAAAATGTTTCTGGTGCAAAAAATATTATTTCTCAAAAAATTGATATTGGGCAGATTTTAGCTGATGATTTTTCCAATAAGAGTGTATCCGTTGTTTTGTTTGGTAATGAAGGCGTAAATAGACAAGTCTCTGCTACCTTTTTTTATAAAATTAATGGTTCAAATGCGGAATTTAATAAATTAGCAGATCCTATTTCTATAACTCTAAAAAGTTCACCGGTCACCATAACGGTAGAAACTCTAAAAGAATTTCATCAGGGTAATATAAATACTATAAATTTAAAAATAAAAAACAATACTAGAAAAGATATTAAAAATCTCATAGTAACAGTCCGCCCTCCAAATGACTTTGTCTACTCTTCATCTTCACAAGCTAGGTACAACAATAATCCTTCTTGGCTTATCCAAAACCTTTCCGCCGGACAAGAGAAGCAAATATCTTTTTCTGGTAAGTTGACTGGTGATATTGGTGCTACTGATCAGTTTACATTTTATGCTGGTACTCCAAATAATTCATCTAGCACAAACGGTTCTTCTACTTTAGGAAATTATGATAATTTTAATCTAAATTTAGACAATATTTATACACAAGTGCAAAAAAGTATTTTAATTTCTGGACAATATATAGATATTTCTCTTGTCGGAGATAGTACAAATGGTGAAAATATTGTCTCTACAAATGATCTTATTATGCTTGATTTTACTTATAAAAACAATCTTAATTATCCAATAGATAATTTAGTAATATCTGCTAAACTTGACGGTGATGGAATAGATAAAAATTATACTCAAGCCATAGATGGTATTTACGATGGAGATCTAAATCTTGCAATTTGGGATAAAAATACCATACCAGAATTTTCTCAGATTGGTGCCAATAGTACAGGTAAAATTAGATTAAAAATCAGGGCAGTCAAAAACCTGGCAGGAGACAATAGTATTAATTTACAGATTTTTGCTAAAGGGGAAAGAAAATCTGAGACAGAAGTGTCAAATGATCAAAATATCTCTTTTGAGAGATCTTGGGTAGTAAAAAATAACTAATTTTTATTAAATATTCTTTAATGCTATACTTTATTTATAAAAATAAATAATTATTATGCATACAAATAAAATAGATATTTCCAACAGGTCTATAATAAGAGTCATTCTTTGGATATTGTTTTTCTATGGTCTTTATTATTTCAGATCAATAGTTTTTGTCTTGTTTTTATCTGTTATCATAGCTTCAGTTGTCGATAGGGTAGTAAATCTTTTGAAAAGATTTAAATTCCCAAGAATATTATCAGTTGTTATTTTTTATTTAGTATCACTCGGTCTAGTATTTCTATTATTTTATTTTTTCTTACCTACAGCTATTGAATATATAGGTTCAACTATTAAGAAACTTCCAGATTTCTTAAATAACTTAGATTCTATAAAATATTCTTCTATTAAATTTTTAGACTCTAATAAACTTTCAGCTTTTTCTAGTTTTGCAAATAATCTAGATACAAGCGAATTGGCAAATATAGCCCAATCAAAGATCTTGTCTACTGGTGGAATAATTGCCAGCACTTCATCCTTAATAGACTTTTTAGTTAATTTTGTTCTGACTTTGGTTATATCATTTTATATCTCAATAAATGAAAAAGGGGTACACAACTTTCTACGTCTTGTTTCTCCAAGAAAATATGAAAACTATATTGAGGATCTGGTGGCAAGAAGTCAGATAAAAATTTCAAATTGGTTTATAGGACAAATAGTCTCTGCTTTTTTTGTGGCTATCATGGTTTATATTACTCTATTAATTCTTGGCATACCTTTCGCTCTTTCTATTTCAATACTGGCTTTCATTTTTGAGTTGATGCCAATTTTAGGTATAGTCTCCGCTTCTATCCCAGCTTTATTTTTAGCTTGGAATATTGGCGGCCTATCATTGATGATTATAACTCTTGTATGTTTTTTTATAATTTCACAAATTTCTTCATACTTTATTTATCCTAAAATAGTTGGTAAACTAGCAGGTATACCTCCAATTATGATCATCGTTTCCGTCATTATGGGTGCGATGGTGGCTGGATTTTGGGGGGCTTTGATTGCTATACCAGTGTCTACTATTATTATGGAAATATTAGATGATTATAGAAAAAAGAAAGAAAATGAACAGTTTATCTTATATTAAGAATTATGGAAAATAACAAGAAATTTTACATCACCACTACTTTGCCTTATGTGAATGCTCCGCTTCATATAGGTCACGCTTTAGAATTTGTTCGTACAGACACGATAGCTAGATATAAAAACCTTTTAGGTTACGAAGTGTTTTTTAATACTGGTACAGATGAGCATGGACAAAAACTTTTGGAGGCAACCCAAAAGATGCTGGAATTGAAACTCAAAAATATGTAGATCAAAATGCTCAAAAATTTCAAGATTTAATGAGAATATTTTAAATATTTCAAATGATACTTTTATTCGTACCACAGATGAAAATCATATTAAAGCGGCTCAAGAATTATGGAAAATATGTAAAGCGAAAGGTGATATAGAGAAAAAAATTACAAAATGAAATATTGTGTAGGTTGTGAAGATGAAAAACAAGATTCGGAATTAAATGACGAAGGAAAATGTCCAATACACCCAAATAGGGAATTTGGAAATTCGTGAAGAAAGAAAATTATTTTTTTCAAATTTTCTAAATATCAAAATGATTTATTAAAATTTTATGAAAAAACTCAAATCTTGTGATACCAGATTTTAGATTTAATGAAATTAAAAATTTTGTAGAAAAAGGATTACAAGATTTCTCTGTTTCAAGATTAAAATCAAAAATGAGTTGGGGTATACACATGCCTGATGATGAGCATGTTATGTATGTTTGGTTTGATGCTCTTACAAATTATATTTCTACACTTGGATGGCCCCAACTATCTGGTACAAAATTTAGCGAATTTTGGAACCAGCCGGAAAATATAAAAAATGGATATCAAGAGAAGTAGTACAATATTGTGGTAAAGACAATCTTCGCTATCAAGCTGCTACGTGGCAGGCGATGCTAATGTCTGCGGGAATTGGAAATTCTACGAATATAATTATAAATGGATTTATTACAGGAGAAGGTGGGGTAAAAATGAGTAAAAGTCTTGGAAATACTGTTGATCCAAAAGACATTGTAGAAAACTACGGAGTCGATGCTCTTCGATATTTTTTATTAAAGAAGTTTCGAGTTTTGAAGATAGTCCCATTACCATGGAGAGATTTAAAGATGCTAATTCTGGACTTGTAAATGGTCTTGGGAATTTAACTTCTCGTATTTTTAACTCTTTCAGAAAAATATTTAAGTGAACCCATAAATACAAATGAAGATTATTATCCAAAAATAGATTATTCTAAAGAGATGGATAGTTTTGAAATTGATAACAGATGAATAATATCTGGGAAAATATTTCAACTTTAAATGAGTTTATTGCAAAAAATGAACCATTTAAAAAGATGAAAATAGATGAAGAAGAAGCAAAAAAAGATGTTCATTATTTACTTTATCACTTGTTTGGCATAGCTCTCGCTTTAGAACCAATGATGCCAGAGACTTCAAAAAAGATTCAAGAATTAATTAGGGAAAACAAAAAACCAGAGTCGCCACTCTTTCCAAGAAAAGATTAATATATGAAAGACAAAAAAGATTATACAAAAAAGATTTTTGATTTAGCAAAATTATCTTTGACTTTTGCCAAAGTGAATAGAGTTACTCATCATGAAGATGGTGTAAGAAATGAGTCCGACACAGATCATACTTTTATGCTTTCCTTAATTGCTTGCTCACTTGCAGACACTTTTTACAAAAATAAATTAGATATTGGCTTAGTTTCTCAATTTGCTTTAGTCCATGATCTGGTTGAGGTCTATGCTGGAGATACAAATTCTTTTGTTAACACATCAGAAGAATCAAAAAAAGAAAAACAAGAAAGAGAAAAAGAATCTTTTGAAAGAATTAAAGAAGAATTTGGTTTTGAGTTTCCATATATTCATGAGATGATAGAAAAATATGAGTCGCAAGACACAAAAGAAGCTAGATTTATAAAATTGGTAGATAAAATATTACCAGAAACTTCTCATTTTTTGAGTGATTTTTCCTATATTAATAATAGCGGTTTAGGCAAAGATTATTTTTTTAATTTTTTAGACGACAAGCATAATATTTTAGATTCTAAATATGGTTCAGAATTCCCAGAAATTATAGAATTAAATAATAATGTTAAGATCTTTGTTAAAGAAAATTATTTAATAAATAACAAATAATATGTACTTAGATCTGTCAAAAATAGAATACATAGATATTCATTCACATTTAAATTTTAAAGATTATCAAGATGATCTAGAGAGGGTAATATCAGACATGAATAAAAATAAAATCGCTACGATTTGTATCGGTACTGATTTAAAAGAGAGCGAATTAGCTAAAGATTTGGCCATGAAAAATGAAAATATTTTTTATTCTGTCGGTCTTCATCCTCATGACAATCTTTCAGAATTTCAATATGCATTAGAAAATTCAGAAAAATATTTTTCTGATTTAAAAGAAATTTGTCTAAATGAAAAGTGTCTTGCGATAGGTGAGTGTGGTCTTGATTATTTTTATGACGAGTCAAACAAAGACGATCAAAAAACAATCTTCAGAAGACATATAGATCTGGCAAAAGAATTAAATATTTCTCTAATGCTACACATAAGACCAAGTAAAGATAGCAAAGAAGATGCTTATCTTGATGCTATAGAAATCTTAAAAGAATACCAAAATCTAAAAGGTAATTTTCACTTTTTTGTAGGTACAAAAAATGTATTAGAAAAAATTTTAAATGATCTTCCAAATTTTACAGTTTCTATTCCGGCAGTTTGTACTTTTACTGATGAATATGATGAGATGATTAAAAGTATTCCGTTAGAAAAAATTCATATCGAGACAGACTCGCCATTTGTCATACCAAAAAATAATAGAAAAGGAGCGAAAAGAAATGAGCCAAATTTTGTAGTGAGTGTCTTTGAAAAAATTTGTGAGATAAAAGGTATAGAAAACAGGGAAGAATTTAAAGAGGTTTTGAAAGAAAACTTCAAGAAAATGTTTTTAAATTAAAAGTAATAGTTTGATTTTTACATTTATTTATATTAGTATAAACATAGATATCGTTATTTTCTAACATTTTAATTTTTAAACATGATAAATTTTCCTGAAATGATTAGTGATTTTTTAAAGTATAAATATACATTTGAAAAACACTCAAAAGATATTATTAGTTTACTTAAAAGGGAATTCCAGGATGAAATTTATACCTGGGAAGCTTTTGGTACTTACAGCCTAAATGATACTGGAATAATAATAAAAAGAAAAGATTCCAAAGAGAAATATTCGAAACGAGCAAGGGTTTTAGTTTGTACAAATTTGAATCTTAACATTAGTCTTCTGAATGGTGTCGAAGACAATGAAGACCTGGAATCAGAAATTATCCATTCAAGTTCAAGTTACCCTTTATATTCTGATGATATAGAAAAATACATCTCTAAAAAGATTCTTAGCATAAAAGAATTTCTTAGAGACGTTTAATTTTTAAGTAAAAAATCTATAAAAAACTGCCATTTTGGTGGTTTTTTAATGCTTGAAATATCTAGACATTTGTGTTAATATATGAGTCTTATTAGTTATTTAAAAAATAAAAATATGAATGAAATTGAATCCGTGATGGACGGCAAAGAAGTATATGAAATCTCATATATTTTCGATAATCGTCTTGATGAGGGTAAGGCAGCTGAAAAAGCTGAAGCTCTCAAGAAAAACATCGCTTCTCTAGAGGGAAGCTTCATTTCAGAAGAGACTCCATACATGCGTGAGTTGTCTTATGAGATGACAAGAGTTGTGAATAATGTGAACATAAGATTTAAAGAAGGATATTTCGGATGGGTAAAATTCGAACTTACTCCCGCAAAAATTTTAGAGCTAAATAAAAAATTAAAGCTCGATGAAGAAGTGGTCAGATTTTTAATTGTAAAGACAGAAAAAGGAAATGATGTATTTACAAAAGATTTAGCTGTCATGAAATCTGATCCTACAATCGCTGCACCTTTTGTAAAAGAAGAATCAGTAGATGATGTTGATGCAAATATAGATACTACAGTGGAAGATATATCTGAAGAAGCTATTTCTCCAGAAACAAAAGAAGAATTGGATGCTGAAGTAGAAAATATTTAAAAAGTTGTTTGAAAATTATAAGATTATAAAAAACAGAATCGTGATATAATTGCTTTATATTAAGGTTTGGAATAGTAATAAAATTAATTAAGCGTAAATATATGTATTTAAATAAAGTAATGTTATATGGGAATCTTACAAGTGATCCAGACTTGAAATCGATGCCAAATGGAAATAAAGTCGTCAGCTTTGGTCTAGCCACCAACCGCTCTTATAAAGATGCGAGTGGCGCTAGAAAAGATGTAGCTGAATTCCACAATATTGTGGCTTTTGGAAAATTGGCAGAAGTTTTTGCTCAATGGCTCAAAAAAGGAAAACCGGTCTACCTAGAAGGTAGAATTCAGACTAGAAGCTGGGACGATCAAAATGGTGGCGGTAAAAAATATCGCACCGAGATCGTAGCTGACAATTTCCAATTCGGAGCAGACAGTAAGTCTGGTACAGGTTCTACATCTTCTTCAACTTCTGTCGACACCTCTTCTTCAAAAGAGATTGAGGAGCTAGATACTATAGATTATGGAGATAGCGAAGTAAATCCAGATGATATCCCATTCTAGATCAATTCTGTTTTAAAAAAGAAAAAATCATGAAAAACAAAAAACAAGATTATTTTAAAGAAAATAATGTAAAGATAGACTATAAAAGCATTGACGTCTTAGCAAAGTTTATAAATCCTCATGGTAGGATTTTAAATAGAAGAAAGACTTCTCTTTCAGCTAAAAATCAACGCGCTCTAGCAAACGCTATCAAGAGAGCTAGATTTATGGGTCTGATGCCTTATGTAGCAAGATAATTTTAAAAAACAAAAACCACACAAAAAGTGTGGTTTTTGTTTTGTGTTATAATAAAAAAATAAAAATATGAAGATTTTTACAAAAACAATAATATATTTTACTTTTCTTTTTCTCGTGTTAATGGATTTTAATTTTGTAAAAGCTGAGACCTATTTATTAAATTATACAGATTGTAATAAGACCATAAAAGATGCTTATGGTAATCCTCGTTGTGCAAAAGTTGATCTTCCTACGACGGTAGATTTTTATCCTTCTTATGATTATGCTATTAATAAAATGAGTGCTATTATGTTTGTACATTATCAATTATGCTCAGCCGATTTTGATTATTGGTATCATTGTTACTCTCCGGGAGAGTATACATATAATGGCTATGTTGATATGGTTGTAAATACTGTAGGAGGATTTAGTCTTCTGGGTGCTGATGGTACAGTAGGCAGTACTAGTGGAGATAGACCAAAAACTTCTCATTTAGGCTATGGTGGAAGTGTTTATTGGGATAGGACTAACAGCGATCTAACTGTATATGTAAATTCAAATATAACTCAGACATATAAGGTTACCACTTCTCCATTTTCTTTATCTTTTATAGCCGGTGGAGGTTTTAATAAAGATGGCACATACACACCACAAAGTACTTATTTCTGGTCAGGTTTTACCGCTTCTGGGTCTTCTACAATATATTCAAATAAAGTAAATAACACAAACACTCCTCCTTCAATATTTGTCAAATAATATTTTTTGTAATTAATTCTATTTATTGCTATAATTCTCTGGTTATAAAATAATATAAGAATATTTAATTATGCATCCAAAAAAAGAAAAAACATTTGTGATTTTAAAGCCTGATGCAGTTCAAAGAGGACTCATCGGTGATATTATAAATAGATTTGAAAGAATAGGCTTAAAGATTGTTGCTATGAAGATGGTTTTACCTACAGAAGAATTAGCTATCAAGCATTATAATAAAGATGATGCTTGGATGATCAAAAAGGGTGAAACTAATGTTATTAAAAATAGAAAAGAACTAGGTTTGCCAATAGAGAAAACTGCATTAGAATATGGTAGAGATATTTTTAGGGGGTTAGTAGAATACATGATTTGTTCACCTGTAGTTGCTATGGTTTTAGAAGGAAATAGTGCGCAAGCTGTTGTGAAAAGATTGGTCGGCACAACAGAACCAGCAACATCTGATACTGGCACAATAAGAGGAGATTTAAGTTTAGAGACTTATATGCTTTGTGATACAGATGGAGGAAGAGCAGTTAGAAATCTTATTCACTGTACTGATCCAGCTGATGGTGAAGGTGCTGCTGAAAGAGAAATAAATGTATGGTTCAAGCCAGAAGAAATAATAAAATGGAAATCTATTAATGAAAAGATGCTTTACGATATAAATTTGGATGGCCATTTAGAATAATATTCACATATTAAAAAAACAAAATAATCCCTATAATTAAAGGGATTTTTGTTTTTATATCTAAAAAATCATAATGTCAATATTTGCATATTTTAGAATAAAAGCTATCCTAATATTAGGATACTTAATTAAAATTTATCTTTGTAAGTATCTTTCGGGTCATGGTGCATTGTAGTCAGGCTCGTGGGCTTGGCCGTTACCTACCCACTTTAATTTTTTATTAAAGGTAGATACACATTAAGTGTCCTCGTAAAAATCCTACAAAATATTTTGTGGGATTTTTACATGATATAATTTTTTATATAAAATTTATGTCTAAAATAAAAATAACATTTGCGGGAGGAGCTGGTACTGCGACAGGATCAAATTTTCTTCTTGAGGCTGGAAAAATAAAAATATTAATAGACTGCGGACTTTTTCAAGGAGAAAAAGTGGCTGAAAACGAGAATCGTGAAAATTTTTTATTTAATCCAAAAGATATAGATTTCCTTTTTGTTACTCACGGACATCTTGATCATGTAGGAAGAATACCAAAGCTCACAAAAGAAGGGTTTGTTGGACAAATAATATCAACAGAAGCTACCAAGGATATTGGGGAGCTAGTCTTGCGTAATTCTGTAGGTATTTTAGCTAAAGAAGCAGAAAGGGAGGGGCTTCTTCCTATTTTTGTTGAGAGCGATGTAGATCATTCTATGTCTTTGTGGAAAGGCATAAAGTATCATCAAGAAGTTATTATTGATTCAGAAGATGCAAGTATAGGAGAGATAAAGGTAACCCTTTTTGATTCTGGCCACATTTTGGGTAGTAGTCTGGTAGTTTTTGATATAAAAGGAGAGAGAATAATGTTCACTGGAGATCTAGGAAATTCTCCATCTCCTCTTTTAAAGAATACAGAAAAGGTTCCAGGTGTCACATATTTGATTATGGAAAGTGTGTATGGAGATAGAAATCATGAGCATCTTGATGATAGGATTCAAATTTTAAAAGAGACAATTAAAAATACTATTAATAAAAAAGGAGTTCTCATGATACCAGCTTTTTCTGTAGAAAGAACTCAAGAATTAATATTTTTGTTTAATCAGATGGTAGAACATAAGGAGATCCCGCTCATACCTGTATATTTAGACTCTCCACTAGGTATTAATATTACTAAAGTATATAAAAAATACGAAAAAGACTTTAATGAAAACGTAGAAAATATAATAAAAAAGGGAGATGATATATTTTCTTTTGCTGGTCTTACTATGTGCAATTCTGTCGAAGACTCAAAAGCTATAAATTTTTCTTCAAATCCTAAGATTATTTTAGCTGGCTCTGGTATGAGTAATGGTGGAAGAATTGTTCACCATGAGTCAAGATATTTACCTGATTCAAAAAATACATTATTGTTGGTAGGATATCAGGCTGCAGGCACTCTTGGAAGAAAAATCCAGGATGGATCAAAAGAAGTGACAATAAACAGAGAAAAAGTAAAAGTTAATGCTAAAATTGTACAAATTTCAGGATTTTCTGCTCATAAAGACTCTGAAGATTTACAGGAATTTGCGAATGAGATGAAAGATACTATTAAAAAAATTTTTGTAGTACTTGGCGAGCCAAAATCTCAAAATTATTTAGCGCAAAGATTGATAGAATTTTATCATTTACCAGCCGAAGTACCAGAATTAGGATCTTATATAGAAATATAATTTTAAATTGTGATATAATTTTTGTAATATAAAATTTATATGGATTACGAAAAGAAAATAGTTATTGCTGTCTCTGGTGCTGCTGAAGTAGCGCATTGTGGGCCAGAATCTTTAAACATATCAAAAGAGGTTGGTAGAGAAATCGCAAAACAAGGCTGTATACTTTCTACTGGTGCTACGAGCGGTTGGCCTCATGCTGCTGCACAAGGTTATAAAGAAGCCAAAGGTAAATTCTCTTTAGGACTTTCTCCTGCTGCAAATGAAAAAGAGCATACAGAATTATATCTTTTACCTTTAGATTCTTGTGATGTGATCATATTTACAGGATTTGGTTTTCCTGTGAGAGATATACTCTTGACCAAGAGTTCGGATGCGATGATTATTGGTTGTGGCAGAATTGGTACTATACATGAGTTTACTGTCGCTTTTGAATCAAATATGCCAGTGGGTATTTTAGAGGGTCCGTGGGCCACAGATGCGGTCATAAGAGACGTAATTAGGAATAGTAATCGCACCAATCCAAACGTGATTTTCGATTCAAATCCGCAAAGAATGATAGAGAGACTTATAGCTCTAGTAAAAGAAGGGAAAGAGAGAATGGAAATGGGGGATGCAAATATGGTAGAAGAATTAAAAGCGAAAGTATAGTATATTTAAATATATGAAATTATTTGACATTGAGACAGGAGCTTAAATAAATAAAAAACCTCGTAAAGTTACGAGGTTTTTTTATTTATTGTATTACTTTGTAGCTTCTACAATTTTTTTGAATACTTCAGGATTGTTTTCTGCTAGGTCTGCTAGGACTTTACGATCAAGAAGAATGTTTTTTACTTTTAATGCATTTATGAATTTGCTGTAAGTTGTACCCAATTCTCTTAAAGCTGCATTCATTTTTACATTCCAGAGCTTTCTCATATCATTCTTTTTATCTTTTCTGTGTGCAAATGCATGTGATCCAGCTTTTCTGAGAGCTACTTTTGCTTCTACTTCTTTTTTGCTACGTCCAAATCTGTATCCTTTTGCTCTTGCTAGGACATTGCGACGATGCTTCATTGCGACTGCGCTTCTTTTTACTCTAGACATAAATTTAATTTATATAATAATTATCTACTCTTTAATAATCCAGGCAAAAATCTTCTTTTTGCTGCTCCTGTCATTTTGAACTCTTTCATCTTTTTACCAGCAAGCTGCTTAACTCTGCTTTGTCTTGAGTTGAAGTGGTTAAAACCAGGCTTTCTTCCAAGAATCTTACCAGTCTTTGTGATTTTTAGTCTTTTTAATAATGATTTATTTGTTTTCATAAAAATAAAATTCGAGACACAAAGGGTGTCGGAATCCTTAATTAGTTAGTAAATCTTAGCACATTTATTTGACTTTTTCAAGTACCACGATAAAGGATTTGTTTCCGACCTTTTTGATTGGTTCGGCTATTTTATACTCAGCAGGGATTATGGCTAGTATTCTATTGAGTCTTTCGCGTAAAAAGCTCTCCTCCATGAATTTTGTACGGCCTTTTAGTTGGAGTTCTATTTTGACTCTGTGACCTTCTTTTATCCATTCCGCAGCTCTTTTAGCTTTAATATTGAGGTCATTCTCTCCAATCTCTACACTTAGTTGAATGTTTTTCGTCTCGCTGTTTACTTGTTTAGCTTTGACTTCTTTTTTCTTTTTACTCATTTCATAAGCATGCTTTCCATAGTCGGCTATTTTACAAATAGGCGGATTGACAGTAGAAGAGACTTCTATGAGATCAAGTCCAGATTCTTTGGCCAGTCTCAATGCTTCATCTTTACTAATTACACCAAGATTTTTACCATTTTGATCTATGACACGCATTTCAAAAGCACGTATCTGATTATTGATACTTACTTTATTTAAATTTCTTTTCTGGAAAAATGGATTGTCTCCACCAGTATTTGTCTGGGATTGAGGGTTATTATTGGTTGTCATTTAGTTTTTTGTTTCGTTTATTGTCGGAGTAGATGAGTCTGTATTCTTATTAGTGACAGATTTTTTACTGTCTTTACTAAATACATATATATAAAGTATATCTAGTATACCCAGAGTATTGATAATTAAAAACACTACAAACCATACCTTGTCTCCTTTTCTAGCTGCTTTCCACATTGCAAGAGCCTTCCAGACGAGACTCCAGATCATGAGTACTACTAACACAGAGACTATTAATAGTACAAATGGCGCTATGTGCTCTTCACTTACCATCATTGCTGGGTTGTTTAATACTTTGTTTGCTTGTTCTATTTGATTTAAGTTTTCCATAGTTTTTATGTTTTTATAATGTTAATTATAACACAATCCATAAAAAAGTCATTTTTGTAAAACTTTTATTATTTTGATATTTTATTTTTATATGGATTCATTTCTGGTCTCACTTTTTGAAAAATTTATTTGGTGTATTGTATTTTTACTTTATCTCTTCGTGAGACTTTTGATGTGGTTTATTATTAAGTTTAATTAACTGATTTTGTGGAAGTGGGGGGAGTTGAACCCCCGTGCAATTAATTTTTATAAATGACTCTAGTCTCATATCTTATTTTTTATTTTTCGACTAGATATATAAAATAAGAAAAATTATCTAGCTTAGTATTTTTACATTTCAAAAATTTTCATAAATACGAAAAGAAAATTTTCTACACATGATCTTTATATTGTCAGATCTCCCACGTCATGTAGTGAGAGGTGACACCGGAGCGGCTTAAAATTAAGCGGCTACTGGAGCGAATCCGTACGCCATAAATGGTGAGCGGATTGCTTTTGCTGTATTGTTTGCAGCGTAGGTGAAAGTTTTTTAGCGATTCACTTTCATTATCGAAGACCACATTTACAAAGAATTAAGTGTCGAATCCTGACACTCCCAATACATATATTATATAATACTTTTTTATTTTTAGCAAGTTAAATTTAAAAACATTATCAAACAATAGTAGAGTTTTTAAATTCATATTTATAGGTGTGTTATTATTGTAATATATGTTTAATCAGCAATATCAAATACTATTTACTATACTATCTACTATAGTAGGAATTTATTGCTTTATACCGTATATATCAGATATCTTTAAAGGAAAAACAAAGCCTCACCTATATACATGGTTTATATGGACAATTCTTCAGACTGTTGGAGTCTTGGCAATGTTAAATGCAGGAGCAAAGTTAGGTGTCTTATCTCTGGCTTTTGGCGCTATATTATGTTTTTTTATCTTTATACTTTCCTTTTTTTATGGTACAAAAAACATAAAACTTTTTGATAAGATTTGTTTAATGGGAGCATTGATAGCAGTGATTATTTATTTTTTTCTAAATAATCCATTTTGGTCTGTTATTGTTGTGACAATTACAGATCTTGTTGGATTTTTACCAACAATAAGAAAATCTTTTGAAGAGCCAGAAACAGAAACTTTTTCTACATATTTTTTTAGTTCCTTATCTAGTTTATTTGCTTTAGGAGCTTTATCGTATTTTAGTCTTACTACATCAGTCTATTTAATTAGTCTGTTTTTATCTAATGGTGTATGTGCAGGTATTATTTTATTTAGAAAAAAGAAATAATTATCAATCTTTTATATAACATCTTTCTTTTCTTTTTTAAACTCTTTTAATTTTATAGTTTCTCTTTTGTCAGATTTATTTTTTCTTTTACCAATTCCAATTTCTAATTTTAAGAGACCGTGATGATCGTAGATCTTGATAGGGAGTAGGGAGAGACCTTTTTCAGATTCGGTGGCTAGTTTTAGGATCTCTGATTTTTTTAAAAGCAATCTTCTTGTTCTGTCATTTTTTACATTTTTTTGATTTTCACTTTCACCTTTAGAATTTTGATAGGGAGAGACATTCATGCCGACAAGAAAAGCCTCACCACCACGAATTATGACTTTGGCTCCGTCGATTTGTGCTTTATTATTTCTTATTGCTTTGACTTCATTGCCAATTAGCTCGAGGCCAGCCTCAAGTTTGTCTTTGATTTCGTAATTTAAATGTATTTTTTTGTTTTCTACAAGAGACATAGTTTTTCACATTTTAGCATATTTGTGGTAATATTTCTCCATATATAAATATGATAAAAATTAAAATTAAAAAGATCAAAGTTCCTCAAAATAGGGAAAATAATAAAAATAAAAAGCCTAAAAGTATCTTTTGGCAGCTATTTAATTTAGTGATTTTCTTTTTAATACTTGTATCAGCTTACTCTTTATTAACAAAGTATTCCGGAGAAGATAGCAAGAGAAAAGAGATACCTGTCTCAATGAATGAGATTGTAAAAAAGATAAATCTAGTCGAGAATAACGCTTCAACTTCTTCAACTACTATGAAAAATATTTTTGTCTCAGGTGACAAAGTTTCTATTGAAGACGGTACAAATACGTTGCTTGTCACTCAAAAGGAAACTAATGAAAGCTTTTTAAATGTTTTAAAAAATTATGGAGTATCTACTTCTACTATTAATACTTTAAATATAAAAATAGAAGATAACTCTGGTTTTAATTTTTGGACAGATCTTTTACCATTTCTTTTGCCGATAGTCGTATTGGTAGGAATGGTCTGGATGCTACTTCGCGGAGTAAAAGGAGCAAATATGCAAGCTCTCTCTTTTGGACAAACTAGAGCAAAATTAATTGATCCAAATGACGCAAAACAAAAAATTACTTTTAAAGATGTGGCTGGCGCAAAAGAAGCAAAACAAGAGCTGGAAGAAGTTGTAGATTTTTTAAAAAATCCTAAGAAGTTTCTTGATATTGGAGCAAAAATTCCAAAAGGACTTTTACTTATGGGGGCGCCAGGCACAGGAAAGACTCTTCTTGCTAGAGCTGTGGCAGGCGAGGCGGGTGTACCATTTTATCATTTATCAGGATCAGAATTTGTAGAGATGTTTGTAGGAGTTGGAGCAAGTCGTGTGCGCGATCTATTTAAGGAGGCTAAACTAAATTCCCCAGCAATTATTTTCATTGATGAGATAGATGCTGTGGGGCGTGCAAGAGGAGTCGGTCTCGGAGGAGGAAATGACGAAAGAGAGCAGACACTTAATCAGATATTGGTAGAAATGGATGGTTTTGAGCCAAATGAAAAACTAATTGTCATCGCTGCGACAAATCGTCCAGATGTGCTAGATAGAGCCCTTCTTCGTCCAGGAAGATTTGATAGAAGAGTGATGATAGATTTACCAGATAGAGAAAGTCGTGAAGAAATTTTAAATGTTCACAAAAAGAATAAGCCTCTAGCAGAAGACGTGAATTTGAAAGTGATTGCAGAAAGGACTCCTGGTCTCTCTGGGGCAGATCTGGCATCAATTATGAATGAGGGGGCAATACTTGCAGCTCGTGAAGGGAGAAAAAATATTTCCCAATATGATCTTATAAGAAGTATTGAAAAAGTCATGCTTGGCCCAGAAAGAAAGACACATCTTCTATCAGATAAAGAAAAAGAGAAGACAGCTTATCACGAAGCAGGACATGCTCTCGTCGCTTCACTTCTACCAAATGCTGATCCGGTGCATAAAATTTCTATCATTTCAAGAGGAAATGGTGGAGGTTTTACTTGGAAGTTGCCACTAGACGATAAAAGACTTTTAACTAAAAATGATTTTATAGCTGATATCGCGATGGCTTTTGGAGGATATGCGGCTGAGCTGGAAGTCTATGGTGATGTGTCTACTGGTCCATCCGGCGATCTACAACAGATCACATCTATGGCTCGTGATATGGTGATGAAATATGGTATGAGTAGCTCCGTCGGACCTTTTGCTATTGAAAGTGATGAGAAAAAAGTGATTTATGGAAATCTGCAAGATTCAAAAAATATTATTGGTTTCCAATTGGCTGATAAAGTTGATGAGGAAATAAAAAAGATTTGTGAAGAAGGTCTTGAGACAGCAAAAAGAATTGTAAAAGAAAAAAGAGGTGTATTAGATTACATCACAAAAGAATTGATTGAAAAAGAAAATATTGAAAGAGAAGACTTTGAAAAGATTCTAACTCTTCACGGAATTGAGGTGAAAAAATAAAATCTGCTACAAATAAAAAAAGCGAATATAGAAATATATTCGCTTTTTTGCTCGAACTTCTTTATGCAACTTTCTTTTCCATTTTGTGGCAAGGTATTCGTGGCCTGCCCTTGCATAAGAAGTAAAGCGATTCTGGAATTTTGTCATCTGTCAATTGATGGAGTTTTATACCTCCAGGACAATTGTCTGCCTTAATTTTGTTTATGCATCCATGTTTTGAATTAAGACAATCGTTGCAATCAAATTTTTTTAAATTCGATTCTAGCATAGACATAGACCATTAGATTTATGGGTTAAAAATAAAGAACTTTAGATATGTATTCTATCATTTATTTAATAAAAGTAAATAGGGGTGATGGGATTTTATTTGACAACTAATTATCGTGGTGATAGGATAAAAATAGTTCTTTTTAAATAATTTAATTAACCAAAAACCCATTACAGTCATGAAAAACAATTTGCCTGTTATAGAAGAAATTACACGCAAGTCTGGTCTCACTTTGTTATTTTATAAAAAAAATTTATTTAAAGTGAGATTGAAAAATTTTCCTGATTTATCTTTCGAAGATTTAATCAGACTAAACAAGTTTGATCACGCTTTTTACAATAAAAAGCCTTCAGGCTCTCTATCTTTTATTGAGGCGTTACCAAAACCGCTAAAATCTGATTTTGTAGATCTTTGGTTCTTCCGAGTCGATGGACCGAGAAAGCTGAGCAGAAATGATGTGATAGATTTACATATCTCAAATGAGATTGTTGGTCATCCTTCTTTGCAATTGTCTGTTAATCATACAGATGTTGATTTTGCTAAAGATTTTCCCACGACTGCTTTTTGGGGAAATGAAAAAGGATTCTTTCACTCCATTATTCATTTTTCAGAGACTAAGACTATCGAAGGCCGTAATTTTGATTTCCGTGATTGCGCTCCATCGTGTGATATGTCTGGTAAAGAGTGGTATGTCGGTGTAGATAAGCACCTGGCTCCTAAAATCTTTGAAAATTACAAGAGAAGGTAGATTAAAAAGTGTTAACATCTTAACTTCCGCCGTGGCGGAAGTTTTTCTTTTAAAAAAAGTTTAAAAATGTTAAAATACTTTCAATATTAAATATATGATTATCACTCATTTCAATAAACAGCATTTCAAAATTCAATTAGGAGATCTCACTTTGTCTTTTAATCCTGTCTCAAAAGATTCAAAATTTGACACAAATAAATACGGTGCAGACGTAGTCTTTATTACCACAAATACTCCTGATTACAATGGTGGAGATTTGATGAGTTTTGGCGACAGAAAACCTTTTGTAATTTCTTCACCAGGTGAATATGAGGTCCAAGATATTTTTATAAAAGGATTTGGATCTTTTGTGGAATTGCCTCTAGATGCGAAATCAAAAACCAAGACAAAATTACAAAATACCAGCTATGTGATGACAGTCGATAATATGAGAATTTGTTTTTTGGGTTGTCTTCACGAAGATCTGACTCCTGAGCAAAAAGAAATAATTGATGAGATAGATATTTTATTTGTCCCAGTCTCAAGTAGTGAAGATATGCTCAATGCTTATGATGCCAGTAAGCTCGCTACCAAGCTTGAGCCAAAGCTTGTCATACCTATGGATTATGATGAGGCTTCTTTAAAATTATTTTTAAAAGAATCTGGCACAGACATTTCTAAAATTGAAAAAGTTGAAAAGCTGACTATAAAAAGAAAAGATATTGAGAGTAAGCAAGGAGAAGTTGTACTTTTTAAGGTATAAAAATTTTGTAGTATAATTAATTTATCAAGATTTACTCATATATATATGTCTAACTTTATAAAAGATTATTTGACTCGCATGAGAGCTAGTGATGAGGCTACTAGACATAGATCTGCTTTGACTATTTCTATAATTGCTTCGGTCATAATTTTATCAATAGCATTTTTTTTACTAAAAGATACTGTTTTTAATTTTTCTTATGACAATAAAAATCAGATTGATGCTACCACTTCTGCAAACAATGCTAACAATGTGGTGTCACCGACCACATCTTTTTCCAGATTTTTTAAAGACACAGCTGTTCAATTTTCAGATATTAAAAACAATATAAAAGAAATAGTCTCAATATCTTCTGATATAAAGAACAAAAAAGATTCTGCTACAAAATCTCCAGATTTAGAAGGGGATAAACAAAATTCTTCTACTACAAACATTGTTTCCGGTACGTCTTCAATGACCAATTAATCATTTTTTAAAAATAAGTTAGTTGACATTTTATATTATTTCGTGTATACTGTTCTCCCGTTCTTTTTTAATTTTAACCAAATAAATTCTGTTTATTTATGCTTGACCAGAAAGTGCTAGAAGCTATCAAGAGGTGCCACGGAAATATTGGAGCCTTAGAAAATTTGTTTTTTCGGTATGGAAAACAAAAAGAAGGTGAAGAAAATCCTTTCACCGAGATTATCTTTAAGGAGATCAAGGCAGCGTTTGAAGTGTTGCCTCCAAAACAAAAATCCTCTATGAGGATAAATTTCAAGCATTATGCTTCAGATCCTGACTACAAAATTCTTGCTTCTTTAGGCGAAGAAGATGTGGTTGTGAATCGGGAGAGTGTAATTCTGGAGCCTGTGTTGGCTGAAGTGCCAGTAGTTCCTTTTGATAAGGAATACAAGACACTCTCAGCAGAGCTAGCCTTCAGAGTTGCTACTGGAGCTTAAATTTATTTTGGAAAAAAGCGTCATTTTTGGCGCTTTTTTATTTTTTATTTAAAAAATTTCATTGAAATAGATATAAAAAAATGATATAATTTCTTTATAAATAAAGCGTTTTAAATATTATTAAAGATTAATCTATATAGACAATTATGGTAAAAAAAGACCTAAAAGGGGACAGTGATTTGAATTCTGGAAAAGAATTAGTTTCAAATCCAGATCATGACAAGATGGTAGATATAGACATCTCAACTGAGATGAAAAAAAGCTATATCAACTATGCGATGAGTGTCATCACTGATCGTGCTTTGCCTGATGCTCGTGACGGATTAAAACCTGTACACAGAAGAATACTTTACTCAATGCATCAAAATGGTCTCACCTCATCTGCTAGATTTAGAAAGTCAGCAACAGTGGTGGGAGACGTACTTGGAAATTTTCATCCACATGGTGACGCTTCTGTTTATGATGCTATGGTAAAAATGGCGCAAGACTTTTCTTATAGATATCCACTTGTCTGGGGTCAGGGTAACTTTGGATCGATAGATGGTGACGGGGCAGCTGCCTATCGTTATACAGAAGCTAAAATGGCAAAGATTTCTGGAGAAATGCTTCGTGATATAGAAAAAGATACTATCAATATGAAGCCAAACTTTGATGGTACTAAAAAAGAGCCGGAAGTTCTTCCAACAGCTGTGCCAAATCTTCTTCTAAATGGTACTCTCGGTATCGCGGTAGGAATGGCTACAAATATTCCGCCACATAATTTAAATGAATTAATTGATGCCACTGTACATCTTATTGAAAACAAAGACGCGACCACAGAAGATCTTTGCGAATTTGTGACCGGTCCAGATTTTCCAACAGGTGGAGTGATATACGGAAAGAGTGATATTGCTCATGCTTATGCGACTGGTCGTGGAGGTATTGTCACAAGAGGTGAAGCTGATATTGTAGAGCTAAAAAATGGAAATTATCAAATCATAATCACTTCAATTCCTTATAGAGTAGTAAAGTCCTCTTTAATAGAAAAGATCGCAGATCTGGTCCGAGAAAAGAAAATAGAAGGTATCAAAGGTCTTCGAGATGAATCTACAAAAGATATTCGTATTGCTATTGATCTAAAATCTGGAATAGAGCCACAAAAAGTTTTAAATTATTTATATAAACACACTCAACTAGAAGAGACTTTCCATGTAAATCTTGTATCACTTGTAGACGGTGTACCTCAGACTTTAAATTTAAAATCAGCCTTAGCGGAATTTATTCTTCACAGAAGAATAGTCGTCAAAAGAAGAACAGAATTTGATCTTAAGAAAGCGTCTGACAGAGAGCATATTTTACTAGGTCTAAAAAAGGCTCTGGATCATATTGACGAGATTATAAAATTGATCAGAAAATCTAAATCCGTAGAAGAAGCTCATGTAGAGCTACAAAAGCAATTTAAATTTTCTCCAGCTCAAGCTCAAGCTATCCTCGATATGAAGCTTCAAAGACTTGCTGGCCTTGAAAGAAAAAAAATAGAAGACGAATTGAAAGCTGTACAAGAATTGATTGCTGAGTTAAAAGAAATTTTAGCAAGTGAAAAAAAGATGCTAAAGATCATAAAAGATGAACTCTTAGAAATAAAAGATAAATATGGAGATGAGAGGAGGACAAAAGTAGTCAAACATAAAGCAAAAGAATTTAATCAAGAAGATCTAATTGCTGAAAAAGAGGCTGTGCTAATTTATACGGCCGGTGGATACGTAAAGCGTACCGATCCAGATGAATTTCGTACTCAAAAGAGAGGTGGGGTCGGTGTAGTTGATATGAATACAAAAGAAGAAGACTTTATCACTATATCTCTCACTACATCTACTCATTCTGATTTACTTTTCTTTACAGATAAAGGAAAAGCCTATCAGATCAAAATGTATGATATTCCAGAAGGAAAGAGAGCAACTAGAGGAAAGAGTATTATGAATTATTTACAGATAAGTAGTGATGAAAAGGTGACAAGTATATTACCAATGCCAAAAGAATTAAAAAATTCCACCCTCTCACTTGCTATGATTACTCGTGATGGCACTATTAAAAAATCTAGTGCCGAAAGCTTTAAAGATGTACGCCGATCAGGACTTATTGCTATAAAGCTAGACGCTGGAGATGTCTTACTATCAGCTTTATTTGTAGAAAAGGGAGATGATATTATTTTGACTAGTGTACAAGGTCAGTCGATTCGTTTTGCAGAAGATGATGTCAGAGAAATGGGTAGAACAGCAGCAGGAGTCCGTGGTATGAAGCTGGATAAAGGTGATCATATAGCAGCTTGCGATGTTATTAAAAAAGAGACAGCAAAAAAATCAAAACTACTTGTAGCTACAGAAAACGGATACGGAAAAATGACGAGTTTAGAAGAGTATAAGACACAAGGTAGAGGGGGATCTGGTATCAAGACTGTAAATATCACAGAAAAGACTGGAAGATTAATGGTCGCTAAAGTGATAATCGACGAAGAAGCTGAGATGCTCGCTATTTCAAAAAATTCTCAAGTCATAAAGACAGAATTAAAAACTATTCCCACTCTAGGTAGAGCGACTCAGGGTGTGAGGATAATGAAATTGAGAGACGGGGATTCGGTAGCAAGTTTAGCAATATTATAATTATAGAAAATAAATAACAAAAGAGCTCATGAGAGCTTTTTTATTTTATCTTTTTAGATTTTTCCCAAATAAAATCAAACCAACTTTTTTGAGTCTTTGATATGAGCTCATTTTCTATAAGAGTAGCAAACATATCTTCTTCGTTGAAGGAAGAGAAGCAAATAAAATTATCCCATAATATAGTTATAGATTTTAATCTTATTTTATTTTCTGGTCTTATCCTCACCTCTCTTAAATTTTCAATATCATTTTTAAATATAATATTATTACCTCGTACATTTCCTGGTCTTAAAGAGAATAATTTTATTTTTTTACTAATTCTTTTTTCGTTATAACTTACCATAAATTCTTCTCCTAAAATATTTATCATATCAAGCTCAGAACCAGCTATTAATATTTCTTTTTCTTTATTTAAAAGTGTAAGATTTAATATTTTTTTTAGATTTTCCTTTCCTTTAAAATAAGAAACATTATAGACCTTATTATCATCTTTAAAATTATTTTTTTCTAAATCTGATACTATATTTTCAAATTCTAACTTGTAAGATTTTATCTCTTTTTCTTTTATTTCTATTAAATCTTTTAGTTGGTTAGGGGAGTTTGCTTTTATTTTTTTACCATATTCAGATCCTAAATTATGACAAAGTCCTTTTTCTTCTAGTTTTTTAATAACGTCATAAGTATTTGTCCTTGTTAATTTACATGATTGTCCTATTTTTGCTACGTGTTGTGGACCAGAGTATAAGATATGTAAATATACTAAAATTTCTTTGTCTGACAGACCAAGTTTGTTTAAAAACTCTTTTGTTTTTTGATTGCTTTCTTTATTCATAAATACTGTTGTCGAAAGTCGTACGACATATTGATATTATAAACTATTTTTAATAATATGACAATAGTAAAAAATTCTTTAAAAATTAAAAATTTAAATTATGTTTCCAAAAATTTCTGAGCAAGAAGTTACTCTTATTAAAGATAATCTTGCTCCCAAGACGTGTAATAATGTAAAAGAATCTCTGGAAAATTTTTATTCTTTTACTGATAAACTTTTAGGATTATTTCCAAAAAATGATTTTATTTCACTTTGGAGTATCTTTTCTTTTTCTTTTATTCAGACCTTGCTTGATAAATATGAAATAAAAGAAGAATTAAACACTGACCCGGAATGCTTTATTGAAGGAGAAAAACTTTTAGATATTTCTTTTACTCTTAAAATACCTAAAGAAATGTTTAGCTCTTTAGAGTATAAAAAAGAAATAGGTCGTTTTGGAGAAGTTGGTAAAGAGCTTGCAACTATGCATTTTTTCTTTTCAAAAGAAGAGATTCAAACCGAAAGAGAAAAAGCTGTCACAAGAACTTTTAAAGTAGAAAGAGATTTCGTTCGTATAAACATTTCTATTGATTTTAATGGAAAAGTGGAAATGGATTTATGTCAATTTGATTCTTTTAAAGAGCAAAATCTCAGGTCTTATCAAATTTTTTATGAAGTTTACTTTGATAGATTAAAAATCGAACTACAAAAGTTAAAGCTGGACACATCCTCTAAAATTACTTTTTGGTCAATTGGTGACAAATATCAAAATGGCCACAAAAGAGACGAGTCATCAATCGATGCAATTTTAGACTTAAAAGATATCTTGTCTATCTTAAGAACTATTTATTCCTTTGGTTTCCAGATTGGTGATTTTCCTAAAATTTAATTTTTTAAAGCTGACATTTGTCAGCTTTTTCTTTTTATTAATAAATTTCTATTTTTTCGTGATAAAATATATTTGGGAAATAATAATAAAAATTTATGGTAAATGGTCAACTCGTAGACTACATAAAAAAGCAATCATCACTTGGAATACCTCAAGAGCAAATTATAGATTATTTGCTTTCTGTTGGATGGAGAGAAAAAGAAATCAACGAGGCTCTTTGGGAGGCAAATTCTAATGTGCCAGTACCTACGCATCTTTTAAAAAGAGAGAGTGGAAGTGTTTTTTGGATGATCACAAAATCTCTATTTTTAGTTTTAGTAATTCTTTGGATTATTTGGGAAGGTATAAATATTTATGATTATAAATCAAAACCAAACAAAAAAACCACAGATTATTATTCTGTAGGTTTAAAAGTATACAAAATAGCAAAAGATTATTGGAATTATGAAAATAATACATCTTGTCCATCCAATCAGATATTTAAAGATGAATCATATCCAAACTGTGAATGTCCAGTTGATTTTACAAAATCTCAAGCTTACAGTACAACTTCTAAAAAACTAACTCCTATCTCTGGTCAGTCTATTTGTGTAAATGTTTTACCTACAGCTAGCACTACTAAAAAATAAATAAACAGTATATGTTTTTATCGCCAGTACAAATTGTAGAAAATTTAAATTTAAGAAGGGGTGATACGGTAGCAGATTTTGGATGTGGATCTGGAGCTTATGTTTTTGCTGTTTCTAAAATTGTCGGAGATAGAGGAAAGATCTACGCTGTGGATATTCATAAAGAGATTTTGGATAAAATAAACCGTGAAGCAGAAAAAATGAATCTGATAAACATAGATACCTTATTGGCTGATATTGAGAAAAATGTACAAATAGAAAGTCTTTCTTGTGACGCTATCTTACTATCAAATGTCTTAGGACAAATAAAAGATTTTAATAATCTTTTAAGTGAAATAAAAAGAATTTTAAAACCGGGAGGCATACTTTTAGTGGTTGATTGGAAAAAAATGGATCATCCGATTTTAAATAAAAGAGAAAATATTGTGCCTGAAGAAAAAATAATAGCGGTCTTGGCTAAAAGTGATTTTTTCATAAAAAAACATCTCCCAGCAGGTGAATATCATTATGCTTTTATCGCTATGCAGAATTAAAATTTTTTAAATAGTGATTCGTGATATAATTTTTACATAAATAAATATATGAATTTTGGAAAAATTTTAAATTTTAAAAGCATTTTATTTGGTCTAGGAATATTTGCTGTAATCATAGCCATGCTAGGATTTTCTGGCAAGCTTCCAATTTTTAATTCTTCATCGACTCAAAAATTGACTGGCACTGTCAATGTGTGGGGCACAATTCCAAATGATGCCATGTCTCGCTTTGTGGATCTTTTTGATAAGACAGCCAAATCATACTCTATGAATTATACCGAAGTGCCTTATGACAAGATTAATTCTAAACTAATCACAGCCATAGCTGATGGTGTGGCACCAGATCTTATAATAGCTCCATCCGATATATTATTTTCAAATATTTCTCGTATTTATCCTGTGAATACAGCCACAATATCAGAATCAAATTTTCGTAATCAATTTATAGACGAAGCCTCACTTTTAATAATGATGCCTTACGGATATCTTGGTCTACCTTTGTCTGTAGATCCTCTCGTTCTTTATTATAATAGGGATATTTTGTCTAGCAATGGTTTTGCCGCTCCTCCTACTACTTGGGGACAATTTTATGGTTATAATGACAAGATAACTAAAAAAGATGATAACGGTAATCTTTATTTGTCTACTATTGCTTTTGGTACATATGATAATATTCCTCACATAAGTGATATTTTGTTGGCTATGGTTATACAACAAGGCCAAACCCCAGTTTCTCTTGGATCTACGAGAGATGCAAATGGTAATTCTGTATCCTCCTACTCTGTATTAGTAGATGAGAGTGCATCACAAGGAGGAATTTCACCACTAAATTCTGCTTTAGCATTTTCAAAAGATTTTTCTGATACACAAAAGACTTCTTATAATTGGAATGCTAAATCAGGAAATGCTCTTCAAGAATTCATATCTGGGAATCTAGCTTTTTATATTGGATATGCCAGTGAGGCTGAATATATAAAATCAGCCAATCAAAAACTTTATTTTGATTATACATATTTACCACAAGCCGACAGCAGTATTGTGAGATCTACTTATGGAAGATTAAATACTATATTTATGCTTCGTACAAGTCCTGGAGCTAGTCCTACAAGTCTAGCCTATCAAGTAATGATCTCACTTGCCTCTGGTACAGGCTCAATAAATCAGAGTCTGGTGGCTCTGACAGGGGGTATATCCGCCCTCAAAGCAAATATTGCTAATGATATGGCATCTGGATCGCAAGGGGCTGAAATATTTGGAAATAGTGCCCTTATGAGTAAAGGATTTTACGATTTGCATAGAAGAGATCTTGAGACTCTTATGCGTGAAGCTATACGTAAAGTATATAATGGAGAGGCGAGTACAGTAGAAGCAAGCACTGCCTTCTCTCAGAATTTACAAAATGTCTACAATGGAGAAAATTAATTTTTAAAAATATGAAAAAAATAAATCTAAAAAATCTTTTCAAAAAAAATCTGGTGACGTTTCTGATTTTATTATTTGCATTTGGATTTTTATCTTATAGTCAAAATACATTTGCTGTAGTATCTGGTGTGGCTACCGATGAAGCTGTAAAAAGTATAGAAAATATAGGAAATAATGGAAAAGGTCTGATACCAGATTGTGGTAGGACATTGCCTGGTGTGATAACAGACACACAATGTAGCCCAAAAGATGCCGTAAAGTTAATAGTCGATATTGCTAGAGTGGTGGTGTACTTATTAATCATAGCCTTGGTATTAAGATTGCTAATCTTTGCTATTGGCTATATTTATCGTGGCGAAAATCCAGAATATCTAAAAAAATGGAAAAAAGGTCTAAATTCTACAATATTATCTCTACTTATTTTAATGCTGATGTTCCCTTTACTTCTAGGTTTTCTATCAACTCTTGGTTTAAATTCAGATTTATTAGATTTCTTTAGGCAAATTTTCGCATTTAATGATTTTAGCTTTTTTACACATGCTGTAGCTCAAGAGATACCAGCCATCAGCTCTGGCAATAGTGGATATGTTAATTTTTTCCCACAACAAACCATAGGGTCTTTAATTCTTTTAACAATTAAATTTTTAATAAATTATATTGCAGGACCGATACTTGTTGTATCTGTTATTTTTACTGGTTTTATGTTTGTAAGGGCTCAGGGTAATTCTACAGAATTAGATAAGGCTAAAAAGTTTGGAATGCGTGTAGTCTTAGCCATAGCAATAACAGCTGCCGCACAGATGTTGGTCATGATTTTACTAAACACAATAAAAGATGTGTCTTCTCAGGCTGATGGTGTGGTCAATAATTCAAATACAGCATCTACAACAAGTGATTAAAGATTTTTCTGTGATATAATTTTAGTATTAATAAATACTTTAATTTATGTCAAAAAATATTTTTATCAAAAGTAATTTTATAAAGTTTTTTGTTTTTCTTTCTCTGTTTTCTTTGTCATTTATTTCTTTTTCTTTTGCTCAGACTAGTACAAATGTGGAAATAACAAATTTTTCAGAAATTGGTACTTTAATAACAAATCTAAATAAAAATGTAGTACAAAATTTAGTTGTACTACTTGGCGGAGTGGCTTTGGTTGTATTTTTGTGGGGCATGGTGTTATTTATTTATCACAGACAAAAAGCCACTATTGATCAAAAAGACAAAGAGATGATGCTTTGGGGCTTAGTAGGATTATTTGTTTTTGTATCTGTCTGGGGAATAATAAAATTATTTCAAGGATTTTTAAGTGTTGAGGGTACAGATATTAATTTGCCACGAGTATGTGTGAATGGTAGTTGTGGTGCTGGATCAGGAAATCCTGGTGTCAGCGAACTAGCCGCGCTTAGTGGTGATAAACCTTTTGATCAAAATAAACTAATAACAGGCGATTATGATGCTAGTAAAGTTGCTCTTTGGAAAATTGATAATAATTTTAAAAACAACAAGACTTGGGTAGCACAGCTTCAAAAATTCTTAACAGTACAAGGTTATAATTTAGGTGTCACAGGTCCAAACAAGGATGGAGTAGATGGTGATTTTGGCACAAAGACAACAGAAGCTTTAAAAGATTTTCAAAGAAAAAATAAATTAGTAGATGATGGTATAGTGGGAGAGTCTACAAAAGCCGTCATTCTTTATAGATATTTGAATGCTCCTGTGACTGGCGATGTATATGGTACTAAAAATTGGTCAGATATATCTATAGGAAACGGATCCGCATCAGATATCACAAATTTACAAAAGTTACTCATTGATTTAGGTTGCTACTACGGTAGTGCTAGTGGGACTTTTGATAAAGCTACAGAAGATGGAGTCAAACTATTCCAGCAAAAAAACTATCTAGTACAAGATGGTATTGTCGGTCCATCAACTAGAGCTGTATTTCTTTCTCCTGGTACATACTCATGTAAATAATAATATGATAAATAAATTTACAAAAAAAGTATTATTTATAGCACCTATAATTTTTGTCATTTTTTCAAAAATTTCTTTAGCCCAATCAGATGGTACAGCAAATATAAAAAAGCTTGGAGATAATATTACAAATAATATCGTCTCTACTGCTATAACTCTTATCATGACAGCAGCCTTTTTAGTTTTCTTTTATGGAGTGGTGGTATTTATATATGGAAGAGTGACAGGCAAAGGCGACATGAAAGAACTTGTAAAAGGTAAAGAGTTTATGATGTGGGGACTACTTGCTCTTTTTGTGATGGTCTCTGTATCGGGAATTATAAAACTATTTCAGACATCCCTCGATATAAATGGATCAAGTATAGATATTAAGCCAGTATCTTTTTCTTATTCAGGATATTCTGACAAATCAAATATAAGTAATACAAATAATAGTACAAATGGAGTATCTGGAAAGACCTCCGGTTCTCTAACTATAGAAAATCCTTTTGCTGACACAGCAAATTTTCCAGTCATAAGAGTCGGCGCTAACAATACTCTAAAAGGTGGCGCTGGAGGTGATCAGCCAATAATAGATTTACTGTTTAAACTTTTACAAAATAAAAATTGTATATCAAATAATCTTTCTGGATTTGGTACTACCTACGATATTGATGACACAAGATTTACAAAAGCTTTTCAGACAATAAACAAAATCTCTCCTGTGGATGGAATTGTAGGAAAGGTGACATGGGAAGCACTTTCTACTGATACAGGTAAAACCACTGTAAATTCAAAGATTTTGGTAAAAGATTGTACAGCTCCAGTCCAATAGCCTTTAAAAATAAGGGTATTCTAAGTACTTGACAAATATTTTCATTGGTGTATACTATGTATAGATATATCAAATGTTCTTTGTATCGCCACGAAGTGGGTTCAAGGAGCATTAATTGTTAACAATTAAATCATTAGTCATGAAATGGTTTATAGCTGTAGTAATAGTGCTTCTCATTATGAGTAGTGGAGCCGCAATGACCACTGCCGGAAATGCTCTTTCTGGAGCAATCGCTGGATTAGTGGACACACTTTTCCGCCCGAACGAAAAAGGTAAAACTCTTTTCGGATTCATTATGCTGATGGGATTTTTGGGTTACCTTTTTGGAGCCTTTAAAAAATCCGAGCCTAAGAAAGAAGAAAAGAAATAGTATTTCCAATCTTCTTTCAATAGCCTTTAATTATACACATTTTTCAATATATATATTGTCGTGATTAACCACAGACGATATCTCTATTGATATAATATGTGGCTAATTAACGGCTATTTTTTATTTTATATATATACTTGACAAATAATATATATAGTGATATGATATATATAGTTGATTCTTAATATTATTTAATCACCGTCTTAAAATTCGCTGAAATGACAACAAAGATTTTAAGTTTTGTTTTTTCTAAAAAAATGTTTTGGATACTTCTTGCGGTCTCGATATTTGTTATTTGGAATAATTCATATGTAGACTCAAAAGAAGCTACTCTTGTACAAAGATGTTCAGTCGTATATCTGGTAGGGTCTGTGCTTTATGGAGTATGGGAATTATTTCTATATATGTTTTTTCGAAAAAGAAAAACAGAAAACTGAAAAATTGAACACTGCTTAATTGACAGTGTTTTTTATTGTGAATAAAAAGATTGCCTTTTATTTTTTAATGATATAATAATTTTATGATTATTTTAGTCAGATAATCTTTACACATTATTTATTTTAAATAAAATATACAGATATTATGAAAAAATTTATCGGAGTTTTAATGGGTTTGGCTTTAGTATTATCTTTTAATTCATCTTTTGCTCAGATTACTGGCGGATCAGTAAATGTTGTCTGTGTCAGATATAATCAAGATGGATCCTGTGCTCAGACATCTGTAGGTGTCGGAGTGACAACTGGATCTGGAGCTAGTACTCCTAGACCAGCAAACGGTACAGTAGTAAATGGAGGTGCTGTGAATGGTGGCTTTCAGCAGGGAAATTATCAAAGGACAAGTAACACAGCAGATCTATCTTTTGTAGCAAACTTAATTGCGCAAGTCGGTGGTCTAGTCAGGATGCTTCCTCCAATTTTGACAGGTATAGCAGTAGTTGTATTTTTCTGGTACTTGATTAGATATGTTATTGTTAATAAGGACAATGCTGAAAAAAAGACAAAAGATCTTTCGGGCATGATGTATTCTCTTTTAGCCATCTTTGTCATGGTCGCTCTATGGGGAATACTAGCTTTCTTTGGTGATGCTATTGGTATTAATCCAAACACCACAGTTCGCTCTGTTCAGCTTCCTCAATAAGATTAATTTGTAAAGATTATATTTTAAAACACTCTCCATGTATTATATGGAGAGTGTTTTGTTTTTATTATTCTCATGCTATAATTTTTTATATAAATAAAATATATGCAAGCTTTGGACAAATTTTCACTCGCTGTCGTTGATAATATAGTTAATCCTTTTATTTATCTATTTTCAGGACTTTGTTTTGTGTGGTTTTTATATGGTGTGGTCATGTTTATGTATGCGAAATATGTAGGAAAAGACGATGCTGGCAAAAGTACCTCAGGTTTTATGGATATAAATAAAGGAAAAAAGCATATGCTATGGGGCCTCATAGGTCTAATCATTGTCTTTTCAGCTGGAGCGATTTATGATTTTATTACAGGATTTTTTAATTAATTTAAATAAATGACTGAGAAAAATACTAAAAAAGATGATGGTCTTATGCAGGAAATAATTGCTTTTTTGAAAAGTAGAGGATTTGTTTTTCCTTCTAGTGAAATATATGGCGGGATGAGCGGTGTATATGATTATGGTCATTATGGATATTTACTTTTACAAAATATCAAATCAGCTTGGATGAAGAGCATGATTCAAGAGAGAGATGACGTAGTATCACTAGACTCTGGTATTTTTATGCATCCGACAACCTGGAAAGCCTCTGGACATGTTGATGGATTTAACGATCCACAGATTGATTGCCGAAAATGTAAGACCAGGATGAGGGCTGATCATGTATTGGAAAAATTTGGAATCAACGCCGATAAAGCCAGTCTTGAATTTTTAAATGAAAATTTGAATAAATTGAGAGAAGAGAAAAAGCTTGTCTGCGAGAGTTGTGGATCTAGCGATCTGACAGAGGCTAAAGTATTTTCCCTCATGGTCAAGAGTAATCTCGGCTCACCGACAGATGCATTATCAGAAGAAAATGTAGTTTATTTGAGACCGGAGACATGCGGAGGTATTTATTTGGAATACAAAAATACATTAGACTCACTTCATCCAAAGCTTCCATTTGGTATCGCCCAAATCGGCAAAGCTTTTCGTAATGAGATTGTGACAAAGCAATTCGTATTTCGTACTCGTGAATTTGAACAGATGGAGATGCAATATTTTTTTAATCCAAAAGCAGAAGATGGTAAAGCGAAAGATGTCTATTTTGAAGATTGGAAAAATTATCGCTGGAAATTTTATTTAGAATATGGAATAAAAGAGCAAAATTTAAAATGGTATAAACATGAGAAACTTGCTCACTATGCTAGTGATGCATACGATATTGAATATCGATATAAAATGTTAGGTGATGATTTTAAAGAGATAGAAGGTATTCATCAGAGAGGGGATTGGGATCTTTCTCAGCATTCTAAATTTTCTGGAAAAGATCTTTCTTATTTTGATGAAGCTACTCGTGAGAGATTTATACCTCATATTGTCGAGACTTCAGCCGGAGTTGCTCGTATGATGCTGACTTTTATCGATAATGCTTATACAAAAGAAGAGATAAAAGCAAATGAGGGAAAGAGCGAAGAGAGGATTGTTTTAAAACTTGATAAAAGACTTTCTCCAGTCAAAATTGCAATTCTTCCACTCATGAAAAAAGAAGAATTGTCAGTACCAGCGAGAAAAATCTGGCAAGATTTATCAAAAAGATATTTTTGTGAATTTGATATGTCTGGATCTATTGGAAAAAGATACAGAAGACAAGATGAGATAGGTACTCCATATTGTCTGACTTTCGACTACGATAGTCTCACTGACGAATCTGTGACTGTGCGCGACAGAGATACAATGAATCAAGAAAGAGTGAAGATAGTAGATCTTAAAAAATATTTAGAAGAAAAGCTAGGATTCTAATAATTTAAATAAAACAAAAATATGTTTGGCTTTAATCCAAATAAAATAAAAAGAAGTCCAAATACTGAAAATTCTGAAAAAGAAAAATTGGAAGATAAAGAAACTAAAAAAGAAAAATTTTTTTTAGAAATTAATGGACAAAAAATAGAAGGAGAGAAATATTATTTTGAATATCCTAAACATGTCCAAGAAGAGACGGGGATTTTGGGGTATGAGAGGGTAAAAATATCTATAGAGAATTTAGATAACTTTTCCAAATTTTTATTTGAAAAAGAAAAAGGATTTTCTTTAAATGAAATTGGTATTGAAAATTTTTCACAACTGGACAAAATTTTAGAAAAGAAATACGAGTATTTAAATGAAAAAGAACTTGAAATAATAGATAAAATTGGTTTATTTGAAGAAAGTTTTTGTTATAAATTATTAGATTGTTTATCTGATAACGAATACCCGCAATTTTGTCATAATCATAAATTTGCCTATTGGTCAGACAGAAAGACGTCAGAGAGATATATAAAAAATTTAAAAAAAGATTTTTTTGTTAGTAAGATATACGATCTAGAAAAAGTAAAAAAGGAGAAAGAGTATAGTCTATACCCTTTCTCAAATGCAAAAAAAACCAGTGGAGATTATTCTTCTACACATTCAAATATTACTATCTATGATTCAAAACAACCTGATAAAATAATTTCAACCGGTAATTGTGTACCAATAGCGAACGTCATTGAATTTGAAGGTAAAATAAAAAGTGGTGAAGCTTATGCGTGTACAACATTTTCCGGATTAAATCTTTGTCCTAGTAATTTTTTTGATGGATTAGAAATAAAAAATATTGGTTTTGGCTTTTCTTATAAACTAGATAGTTTTATGAGAGAATACTTTGAAGAAAGTCTTTGTGTATTTAACAAACAATCTCTAGATATTAATTTAATCGAAAAGAGCTCTATAGAAGAGATTGGGGCATCATTAATCTTGGATGATTTAATATCTGGCAAAAAAAATAGAGGTGTATATGGAAATGAAATGCAGCAGAGTTTATTTATAAAAAGAGCTGAAAGATTTTATGAACTAGGTGCTGGTAGTAGACAATTTTCTCATAAACATTCGTACTTACCAATTTTTATTGGGCATCCTGAAATACCTCAACTTTCCTGGGGTCACGCAAAATATGCTCATTATTTCAATGAAAAGGGATTTAACTTTTTCAAGTTTAAACATGCTGACCATTTACCAAAACCAAAAGATTTTAAGGAATCTAAAAAAGAAGGAGAATAGTTAATATTTATATAATATTTGCAAAAAATCTCAAAATATAGTATATTTTGTCAATCATTTAAAAGAAATTTATGTCTCAAGATAGATTAATCAAAATCACAAATAAAGCGACAGGTACTACATATTTTACAAAGAAAAATAAAAAACAAGTAACTCGCAAAATCGAGCTTAAAAAGTTTGATAAAAAACTTAGAAAGCATGTAGTATTTAAAGAAGCTAAGAAGTAAAAAATATGTTATCACTTAATTTTTCAAACAGAAATAAAGGAGAAGATAAAGAAGGAATGCTCAAGGCTGTATTTTATGGAGCAAAAGAAAAGTCTACACCTATATTTTTAAACACAATAGAATTCAAAAAGGTTTATCGTGAAGCTGGAGAGTCTTCAGTTATCGAGCTTACTGGCGAAGGAAAGAAATTGCAAGCTATAGTACAAGATGTATCTTATGATTCTATAAAAAACACTCCTATTCATGTAGATTTCTATATTATTGAAAAAGGAGCAAAGATTGATACTCATGTACCTCTAGAGTTTGTCGGTGAATCAGAAGCTGTAAAGACTTTTGGCGGAACACTCGTCAAAGTTATGTATGAGTTAAATGTAGAAGCAGACGCTGCACATCTTCCTCACTCTATCAATGTAGATATCTCTTTATTAAAAGATCTTGATTCAGTTATTCGTGTAAAAGATCTTACTCTCCCATCAGGTGTAGCACTTTATCATGTGGATGAAGATGAGATTGTGGCATCTATTGCTGTAGCAAAAGAAGAAGATCTTTCAGCTCCAGTAGAGGCTGATATCTCAAATATTGAAGTAGAAGAAAAAGGAAAGAAAGATGAAGACACTGAATCCTCAGAGTAATATTTATTTGAAAATATAAAAATAAATTCCCCTAAGTTTGCAGAAGAAGGGGGATTTTATTTTATTATTTTTTTGTTAAGAAATTTTCTAACAAGAGATTTTATATGGTAAAATTAAATTATGAAAAAAGTTAATTTATATCAGAGATTTTTCTTTCTCTCTTTTTTTATTTTATTTTTTTTAGGTTTTGTTTTTATGGACAAGGCCAGTATTTCTTTTGCTCAATCATCAGATCAGGCAGCCAGAGCCAAGCTCCAAGCCGAACTAAACGATCTAGAACAGCAAATACTTGAGCAACAAAAAATTATAGCTAGCACACAAGAGCAGAGCGCTTCTTTATCTAGAGATATCTCTCTTTTACAATCAAAAATAAATGCTAAAAAATTACAAATAAAAAAAATTGATAATAATATTTCTTCTTTAAACAATCAGATCACAGATAAAAATATTCAAATCAATTCCCTCAACAATACTTTGGACAGACAAAAGTCAGCCTTAGCTGACGCTCTTCGTGATTTAAATGATTTTGATGGTATGAATACTTTTTTGAATTTAATTTTAAATGACAAGACCTTGTCTGATTATTTTTCTGAAGCTGACAAGATTATGACTTTACAAGATGCTATAAATCAGAATGTTAGCAAGATCCAAAATACCACAGAAGAATTGACTCAGGTAAAGAGTTCTTTACAAGACAGTAAAGAATCTCAGATAGCCCTTAAAAATCAACAAGCCGCCGAACAAAAGCAGATAGCCAGCACCCAAAGTCAAAAAAATGATTTATTGAAACAAACAAAAGGCCAAGAGGCACTTTATAAAAAACAATTAGCCGAAAAACAGGCCAAGGCCGCACAGATACGTGCAGCACTCTTTAATTTCGCTGGAGGTAGTACAGCGGCTATTCCTTTTGGTGATGCTCTAAATTATGCTAAACAAGCAGAATCCGTGACTGGTACCCCAGCTGCTTTTGTGCTTGCTATTTTAACTCAAGAATCAGCTCTTGGAGCAAATGTTGGTAAATGTTATCTGACGGATACATCTACAGGTGCTGGATACAATTTGAAGACAAATGTTCAATATCCGAATGTCATGAAGCCAAGTAGAGATGTGGGGCCTTTTATAGCGATCACTTCTGCTTTAGGTATGGATTACAAAAAGACGGTAGTTTCTTGTCCTATACCTTCTGCTGGAGGATGGGGAGGGGCTATGGGTCCAGCGCAATTTATCCCTTCGACTTGGCAATCCGTAGCAGGAAGAGTAAAAGCAAATACTGGCTCATCAAATCCGTGGAGCGCTCGCGACTCTATCATGGCATCATCAATTTACTTGTCTGATTTGGGGGCAAATAATACTTATTTGTCACAGATCAAGGCTGCCTGCAAATATTATGGTACTGGAGGCAGTAATTGCTCTTATGGAAACTCTGTTATGTCAAAAATGTCAGGTATTCAGTCTAATATTGACTATATAAATCAATACGGACAATAAAATACAATATTGTTTTATATCTTGCTAAAATTGCAAAAATTTGATAAGATATAGAAACTTTAAATAATTTATTATGACAAATACACAAATCAAGACTGATATAGATAGCGTAAAAGTAGAAGATCTGGCAAAGGCTGGAGTGGCTTATGGCTATTCAAAGACTCGCAGACATCCTTCAACAAAGAGCTTTATCTATAGTACTCAAAATGGTATCGATCTTATCGATCTAACAAAGACCAAAGCTTCCCTAAAAGAGGCTATAGACTTTTTAAAGTCAGTAAAAGAACAAAATAAGAAGATTTTATTTATTGGTGAGAAGCCAGAAGTGGTACAAATTGTTAAAGAAGTAGCACTTTCTCTTGGTGAGCCTTATATCACAAACAGATTTATAGGTGGATCTATTACTAATTTTCCTCAAATTAAAAAAAGAATCGAAAAGCTTGCTTCTATGATAGAAGCTAAAAATAAAGGGGAGTGGTCAAAGTTTACAAAGAAAGAGCAACTTTTAATGCAAAGAGAAATGGAAAAACTTGATAAAAATTTTGGAGGTCTTTCTGGTGTCACAAATTTACCAGGTGCTGTAGTCGTAGTAGATTCATCTTTCGAAAAGATTCCTGTAGCTGAGGCCGCTATAGCTCATATTCCTGTAGTATCTATATCAAATACTGACTGTGATATTTCTACTATTGAATATCCAATCATTTCAAATGATTCATCTCGTTCTTCTGTTGAGATGTTGTTAAACATTATAAAAGCTAGTCTTAAATAATAATTATTTTTTAAAATTTATATGAGTACAGAAATCATAAAAGAGCTCCGTGAGGCGACAGGTCTTTCATTAGGCGAAATTAAAAAAGCTTTAGACACCTCAAATGGTGATAAAGATAAAGCTATGGCCATATTAGCTGAAAAAGCTAAAGAAGTGGCCGAGAAAAAATCAGATCGTGAGTTGGGTGCTGGTGTTATTGGCTTTTATGTTTATGGTGGAGGAAGTTCTGCTGCTATGGTAGAGCTATCTTGTGAGACAGACTTTGTTTCTAAAAATGAAGAATTTAAGACATTGGCTAATGAGATCGCTTTTCATGTTGTAGCTATGGATCCTACATCGATCAATAATGAGGATGGAGCAGGTGAGGAGACAGCTCTATTAAAGCAAGCTTTTATAAAAGATCCTTCTGTCACTATTGAGCAAAAAATCCAAGCCGCCATACAAAAATTTGGCGAAAATACTCAAATCAAAAGATTTGTGCGTTATTCAATCTAATAAATATATAAAAGTCCTTGCAAGACTTTTTATTTTTAATATAATACAAAAGTATGTCAGTCCTTATAATATATTTAAGTTTGGCTATAATATTTTTCCTTTCAGCTTTTCTTATTGTCTTTACAAGGATGAATTATCTTACCAATCATCCTGAAAAGTATGATGCCAATTATGATGGACACAATCTTTTCTTGGATAGATTTTTTGCTGTTATTCGTTACTATGTCAGAAGAATATATGTCTATGTAAAATTATCTTATAGATATATTTTGCATATTTGGGTTAAAATAGTGGCTAAAGTAAATGAGTATTCAGAAAAGCTCTACATGAAGAGTAGAGATCAATTTGTAAAAGAGGTGGTCAAAGATAAAAAGGCTGTGCCACACTTTTGGAATCATCTTAAAAAGTACAAGAGAGAGAAAGATGAGGAAAATAGGATAGATGATAATTCGATAAATACTATTGTAAAATAGGTTTTGAAATATCTTGTTTTTATGGTATATTTTAGAAATAAAAACATGGGAAGTGATGCTTAAAAATTAAATATTGCCACTTTAGCTCAGTTGGTAGAGCAACGGTTTTGTAAACCGTAGGTCGTCAGTTCGAATCTGACAAGTGGCTCCATAAACGAACAAAATGGTTCGGAAGATGCCAAATGGTGGGACGCGCGAAGCGCGTCCCACTGTGTTTGCCCTGATTCTGCGGGGGAATTCGGAAATGCGGGCGCGCTTGCGCGCACCTGTTTTTCGCCAAGGGAGAGGTTCGAGCCAAAGATTTCTTTGGCGCAGACCTTTTTCGCAAAAAGGTCGGAATCCAATGCAATTTTTTCTATATTCTGTGCGTCCTTTATCCACTTTTCCATCGGTTCGAGCCAATGTTTTTGTTTTTGTTGGTTCTTGGATATTTCCTCCTCAAGCGACTTTTTTACAGATAACAATCTTGCTTTTTCTTCACGATAAATTTCTTTCTCAATATCTTGGTCTAAATATCCCTCCAAAAGTCGCTGGAACTTCACCTCAATGTCTTTTATCTTTTTTTCGTTTTTCTCAACAAAAGCAAAAACAGACTGGGCGGATTCCATTTTATCTTTTTGTAATCTTTCGTGTAAATAATCCGCCCAGTCTCGTGGCATAGAAACTTTTTGAAGAAGTGATGAAATTTGTTCGTCCAAGACTTCCTGGCGAATACAGGATTCAGGACATTTCATATCTCTGCGTTTCTTGGTGCAGTGATAATAAGTATAGAAATGTTGTGTGCCATTTTTCTGTGTTTTCACCCTGTATTCGCCAGTTATCATCATTCCGCAAGTGGCACATGACAACAGTCCACAATACGCTTGTGGTTCAGATATTTCTTTATGTCTTGGACGACTTTTCTGCTTCATCACTTCTTGTACTTTGTCAAAAAGTTGCTTTGACACGATTGGCTCGTATTTACCTTCGTAAATTTCTCCCATATACCGAAAATGTCCATAGTAAAATGGATTCGCAAGAATATAGTATGCTCGCGTTCTGTGGATTCTCTTTCCATTTTTTCCAAACAAGCGATTTGCTTCAAAAAATACACCGATGTTATCCATTGATATATTTCCCTTTGCATACATCTCAAACGCTTGGCGAATGATCGGCGCGGTCTTTTTGTTTACCACGACAGTTTTAGTTCTAGAATCATTGATATATCCCACAGGTGAAAGTCCTGGATATTCTCCGCGCCGAATCTTTTGTCGCAAACCGCGTTTGGTATTTTCAGAAAGAGAATCCACATAGTACTTACTTTGACCAAAGGCGATGGAGAGCATAAATTTGCCTTGTGGTGTAGGTTCAAACCAAAACTGAATAAATTTCAGAAATTCTAATTTTTTCTCGTCCACAAGGTAAATTATGCGTCCTCCATCGACACTATTGCGAGCAAGTCTATCAGGGTGCCAAGCAAGAATGCCGTTTGCGAATCCTTTTTCAATCTGCGAGATCATTTGATTAAAAATTGGACGACCCGGAATTTTCGCAGATTGTTTTTCTATAAATTCGCAAACTATTTCGATATTTTCTCGCTTGGCAAAATCACGAAGCTCTTGCAACTGCGCTTCAATACTCAACACTTGCTTGTCCTCCACATCGGTAGACTTGCGAGCGTATAAAAAGAATTTTTGCATATATTTTTTCTTAAAGCAGAAAGGGCTACTTCAGTGTTGAATCCTAACGATAGTTAGAAAGCTGAAATAGCCCTTTCTGCCAACTATCTAATAATGGATTCAACATAGTTAGTATATCAAAAATATTTTCAAACAAAAATTCTTTTTCTTAAATTGCAAAAATTGTATTGGATTTTGAACCTCGCCCTTGGCGAAAAACAGGTGCGCGCAAGCGCGCCCACATTTCCGAATTCCCCCGCAGAATCAGGGCAAACACAGTGGGACGCACTTCGTGCGTCCCACCATTTGGCATCTTCCGAACCATTTTGTTCGTTTATGGAGTATCTCTATGACACTGCTCGAACTTACTTTATCAAAAATTCGTGAGAATATCCACAAAATCGCACATCCGTGCGCTAAAGCTCCTCTGTGCGAAGCACAGAGCTTTTCCAAAGGAAAAGAACGTAATGTGCGAATACAAATGCGGACTCGGTTTTACGAAAACATTTTTCTGGGGAAAAGGATTCGCAAAACCTCGGCTATTTTTTTGAAATTCGGCTGGGTTTGGATTCTCGCGCGCAGGCTTCGGCTTTTTGTTTTTTGGCGAAGGTGGGAGGTAAAATTCCTATTTCTTCTGAGCAATATATAATAAATGGGTTGGATAAATATCTCCATTTATTTGTTCTGCTCCTGGAAATTCATAAGATTCATGGACTTTTAATAAATTAAAATTTTGTAAAAAATAATCACTAAAATATTCACTTACTGTATGAGACGGTTCTCTGACTGTTATTGTTCCACTAAAAATTACGGATTCTACTAATTCTTGAGTAAAATAATTTTTGCCTTTCTTTTTCTTTTCTAAAAAATGTCTTATTGGATGAACCACCAAAAATAGTAAAAATCCGTCATCTTTAAGTAGACGCACAGATTCCTTATAAGCTAAATCTACATTATCAATAGTTTGAATTGCCCATTTTGAAAAAACTAAATCAAAACTTTTTTTAGTAAAAGTGGTTTTTGTAAAATCCCCAACCTTCACATTTACATCAGTTGAAAATTTTTGTTTGATCGAATTTATCATTTCTTCAGAGCTATCAATACCAGAATATTTTAATCCGTGATCTTTTATATATGAAATTAAATCTCCCGCCCCGCAACCAAATTCAACAACATTAACTCCATTTAGTTTTATAGATTCAAAAGCATCTCTAAACTCAGAATTAGATTTTTTATTCATCTCATTGATTTGCTCTGAGTATGAATCAACAACAGGGTTATACTGCTTTAAGTCAATGTCCATAAATTTTATTTATAATACTCGTTTATAAACTGAAATTGTAAAACTTTTGATAGATCTGGAGTGTCCTTGATAATGCCTGTCTGTTTCAATGTTTCTATCATAGTATTCCAACTATCAATATCAGAATTTATCGGTTGTTTATTATAGTTAGTAAAATACGGAATGCCATTTTGAAGCACCTTAATTTCTCTATCTATATCAATTTCTGGAGCAAATTCTTTTAAAATATCTATTGCAGCTTTTGGATTCTTTATTGCAAAATTCCATCCATCAGCCATAGTATCAATAAAAGATTTCACTAATTCTGGATTGTTATCAAGTGTAGATTTTTTTGTAAAATACACATAACCTTTTATGGATCTGACTCCAAAATCTTCTGGTTTTATAATATTAAACTCACGATTTTGTTTCTCAAGATCAACTATTTCATCATAAACATAAATAGGGTGAACATCATAACTACCATTTAAAAAAGGTTTCAAGTCGTTTGATATGGTAATTTCAGAAATTTTTTTTCTATCTACATCATTTTGTTTCAACATGGTCTCATATACCATTGTTGAGTTACCAAACGGGAGTATGCCGACTTTCTTACCTTCTAAATCTTTTGGTGTCTTAATATTTTTTTCTTTAAATGACGCAAATCCAACCGGAGGATAATAGTGAATTAATCCAATTATCACTAAATCAGCACCTTTATCATTAGCGGCCAGTACTTCATCAGACCCCGCCCATCCAAATGTTTTTTGTCCACTTATTACCATTTGTATTGGATTAATACCTGGCCCTCCAAATGAGGATGATATATCAATATTATTTTTCTCATCGAATTTTTTTATTCCAACAACATCTCCAGCAAATGAACCTGATGGAATCCAACTGAATTGGAGTGACGCCTGTTGATTAGTAGTTAATTTTGCAGCATCTTTTTTACTTACAAAAACAAAAATTATTAGAACTGATAATATTAATAAAATGATTAGTAAAATGTATTTTTTCATAAAAAAAGTTAAATGTTAATAATTATTGGTACCATGATCCATATTGTTTTTCTACCAGTCTAATTATACCATAAATAACCAACCCAATAAAGGATGCAAGTATTAAAGATGTCATCATTAAATCAGGATCAAGTCGTATAGAACTCACAAATAAATTTTTTCCAATACCAAGTTTTGCCCCTGTAAACTCTGCAACAATTGCACCTATCACAGATAATGTCGCACTGATTTTAAGTCCAGCCATAATACTGGGCATCGCTAGTGGGAAATATACATTTTTTATTTTAAAACTTGTTGGAGCTTTATAAATAAACATTATCTCATGAATATTTTTCGGAATAGCCTTATATCCTTGAACAAAATTTACAAATATCGGGAAGAAACTTATAACCATAGCCATAACTATTTTTGAAGTTAAACCAATTCCAAAAAGAATTATAAAAAATGGTGCAAGAACAATTATAGGTATTACTTGCGATGTAACCATTATTGGTAATATAAACTCCAGAAATTTTGGTCTATAAAAACAGATAACCATTATCGTAAAACTCAATAGTGTTGCAAAAATCAGCCCTAGAAAAGCTTCCGCAAAAGTTATCATTGTTGCCTCCAAAAGTCTGAGATAATTTACGCTAAAATAATCAATAATAAGAGAGGGTGAGGAGATGTATAATCTTACTATAGAATTTGTAGTTCCAAAATATTGCCAAATAGCAATAACAGCGAATATTAAAATTGTATATTTAAGAAATTTTTTCATACTTCTTTTTTCTTAATTTATGATTTTCAATAATCTTTTCTTCCAATAGAGAAGATAAATTTTGCTCACTCACATTATTTTTCTCAAAGATTATATCGCCATCTATACCTAAACAAATAATTTTATCGCCCAATTTCAATGCTTCTTCAATATCATGAGTAACAAGAACTACTGTTGTATTGAAACTATTCACGAGTTGTTTTAATTCGTGATATAGGGCGTCTTTCCAAGCAATATCAAGCGCGGAAAAAGGTTCATCTAACAGTAATAATTCTGGTTTGGTTACAAAACTTCTCGCTAAAGCAACTCTCGTTTTCATTCCACCAGAGAGTTGTTTGGGTAGATAATTTTGATATTTGGTTAATCCGACTGTATCTATAATATTCTTTACATCTTCTTTTTCATTTTTAATCTTCATGGGAATCTCTATATTCTCTTTTACAGAATAGTTGGGAAATAAAGCTGGCTGTTGAAACATGAAACTCAATTTCCCTTTTTCTAAAAACTTATTTGAATTTTCATTATTTATCAAAATCTGTCCTGAAAATAAATCATCTTTTTCTGGTAAAATGCCAGAGATAAGACGTAAAATTGTTGATTTTCCTGATCCTGATGAGCCAACAATAACAAGCGTTTTTCCTTTTTCCAAAGAAAACGAAATATTCTTGAGTATTTGTTTGCTCTTGTTATCCCAAAAAGCAAAACGAAGATTTTTAACTTCTAAAAACATGAGGAAATTATAACATTTTTTAAAAATTTTTCTATATCTCCCACCACACCAAGCCGAAGCCCGCGCGCATTCCTCCCCAGACCCCTCCTGCGCGCGAGAATCCAAACCCAGCCGAATTTCAAAAAAATAGCCGAGGTTTTGCGAATCCTTTTCCCCAGAAAAATGTTTTCGTAAAACCGAGTCCGCATTTGTATTCGCACATTACGTTCTTTTCCTTTGGAAAAGCTCTGTGCTTCGCACAGAGGAGCTTTAGCGCACGGATGTGCGATTTTGTGGATATTCTCACGAATTTTTGATAAAGTAAGTTCGAGCAGTGTCATAGAGATACTCCAAAAATAAAAAACTCCTAATGATTAGGAGTTTTTTATTTTTAATTCAATTAGTTATTACTTCGTACTTGTTGCTGTACTTGAAGCATTTTTTGCCTCTTGAGCTAGGCGAGCTTTTTTGTACTTATCTAGCTCTGGCAGTACTTTTTTAATATCATCAACAGACTGGAATCCTGTATAGAGTTGATCGTTCATGTATATGGAAGGAAGTTTATTTCCATCTACTTTGAATATTTTAATAAGGGTTTGGAGGGCAGACAGGTCCAGATTATAATCAAAAGAATAAACTCTTAATTCTGGATAATCATTACGTAGCTGATTTAGTACCGCACCTTCTTTGACGCAGTCTGTACAGTTATTATTTGTCGTATAAAAATAAAATATAGGAACAACAGGGACATTACATTTGTCTTTAATTTTTTGCATCAATAGATAATCTTTTATTTCAAGAAGACTGTAGTACTTTTTTAATTCTATAATGTCGTCTCTTTTTCCTGAACCTTGTTGTTCGCTATAGCTTATTTTTTGTGACAAATCATTTAATTCAGAAGATAATGTTGAAGCCGACACATCTTTACATGAGACGCCTTGAAGAAGTTGAAATTGGGTTTCTGAAGATGAGATATCTATTGAGATCTTGTTAGAGATATTTTTTATATTTGATAGCTTCATATTATTTATGTATGATGATAGCCAAATCACAGATCCAAATAAAGCCGAAGTTATAACAAACGCAATTATATATCTTAAAATGTCCTTTTTGTTCATATTTTTATATTATTATATTATTACTGATAATCTTATCATTTTTTATCATAAAAATAAACTTTTATTTTTATGATAATTTATTTTATTCTAGCTTCAATTTCCTTAGTCCAATTTGGTGAAGTATTTCTTATTGCATTATATACTGCTCTCATCATCCAAAATGGAGCTATGGTAGCGTAAACTATAAAGTAATATATTATACCCATACTAAATTTTCCTTTTCCTGTATACATTTTTCCACTTATATAAATAGAAGTCAAGAAAATAATATAGAAAAGTACAGATAAAAATAGTATTGCTGAAGTGTCTATAAAGAAAATACTTTTTGTAAAATTAAATTCCAACAAAGATGAAAATCCTACAGCTGAATAGGTTAAGTATTTCAAGTATGCATATTCATAAAAATTGAATATCAAGTAAAGAAATAAAAATATACCAGCAAAAATAGCTAAGAATCCAGTAGGCAGACTTATAAAACCAATATTTCCATATTTAGAATTAAATAACAATTTTTTATAATCCAGAGTATTTTTTATAAAACCATATATCCATCTTTTTCTTTGTTTGTATAGCGCTGGAATATTTTTCATGCCACTTGTAAATACGTAGGCATTGTAGGCATGCTCGACTTCCATATTATTAGCTTGCATTCTTAATGTCATTTCTTGATCTTCGGTCTTATGTCCATCGGTGTATAGTCCCAATTTATCAAAGACTTCTTTTCTGAATATTGGAAAAGTACCAGAAATCACGTTCATTGCCTTTACAAAAGAAAACATTTTTTTGATATAGATTTGAAGTTGATAGTCTATTGCCTGAGCAGCTTGGATAGGATTTTTAGCTCCTACTACTGCTGTGGCTGGAGAGACTCCCATGATATTTTTTTTGGTCACAAAAATATTCATCATTCTTCTCAATGCTTCTTTATCTACAGTACAGTCAGCATCTATTGATCCCACAAAATCTGTTTGAGAATTTTCTATTCCTAAATTTTGAGCTGTGTATTTTCCTCCATTTGGTTTAGTAAATATCTTTACTTGTGGATTGTCTATATATTCTTTCATTATTTCAAAAGTATTATCTTTACTGCCATCATCAACTAAAATTAAAAATAATTTATCTTTTGGATAATTTGAGTCCAAGAGGGAATTCACAGTCTTTCTTATGTTTTCTCCTTCATTATAAGCCGGGACTGTAATAGTGACACCTGGACAATCTTCATCTTTTAGATAAGTGTTACTTTCTCTAGTTTTTATATTTAATTCATCGAAAAATTCTAAAAAAGTCACTAGAAAATATATTTCTATATACATGGTAATAAAAGAAAATACATAAAAAAAATACTTCATGAAATTGGCCACGTCTGAGAAAAAGTTTAGCATAATAGTTGATTGTGTTGTTTGATTAGATTGGTTCATTCTATCACATTTTCGATTTATTAAAAATAGGCCTCTTGTGCTATAATTCTCTTATATTTAAATCAGATAATAAGTCTATGAATGGAGAAGAAAATACAAAATCTAATCATGCTCATCCGATCACTATTTTGATTGATAAGATATCAAAGATTTTTACTGGTATGGGATTTGATATTGCGGATGGTAGAGAGCTGGAGAGGGAGTGGTACAATTTCGACGCGCTCAATGTGCCAAAAGATCATCCATCTCGTGATATGCAAGATACATTTTTCTTAAAATTGAAAGAGGATGACAGAGATGGAAAAGCTGTACTTCGTACCCACACTTCTAGTGTCCAGATCAGATATATGACACAAAAAATGCAAGAGTTAAAAAATGCAGAAAAAACTGAGAAAGAAATTTTCCCGATAGCTATAGTTTGTCCTGGAAAAGTTTTTCGTAATGAGGCGACTGATGCGACTCACGAGGCGCAATTTCATCAAGTCGAAGGATTGCTTGTCGGAGAAAATATTTCTCTTGCAAATCTAAAAGCTACTCTTGAAAAATTCTTTTCAGAATTATTTGAAAAAGAAATCGATGTAGTATTTCGCTCCTCATTTTTCCCATTTGTCGAGCCAGGACTAGAAGTGGCTATGAGATGCTTTAAATGTGACGGGGCAGGCTGCAATATTTGTAAAAAGACAGGATATATAGAAATCATGGGGGCTGGCATGGTTCATCCAAAGGTGCTAGAAAATTGCGGTATCGACTCAAGAAAATATTCTGGATTTGCTTTTGGTGGAGGAATAGATAGAATCGCAATGCTAAAGTATGGCCTCGACGATATTAGATTTTTATACAATGGAGATCTAAGGGTAGTTAATCAATTTTAAAATTTATGAACCAACATTTTTATTCAACAAAATACTGGGATCTAATTTTAAATCCAGATCAGATGTATCTTGGTAGACTAATTCTTTCTTTAAAAGATGATAAAACTTCTTTGCCAGAAATATCAGAAGAAGAACAAAAAGATTTTTTTATATTAATAAAGAAATTAGAATCTTTTTATAAAGAAAAATTAAATGCAACTATGTTTAACTATTCATGTTTAATGAATAATGCTTACAGAGATAATGAAAAACCACATGTACATTTTCATTTTAGACCAAGATATATTAAGCCAGTAGAAATCTTAGGTCTTACTTTTTCAGACCCGAATTTTGGAGGACACTACATTTCTCCTTCATTAAAAGGTGTACCACCAGTACAAATACCAGAAAATATTTCTGATTTTATAATTAAAAGTATTCAAGATTATTTAAATTAATTTTATGAAATTCATTATTATTTATTCTACATTTAAAAATAAAAAAGAAGCTGATAAAATAGTCAAGATTTTGCTTGATAAAAAATTGATCGCTTGTGCTAATTATATAAATATAGAATCCAAATATTTTTGGAAAGATAAAATATTATCAACAAAAGAAATTGCAACCTATTTAAAAACCAGAAAAGAGAATTGGAATAAAGTTAAAAAATGTATTGAAGAAAATCACAGTTATGAAATTCCTTGCATTATAAAAATGAATGAAGTCGAAGCAAATAAAAGTTATAGTGAATGGATTTTAAAGGAATCAAAATAAATTTATGTATTACGATTTAGCAAAAGATATTTTTAGAAAGCGTTTAATAGTAGAAGCTTCTTATAAATTGAAAATAAAAAATAAAGGAGAAGAAAAATTAATCAATAATTTTCTTTTAGATCTGGCAAAGAATTTAAAAATGAAAACTATTAATGGTCCTTTCATTTCTTCCGCAACAGGGAATGCAAAACCAATCCATGAAGGATATGAAGGACAAGTTGTCTGGGCAGAATCAGGGGCTGATATTTATGTTTGGACTAAATATAATTTTCTAACAGTTGATATTTATAGTTGTAAGGATTTTAATACAGAAAAGACAATTGAATTTATAAAAAAATATTTTGATATAAAAGATTTTACATATAAAGAAACCCCAGACTCACTTTATAGAAAATATGAAGATAAGATAGAATTAAAATCTACAAAAGTTAAAGGTTCCGGAATTTTTGCAAAAGAAGATATAAAGAAAGGAGAAATATTATCATATGTAGATGGACAAATTTATTTTGCAAAAAAAGAATCACAAATTAATTCTTTAGTTAAAGATCACGCTATTCCTTTTTCAAAATATTTTTATAGAAATTCTTTTAATTCTTTATCTGTAAAATTTAATCATAGTTGTGAGCCAAATTGTTATATAAAAGATTTATTTTTTGTTACAGCAATGAGAGATATTAAAAAAGGTGAAGAACTAACAATGTCATATAGTTTATTTTGTAATTCTGATTGGCAAAACCCTGAAGGAAAATGTTTTTGTAAAAGCAAAAAATGTTATGGAAGTATAGTTCCTTGGAGAGATTTAACAAAAGAAGATAAAGAAAAATATTTACCTTTTACTGCAGATTGGATTTTGTTAGAAGAAATGAAGAAGAAAGGTTATTTGGATAATTTAAAAAATAGTTTAAAATAAATTTATGAAATATTTACACAGCTGGATACAAGATTATATTGAAGAGAAAATTCCAAAAGGGGAAGATTTTGTAAAAGTTATTTCTACAAACGCTTTTGAAGTTGAAGAATTTTTTGAAATAGAAAATAAATTAGCGAAAAATGAATCTGAGAAAAAAGATTTTATTTATGACTTAAATGTTCTTCCAAACAGAGCCCATGATGCGCTGTCACACTACTATATGGCGAAAGAAGTCGCTGCTCTATTTAATTTTAAATTAAAATCAGTAGATTATAAAAATATTTTTTCTTTTAAAAAGTCTGATTCTGATTTTATAAAAATCTCTGATCCAAAATCTTGTATGAGATTTATGGGTTGCAAAGTAAATAGCATAGTAGTAAAAGATTCTCCAGAATTTATAAAATACAGACTTGAAGCTATTGGTCAAAAAAGTATAAATAATATTGTAGATATTACAAATTATGTACAATTTAGTTTTAATAAACCAATGCATGCTTATGACGCAAATCTGGTATCAGCAAAAGATAATATTTGTCTTGAAGCAAGATTTGCAAAAGATGGAGAAAGAATGACAACTCTTGATGATAAAGATTTAGAATTAGATGGGAAAACTTTAGTCATCGCAGACAGTAAAAATGTCTTAGGTCTTGCTGGCATAAAAGGTGGAAAGTATTCTGGAATTTCAAATGAGACAAAAAATATTATTATAGAAAGTGCTAATTTTAATCCGACACTGATTCGTAAAACTTCACAAAAATATAATTTAAAAACTGACGCAAGTAAAAGATTTGAAAATGAGATAGCTGATGAGTTGGTAGAAATCGGAATGATAGAAACTTTGAAACTTATAAAAGAGTATGCGAGTGATGAAAATACTGAGATAGAAATTGGAGAGATAGTAGATAATTGGCCAAAAGAAAAAATAAATAGCTGGAAATATAAAGTTTCTGTTTCTTTAAATGAAATAAATAGATTAATTGGAATAAATATAAACAAAGAAGAAGTTGAAAATATTTTTAAAAGATTTAATTTTTATTTTAAATATATTTCTACAAAAGAAAATATTGAAAATAAGATAAGTGGAGTAGTTGGTAAGGCTTATAAAAATCCAAGCTCTATGCGTGAAGATGCTCCAAATGCATTTTCTTGTTCATCTTTAATTTCATATTTATATGAAGGAATTTATATGCCTTCTATTTCTATTGATAAATATCTTTATACAAAAGATTTGGCAAAAGGAATAAAGTCTAAAGAAGATTTAAAATTTGGAGATCTTATTTTTATAAATACAGGAAAAGTAAAAAGTACAGGTATTTATTTTGAAGGAAAAGAATATAGAAAAGGTGAAAGAGTGGAAAATGGTGTAGATCATCTTGCTATGTTTTTAGGTGAGGATAAAGTTATTCATTCTTCTAGCGAGTTAAAAGACGGTACAGAGATAGAGTCTGTTGAAGAATTTTTAGCTAGGGGTGAGTTTGTGGGATACGGTAGAGTCTTAGAAAATTTAGAAGAAGAGAGATTTGTGGTTACCATTCCAGAAGAAAGATTGGATTTGAGAATCAAAGAAGATTTGATAGAGGAAGTAGCCAGAGTTTTTGGTCTTAATAATATACAAAGTGTCTTACCTAAATTAGACAAGATAAGAGCTCCAAATAAAAGACTTTATTTTGAAAATAAAATTAAAAATATTTTATTTAAAAAAGGATTTAGTGAAATATATACTTATAGTCTCAGAAATAAAGGAGATATAGAGATCTTGAAATCTGTCGCTCAAGATAAAAACTTTTTAAGAAATAATCTTTCTGTAGGAGTCGAAGAAGCAATACAAAAAAATATTTTCAATATGCCCCTCATAGATACTGATATGATCAGAGTATTTGAATTTGGAAATTGTTTTTCAGTTGATGCTGATGGCAAAGAAATAGAGTGGAGAAGTCTAGCTATAGCTATCGATGACGGAAAGAAAAATAAAAATTATAAAGAAGAAATAGAAAATATTTTGAATGAAATTAAAAAAGAATTTAGTATTCAAGAAATAAAATATACAGAGACAAAAAACGCATCACAAAAAGAAAATTGTATTGAGATCGATTTTGATAATCTCATAAAAGATTTAGAGCAGGGCAGCGATTATATAGCCCTAGAAAATATTGATAAAAAAGATACAAAATATCAATCTTTTGCTCTGACTCCATTTATTGTGCGCGATGTCGCATGTTGGGTAGGGGAAGATATTTCTGAGTCGGATATTGAAAATACTATAAGAGAAAATATTTCTCCACTTTGTATATCTTTAAAATTATTTGATAAATTTGAAAAAGAAATTGATGGAGTTAAAAAGAAATCTTTTGGATTTAGACTCATCTATCAAGACAAAGAGAGAACTCTCACTGACGAGGAGGTGAATCAAGAAGCAGAGAGAGTCTATGAAGCTCTAAAATCTAAAGGATTTGAAATTAGATAGTATGAGAAAAATAATAAGATTTATTTATAAAAAAATAATTAAGCCAATTTTATTTTTATTTCCAGCGGATGATATCCACGTCTTATTTTTAAAGATGGGCAATTTTTTAGGTAGATATAAATTTTCTAGATTTTTGACCAAAAAAATATTTTCTTTTCAGTCGCAATCTTTAAATCAAGATATATTGGGAATAGACTTTAAAAATCCAATCGGTCTCGCCGCGGGATTTGACTATGATGCTGATTTGATGAATATTTTGCCCCAAGTTGGATTTGGATTTGAGACTGTTGGCACGGTGACAAATAATTTTTATCAAGGGAATGCATTTCCCATGCTTGGCAGACTTCCAAAATCCAAATCACTGCTCGTAAATAAAGGATTTAAAAGTAATGGTATAGATTTTGTTTTAAAGAAAATAAATAAAAGAAAAAAATATTTTCCTCTCGGCATTAGTATTGGTGCTACTAATAAAAAATACGAAACAGAAGATGGTATGAGAGAGGATTTTTATCAAGCTTTTGAGAGGGCTACCAATGAACAGTATTTTGACTATTTCGAGATTAATATATCTTGCCCAAATCTCATTCATCTACCAGAGCATTTTATAAAATTTGATAGCAAAGAAGGATTTAAGAGTCTACTAGATAAGATAAGCGAAATAAAAATAGATAAGCCAGTCTTTATAAAGATGCATAGCGAGAAATCTGTCGAAGATACTTTAGATTTATGTGAGATAGCTGAGAATTATAAATTTGTTTCTGGATTTATTTTTTCAAATCTTGTAAAAGATAGAAATAATAAAAATTTAAATAGGGAAGAAATAGAAAAATTAAAAGATCAAAGGGGTAATTTTTCAGGAAAGCCGACAGAAGAGCTTGCAAATAATTTGATAAGTGAAGTCTATAAAAAATATAAAGATACAAATAGATTTATTATTATCGGTTGCGGTGGTGTTTTTGAAGGAAAGGATGCTTATGAAAAAATAAAAAGAGGAGCAAGTCTTGTACAGATGATAACAGGTATGATATATGAGGGTCCAAGCCAGATTGGGATTATAAATAAAGAATTAGTAGATCTTCTAAATAAAGATGGATATAAAAATATATCTGAAGCAATAGGTGTTTATTATAAATAAAAAAAGAAGCCGCAGCTTCTTAAATATTTTTATCCTTTATACAAGGTACACATGAAGTCATTAATCCGTTTGTATACAAGTTTAAATATCTCAAATGTGGCCAACATTCACAGGTGCCACATTTTTTCATGTCTACACCTTCTTCTAAGAAAAAATAATAAGCTTCTTTTGTTATGCCTTCACTCTCCATTCGTATCATTTCTTGTTGAGAAAATAAGCAAGAAATTTTTTTGTCTGAAGAGATTGGGTGCAACTCTTTTATTCCTTTAGCCATTTTTGTAGAATTTAATGAATTGTTTGATTTAATTATAAAACCAATTATATAATAAACTATTTATAATAAACTGTCAAGTAAAATAAAGATATTTTACACATTTTTCACTTTTATTTTGACTTAAAAAATGCTATAATTAAAGCATAATTTATCATTTTAATCATTAGTAAAATTCATTTTTATGGCGAAAAAAGACAATAAAAAAAGCTCTTATGGAGCTGACTCTATTCAAGTCCTAGAAGGGCTAGAGCCAGTACGCAAAAGACCAGGAATGTATATTGGTTCGACAGGACCAGACGGTCTTCACCATTTGATCTGGGAAATTTTCGACAACTCTCGTGACGAGGCCATGAATGAATATGCTGACAGGATTGAAGTCGCTCTTCTTCCTGATGATCATATACGTGTCGTCGACAACGGTCGTGGTATCCCAACTGGTATACATCCTAAAACAAAAGTTTCAGCTCTCGAGACTATCATGACAACTCTTCACGCTGGAGGAAAATTTAACAGCGAGGGATACGCGGTCTCTGGAGGTTTACACGGAGTAGGAGCCTCGGTAGTAAATGCTCTTTCGGCTTATACAAAAGTCGAAGTTCATAGTAGTGAAGGAAAAATTTTCGTACAAGAATATAGCAAAGGTATAGCAAAAGCTAAAGTCAAAGAAGTAGGAAAGACAAAATTCAATGGTACTATTGTGACTTTCAAGCCGGACATTGAGATTTTTAAAGAGGGGACAAATTTTGAATGGTCTCGCATAGTTTCTCATCTTCGTCAGCAAGCATATCTTGTAAAGGGTCTTGAGATAAATATTTTAGATCTTCGTACAAAATATCAAGATAGTGAAATTAAAAATCTTTTAAAAGAATTTGAAGGTGTCAGCTATCTAAAAGATTTAAGCAATGACATAATTTCTGGTTATAAATCATTTTCATTTTTCTTTGAAGGAGGTCTTCGTTCACTTGTCGCGCATTATAATTTTAATAGTAAGCCAGTCCACAAAAATATTTTTTATACAGAAAAGAAAATTGATGATCAGTCAGAGCATGTAGGGGTAGAGATCGCTCTACAATATGTTGATGACCTTTCGACAAAGATTGTTGCTTTTGCGAATAATATTCCTAATCCAGAAGGTGGTACGCATGTCTCAGGATTTAAGACTGCTCTCACAAGACTTATCAACTCATATGCTCGCAAAAATAATATCCTAAAAGAGAAAGATGAAAATCTCACAGGAGAAGATGTACTCGAAGGTTTGACGGCTGTCGTCTCTGTAAAGCTTCATGAAATACAATTTGAAGGACAGACCAAAGCTAAGCTTGGATCTATGGAGGCACAGACTGCTGTCTCAAGTGTATTCTCAGAAGCTTTTAGTAATTTTCTAGAAGAGCATCCAGATGATGCAAAAGAAATAGTCGGAAAAGGCCTTCTAGCACTTCGTGCCCGCAAAGCTGCAAAGGCTGCCAAAGATTCAGTACTCCGAAAAGGAGCTCTTGAAGGTATGACTCTACCTGGAAAATTAGCTGACTGCCAAAGTAACAATGCTGAAGATTCAGAACTCTTTATAGTGGAGGGAGACTCTGCGGGAGGTTCTGCAAAAATGGGACGTGATAGAAAGACTCAAGCTATTCTTCCACTGAGAGGAAAAATTTTAAATGTTGAGAGAGCTCGCCTTGATAAGATGCTCGGATCTGAGCAGGTGAAAAATCTTGTCCTAGCTATGGGTGCAGCTATCGGAGATACTTTTGATATCAAGAAAATGCGCTATCATAAAATAATTATCGCGACAGATGCCGATGTTGACGGTGCTCATATCAGTACACTTCTTCTCACATTTTTCTTTAGATATTATAAAGAGGTGATTGATAATGGATATATCTATATTGCTCAGCCACCACTATATAAGATCACAGAAGGAAAAAAAGTTAGCTATGCTTACACAGATGAAGAGAAATTTGCATTAATAGGTGATGTTGATCTCAATGATGTCTCAGAAGAGGAGGAAGGTGTAGAGATAAATGAAAATGAAGAATTATCTGATGAATTAAAATCAGCTGGCTTTGTTGATACAAATGAATCAAAAGGAAAGAAAGGTAGAGCTAAAAAAGAGGAATCTGAAGTCAAGAAAAATCCTAGAATTAGAATCCAAAGATACAAAGGTCTCGGAGAAATGAATCCAGAAGAATTATGGGAGACTACTATGGATCCAAAAAACAGAATTCTAAAGCAAGTCTCAGCCAAAGACGCTGCGGAGGCAGATAGAATATTTGAAATGTTGATGGGTAGTGAAGTTGGTCCAAGAAAATCATTTATTCAAACATACGCTAAGGAGGCGGATATTGATTATTAGTAAAATTAAAACTCTTGATAATTAGGAGTTTTTATTTTTCTATAACTATAAGGTCACCATTTTTATTTATATTTATAATTTTAAAATTATCTTTATATTTATTTTTCAAATATTCCCTTATAAAAATATCTTTATATTTATAAAATATATGTTCCTTTTTACAATTAAATTCCTTTTCTTTATAAATAAGATTGTCTATATATTTCGCAGATGCAATTGAGATTTTAATTTTACCATTAGGCTTAAGTGTTCTATATATTTCATCGAAAAATAAATCTAATTTTTCTTTTGACACCATTTCGTCTATCGTGTCATTTTCTTTATTTATTTCTACTAAATTTTCTGGTAATGCTCCATGGGATATTATTATTTCAAACATATTGTCTGGTAGGTCTATTTTTTCTGAGCCAACTCGACACATAATCTCGTGTAGATGTTCATTACCTAGTGATTCTCTATCTAAATCTAATGAGTATACTTCAGTTTTATATTTTGCTTGTACATATTTATCAAATCTTATAGTACCACTACCTATATCTAACATTGTAGAGTTTAATAAATCTTTTTCTTCTAATTTTAAATTTTTAAAATAGTTTTTTATTTGTTCAATTTCATTTTTTACACTACCATAATTTTCATTATTTTCTCTACCAGCTGTCACTATTATTTTTAGTAAATTTTTATCAAAAATCTCTCTATTTAAAAATTTTTCGAACATAGTTTTTAAATCTTCTCTTTGATTTCTTTTTCTAAATTCTCAATTAATTCATCGATTGAAAGTGAAAACTTTTCACCAGAGCGAGATTCTAATGTGATTTTATTTTCGTCTTTTTCTTTGTCGCCAATCACTATCCAATATGGATATTTCATTTCTTTTGCATAGCGGACTTTTTTACCAAGTCCATCTTTACTGTCTTCAAGTTCGCATCTTATATTATTTTCTTTTAATTTATTAAAAATATTTTTCGCATATTCGCCATGTGCTTCTAGATTTACTGGAATAATTGATAGCTGGGTTGGGCTCATCCAAAGAGGGAAGTTGCCAGCTGTATGCTCTAGATAGACAGACATAAATCTTTCGAGTGATCCAGCGATAGCACAGTGAATCATAACAGGCATTTCTCTTGCTCCAGTCTCATTTACATATTCTAGGCCAAAGTTGGCTGGTTGTACGAAGTCCACTTGAATAGTTCCTACTTGATGCTCACGTCCAATCGCATCTTTTGCCATAAAGTCCACCTTTGGTCCATAAAAAGCCGCCTCACCAGGACCATCTACAAATTTATCACCGACTCTCTTTTCTAAAAGATTTTTTATTGCATTTTCTGCCTTTACCCAAAATTCAGGATTACCTTTATATTTTGGATCATCGCTTCTTCTGCTAAATCTTGGTGTGAGATTTTCAAATCCAAATGTTTTGTAGAATTTTTCTATCAAATTCCAAATGTTATTTATTTCTTCTTCTAGTTGTATTTCGCGACAGAAAATGTGTGCATCATCTTGTGTGATAGAGAGGACGCGAGAGAGTCCATTTAATTCTCCAGACTGCTCATCACGATAAACCATAGTCGTCTCTGAATAACGAATTGGTAATTCTTTATAACTTCGCAATTCTGAAGCGTAGATCTGAGCATGATGAGGACAATTCATCGGCTTCATACAAAGTGTATGTCCATCACGAGTTTCTATTTTGAAAAGATCTTCAGCGTATTTATCCCAGTGTTGAGATTTTACATATAAATCTTTTTTTGTAAGATGAGGGATAGTGACAGCTCCATATCCGTACTCACTTCGGAGTTCTTGTACAAAATTATCAACTTGATTTCTTAAAAATGTTCCGCGTGGAGTCCAGAGAGGTAGTCCTGGTCCGACAAGATCAGAAAAGATAAATAATCCAAGCTCGCGACCAAGTACACGATGATCTCTTTTCTTTGCTTCTTCCATTTGCTTTTCATAATTTTCTAAATCTTCTTTTGTATCAAAAGCTAGACCATAGACACGAGTGAGCATTTTATTTTCAACTTTTCCTCGCCAATATGCTCCAGCAGTATGAGTGATTTTAAAACTATCTACATCAATCTCCTTTATATCTTCTACGTGACCACCACGACAAAGATCAGTGAAATCTTGTATTGTGTAGAGAGTGATTTTTTCTCCACGATCCGCGATCTCATTTATTAATTCTATTTTATATTCATTGTCAGCAAAAATTTCTAGAGCCTCATCTTTGCTTACTTCTTTGTGAGAAAAATTACCACCAGCATTAATTTTCTTTTTCATTTCATTTGTCAGATCTTGAAAATCTTTTTCTCCATTTGGTTTATTTTCTCCTGTAAAATCTACATCATAATAAAATCCATTATCGATTGCTGGTCCAAGAGTCAATTTTGTTCCAGGGTATTTTTCTAATAGCAAACTAGCCAAAATATGGGCTAATGTATGTCTTTTGTGGTCTAATTTTTCTTGATTCATAGTTTTAAAATTCTCTTTTTTGAGTATTTTTTAATTATAGCAAAATTACTAAAAAATAAATAATGTTATAATCTAATCATATATAAATATTAAAAAATTATGAATCCATTAATTTTTGCGTTTCTCGGTGCGGTCTCAGCTTCGCTTGGTACAATCTTTGCCAAGTTTGGCTTGAAAGGTGTCGATAGTAATGTTTTGACTGTGGTCCGAGGTGTCGTCATGGCTATAATTGTGACAGCCTCAGCATTTTTTATTTCTAAATTTTCTTTTTCTTCATTAAATTCTCTCACTACTAAAAATTGGATATTTGTGATACTGTCTGCCGCCGGTGGAGCATTTTCTTGGCTTTTCTTTTATTATGCTTTATCTCACGGCAATGTAGTCTCAGTCACAGTTGTAGATAAATTGTCACTAGTCATCACAGCTATTTTAGCTCTAGCTATACTTTCTGAAAAGATTTCTATTAGCTCTTGGATTGGTGTTGGTCTTATCGTGGCTGGAAGTATTTTGGTCGCTGTACCAATTGAAAAGATCTTAAGTATTTTCAAATAAAATTTAATTTTTGTCAACGTTAAGAAATCTAGCATACAAGTCTTAAAAGTGGTAAAATATATAAAAAAATAAATATATATGTCATCAACTTTAATTTTAATTATAATTTTAGCGGTAGTAATCCTTTATTTTATAGGAGCTTATAATGGTCTCATCACTAAATCTAATCATATTAAAAATGCTTGGGCGGATATCGATGTACAACTTAAGAGAAGATACGACCTGGTTCCAAATCTTGTAAACACAGTCAAGGGAGCTGCAAATTTTGAAAGCTCAACTCTAGAAAAGGTGATAGCTGCTAGAAATTCAGCAATGAGCGCTCATGAAAGTGGAAATAAAGAAGAGATCTCTAAAACAGAAAATGTACTTTCAGGTACTTTGAAATCTCTTTTTGCTTTATCAGAAAATTATCCAGATTTAAAGGCGACAGGTAATTTTGTAAATCTACAAAATGAATTATCAGATACAGAAAATAAAATCCAAGCCGCAAGAAGATTTTATAATAATGTAGTCATGGATTTTAATACGGCTACACAAACTTTCCCAAGAAATATTTTAGCTGGAATTTTTGGATTTAAAGCCAGTGAGATGTTTAAATTGGGAGAAGATGAGCAGGCAGCTAAAAATCCTGTCGAAGTAAAATTCTAAATCTTATAGTTTTAATTTCATATGTCGACACTTTATACACAGCAGTCAAAAAACGTCTATAAGACTTGGCTATATATGTCACTCTTTGTGGCTATATTTGCTGCGATTGGTCTCTTGTTGGCCTATGTGTATCAAGATGTAAATATTTTTTATTGGGCGATAGCAATATCGATAATAATGAATATATTTTCATATTGGTATTCTGATAAAGTTGCTCTAAATATGGCAGGTGCTAGAGAGATAAATCGTAATGAGTACCCAGAATTTTGGAATTCTGCTGAAAATCTCGCAATCACGGCTGGACTTCCTATGCCAAAATTGTATGTGATAGATGATCCTATTCCAAATGCTTTTGCGACAGGTAGAAATAAAAATCATTCAGCTATAGCAGCTACTACAGGTTTACTCTCTATGCTTAATAAGGCAGAATTGGAAGGCGTGATAGCCCACGAGATGAGCCATATTGGAAACAGAGATATATTGATATCTACTATAGTGGTCATAATGGTATCTGCTATATCTTTTATTTCTCAAATGTTTTTCAGAGTGAGAATGTTTGGAGGCAATGATAAAAAAGAAGAAGGTGGCGCAATCATGATCATAATTTCTATTTTAGCCATAATCCTGGCGCCTATTGCTGCTACTATTATTCAGCTTGCCATTTCTCGTAAAAGGGAATTTTTAGCGGATAGCTCTGGAGCACTTTTGACTAGGTATCCAGAAGGATTGGCTTCAGCTCTTCAAAAGATTTCTCAATTTCATCAGCCACTCACTCATGCCAATAGTGCGACCGCTCATATGTATATAGTAAATCCTATGGGTCTCAACTCTGAGATAGAAGACGAAAAAGATGGTGAGAGAGTCTCTTGGTTTGCGAAATTGTTTATGACCCATCCTCCAGTCGCAGAAAGAATCAAAGCATTGATAGGGAATAATTAAAACTTAAATTAAAATATTGAATAGATTGTAGCTATAGCTGTCGTTGCCATAAAGATGGTTATTATCCAGCCTAGTGATTTTGTAAATAAATTATTTTTATGTTCTCCCATAATTTTTTTACTACTACTAATTCTTACTATAAATATAAGTATAATAGGGGCTATTATGCCATTTAAGACAGCAGCATATATTAGTCCTTTTACAGGATTAATATTTAAGAAATTCATTATGATCCCTATGATGATAGATATTATTATCACCCAATAAAATGATTGTGCTGATTTGTATTTTCTATAAAGACCTTCTTTCCATCCAAAGCTTTCTGATATTGCATAGGCTGTTGATCCTGCTAGTACTGGTATTGCTAGCAATCCTGTACCTATGATACCAATAGCAAATAAAAGCATAGAAGAATTTCCTGCTAAAGGTGCAAGAGCTTGAGCTGCTTCGTCAGCTGTACCGATATTATTTATCCCGTTTATAAAAAGAGTGTTAGCGCAGACAGCAATGATAAAGAACATTACAAGATTTGATATAAACATACCAAACCAGACATCTTTTCTCATCTTACTTATTTCTTCTTTATTTGTACCCTTTCTTTCTTTTATGCTTGTCTTACCTTCTACTATCTCTTCTTCAATCTCTTCAGCTGTTTGCCAGAAAAATAGATAAGGGGATACTGTGGTACCAAGAATACCAGTGATCAAAAATATTTCATCCTTACCAAAAGACATATGAGGTATGATAGTATCTTTTAATAAACTTGCCCAATGCATATCTATTATTAGACCTGTGGCGATATAGGCGAGAAGTGAAAGTACAAACCATCTCAAATATTGCACATATCTTTTATAAGGGATTATTATTTCTAAAGCTAAGACTAGTAGTCCAATGAATACAACTAAAAAATTGAAATCTATTTTTGGATAAATGAGTTCAAAAGCTTTTGCCATGGCACCAATATCAGCTCCGATATTAAAAGTGTTTGCGATAAATAAAAGTATAGTACAGACATAAAGTATCTTTTTAGAAAATACTTTTTTTATATTTGCTGCTAGCCCTCTGCCTGTGACCAGTGCGATGCGTGCGCACATTTCTTGAATTATTGCCATGAGAGGAAAAGTCCAGGCTGAAAGCCAAAGTAGTCTTGTACCATATTGAGCTCCCGTCTGAGAATATGTTGCTATACCAGATGGATCATCGTCGGCTGCTCCAGTGATTATGCCTGGCCCAATTTTTTCTATGTATTCTTTACTTTTTGAGATAAAACTTTTTTTTGTGATAATAATTTTTTCAGACACATCTATCTCTGACACGATTTCTTTTTCTTCATTTTCTTGTTTTTGCATATATTTTTTATATTATCATTATTTTATATTTAAAAAAGTTATAGTTATCTGTAGTATGGTAGCGAAAGATACCCAGGCGAGATATGGAATATTGGCGAAAACTATACTTTTTTTATTTTTATATATTTTGTACATAGCCCAAACAAGAGTGACCCAGACTAGTATCACATCAATAGATCCTAGTAAATTATTTTTTAATCCAAACTGAATAGGAGTGAATAAAAAATTAAAAATTAAATTTAAAATAAAAGGTAATACAATGTTGAATTTAATTTTCTTTTTATAATATAAATAAAATACATAGCCAAAAGTAATTAATATTATTGTATACAAAACACTCCAGACAGGGCCAAAAAGATAATTTGGTGGAGCCCATGTTGGCTTTATAAGGTCAGCATAAGTCTCATAATTATAATTTGATGTAAAACTATTTAATATATTCATATCTTTATACAAAAATTATATCATTTTATATTTAAAAATTAATATATTTATAGTGTTTTGGCGGAGTGTATTGGATGAAGTTTTAAAATACTTTGCCTAGAATCCTGATGAATGAATACTAAAACAAAATGCAGGAGGATTTTGGGCACAGAGGGAGTAAGTCTTGGAAAAATACTCTAAAAATGTTAAAATTATGTTATGGAAAAACCAAACTCTAACTCTAAAATCACAAAGAAAACCCCAGAAAACTCTCTAGTTAATACTGCTGATGTTGTCGCGAAATTAAAAGCACAATTTTTATATAATCCGATTTACACTAATATTGTAGACATAAGCAACAGAAATATAGAGGGCTATCTTGATAAGGAAAAATATGACAAAACCGAAGAAATTGGGTTATTTGTTGAGGCGAGACATAAAACAATAAATAGTTTAATTATTGAGGAAAAGCAAAATCTAGATATTAACCAAATGGTCGAAATCGGAGCTGGGCTTAGTAGTAGGTCTTTAGAGTTACAAAACCAATTTGCTACATATTTTGATACTGATTTGGAAGATAATATTAAAAACAGAGAAGAAATAAAAAAACTTGACTCAAATAGCAAAGTCAGAATTCAAGAATTAGATATTATAAATCCAAATCAAACAATAGAGATTATAAAAGAACTCGAACAAAAGCCTGTTTGTGTTGTTGCTGAAGGTGTATTTACTTATTTCAAGAAAGATCAAATTGATAATGCATTCTTGAATATAAAAAATATGTTAAGTAATGGTGGTGTGGCAATTTTTGATATTGCTACACAAAAAGGGTTGGGGGCAGATAGATCAAAATGGTCGGAAGAATCAAGAAATTTGTTGCAAAATTTTTATGAAGTCTCTGGGGTACAAAAAGAGTCTTTGGCGTTCAAGGATTTAAGGGAGGCAAAAGATTATTTTTCAAAAATAGGATTTGATGTAAAAGTCATAAGTCTTGAGCGTGGACTAGAGATACAAGATTTAGAAAAATATCAAAATATATCAGAGGAAGTTAAAAGTTCTATTCTAAATACTCCTTGTATTTTAGTTTGCAAAATGAATAGAAAAGAAAATAATCTTGAAGTTATAAAAACCGAAACTTTAAAAGATTTATATAACTCTTTCCCTGAAAACGCTAAAAGATTCTATAATCAGTATTTTGAGAAAGATACAAAGGAACTTTATAATTTTTTTGATTTGGATTTGCAAAATTTTAACCTTAATTACAACAAAGAAGGAGATATTATATCGGCAACATTAACTACTTCTTTCCCAAAAAAATCCCAAGCAGTCGGTGGTAATATGCATGGTGGTTCGGTCGCTTTTGCGCTAGATGCTTCTATGGGTGTCCCGATCGGGTTTGCAAAATTATTGCCAAGTGAATCTATAATGGTTGCTCGAGAATTATCAAAAATTGAGATTTTAAAACCCGTACCAACTGACGAAGAAGTGACAATAGAAGTTACTTGCGAGAAAGAAACTGATATGAGAAAGTTTTGGATGTCGGCAGTTATTAAAAAGGGCGATGAAATTTTAGCACAGGCAAAAAGTTTCTTTCTCAAAGTTCCAATCTCTAATTTGATTAAAGAGGTCTAGAATTTTATCCCAAGTCCTTGTGCCCAAAATACGCCAGCATTTCTGCCCATATCCTGGAAGCCCAGAGGTACGTTCAAAAACAGTGGAGGTTTTGCAAATCCATATCCCCAAAAAGAAAGTAGCTTCGCAAAACCGAGTCCGCTTTTTGAAATGTTGCGGAGGATGGGGGATTCGAACCCCCGAACCGGTTTCCCAGTTACCACCTTTCCAAGATGGCGCACTAAACCGCTATGCGAATCCTCCAAAAAAGCTATTTTCCTATTATAATATTTTTGACTTTTAAAATCAAAAAATTTTTGTTATTATATATAATGTAAAAGCTCTCATAGCTCAGTTGGTTAGAGCACACGGCTTATATCCGTGGGGTCCTTGGTTCAAGTCCAAGTGGGAGCACAGTAATATGGAAAATCCAAATACAAAAATTCTTAATAATGATAGAGTTTATGCAAAATGGAATAATGTATATTATGAACTAACAAAAAATAAAGAAATAGATTATCAAATAAAAGAAGTAGTCGATTTTGTAAAAGAAAAAGACAATGCTTTGGATTTAGGGGCTGGAGCTTTAGTGGAATCAAAATTTTTATTAGAAAAAGGATTTAAAAATGTTGTTGCTGTTGATTTGTATGATGTCAGAAAGTATACATCTGTCGAATTTCCAGAAGATAAAAATTTTAATTATATAATCCAAGATTTTGAATCTTTTGATTTTAAAGAAAATTATTATGATTTAATAATTGCAAATAATTCATTAACCTTTACAACTTCTGGTGAACTAGAAAATCTTTTATCTAAAATACAAAAATCTCTTAAACAAGAAGGAGTATTTTTTGGAGATTTGTTCGACAATAGTTCCTCAAATTTTAGAGAAGGTTTTTCTTTTGTAGATTCTATAGAAGAAGTTAAAGAAAAATTATTAAAATCAAATTTTAAATTAATAGATTTAAAAAAAGAAATTGGAGAGACTGAAATTAAAAAACAAAAGATAATTAGTTATAAATTTATCTGTAAAAAAGATTAATGTGCCAAAGCAAATCCAAATATATTTTCTTTTTTAAATCCAGCTTTTATTAAAGTGTTTCTTGCTTCATAAAAAGTGGCGCCGGTCGTAGTGATATCATCTATCAATATTATTTTCTTATTTTCTAGATCGGTAAATTTGTTTAAATATTTTTTATCAACACTGAAAGCATCTCTTATTAAATTTTCTCTTTCTGTGTGAGAATGTGTCTTTGCAAATTTTATTGTATCTTTATTTTTTAAAATAAGTTCTGTGAACAGAAAGTCTTCTATATTTAAATTTTTATTTTCTTTTATTTTAGAAATTATTTCTCTTATTATTAATTCGCTCTGATTATAATTTCTTTCTCGGAGTCTATTTTTAGAAATAGGAATAGGTAGAATTAAGATATTTTTTAATTCTGGATCCGTCTTTTCTAAAAAATTATAAAAATCTTGATAAGTTATTTCTGCTAAATATCTGGCAACAGATTTTGTGTAGTGATATTTTAAATAAAATAGAGCAGTTTTTAATTTCGGATTTTTATAAGAGAGGCAAGAGAGTATCCAATCTATATTCTTATAATTTTCAATTGATCTATTATTTGATATTTCTATTAGACATTTTTTACAGATAGTTTTTCCAGGTTCGCCACAAGATATACACGCTTCTGGGAAAAATATATTTAAAAATAAATTAAATAATTTTTTGAGAAAATTATCTTTATTATCTATCATAATTTTCATGTTATAATTTATATATTATAGTATACATATGTTTTTGCAAAGTACTAAAAAAAATCAAGCGATAGAATCATTTGCCGGACTTGATATTGGGTCTTATGCTATCAAAGTATTACAGATTCGACATGATGGTGATCAGATACATTTAGAGACATATGGAGAGCTGGAGATGGCGGCCTATGATTCTCTACCACCAGGATCTATTTCTAATATTGGAGAAGAAAAGATGGTGCAAGCCATAAAAGATTTGTTTTTGGCTAGTAAAATAACTGCCAACAAAATAGTATTTTCTATACCAATGCAGGACTGTTTTATTTCTTCTATATCTATACCAAAGGTATCTGACAAAGAGTTGGCCAGTCTTGTCCCTATAGAAGCTAGAAAATATCTTCCCGTGCCAGTATCTGAGGTAAAACTTAATTATTGGAAAGGCGAGACATCAAAAGAAAATCCTAATCAAGATGTGATAATTATGGCAGCTGTTAAAAATGAGACTTTTGATTTATACAACAGATACGCCAGCAAGCTCGGATTAAAAGATTTTTCTTTTGAGATAGAAGCTTTATCTGGGGCCCGTATGATATTAAGACAAATAAAAATAAATGAGCCAATACTACACATAGATATTGGAGGTAAAAGCTCTTTCGTAACTCTTATTCATAATGGAATAGTAAAGACCACAAATCTTATTCAAAAAGGCTCTTATGACAATACTTCTCAGATATCCAAAGTTCTTGGTGTCGGTATAGATGTGGCAGAAGAAGCTAAAAGGATATTTGGATATCTTGGTGACGACTCATCTCCACATTTAGGAGAGGTTATGGGGCTTGCGAGTTATCCACTGTTTGATGAGATAAAACATCTTTTATTTCAGCACGAAAGAAAGTATAATGTAAATATAAATAAGGTTGTTTTAAGTGGGGGAGGAGCACTTCAAAAAGGTATACAAAAATTTCTTTCTGAATTTCTCGAAAGAGAAATTGTGCTAGCAGACCCATTTTCTGATTTTATTTTGCCAAGCAATTTAAAAGATATTTTAAAAAAAGAAGATGAAAAATACACAGTAGCAGCAGGTCTTGCTATAAAAAATCTTTTTAGTTAAAAACTATGCTTCCAAATTTCACACAAGATACAAATATCCCACTACCTACTCAAGGTGTACACAATGAATTTGCTTCATCTATCACACCTGAAGAGCCTCAAAAAAAAGATTCAATAAGAATACTTTTGATGGTCATGCTAATAGTGACAATACTTTTAGCTGTTGGAGCATTTTTATATACAAAAGTTTTAAGTTCTCAAATAGAAAATAAAAAAGCTGAACTATTAGGCTTTGATAAATCTAAAGACGTTGTTTATTTTGGAAATAACTTAGCAGACATGAGATCTCTTTCTCAAAAATTAAAACTTCTTAATGGTGTCTATGATAATAAATTGTATGTTTCAGGTATGCTTTTTCCAATTCTAGAATCGATTGTAGAATCAAATTCTGACAGCTATGTCTATTTTAATAAATTCAATTTAAAGAAAGATAATAATGCTCCTCTAGCTGGAGTATCAATTTCTGGTGTAGCAAAAGATTATGTTTCTTTGTATAGACAGATAGATAATTTTAAGTCTGGTCCTTTTAATAAAAATTTTTCAAATTTTAAATTATTATCTCTATCTTTAGATCAGAGTGGCAATGTCTTATTTGATATTAGCTTTAACATAGATATTTCTACCAAGAATTTTCTAAACTATATAGAGTCTTCTATCGATAGTGCAAGAAAAGAGTCGAATATTCAGACATTAAAGTCAGGACCTTTATTCAAGTCTCAAATTCCAGCTAATGTGGTACCTGTAGATCCTACAAGCACAGCCACGACATCTTCTGTAAAAACTAATTAATATATGTAAATTAAAAATGATAAAATAATAATATGCCAAACGGAAAATTAAAAAATAAAGTTTACTCAAATATATTGATATTACTTATAATCATAGGCATATTTTATTTTGTCATATATCCTCAATATTCAGGATCGGGAATTTTTTATAGTCCAGAGAAAAATATTTCTACTCTTCTTGATCAAAATCAAGGATACGATAAGGCTATATCAATAGCAAATGATTATAATAAAAAGATAGCCAATAATAATAGGCAATATGTGGACGCTTTAAATAGTCTTTCAATAGATACATTAAATAAAGTTTTACCGACTTCGGCTGATCCTGTACTTGTCATTTACGAATTATCAGAAATAGCAAAACAGCCAGGATCCAGTATGATCTTATTATCTCCAAAATTTACCGATAATGGGGGGGATAAAAATTCTAACAAAAAATATAATACTCTATCAGTATCATTTACATTGGAGGGGACATATAACAACATGAAATCTTTTTTGAAAAACTTAGAAAATTCAAACAGGATTTATAATGTCACGTCTCTCAATTTTTCCTCAGCTCAAGATACAAGAGCAACATCAGCTCTAAAATATTCTGTGACTGTGGAGACTTATTATTTAAAACAAAATTAAAAATATGGATAATACAAGAAAATTTTCAACTTCAAATATAATATTTCCAGTTTTAATAGTCGCTATCCTTATAGCTGGATATTTTGTTTATCAGGGATTTTTTACTAGTACAAGTGGGGAGTTGGATAGTATCAGTGATAAATATTTGAAGGAGACTAAGATTGGTCAATATATGGACATTATAAATAAAGAAAATATATCTTTTAATACAAATATTAATAATAGTATTTTGACAAACGGTAGCGATTTTTCAAAAATTATCTCACCAAGTCAAAGTCTCGGAAGATCTAATCCATTCTTACCATAGGTTGAAATTATATTTTTTAATATTTTCCACTATTTTAAATTAAAAAATATTTTTCTTTTTTATTCTTATAGTATAATAATACTATTAATATTATGATACTCTTAAATCTATTAGTCTCTCAAAATATAATAAGTGAATTAGAGTCTAGAGCTATCGAAGAGACTCTGAAAACTTCATCTGCTCCGATAGACGAGATACTAAGTGAGCATAATGTACCAGAAGCTGCTGTATTGGCCGCCAGAAATGCTATTTATGGCATACCGATATTTAGTGGAGAAAAAGATTTGGCAGATAAAAATCTATACACTCTTTTGGATAGGGAAAAATCTGAAAGATTTTTAGCTGTCCCTCTTGGTAGTAGATCAAATGAAAATGATCAATCTAAACAAGGGTCTGAATTTATTAAAAACCAAAATATAAATGATGAAATTTTGATTGGTATAGTAGACCCTGAGAGAAAAAATGTTCTTGATGCTTTGCAATTTATTTTAACTTCAGCTGGAGTTTCTTATAAAGTTTATCTTATATCTCTCGGTGAATTTAAACGCAGATTCGCTGGCTATGCTACCGAGGGAGTTTTTGCTATACCTCAGTATAATCATCCAAAAGTGGAAGAAAATCTCGGGATAAAAGATGAGGCTGTAGATATAACCAACGAAGACAATACTATTTTAGACTCTCTTGTTGATTCTATGCCGATGATGAAGATGATAAATATCATCTTAAAAAACGCTATTATGGATTTGGCTTCAGATATACATATAGAAAATATGGGTGATCATGTGAGGGTACGTGTGCGTATCGATGGTGTACTTATAAATAGATTCAACATACCTCTTTCTCGAGCTTCAGCCATGATAGCCAGAGTTAAAATACTTTGTGGTATGAAAGTTGACGAAAAAAGAAAGCCACAAGACGGAAGATTTTCAGTCCAATATGAAGATCATAAAATAGATTTTCGTGTGTCCACATTGCCTACTTATTATGGAGAAAAGGCTGTATTGAGAATTCTGGATAGTTATAGAGGAGTGAAAAAACTAGAAGAGATAGGTCTTTCTAAAAGACATTTATCACAAATAAGAGCAAACATAAACAAGCCTTACGGAATCATATTAATATCTGGTCCTACAGGATCAGGAAAGACTACCACTCTGTATTCTATGTTAAATGAGATAGACAGAGAAAGAAAAAATGTGGTTTCCCTTGAAGATCCTGTGGAGTACAATATTCCAGGTATGAATCAGTCACAAATCTTTCCAGAGATTGGTTATACATTTGCAAATGGACTTCGTTCAATTCTTCGTCAGGATCCAAATGTGATAATGGTAGGAGAAATTCGTGATGCTGAGACAGCTCAGCTTGCTATCCAGGCAGCTCTTACAGGACATCTCGTATTTTCTACAATTCATACTAACAATTCTATAGGAGTAGTTAGTCGCTTGCTTGATATGGGTGTCGATCCTTATCTGATAGCTCCTACTTTGATCATGGCTATAGCTCAAAGACTTGTAAGAAAGATAGATAAAAATTGTGAAATCGAAATAAAAGACCCAGGAGTAAAGGCAATAATAGATGAGACATTTAAAGATCTGGATCCAGAATATAAAAAAGATTTACCTCTTGATAAAAATCCTTACAATGCAGCTCCTTCTTCTACAAATTCTTCTGGGCTAAAAGGTCGTGTGCCAGTTTTTGAGATTTTAGAAATAGATCACGAAATAGAAAATCTTATTCTCAATAAAAAGAGTGAAGATGAGATTTGGAAAGCTGCTAGAAAGAAGGGAATGATAAATATGAGGGAAGACGCTATTATTAAATCAATAGAAGGTGAGGTGCCTTTTATCGAGGTTGATGCTTTATAATTTTGTGTATAACTAATTTCTTTTTATTTTAAAAATGGTGCTATAATTAATTTATTAAGGAGTTTTCTATTTTAATTAATATAATAAATTTATGGACTATAAAAGCGAGCTCAATGAATTGATTTTGACTCTCGTAAAAGAGCAGGGTAGTGATCTTCATTTACTTGTCGGATCAGTTCCTATAATAAGAGTAAATGGAGAGCTGATTAATCTGGTTCATAAATCTCCTTTAACATCAGAAGACACGGTTGGATTTTTAAGGTCTATGGTATCAGAGAGAAACTTTAATGATTTTGTTATAAAACAAGAACTAGATTTTTCTTTTGAGCATTTAGGAGAATACAGATTACGTGGTAATGCTTATTTCGAAAAAGGATTGGTGGGTATGGCACTTCGTCTCGTACCAAAACCAAAGACTTTTTCTGAATTAAAATTACCAAAAATTTTAGAAGAGATAGCTCACGCTAAGCAAGGACTATTTCTCGTCGTTGGTCCAGTCAGACAAGGAAAGTCAACAACTCTTGCTAGTATGATAGAGGAGATAAATAGCACAGATAGAAAACATATTATAACCATCGAAGATCCTATTGAATATGTTTTTGAAAATGATAAATCTGTTATTGATCAGAGAGAGATAGGAATGGATACAGCGTCTTTTCATAATGCTCTAAAGCAGGCTTTTAGACAGGATGTAGATGTCATGATGATAGGTGAAATGAGAGACGTAGACACCATATCAGCAGCAGTCACTGCTGCTGAGACTGGTCATCTTGTACTATCTACTCTCCACACGAATTCAGCTTCTCAGACAATAAATAGAATCATAGACTCTTTTCCTGCTGAGCAACAAAGCCAGATAAGACAGCAACTTTCTTCGTCATTACTAGGAGTCTTTTCTCAAAGGCTTTTACCATCAGTATCTGGAGGTATGGTGCCAGCCTATGAATTATTACTAAATAATGTAGCGGTTGGAAATCTTATTCGAGATGGTAGAATAAATGAGATAGATCTTGTCATAGAGACAGGGAGAGACCAGGGAATGATAGATTTTAATAGACATTTATCAGAATTGGTACGATCTGGTCAGATTTCTATAGATGTAGCTATGTCTAATTCTCGCAATCCTAGAGCTCTAGAAAAAATGATATAAAATATGTTATTCAAATATAAAGCTATAAAAGTAGACGGGTCTCGTCTAGAGGGAAAAATTGAAGGTAGTAGTGAAGACGACGCTATTGCTACATTGCAAGATAGACAGCTAATAATTGTCTCCCTAGATCCATATGTTGAGAAAAATCTTTTTGGTTCACCTACAACTGGTTTTAAAATTCCATTTTTTGGTCCATCTGTAAAAGAAAAAGACATTGTAGTCTTTTCAAGACAGATCTCAACACTCTTTCAGTCAGGAGTTTCGGCTTTGCGCAGTTTTCGCCTAGTTGCTACAGAGACAGAGAATCCAGAATTAAAAAGAATTTTAAATTTGATAGCTGATGAAGTTCAGTCTGGATCTTCAATATCTTCTGCTATGAGTAGATATGATAAAGTTTTTGGATCATTTTATTCAAATATGATAAAGGCAGGAGAAGAATCTGGGAAACTGAATGAAGCTTTTGACTATCTTGCTGATTATCTTGATAGAAATTTTGATCTTACACAAAAAATAAAAAAAGCTTCTATTTATCCAATTTTTGTTTCTGTGACTTTTGTTGCCGTGATGGTAGTGATGATAGTATTTGTGATTCCTCAGCTTGCAGAAATGCTTTTGAGTGAAGGGCAGAGCCTTCCTTTGGTGACTAGAATGATATTAGGAGTAGGAAATCTCGGTAAGAATTATGGTATTTTATTTTTAATTTTTGCCAGCTTCATCGGCTATTATCTATATAGCCTAAGTCAGACCCAATCAGGAAAAGCAAATCTTGATTATATAAAATTAAAACTCCCAATATTTAAAGTTCTTTATAATAAAATCTTTCTTTCTCGTGTGACTGACAATCTTGATACAATGCTTTCTTCTGGAGTCCCTATAGTCAGAGCTCTTGAGATAACTTCTGATGTTGTTGATAATGTAGTATATAGAGATTTGCTTGTGCGTGTTAGTAAAAAAGTAAAAGGAGGGAAGGCATTGTCTCAGGCTTTTTATGAAGAAGAAGAATTGCCAAACATTTTAGTCCAGATGACGAAAATTGGAGAAGAGACTGGAAAATTAGGATATGTTTTAAGAAGTCTTTCTAGTTATTACAAAAGAGAAGTATCTACAGCTATAGATACAGCCTTATCGCTTGTTGAGCCGGCACTTATCATTTTCTTAGCCGGGGGAGTTGGAATACTTTTGGCTGCCGTATTGATACCAATGTATTCTGTAGTGACAAATGTCTAAAATTTTCTTTTCCACAGAAAACTAATATTAAAAAAATAAGATATTTTTGTCTGTTATAATATATGTATATCTTATAAAAGATTACAAAGAAATAAAAAAGAATATTAAAAATAATATTTAATAATTAATTATGAAAAAATTTAAACTTACAAATTACACAAAAGGTTTTACCCTTATTGAGCTTCTAGTGGTGATAGCTATTATTGGTATATTGGGTGCTATAGTCTATGCACCATTTCAGACAGCTAGAAAAAAGGGTCGTGATGCCCAAAAGATATCTGAATTAAAGAGTTTAGCCACATCTCTTTCTATATATGCTGATGATCATAAAGGTGAATATCCAAACTGTTTAGATCTATTATCTAATTATGGATCTATACCTAAAAACTCTAATATTACAGAAAATTCTGCTTGCGATGTAACAGCAACAACAAATCCTGATCCTAATAAATATAATTATACAACTTATTATTATACAGATAATTCTGGAGAGACTCATGTGATAGGATATCATTTATGGACCCATTTGGAGACTTTGTCTCCAGCATTGTCTGGCTCAGCTAATTGTTCTGGTGTTAATACTACTTCAGGTACTCCTTCTAATGCCTCAAAATATTGTTTGGTAGGAAATTATACAGCGTCTGGCTCTGCTGATGAAGGGGAGTATACATTTAAGTACGTCCCTACTTGGACAGATTCTACTTGTCAAGATACTACAAAATGTATATTTGATATATCTTCAAATAGTTAGATCATAAGATAATGAATTATTTTATTCTTAATATTTTAATATTCTTTTTTGGGGCGGCTGTTGGCAGCTTTGTGAATGTTATAGTCGATCGTCTTTATGTTAAATCTTTTATTTCTGGTAGAAGTACCTGTCATTCATGCTCTAAAAATCTCTCATGGTATGAGATGATACCTGTGTTATCTTTTCTGTTTTTAAAAGGTAAATGTAGAAAATGTGACACTAAAATCGGACCAAGGCATCTATGGGTCGAAATATCTGCCGGGATTATTGGTGTTTTGACTTACAATCTTTTACTATTTAGCTATTTTAATATTTATTCTCCAAATTACAATTTGGCTATTGGTATTAGTTTTGCTTTATTTTATGTTCTACTTTTTATTCTCTTATTTTCAATTTTTCTTTATGATCTCAAACATAAAATAGTTCCTTTAGGTTTTTCTATCCTTTTGTTTGTTATAGGTTTAGCTTTTGAGGTTTATAGGATTTATAATGTATCATTTTTCTATGGAAGTATGCATAGTACTTTATTTTGGCTGGATTTATTTTCTGGAGTATTAGTAGCTTTGCCATTTTTATTTATTTATTTATTCTCAAAAGGTAAAGCTGTAGGTTTTGGTGATGTCCTGTTGTTTTTGTCTGCTGGATATTTGCTAGGATTTATTTTTGGTGTTTCAGTCTTTCTTTTATCTATCTGGATAGGGGCCATAACATCTCTTTTATTGATCTATCTTATGCCTCATAAATTTAATCGTAAATCAACCATACCTTTTGCTCCTTTTATAATAGTAGCAGTCATCTTGGTAATATTTTTACATATAGACGTATTAGGATTATCTCTAATTCTACAATAAGTGTCGATAATATTATTGATTTTCATGTTAAAATTAAAATATATTTGATATGAAAATATTCTCTATTAAAAATATAGAAAAGGGCTTTACTCTTATAGAGATGATGGCTGTCCTCGCTCTACTTGCAATACTTGGCACAATATTTATGAATTCTGGATATCAAGAGACAAAGATTCGTAATGCTCTTTTGACGGATTCAGAAGATGTTTCTATAACTATAATAGATATGCAAAACAGATCTTCTTCTTTTATAAGGGGTAATCTACTTGATACTGTCGGATATGGAGTATTTATAGATTTGTCTAATCCATCTAAAATTGAGACATTTTATAAGACAAAAGATAACAACTTTACTTCAAATGAAGTGATGAATGCTCAAAAGCCGACAAATGATTTAATTTTCAATGGGGGTAATCATATAAGTCGCATTTGTCTTAATAATGATACTAATTATTGTTATAATTCTATCGATACAAAGATGGTGTTATTTTTTGTAAAACCGAAACCATATGTAAATTTTGCAACTTATGATCAAAATGGTGATACGTATATTACAGAAATCCCTGGCACCACTAAATCTATAAATCAAGTATGTATAGAGATTGCCCCGTCCAGCAGCAACAATCTCCGCCATATAGACGTATCATATGTAGGTCAAGTATCTTCTTCTTATGGTCCATGTAAATAAAAAATCTATGAAGAAACTTTTTTCAAAAAATCAAAATTTAGATGGATTTACTCTTATTGAGCTCCTTGTGGCTACGACATTATTTACTATTATTGCAGTAGGAGGTATATCTGTATTGCTTTCAGCACAGAGAGCTTATAAGAGAATTTCAGAAAATAGAATAGCTGTAGATAATGTAAATTTAGTTTTAAACAATATGTCTCGTGAAATAAAATTTGGTACGAATTATAAGTGTGCCAATCCAGATACGACTCAAGATTTCACTTATACAAATTTTTATTTGAGTCCTTATATTGCAAATATAGATTCTTTATCTTCAAATAATAACGGTATATGCAACGCTATAATATTTACGCCTGCAAATTCTACAACGACCAAAGTGGTTTACTATTTAAAAAGATCTGATCTTTCTGTAAATGAGGCCGATTACGAATTAAATGAAGATAAAAATAGTTTTACAAAGAAATTGGATGTTTCTATTACAGGCTCTGGTTTTTCTATAAACGATTTTAATCTGGCAATATCCGGTACCGGAGCAGATGATAATCTACAGCCAAAAGTAAAAATTTTAATATCTGGCCTAATTGCAACAAATAGAAATAATCAAAATGGTACAGTATCTACTTCCACTTTTACAGTTCAGCAGGTAGTCTCTCAAAGAATATTCGATAATTAAAATTTTATGTTAAAAATCATTTTTAAAAATATAAAAAATAAAGCAGGTGATGGATTTACTTTGATCGAAGCCCTCGTGTCTATTGCTCTTATTTTGATAGCTGTGATTGGTCCATTAACTCTCGCGATGAATGCAATAAATACTATTATACAAAATAAAAATAGAGTCATAGCTTCATATTTAGCCGAAGAGGTAGTGGAAAATTTTAAAAATTATCGTGATGATTTTGCTTTAGCTTGTAGTAATATTTATTTAGATACATCAACAGATGACACTACAAACATCACAACAATAAACAATGCTTATTGTGGAGAAGAAGGTGATATTGGTATGCAAGTCCCTACAAATTTTATAGGGTCAAATGACATATCTTCTACTCCAAATACTAATCCCAGAAATATATCATGGAAGATGTTTGTAGCTTCTACTTTTTCTAGTGGTAATAATTTTCCAGATAATACCATACCACCTAAAGAGTATTTTATAGACGACGACTCTTTTGTTTCTAATCCAAAAAATTTAAACATAATAGATTATGGTAGTAGTTGTGTAAATTTATCATTTGATCAAATTTATGGATATTCTTGCTCTAAAGGTTCGTCTACAGTCTTTAAAAGAAAGACTAAGATTACAAAAATTTCAGACAATACTTTGATGATACAAGTAGATGTAGTTTATACAAATTATGGACTCTTTGCTGCAGGACAAAAATCTGTTTCAGTGGTAGATTATATTTATGAGAGATAAAAATATGCTAAATAAAATTTTTAAAAATTATAATAAAAACAATTTAGAGTCGGGTTATATTTTAGCTTTTGCTCTAATAGTGGTAGGTATACTTTTGACAGTTTCTTTTTCTGTTTCTAGGATTATTACCAAAGAAATATATTTTTCAAAGCTTCTTGAAAATAGTAAATCTGCATACTTTGCTGCCGATGCTGGTCTTGAATGTGCACAATATTTAGACTCTGTTTTCAAGGATGACTCGGTCGGTGTGTCTTTGATTTTAAATTCCACTTCATCTCAATCCGGACAGCAGGATTTTGTTGATAATGCTGCCAATAATATTTTCTTTGCTCCTACAAGTACTGTTTTTATTTACAATCCTTCAAATTTTGATTTTTCTAAAACTCCTTTAGAAAATATTTACAATATTAACTGTTCAAGTGACGGTACTTATAATAAAATATTTCAGACATACTCTCCTTCATCTCAATCTGTGGAAGATCTACTTAATAATAAACAGTCTTCTTATAATATAATAGGTGAAAATGGACAAGCTACCACCACATTTGGAATTGTAGTTAGACAAATCGACCCAAACACAGGAGATCAATTAGACAGATGTGCTCTAGTAGAATTTGCAAAGACTAAATCTACAGCTACTGATACCACAGCTTATTTTTCTATATCTTCTACAGGATATTCTAGCTGTAAAAGTACTGATCCTTCGAGAGTCAGTAGGACTATTTATAGATATTCTAATGAATAGCTATTTTTGCTATAATTAGACAATGAAAAATAATAAAGATGCTATCAAGAAAAGAATAGAAGAATTAAGGATTTTGGTCGCAAAGCATCAGTATCTTTATCATGTGCTTGATAATCCTGAAATAGGGGATACTGTTTATGACTCTCTTATTTCAGAGCTAATATCTCTTGAAAAAGAAAATCCAGAATTTGATGATCCAAATAGTCCTAGTAAAAAAGTCGGTGGTATAGTATTGGATCATTTTGAAAAAGTAAAGCACGAGGTCAGACAGTGGAGCTTTGATAATGTCTTTAATTTTGATGAATTAAAAGATTGGGAAGAAAGAAATATTAATATCTTAGAGAAAAATAATTTTAATCATAAGTTTGATTATGTCGTTGAGTTAAAAATAGACGGATTAAAAGTCGTACTCACATATAAAGATGGAAAGCTTGTAAGAGGTGCAACGCGAGGCGATGGAGAAATCGGTGAAGATATAACAGAAAATATCCGGACAATAAAATCAATCCCTTTAAATCTTAAAGAAAAAATAAATGTGACAGTGATGGGCGAAGCCTTCATTTCTAAAAATGAACTTACAAAAATAAATCTTGAACAAGAAAAAAATAATTTACCAACATATGCAAACACAAGAAATCTCGCAGCAGGTACACTTCGCCAGCTCGATACAAAAATAGTCGCAAAAAGAAATTTAAAAGTCTTTGCTTATGATATAGAAGGTGGAACTTTTAAAACTCAAATAGAAGAATTAAAATTTTTAAAAGAAAATAATTTTTTAGTAAATGAGCATTTTAAGCTTTGTAAAAATTTAGAAGAAGTAGAAAAAATGTATGAGGAGTGGAAGGAAAAAAGGGAAGATGAAGAATATGGCATAGATGGGCTCGTCATAAAAATCAATGAAAAAGGAATCTCTGACACTCTTGGTTTTACAGCAAAAGCTCCTCGTGCTGGTATCGCATACAAATTTCCAGCCGAAGAAGTTTCTACGAAAATCAAAGGCATCACTGTCCAAATTGGTCGTACTGGAGTCGCTACTCCTGTCGCAGAGCTCGAAGAAGTTTTGGTTTATGGATCGAGAGTGAAGCGTGCCACACTACACAATGTAGAAGAGATAGAGAGGCTCGATGTGCGAGTAGGTGATACTGTGATAGTCAGAAAAGCAGGGGATGTGATACCTGAAATAGTCTCTGTAATAAAAGAGCTTCGTCCTAAAAATTCTAAAAAATTTTTAATGCCAACAAATTGTCCGGTCTGTAATTCAAAATTGATGAGAGAAGAAAATAAATTAAACAAGTCTGGATTTAGTACTGGTCTATTTTGTAAAAATGAAGAATGTGAAGCTAAACATCGAGAATATTTTACATATTTTGTCTCAAAAAAAGCTTTTAATATTGATGGTATGGGAGAAAGGATAATAGATGAGTTTTATGATCTAGGACTCGTGCGAAATGTACTGGACATATTTAAATTAAAAAAAGAAGATATCGAAGGATTGGAAGGATTTGGAGAAAAAAGTGCTGACAATTTGATCAGGGCAATAAATGTTTCAAAGAATATTACACTAAATAAATTTATTTATGCACTCGGTATTCGCCAAGTTGGAGAAACGACAGCGAAAGATATTGCTAAAAAATTTGGAAGCTTTAGAAGTTTTCAAGAAGCAGTTCTAGATATTTCTAAAAAAAGAAATAAATTAGAATTAAAAGATCTTAAAGAAGAATTTGGAGTGGAGGGGATAGGTGAAAAAAGTCTAGAATCTCTTATGAATTATTTTGAAAGTGAAAGAAACAAGATATTTTTAAAAGAGATATTAAAAATAGTTGATATTCAAAATCCTGCATCAAGCGTAAAAAATACTAAAAAGTCAGAATCTTTATTGGCTAATAGGGTTTTCGTCATAACTGGAGCCTTGAGTCGCCCCAGGGAGGATTTTATGGATATTATCGAGAATTTAGGAGGAAAAGTGGCTTCTTCTGTATCCAAAAAAACAGACTATGTATTGCTTGGAGAAAATGATGAAAAAGGTGGAAAAATTTCTAGTAAAGAAAAGACAGCAAGAGAATTAGGTGTGAAAATTATAAATGAAGAAGAGTTTAATAAGCTTTTAAAATAAACTTTTTTTTGATAGAATAGATTTATAAATATATGTCTAATATAGAATTTACAAAAAAGGATTTGGAAAATGTGGCGATGCTTTCTAGGTTGAATTTGACCGAAGAAGAAAAAGAAAAATTTTTAGTAGAGATGAAAGAGATACTTGCTTACGTTGGCCAAGTCTCTGAGATGGCCAGCGGAAATGTAGAATCTAGTGGTGGAGAAAATTATGGTAAACAATTTTTAGATTCTCAAAATAGAGATAGAGTCAGAGATGATTTGGTTTTAAATCAGCCAGGTTCAAATACTGAAATATTACTAGAAGATGCGCCAGCTAGAGAAAAAGATTTTGTAAAAGTATCTCAAGTCTTAGATAAACATAAAAAATAATATGAAAACATTATCACAAATCCACGAAGAGTTGATTTCTAAAAAGAAAACAGTAAGAGATATAGTCTCTGAATCTATCTCTATTATCAATCAAAATGATAAAGACATAAATGCTGTAGTTGGTCTTTATTCTGATAATTTTTTAAATGATCAGATAGAAAAAGCTCAAAAGATGATTGATGAGGGCAGAGCGACAAAGCTGACAGGTGTGCCAATAATGTTAAAAGATAATATTTTAGTAAAAGGCGAAAAAGCTTGCGCTGGTAGTAAGATGCTAGAAAATTATATTTCAACCTATGATGCTAGTGTAGTGACTAAGTTAAAATCATTGGGAGCTGTACTTATTGGACATGCCAATATGGATGAGTTTGCTATGGGCTCTTCAGGAGAGACTTCTGCTTTTGGAAATACAAAAAATCCTATAGATCTATCAAGAGTGCCGGGAGGATCAAGTGCTGGGTCAGCGGCTTCTGTTTCTGCTGGATATGTACCATTATCACTTGGTAGTGATACAGGTGGATCTATCAGATTGCCAGCAAATTTTACAAATCTTGTAGGATTCAAGCCTACATATGGATCTGTCTCTAGATATGGTCTCATGGCGATGGGTTCTTCACTGGATCAGATTGGTCCATTTGCAAATAACGTAGACGATGCTGAATGCCTTTTTGATGCTATATCATTTTACGATGAGCATGATGCTACAAGCATATCAGAAGAAGTGAGAATTAAAAATAATAATTTTGAATTAAAAAAGAAAATCGGTATACCAAAGATTTTATTAGAAGATAAAATGAAAAATGCTATAGATAGTGATATCTGGAAAGATTTTGAAAAGCAAATTGAAAATTTTAAATCTTTAGGATATGAGATAATTGAAGTAGATATAACTGATATAGACAAGGCTCTCGCTATTTATTATGTGATATGTCCAGCAGAAGTTTCTTCAAATATGGGCCGCTATGACGGTGTAAGATATGGACTCTCAGTACCAGGAGAAAATACTGTACAAAATTTTATTAATTCTCGTACAGCTGGACTAGGCGATGAAGTGAGAAGAAGAATTTTACTTGGCACTTATATTTTGAGCGCCGGATATTTTGATGCTTATTATAATAAGGCCGTGACCGCTCGAGAGGTTTTAAAGATGCAATTTAAAAAAGCTTTTGAAAAAGTGGACGCTATTCTGACACCGGCAAGTGCCGTAAAACCTTGGAAGTTTGGTGAGATTAATGATCCTTTACAAATGTATCTGGTTGATCTGTTCACTGTTCCTGCCAACATTATTGGCGCACCAGCTATTTCTGTACCAACTACTAAAAGAAGTCAGGTAAATGAAAATAATTTACCAAAAGGTATACATCTTGTGGCTGATTTATTTGAAGATAAAAAGCTATTTAAAATAGCCAAAGATTTAGAGAGTATTTTATAATTACTTTGAAAAAACTCTAAAAATTCATTTGTGATATAATTGAATTAAATAGAAATCAATAAATATTTTCATGTATTCTTTTAATTTTGATTACATCTTTAATGTGGCCTACAATGTTCTTTTGGCTATTCGTTATGCTATTTTATTTTGGATATTAAGGATTAATCCTGCTGACTATATAGCTGATCATAAAAGTGATACTTATGATGGTCTTATAGCTAGAGGATGGATAGGTACTCCAGATACATCTATATCACCAGTACCATCATCTGATGGTTTGGTATATTTGGGTAATTCTAGTTCACATTGGTGGAGTCGTATTTTCCCAAACGCAGACTTTTCAGCTTCACAAGCCAGCAATGATCCTTGGTTTAAAAATTTACATTTTTCTATACAAAACCCAATTCTCTCTTTTTGTGCAGACGTAGTTAGTGTGGTTGCTTTTTTTGCGATGATGTTTTTAATTTATGGATTATTTAAATGGTTTATAAGAACAATGACTCCAATAAAAGAAAAAAAACAAAAAGCTAGAGACGAAGCTAAAGCTCTCAAAAAATCTGAAAAAGAAAAAGTCTGGCTAGAACAACAAGAAAAAATTAAATCTGATCTTGAAAATCAGAGGATTTCAGAAGTGCCAAAAGAAATAAAAAAATTTGAAGAAAAAGTGGCAGAAGATTTTCCGGCTGGCATCATGGGTCTACCAATAGAGCGAGAAGATTTTACAAAAGAAGAGGTAAGAGAAATGGATGAAAAAATTGAAATAGAGAATAATCTACTTTTAAATTATGTTCCAAAAAATAATTTAAAAAGTAAAAATTTAATAAAAATTAAAATAGATGATGACGTTAAGGATTTTAATCAAGAAAAAAATAAAAATATTGAGTCGGTAGAAAATTTGCGTGCAGACAGAATAAACAAAATGCAAAATCTTGAGTTTGAAAATCGAAAAAGAGGATACAAAGAAAAATGGAATATAATTATAAATTATATGGAAGGTAAAGAAGAAGCTCTTTGGCGTATTGGTATACTAGAGGCTGACAATTTACTTAGTGATATTTTGGATGACAGGGGATATGCTGGTATGACTGTATCTGACAAATTGAAATCAGCAAATTTCAATACTCTTGATCTTGCTTGGGCTGCACACAAAATGAGAAATAGGATCGCTCATGACGGATCAAAATTTGTCCTAACAGATAGGATGGCGAGAAATACTTTAGAATTATTTAGATCTGTCTTCACAGAATTAAAAGTTTTTGAATAGTTTTTATGTTTACATTTAAATAAAATTGTGTTATAATTTTATTTGGTTAGTTTTTATTTTTCAAATCTAAAAATTGTAATTATGAAAATAATTCATGAAGGTGTTCTTAACATGGAGCCAGGTTTATCTCTTTCGCAATTGATAAAGAAAGGAGAATATGATTCTGTTCATGGCTTTTACAATTCTGTCGGGTATTTTGATTATTCTATTTTGGATAGAAACGTACCTTTTTGTATAATCTCTGAAGAGACATATCCAATGCTGTTGAGATATGATTATGTTCTTAATTTATGCGCAAAAGAAGGTTTTTTATCGGGAGATTTGCTTCACTTGTTAATGTTTAGGGAAATTATGAAAAAAGGTAATTTTATTTCCGGATTTGAGGATTTTGATGTATTAGCTTTGGATACAATAATAAAAATTCCGTACCCACTTAATCCGAGGATTATTTCAACAAAGAGAGGTGTGGAGCTGGGCTTCTATTCCAAAGGGGATCATTATGATAAAAGCACTCTTTTTTTGGCAGTAAAACAAAATAGAAATTCCTTTAATTTTTCGATGCAACAGAAATCACTTCCGCCTTATATCAAGTGAAGAGTTTAAAAAAGACAGCTTATACGTTGTCTTTTTTTATTTTATTAAATATCTTATTTTTGCTATATTAAGCACATGAAAAAAGAGGATTTTAAAAAGTATAAATTACCTGAAAAGCCAGGAGTATATTTCTTTCTTGATAAAAAAGGATCCAATTCATCTTTTCCAAAAAAAGAAAACATCCTATATATCGGTAAGGCGACAAGTCTCAAAGACAGAGTCGGCAGCTATTTTTCTTCTGATCTCATAAATACTAGAGGTGTAAAAATACGTAGCATGGTAGAAAATGCAAAAGGATTATTTTTTGTTGAGACCAGCTCTGTACTTGAGGCGATAATTTTGGAATCAAAATATATTAAAAAATATTCTCCATTTTTTAATACTAAAGAAAAAGATGATAAAAGTCATTCTTTTATTGTTATTACTAAAGAAGAATTTCCTAGAGTTTTAATAATGAGGGAAAAAGAAATAGACGAGTCTCATGATATTGAAATAGGGAAAAGATTCGGACCTTTTGTCTCAAAAGCAGAGCTGGTATCTATCATGAAGATTTTGAGAAAAATTTTCCCATATCGAGATAAATGTAAGACAGGAGAAAAAAGAGGTTGCTTTAATTATCAGATAGGACTCTGTCCTGGAGTTTGTATTGGAAAAATTTCAAAAACAAATTATGCAAAAAATATAAAAGCTCTAGAAAAAATCTTGGATGGAGATACAAAATCTATTTTAAAATCTTTAGAAAAAGAAATGAAAAAAGAGTCTAAAGAAAAAAAATTCGAAGAAGCTGGCAAGATAAGAGATAAAATATTTTCTCTAAATCATCTAAACGATTTATCTCTTATAAAAACCAATCAAAATATGTTTAAAGATAAGAATACAGCTTTAACTCTTGAATCGTTTGATGTGGCACACATATCTGGATCATATAGAGTGGGTGTCATGTGTCGATTTGAGATAATTAATGGTGAGCTGGAATATAAAAAGAGCGAATATAAAAAATTTAAACTTTCTGAAAAAGTAAATGACGATCTTGGTGGATTAGAAGAGTTATTAAAAAGAAGATTTAAGCATAGTGAGTGGTCTTATCCTGATATTGTGGTGATAGATGGAGGAAAGACTCATCTAAATTTTGCTAGAAAATTCATAGAATATAAAAATATAAAACTTGTGTCAGTAGTTAAAGACGATAAACATAGGGCGAGGGAGGTCCTTTATGAAAATCTTGTGGAAAAATCAAAAAATCAAGATTACAATAGATTTATAATTTTAGCAAATTTAGAAGCTCACAGATTTGCTATTTCCTATCATAAATTCTTAAGAAATAAAATCAAAAAAAGCTAAGATTTACTCATTACTTGACAGGTCTTTTTCTAAAATATTTTGTAGTTACAATAAATTATCACTTTGTCAAATAAGTGATTTTTATTTTTTTGTATTTTAAGAAAAATATAAAAAATATTGTAAGATATATAAATCGTAAGTATGTTTGTTTTTTCACCCAAGCTTTTTAATTTATTAGCTTTAATTAAAATAAATTTATGAGTCCTTTTGTGAATACAGATTTAAAATATGTAAAAAAGAGAGACGAAAGTCTACAAAAGTTTGATATTGAAAAGATAGTCAATGCTATATATAAAGCAATGTCTTCGGTAGAGACTGGTACTCTGGAAGAGGGGATAAAAGTAGCAGAAAAAGTCGCAGTCTCTCTTGAGAAAAAAGTAGAAGAAGCAAAAAGCAAGATAGAAAAAAATAGTGAAGATATAGATAAAAAAACATTAGACATGTCTAATGGGACATTTTGGATAGAAGATATTCAAGATGTGGTGGAGGAGTCTCTCATGTCTTCAGAATTTCATACTGTAGCCAAGGCGTATATTATCTATAGAGACGAAAGAGCTAAGATGCGCAAGAGAGATATATTTGCAAAAAGGACAAATTTAAAACCATACGAATATCCGGAGCTTTATGAATATGTGAGTGCCATACGTCATTCTTATTGGCTCCATACTGAATTTAATTTTTTAAAAGATATACAAGATTTTAAAGTCAATGTAAGTGATGTAGAAAGAAATGCAATTAAAAATTCAATGCTAGCTATTGCTCAAATAGAAGTCGCGGTGAAAAGTTTCTGGGGAGATATTTATAAAAAAATGCCAAAGCCAGAGATAGGTGCCGTGGGAGCCACTTTTGCTGAAAGTGAAGTCAGACACACAGATGCTTATGCGCATCTTTTAGAATTACTTGGTCTCAATGAAGAATTTTCAAAAATAAAAGATATACCAGCATTGATGGAAAGAGTGAAATATTTGGATAAAAGTATAGCCAATGCCAGAAGTGAAGACAATAAAGATTATGCACTTTCAGTACTTTTGTTTTCATTGTTTATTGAGCATGTCTCACTCTTTTCTCAGTTTTTAGTCATTATGTCATTTAATAAAAGGAAATCAATTTTTGCTGGAATATCAAATGCTATAGAGGCAACTTCAAAAGAAGAACAGATTCATGGTCTCTTTGGTATAGATCTCATAAATATAATTAAAAAAGAGCATCCAGAGTGGTTTGACGAAGAATATAATAATACTATTATCAAAGCATGCCAAGAAGCTTACGAATCAGAAAAGATAGTGGTAGATTGGATTTTAGAGGCTGGAGAGCTCGACTTTTTATCAAAAACTACAATCTTAGAATTTATTAAAAATAGACTAAATAATTCTCTAGACAGTATAGGATTACCAAGAATTTTTGAAGTAGATAATAAATTATTGGAAGAGACAAATTGGTTTAATGAAGAGGTGATAGTGACAAAACATGTAGACTTCTTTCAAAAGAAATCAATAAATTACAACAAGAGAAGTCAGAGTATCACAGGAGATGATCTATTTTAGGAATTAAAAATATTATCAGAAAATTTATAAAATTAAAATAATAAAAATATGTATTGGCTCAATGAATATAGTAGAAAATTTTTAGTAAAAGATTATCTTTTACCTGGAGTGTCTCCAGAAGAAAGAATAAAAGAGATAGCAAAACACGCCGAAAAACTTCTGAATAAAGAGGGTTTTGCGGATAAATTTTATGATTATATGTCACGTGGATTTTATTCTCTTTCTACTCCTGTCTGGCTTAATTTTGGTCTTGATAGAGGATTGCCGATATCTTGTTTTGGCTCTTATGTTGGTGATGATATGGGACAAATACTTTTTACTTTATCTGAGATAGGTACAATGACAAAATTAGGTGGAGGAACTTCTGCATATTTTGGAGAGGTGAGAGGACGTGGAGCAAAAATTAAAAACAACGGTACATCATCTGGGTCAGTACACTTTATGCAAATGTTTGACACCGCTACCAATGTCATCTCTCAAGGATCTGCTAGAAGAGGTCATGTTGCTCTTTATCTGCCAATAGAGCATCCAGATATAGAAGAGTTTCTTAATATTGGTACAGAAGGAGATAAGATTCAAGAATCTACTTATGCTGTGACAGTATCTGATGCTTGGTTTAAGGATATGATAGCCGGAGATGAAGTAAAGAGAAATATTTGGGCGAAAGTCATACAAAGAAGAACTCAGATAGGATATCCTTATATTCTTTTTTCAGACACAGTGAATAATAATACAGTAGATGTCTATAAAGATAAAAATATAAAAATCTATGCAAGTAATCTGTGTAGTGAGATACTTTTACCAAGTAATGAAAAATGGTCATTTGTATGCTGTCTATCATCTATAAATCTATTTCATTTTGATGAAATAAAAAATACAGACGCTGTAGAGACCATGGTGGCATTTCTTGATGCTGTGATTGAAGATTTTGTCGTAAAGCTAGAGAAAAAGCGTGATAGTGAAGATCCTAGAGACAGACAATCTTTCTTGTTTATGGAAAGAGCTTATAATTTTGCTAAAGAAAATAGAGCTTTGGGTCTAGGAGTACTTGGTTGGCACTCACTACTTCAAAGCAAAATGATCGCTTTTGAGAGCGAAGAAGCTAAAAAACTAAATATAGATATTTTTAAATTTATAAATGAGAAAGCCTATAGCGCTTCAAAAGAATTAGCTAATCAGTATGGAGAGCCAGAGATATTGAAGGGTTACGGTAGAAGAAATACTACTTTGTTAGCTATTGCGCCTACCACTTCATCATCATTTATTTTGGGACAAGTATCTCAGGGTATAGAGCCTCTATTTTCAAATTGTTTTGTGAAAGATCTAGAAAAAATAAAAATAACTTTTAGAAATAAATTTTTAGAAAAACTTTTAATAGAAAAAGATAAAAACACTGATGATGTATGGAAAAGCATTTTAGAAAATGATGGCTCAGTCATGCATTTAGATTTCCTCTCGGAAAAAGAAAAGAATGTGTTTAAAACCTTTCCAGAAATAGACCAAAAAGTCATTATAGAGCAGGCTGCAGATAGACAGAAATATATTGATCAAGGTCAATCTTTAAATCTCATGGTTGATCCTTCTACTCCAGCTAAAGACATAAATGCTTTTTATATAAAAGCCTGGGAGATGGGAGTAAAGACGCTATATTATCAACATAGCATGAATGCTGCTCAGCAGTTTAACAGAAAAAAGATGCAAAATATGAGTGATAAGAATCAATCTGGTAATGAGGAAAATAAGCCAAAATATAATATCATAAGACAAGAAGATGGTACACTTTGTTTGTCTTGTGAAGCCTAAAAAATAAAATAAATAATATGCAAGATTATGTAAAAAAGTTTTTGATGATAGCAGACTCAAAAGCTTTGGCTACTTACGCAAATCAAGATATAAATGTCGTGCCAGTATCCACCGTAAAAGTGGAGGGTGATGAAATATGGCTAGTCGACTATTTTATGGATAAGACTGTAAAAAATATAATTCAAAATGAAAATGTGTCTTTTGTGGCTTGGAAGGATCTTTTTGGTTATCAGATAAAATGTAAAGCTAAATATGAAAATGAAGGTGAAAAATTTGACAAGACAGTAGAATTTGTAAAGCAAATTTTACCAGAAAGAGTTGTGAGGGGAGTTTTGGTTTTATCTCCAAAAGAAATATTTGACGTATCTCCAACAAAAAATACAAAGGAACATTTTTTACTTAGCTTATAAAAATACCATAAAGCTCTTATGATATAATTTATACAAGAAAATATTATGTCAAAAGATAACAAGAAAAAGACTATAGCTGTGTTACGTGGCGGAAAGATAGATTATCACAACTCCATGAAAAGTGGGGCTCATGTCTTGTTGTCTTTACTAAAATACGGAGAAGATGTAAATGTTATAGATGTGGTCATAGATGAGAATAATAATTGGTTTGAAAAAGGAATACCTTCCGATCCCCATAAAGTATTTTCTCAGGCTGACTATTATGTGGATTTTACTAATATTTTTGATGGAGATTATCATACTTTGGCAAATAAATTGGACGTAAAGTTCGTCATTAAAAATGATATGAATAATGTCTTATCTCGTACAAACATAAAGAGAATACTGGGTCAACTTGGTTTTGATTTTCCTAAATATTTCCTATTTCGTGACGATAAAAATCTTGAAAATAATTTAAAAGAAATCTGGGGTAAATTTCACACTCCTATTGTGATAAAAGATGGTAAACATATAGCCAACCAAAAAAGTCTTTTAACTCATTCATTTTTAGAAGCTTATAAAAAAATAAAGGACATCTTTAAAAAAAGCAGCGAGGCAATAGTAGAAGAACATTTGAGCGGTAGATATGTATCTTTGGCTGTTATTCCAAATTACAGAGGGGAAGATCTGTACATACCAACTCCCATAGAGACTGTAAATGCTGAAGCGCAAGTTAGATTTATAAACGGTAAAGAAATGAAAGATAAGTATTTGATAGATCACGCTCATCACAAGCTAAGCATGACTCATCTCGATGAGTCTTTAAAGAAAAAATTAAGAAAATTAGCTAGAGATATACATCAGTCTTTGGCTCTTGATAATCATATCTTATTAGATATTTGTATTAGTCAAAATAAAAAAAATAAAAATGATTTTGATATTAAAATAATAGAAATACATACCAATCCTCATTTAGCTGAAGGGTCAAGATTTAATTTTATTTTAGAAAATTCTGGTGTAGATATTGGTAGATTTATTTTAGATAAAATAGAAAAAATTAAAGAAGAAGAATTGGTTTATTAGTCAGATTGACATTTTTTTAAAATATTGTTATCATTTTCCTGTCAACAAGATTTGTTCATTTTTAATTAACCCATTATGTGTAGTTTTATAACATACCCAGATCAGCAACCTTCAGCTTATATAGCTAAAAGGGATTTCGAAGACAAAGGTAAAAAAATTAAAGCCAAAAAGGGGGAGTTTATTTCAGTTGCGGAATATGAGAGATTACTTTTTGATGAACAGGATTCGTTTGAACCATCGTTCGATGGCGGTAAACCTAAAGGAAAATGATTTTAAAGAGCTGCCAATTGGTGGCTCTTTTAATTTTCAATCTTTAATAATCTTAAAAGTTTTTCTTGTTCGATGTTTGTTAGCTCTCGCATTTGACCAGGTTTTAAATTTTCTAATTTTAAAAATTCAAATCTGACTCTTTTTAGTGATAATATTGTAAAATTTAAAGCATTCAACATTCTTCTTATTTCATGCTTTTTTCCTTCTGTTAGTATTATTTTAATAAGATTTTTTTCCTCCTCACTTATAGTTACTTTTTTTGCCGGTGCATACACATCTTCTTGTGTTTTTATTCCTTTTTCTAAAATATTTTTGACTCTTGGAGTTGTTTTTTCTCTGACTGTGACAAAATATTCTCTTTCTAGCTTATTTTTAGGATTTAAAAGTTTTTCTACTATTCTAAAATCGTTACTATAAATGAGTAATCCCTCACTTTCTTTATCGAGTCTTCCTATAGGCTCAAGTCTTGTTTCTCCTTTAATCTTAAAACTAGTCTCTTCTCCGCGTTTTTTATTATATATAAAATATTTTAATTTTTCTAATTTTTGATTTATAAAAACAGAGTCACCATTTTTAACCTTGTCGCCCAGGATTGCCACTTTATTATTTATATGAATTTTGTTTTCTGTTATTAATTTATCAGCTTCTCGGCGAGACAATATACCAGATTCTGATAAATATTTATTTATTCTAACAACTTCTTTATCCTTTAAATCTACTTTTATTTTCATATATTTATATATTATTATTTATTTCAACTTCTACACTTTCCTTATTGGGATCATTTGAATTTTCTTTTTCAGAATTATTTTTCTGCTTTAATTCAATTTTTCTTCTCTTTATTTCTGTATCACGGATTTTTAATATTACGAATATAGATAAAAATCCTAAGAGTCCAACAAGTAAAAACATAAAGGTTAGCTTTATGTCTAGTAATTTGATCAATAAAGCTCCTGTTGTGGATATAAACAAGAATCCTGCGTGACTCATGTTTTGAAATAGAGCTATAAGTCCAGCACTACTTCCATCTATTTCTTTATAAAAATAAGCATAGTTTTCTGTCTCAGTTATTGTTGCTCCAAGTCTTGCAAGAAACAATATGACCATCCAGATTAATATGTTTGTAGTTTTGATATCAAAAGCATAAATAGAGACTAGTATGATGCTTAATAGAAATATACCAAAAAGCATAGCTTTCTTCTCTCCAAATAATTCATCAGAATATTTTCCTAGCTCATAGGGTATTAAAATGAAGGGGATTATTGAGACTGGAGTGATTATTCCAAGATAAAGAAGTATTGGTATACCAAGATCTTGTGTGAGATAAAGTATGAGATAAATATTTATTACAGCATAAAAAGAATTTAATATAAAAGATGAAGTTATGACGCCTCTTACATTTCTATTGTTTTTAATTATTTTAAAACTTTTAAAAAGATTTATATGTTTATATTTAGGCTCTACGACATGATTGAAAAATCTATTAGTCAGATATATTAAGGGTAAAATAGTTAAAGCACTTAAAACAAATATACCTGTATATCCTATCAAATTATAAAATTGAGCTGAAATAAAAGGTGCTGATATTGCTCCAAAATTATAAAGGGTTAATATTGTTCCTCGTATGGAGCCTATATTTTCATGATCAGAAAATTCTTCTATAAATATATTTATAGATACCCATATTATGGTGACAAGAGTTATATGTAATATTGCCAGAAAAGATATTAGATATAAGTTAAAATTATTTACGAAGACCAAAGAAATCGTAGCAAAAAACTGTATTATCAATATTGAAATTAGGCTTTTATAATTTGTAAATTTTTTTAATATATCACCAAAAAAGTTTGAAATTATTATCGAGGCAAAAGCACTACCAGCAAATATAAGACTTAATTTTACTGGACTAAAATATTGATTGAGAAAATCAGAAAAGATAAAATAGAGCAAAAAGTAGTGCAAAGCATAAAATATAGTTGCAACATATGCGACACTTAATAGTCGTTTTTTCATTCCATCATCCATAATATAAAATTATATTTTTATATTATACCACTATAATTACAGGTATTATGACTGGTCTTTTTGCTGTTTTTTGTAGAAGGAATTTTGAGATATTTTCATTTAAATTATCTTTTATATCATCCATGCTGACATTTATATTTTTATCTATAGCATCTTCTATGATCTTTTTTGCAAGAGATCTGGTCTGATAAAGAAGATCTTGAGACTCTTTTAGATAGACAAAACCACGAGAGATTAGATCTGGAGATTTTTTTAGTTTTTTTGTATGATTATCTATTACTCCTATGACTACAAACATTCCGTCTTCAGCTAGAGTTTGTCTATCACGCATGACGACATCTTGGATTTTTCCTACAGACATACCATCGACTATTATCATTTCATTTGGAGCGAATTCTTTTAATGACACGATTTTTTGTCCACCATTTTGGATTTCGATAATCATACCATTATCTGGAATTATTATATTTTCTTCTGTCATACCAAGTTCTCTTTGTATATCAGCGTGGACTCTTAACATATAGTGATACCCATGGACTGGAATAAAAAATTTAGGATGTATTTTTTTATGAATCCACACCAATTCGTCATGATTGGCATGTCCTGATGAGTGTACATCTGAAGTCTTGTAATGGATTATATGGGCTCCTTTTCTCGATAGTTTATCTTTGAGCATTTGTACAGCCCTTTCATTTCCAGGCACTATCGACGAAGACATCAAAATAGTAGTCTTTTTATCAAGTTTTACATATTTATGTGTACCGTTTGCGGCTCTATTTAAGACAGCGAACTCTTCTCCTTGGGCGCCGGTCGCCAAGATTACGACTTTTTCTGCTGGATAATTTTCCATATCTTCTATCGGGATTATGATATTAGGATCAATTTTCAATAATCCAGCCAATTTTGCTACTTCTATGTTTGTTTTTATACTTCTTCCTTCCACTGCTATTTTTTTACCAAAAGATTCTATCATTTTCATTATTTCTAGCATTCTCTCTACTTGAGAAGAGAATGTTGCAATGATTAGTCTACCTGGAGTATCTTTTATTATTTTTCTAATATTTTCAAATACTACACGATCTGAGATAGAAAAACCTGGATTTTCACAATTTGTGGAGTCTGTCATAAGACAAAGAATATTTCTATTTTCAAATATTTTATATCTATTTATTTCAGCTTCTGTTGGTACACCGTTGTCATGATCTAGACGGAGGTCTCCTGTGTGTACTATATCTCCATAAGGAGTCTCTATTATGATACCCATTGAGTCTGGTATGGCATGAGATACTGCAAAAAATTTCGCTGTGATATCTCCAAGATTTACAGTATTATCTGTCTCTATTATTTCTATGTTTAAAGGATCTAGATGTGGGAATTCTTCGTGACGCTTTTTGATCATGAGAGCAGTAAATTGACGAGAATATATTTTTGGGTTTCCTATTCTAGGTAGTATGTAGGGGATAGCTCCGATATGGTCAAGGTGACCGTGTGTTATTAGCATTCCTTTTATTTTGTGTTTATTTTCTTCTAGATATCTTGTATTTGGAAGAATACATTCTATTCCTGGAGTTGTGCTTTCAGAAAACTGGAATCCACAATCTATGATTATTATTGAATCTTTGTACTCTATACAGCTCATATTTCTTCCGATTTCTTCTACTCCGCCAAGATTTATTATCCTGATTGAATCAGAAGCTAATGGAGGTATGTGAGCTAATTCCGTAGCTTCAGAGATCTTTGTCTCAAATTTTGGTCCAGAATTTTTACGATTTCTGATTGGTGGGCGAGAACTGGATCTTTTACTCATACTAGCGTAGCTACTCCTAGTATTTTTTTCTTTTGGAGCAGGTCTGTTAGAGCTGCCATGTCTATGGTGATTGCGATTATTATTTTTTTGATTATTATTTGTATTGTTCATAAATTTATAATTATTTTTTAATGTATTATGTTTGATAATTTTTCTTGTAAATTTTTAAAGTAGCTGAATCTCCAAACTTTTTCTTTATAGATATACCACTCATCGACATCTCTATATCTTTCGCTTCCATCTTTCATTTTTGTCGGAATATTATTTGCTACAATATCTCTTAAATCTTTTTCGGTTATTAAATAATTAAAATTATTTGAATATATTGGTATGATCTGGTTTTCGTCTGATAATTCTTTGTTTATATTTTGCAGTGCCTCATGTCTATCTTCCTTGTTCATACTATTTTTTAATGTTTCTAGATTAATATCTAATTTTTTGCTTGCATATCCTGTGATATTTAGTCCTGGATAGATTCTTTGTGAAGAATGCCAATAAGCGTATAGATCTGTATCATAATTTATTATCGATCCAAATAATAAGACTTCAAAATCTCTATTTTTTATAACATCAGCTATATCTGGCAAGCTGTAAGTTTTTATATTTACTTTAAATCCTAGAGAGGACCAAGCTTCTGATATCTTGTTTGCTACAGATTTTAAATCTTCTATGTCTGCAGTAGAGATATTTATTTCCATATTTTTGTTTTTCAAAGAATTTCCTAAAATATTTTTTGCTATATCTATCCTTGATATAAATACCCCGTTAGTTGAAGAAGCTAAAGAGTTTTTTGTTTTTTGATCTAAAAAGTTTTGATTATTAAAGTTGTCATCTAAAATAGTCTGGTCCTGATTATAGGGGAAGACTAGATCTGTCTTTCTGGCGTAGTTGTTGAATATATTATTTATAATGTCTTGTTTGTCTATAGTCGTAGCTAGGGCTGTCCTTACATTTTTATTTGCAAAGATATTATTCTTATTTGGATTAAAAGATAATGAAAAAAGATTTGGCAATGATGCTGAAATAATATTTTTATTAGCGACTTTGTCAAAGTATTTTATATCAAGATATTGGGTAGCCTCTATATCTCCAGAATTTAATCCTGATAAAAGAGATTTATTGTCTTGATATATAAAAATATTTATTTTATCTATAAAAGGTCTTCCTCCTACATAATTTTTAAAAGAAGTAAGCTGGTATTCTTTTGCTAGATTTGAATTTTTTATAATATTAGATATTTTATAAGGCCCGGATCCGACAGGTTTTGTATTATATTCTGTAAGAGAAAATTCCTCAGCAGACATTTCTCCCCAGATATGTTTTGGTAATATGCCGAAATCTAAAGATTCTTTAAAATGATAATAAGGTTTTTTTAGGTGAAAAATTATTGTATTTTCATCACTTTTTTCAGCTGTCACTCCTTCGAAATTTATAGCTAAAGGGCTGTTAATATTTTTGTCTTGTATTTTGGCTAAAGTAAACAATACGTCATCAGCTGTCACTTTTACACCGTCTTGGAATTTAGCTTTTTCTTTTATTGTTACAGTGAATGTTAAATTGTCTTCACTTTCTTCAATACTGCCAGCTAGATTATTTATCATGTTTCCCTCTCTGTCTTTTTTGAGTAATCCTGAATATATTAGAGCAGTCATGTCCTTGTCTGATTCTGATATTGTTAAGACAGGATTTATATATCTAGGGACTCCAACAATACCCTCATTCCAAGTTCCTCCATATGAAGGTATTTCTACCATAAATTTATTGCTAAGAGTATTTATTGAAAGAAGTAAAAATAATAGAGCAAGGATCAACATGCTCCAAAAAAAAGCTATTTTTTTTGTCGGTAGAGATTTATAGGTCAAGAGATATGATGAGAAAAATAATTTTATTTTCTTTTTGATATTTTTAAAGAAACTTTTTTTATTTCTTTTTCTTTTTTCTCTATGTTCTATATAGGATATGTTTATGGTATTTTTTAGAGGATTTTCAGAAGGGTTTTCTAAAGAATTATTACCAAAATTATCTTTGTAGTTTTTATTTGTTTCCTTTTCTTCCATGTTTTTCTATTATTAGAATTTATTTTAAAATTTTAAGATATATTCTAATATATAAGTAATTATTAATTATTTTTATATTAATAAGAAATTAAGATTAAATTAAATTAAGACTTAATAAATTATTTTACAAAAAAAGCGATAAAATTTAACACAACAAAAATTATAGCCACAACTATAGTCGCCTTAAACAAGGTCTTTTCTAAGCCTCTTTTTCTTGTATTAATACCAAGAGAATCTCCTCCAAGCCCAGCTCCGTCTGTATTTGACTTTTGCATTAAAACTAGAACTAAGAGTAGTATGGAGATAATTGCGATTGTGGTTGATAGCCAATTCATGATATATACATTATATCAAAATATAATCTTTTTGCAAACTTGATTGTGTATATTTATTAAATAATAAAAAGCGAGATTTTCTCGCTTTTTATTATTTTTCAATACTTTATTTATTTTTATCTGTTTTTTCTTAAAAAACCTCTGAAGAAATTTTTGAATTTATCAAAAAATCTTGTTTGCTCTTTTTCTGTTTTACTAAAATTTTCTTTATCATCGTGTTTTTCTCCGTCTTTGTTCCAGTTTTTCTGGCCAACACCGTCATGAATAATTTTAGCTGTTATGGTTGTACCGTTTACAGTGCCATTTACCATGATTTTATCGTTGACATTTATAGCTGATACAGAACTTGTAGCTCCACCTTTTATAATTAAAGCATTTGTAGCGTCGACTGTGTAGATCTTTGTGCTTGATCCATTTTCCTCTCTTTTAATATTTTGAGAAATTGTCAAAATATTACCATTTATAGCAGTCACTATACCATCTATTGGCTCTTTCTCTTTTTCTGCTCTCAAGAAATTTGGTCCGTCGTAGACTATTTTAGCTATTATGGAGTTACCATTTACTATTCCACTGACTACGACTTTGTCATTTACCGCTATACCGGTTGCTCCATTTTTAACTATAAAAGCATTAGATATGTCTACTGTATAGATTGTTGTAGAAGATGAATTTGGGTTTGTGGCAGATAATGTCAAAGTATTTCCATTTATAGCAGTCACTGTACCACTCACAAATTTACCATTTTTAATCATCATCTCAGGACGACCTTTTTCATCATTTTTTCCTTCAATTCTTTTATTGGTTTCAGCATTCACTACCGCTATACTTAGAACACTTAATAAGAGTGCTCCAGTAGCCAATGCTTTAATTTTATTAAATTTGATTTTCATATTTTTATTATTTATATATTAATATTTTCTTATAGAGTAGATTTTCTACACGTCTATATATTAATAATACTCTAAATTTTTTTATTTATAACACTCTCTTAACAAATATTTAACATAAAATAGTGATACAATATATTTGTACTTTTATCAAATATCAAATATTTTAATATGAAAAATAAATATATTTTAATGTTCTTTATTTTGTTTATTTCATCTTTGCAAAGTTCTTTGGCTTTTCAGATAACAAAAGTATCTGGACCAGTATCATATCCTTGGATTGAGATTTATAATGACAAATCTGAATCGGTAGACATCACAGGATACAAAGTTTTTGATAGTGGAGCATCTACAAATGGGCATGCTATCTCTACCACAAATATTGGGTCCTCATTTTTAATACCAGCAAATTCATATTTTATAATTGCAAAAGATGAAAGCAGACAAGTACTTCAAAATATATCTTGTCCAGTATTTCATTCTTCATTAGGAGTAAAAGTAGGGGATAGTCTTTTATTTAAAAAAAGTGACGACATTACATCTTTTGATGTTGCGAGTCTTGATACTTTATCTTCCACCTCTTGCGGTTCTGGCAATACTGTAAATAATTCTACTAGTACAAATTCGACATCTACAAATGCGACCTCCACAAATTCTACAACTACAAATACAAATACAGTAATAACCAACACGGTCTATGTCTATGTTCCTAGTAATAATCAGAATAAATATGGAGACATACAAGTACTTTTACCAGAAGAAAGGGTTGTGCCAGCTGGAGCAGATGTAGAATATGTTGTAAAAGTGCTTGATTCTCAAAAAAATATACTAAATGGACTTGATTTTAATTGGAGCTTTGGAGACGGTGGAGAAAAATTTGATAGTAAGACTTCGTATCACTACACTTATCCTGGAGAATATACTTTGATTGCTAGTGCTGATGGATATATGGGCGGTGCTCAAGCGAAAATGAAAGTCACAGTCGTGACCCCAGATATAAAAATAATAAAAGTAGGATCCGGCGGAAAAGAGAATTATATAGACTTACAAAACAATACTGATTATGATTTATTTTTATCAAATTTTTATTTGAATATTGATAATACTTTTTATAAATTACCAAAGAATTTTGTCATAGACAAAAAGAAGACTGTACATGTGTCGGGAGAGGCGCTTGGATTTAAGTTGCCAGCAATGCATATATCTTTAAATTATCCGGATAAAAATCTTTTATTGGATTATTCTATAAAACAAGAAGTTGGAACATCTTCTGTAGTCTCAAGTTCTTCTCCAATAAACACATCTGAAAATCTTAAAAAAGATATAAAAGTTGCTCAAAAATTTTCCAGCTTGACCGATGTCACAACAGAAAAACAGATTTCTCAAAAAGTTTTGAATCGTAATCCTGAAAATATAAAGAATGATGATTTAAAATCTGTTTCTACAGTAAATGATGTCAGTATATTAAGACATTTAGTCTTGAGCTCTCTAGATATTAGTAAAATAGAGCCAACAAAAGTGGTAAATACAAAAAATCGTAAAGAATATTCTGAGAATGTTAAGAAAGATAAAGCTGTGGATACTGATTTAATAAAATGGCTAAAAAATCTGATATACTAATAGTGTGTAGTAAGACTATTATTATGAATATTCGAAAAAAAATAGTTAATATTTCATCTTATTTTCTGATACTTTTTATAATTGTATCTGCTTTTATTTTCTTTCCAAGAAGCAAGGCTAATGCTACATTGATATTATGTGCCAATCCTCAATCAAAAGTTTTTGTTGTCATTGATGATCAATACACATGTCCTCCAGGATATAATTTGGTTGATGATGAATATAATCTCAGACAGAGTGGATATACGCAAGATGTGACATATGATCCTACAAACCCAACAATAAATAATAATTCAAACAATAATCCGGTCGTGACCACAACCACAGTTAATAATGGTGTAGTAGTCTCTGGAAATGCTAACGCGTCAACAAATAATATTGTCCCTGTAGTGACAGCTAATAATTATGAGAATACAATTATGCCAGATCCAAGTTTGGCGTCAGGACCTTTTTTAAATCTTGATCCTACTGATTATCCTTATTGTCTATCACTTAGTCATGATTTATCTTATGGTATAAGAGATTCTAATACTGGTGGAGAAGTGTCCGCTATACAAAGTTATCTGACAGATAGGGGATTTTTAGAAACTGGGGCTACAGGATTTTATGGCAGAGCCACAGAGATGGGAGTAAAAAGATTTCAATATAGAAATGAGCTAAGTGTGACAGGTACAGTCACAGTAGAGACTAGAGATATATTAAAAGAATTAACTTGTGTAAAGTATCCAAAGGTGACCTACGTAGACAAGCCCCTTTCTCCTAGTAAAAATTCAACAAAAATAAATACTAGCTCTGTGTCAACTACTAAAAAAACTACTGTAATACCAACAACAAAAGCTACACCTTCTAAATCCAGCACAGCAGAGTATACATCTGTTACTCCAACTGCAAATTCTAACATCGTGATACCGCCAACTACTACACAGACACAATCTGCCAATTCTCTAGTTCTCAACAACAATAAACTCTCTTCATTAGGAGGTACTATCTCATTATCCAAGGGTAATAATTTATTCTTTACATTTTCGAGCAACTCTAGTAGTCCAAGTATTTGTATAAACTTAGGAAGCTCTGATTGCTCAAAATCTTCCAGCTATTCTCCGGTCTCTACAGGTGTTAACGGAAGCTTTTATGAGGCGACAAGTCTGTCTTCACAAAAGGCTTGGGCATTTACTATTTACGGAAACAGGTCTTGGGGATCATCTGGCAGCAAAGTAAATATCTTCTTAAAAGATAGTCCTACTTCAAATACTATATCTGTATATACAATCATAGTCGCCAACTAATTTTTCCTTAAAACAAGTTCTAGATAATATTATTTTTTAATATTGACTAAATACTTTTTATACTATAGTATATGCCTTGTATTTGTCCTTTAAAAACAAAAGCCAAAAATTGAATAAATTTTAGGTTTTTTAAAACTATTTTTCTAATTGAAAATTCTAACTTCATATATATCTTTTTTATTTTTAATTTCAAAAAACAATTTTTTTTAAATAACCTAAATTTATCAAAGTATGAAAAAATTACTATTTTTTCTGACAGTATTTTTATTGTCAGGAATTTTTGCGACAAAAAACTATTCGCAAAGCAAAGCAAACACAAAAAAGGCTGACTATCAAGACCCAAAAAATTGGGGACCAGGTTGGAATAATACCAATGGAGGATGTAAAGTATGTGACTCCGTTAAAAATTTTTCTCTGCCAACATTTATTTATCAAAATATCCGCTATCCAATAGTTGATAGTTTGGCTTATAAAAAATATGGTAGCGAAAAATATGCTGGCAGCTTTTATTCATCAATAGTAGTGGATAGTTCAGAAAGAAGTTTATTTTCTAACTTTCTTTATCAGGAGCAGAAAGTTGTTTCTTATGACATTTTGAAAAATGGTATTTTCTACAAAGAAGCAAAACAGGATTATAAGCAGCCGGAAGCCAACTGGAAATCTTGGACCGTATGTTCTATTTTCATTATTTTCTTTCTTTTGGCTTATTCCTTTAAATATGTAAAGCACGAAGCTTTTAACATTTTTGAAGTAAAGAAAACCAAACCTGAAAATATGACTGAGCTTGAAAAAGAAATTGATTCTGATGTGATGGAAAAGAAAAAAGAATTCCAATATTTTTCCCGTTTTCATCTCATATTACCATTTTTATCTTTTGGATTTATTCATTTTATTTCTATGGTCCTTAATTGTAAAGGTTATGGAAATCACTTAAATTTGATACCATATACACTATCTTATTTTGCCTCGTCTTTTGTTTTGAGTTTCTTATTTTCTTCATTATTTTTCAGTAGAAAAATTGTGGATGTTTTCTTTGCTATTCCTATAGATTTATGGATAGCTACGATTGCAGCCTTTTTTGCTGGAATTTATTTTGGAGAAATAAATATCACTACAATGCTTATTGTTTTAATTCTCATGCTATTTTTGCCGGATTTCATAGACGGCTTTGTGTCCGGAGCAAAAAGAAACCTTAAGTTAAAAAAACTGGACGTGTGATGTAATATGAAAATATTTCCTCTCAAAATCCCTCACCATAGAGATGAGGGATTTTTTATTTTTATTTTTCACTAAAATTTGATAAAGTATCTATATTATTTAAATATTATGAATAATATTTTTTCAAAAGTCTATACAGAAAAAGACTTAAACAATCTCAAGCGACTTATCACAAAAGACGCGGATTTGTACCATGAGATAGTCGCTATACGTGAAGATATGGCCAAAAAGCAAAAATTCTTAAGAGCAAAGACTTTGGTACAAAAAATCTTAAATTTAGAAAAAAAAGCACACGAGAGAGGAAAGACTAAAACTCCTACAAATAGTGAATTGTTAGTTTTATTTCAAAAGAGGATCGCTGAAGGAAAAGAGATTTTGAGTGATGAAAGAAAAAAAGAGCTCGAGCAACTTTTAAAAAGATTAAAAGTAAGAAGCAATAGTGGTGTGACTGTGGTTTCACTTCTTACCAAGCCGTATCCATGTCCAGGAAGGTGTATTTATTGTCCGACAGAAGCTAGGATGCCAAAATCATATTTGTCCAAAGAGCCGGCTGCCGCGAGAGCTCTCGCTAATAATTTTGATCCATATCTTCAGTTTACTTCAAGATTAAAGGCTCTTGAGATGAATGGTCATCCTATAAACAAACTCGAAGTGATAGTCATCGGCGGCACTTTTGATTATTATCAAAAAGATTATCAAGAATATTTTATAAAAGAAATTTTTCGTGCCGCAAATAATTATAAACCATCACCAGAAATTTCTTTTTCGAATGGGGCCCCGCTTCGCGAAACATTCTCAAAAGGAATTTCTTCAGATAAAAAATTATTAGATCTTCAAAAAGAAAATGAGACAGCAGAGTGCCGCATTATCGGTCTTTCTACTGAGACAAGACCTGACTATATAAATTTTGAAACATTAAACTGGCTTCGCTATCTAGGAGTGACAAAAATAGAGATAGGTGTCCAGCATCTTGATCAACATGTTCTCGATTTTAATGCGCGCGAGATGACTCGTGAAAGTATTGCGCAGGCGACAGAGATGATGCGTAGCGCCGGATTTAAATTCGTCTACCATATGATGCCAAATTTACCAGAATCAAATCCTGAGATGGATGTGCAGATGTTCAAGGATCTTTATAATTCAAAAGATTTTCATCCGGACATGCTCAAAGTCTATCCATGTGTCATACTAAAGACAAGTCTTCTCTATAAAATGTTTACCAAAAGAGTCTATAAAGATAGAGAGACAAAAGAAATAAAAGAATTCAAATACGAGCCTTATGACGACGATACTCTTGTAAAAGTTCTCGCTGATTGTGAGAAAGAAATAAAAAATTATACTCGTGTGATACGCATGATACGCGATATTCCTGCGACATATATTCTCGCTTCAAGTAAAAAGAGTAATATGCGTGAGCTGGTAGATGAATATCAAAAGAAAAATGGATTTATCCAGCAAGATATCAGAGCAAGAGAAATCAGAGATACAGAAGTCGATGAAAAAGATTTTGAATTGCGAGTGACAGAATATGATACTCAGTATGGTAGAGAGTATTTCCTAGAATATATAAATAAAAATGATAATGATAAATTGGCTGGATTTTGTAGGCTCCGACTTCAGTCTGACCATTTTGATAATGAACTAACAAAATATGAAAACTTAAAAGTCCTCATAGATAAATGCGCACTCATAAGAGAGCTGCATGTCTATGGAACTGTCAAAAAATTTGGAGAAGAGGGGACTCAATCTCAACATATTGGATTTGGAAAAAGATTGATGAGAGAGGCCGAGAGAATTGCAAAAGAAAATAATTATAAAAAAATCGCCGTGATATCTGGTGTCGGTGTGCGTGAATATTACAAAAAGCTCGGGTATCATTTAGAGGGGACATATATGGTTAAGGAATTATAAAAATAGAAATACCAGCATATCTTATGCTGGTTTTATTTACTATCTGAATTATGGTTAATGACAAATAGTATTTTTAATTGCTTCTGAAAAAGCCACTAGTCCATTTCGTAAGGCATCTTTTTCAGTGTCTTTAAGTATGTTCCATGGAATATCTTCTTTTAATTCTATTCCATAGTTTTTATAGAAATTAATTGTGATAGTTGATTTATCATTATCACATTTAATTTTTTTAATAAGTCCTTTAGTATCTTGGATTATTTTTGATAGACCAGATATTAAATTTCGAAGTCTATCTTCTTTTTTTTCTGGTACATCAGAATAATTTACTCCAAGTCTCAGATCCATCATAATTGCGATTTCTACAAAAAATACTTTTTTCATTGTTTTTATTTTTTAGTTTTTTAAAATTGTTTAGTGATTTTAAAGATCCAAATTTAATCCCTAAAATCACCAAACAATAACAACTAAAAATTTATTTTAAAGAGCTAATTCTCACTATAATACAGTGTAGCATATATAGTATAAAATGTCAAGTATTATTTTGTTTTTATTTTGAGGGGACATACATGGTGAAGGAAATATAAAAATTAAAACTCTTTCAGGATTGAAAGAGTTTTTTGGTTTAGCCTTTAATTCAATAAGGAATTTCTTTAAAATTGAAGGGTGATTTCTCCCACCAGCCGTAAACATTTTTAAATGCCTCTTTAAGAACTTCTGCGGTTTTTATAGCATTAGATAGGTTTAAGTTGGCTTCTTCCACTTCAAAAGATATGCTAGGGCTACTGATGATTACATTACTTGGTCCTGGATAGTTAATTCTGTTTTGTATTTCTATTATTCCAAAACATACGATTTCATTATTAGGGAATAGTTTTTTACTTTCTCTTATCTGATCTGGATAGTCCATAGTATTTATCCAGCTGTCAGTTTTTTTTGGGCAAAGAACTGAATAATTGTCCAAAGCATCTTTAATAAGTGTAAAAGTGAATTTGCAAGAACCAAGACCAGTATCTTCAATTTCTTCAAAAAATTTTCTGTTTACTACTACTAATTTTTTCATGATTATCTTTTTAGTTTGTTTAAAATTGTTTAGTGATTTTAAAGATCAAAATTTTAATCCCTAAAATCACCAAACAATAACAACTAAAAACAATATATTTTAAAGAGCCAATTCTCACTATAATACAGTATAGCATATTGGTATTTATTTGTCAAGTTTAGATTTTGACAATAAATCCAAATAAAAACAAGTGTTTGGGGGATATTTATTATGATATAATTCTAGGATTATTAATATAGGGTGTTTTTCTTATTATTTCCATAAGAAATTTAAGAATTTTAAAATAAATTATGAAAAAATTAAGTTTTGACGACAACAAAGATAATAAATTTTTGAAATGGGTGATTTATTTATCTTTAGCTATTATCCCATTTTTAGCATTTTATGTTTCTGGATTTGGTATTGGAGCAGCTTGGAATTCAATGCTTTTCCCATACATCACAGGAAAAAACTTTGCTTTTAGAATATTAGTAGAAATCGCAGCAGCGGCATGGCTAATGCTCATGATCTTGAACAAAGAATATAGACCAAAAAAGTCTTTGATACTTTGGATATATTCAGCTTTTGTATTTGTGCTTTTATTGGCTGATATATTTTCAATCAATCCTACTCGTGCTTTCTTCTCGAACTTTGAAAGAATGGAAGGATTTGTTGGACATGCTCATCTCTTTTTATACTTTTTAATACTAGTCTCAATGTTTAAGACAAAGACTGCTTGGAAAGAATATAAAGTTGTATTATTTATCTCAAATATCCCAGTATTGCTTTTGGCTTTCTTGCAGTTACTCGGTCTATCTACATTTACTCCGATGAATTATCTGCCAGCTCTTCGTGATGCTATACATAAAGTATTTTATCCATCTCAAGGGGGAAGTCAGCTAGACTCATCACTTGGAAACTCTACTTATCTAGCCATCTATTCAGTATTTTTCATTTTCCTTTTCTTTATTAGTTATATTGAGAGTAAGATGGAGAAAAATAAAAACAGCTGGATCTATGGACTTATGGTGATCCTAAATCTAATAGCACTCTATTATACTCAGACTCGTGGAGCTCAGGTCGGTTTTGCTGTTGGTGTGTTTGTCTCAGCTGTTATAATTTATTTTGGTGGTAAGAAATTCGAAGAGCTAAAATCTCTAAGAAAGATTTCTCTAGGAGTGGTGGTAGCTATTTTAGCTATTTTTGTAGGTCTTGTATCTTTAAAGAATACAAGCTTTATTCAAAGTTCCGGAACACTAAATAAACTCTCTAAAGTTGCTTCTTTTGCCAACCCTGTCACTTTTGTGAGTAAAGTTGGAGAATTAAAAACCGAACTTTATAATCCTACATCTACTTATCAGAGTCTGCTTGCAATTTCTGGAGATGGAACTTTTACTTCTCGTCTTCTTAACATAAAAATGTCTTTATCTGGAGCAAGAGAAAGACCAATACTTGGTTGGGGTCAAGATAATTACTTTTATGTATTTGCAAAGCATAATGATGCTCGTATGTATGCTCAAGAGCCATGGTTTGACAGGACACATAATGTGTTTATGGATTGGTTGATAGCTGGAGGTATTATTGGTCTTCTTGCTTATCTTGCTCTTTATTTTTCGGCTATTTGGACTATATGGTTTTCAAAATATGCGAAGTCTCATAAAAATACCAGATCTGAATTCTTGGAAAAATCACTTTTAACAGGTCTCTTGATAGCTTATTTTATTCATAATATATTTGTATTTGATAATTTAATATCTTATATATTATTCTTTGTGGTACTAGCTTATATTAATTTTGCTTTCAATAAACCTGTAGAGACAAAAGTTGTAAGTATTGATGCAAAAATCAAAAGAAGTAAAACTGTTATATGGGGTCCAGTGGTGGCCATTGCTCTATTATCATCGCTATATTTCTTAAATATAAATTACATTATCGCTAATAGAAATATAATAGGAGGTCTAACTCCTCAAATAAAGAATGGGGAAAGTCCCATAGAAGCTCTCAATAGAAGTCTTTCATCTTTTGAAAAAGCGACCAAGACTGGTGGAATTGCAAAGATGGAGAGTCGTGAGCAATTAGCACAGCAGACTCTAGGTCTCATCAATCAGATAAGTAGTGCCAATATTCCACAAACAGAAGAATATCTTCCTATTTATCAATTATTATCAAATTATATATCAGCTACTAAAAATGCTTATTCTGATATTGTAGATTCTGCTCATCCTGATCCTAGAAGTTTGTCTATCTATTCGATATTTTTAAGAAGTATAGGCGATTATGCTGGAGCTGTAAAATATGGAAAAATGGCATATGAATATGCTCCAAAAAAGCAAACTATTGGCACAGAATATGTGCAAGAATTGCTTAGTGTAAATGACGTAAACACAGCCAATCAAGTTGCGAAATCTATATATGATAATGATTCTACATATGATCAAGCAAAAAATATTTACTCAATTACAAGTATATATGTAAAAGATTTCACTACAGCTGAGAAACTTCTAAAAGATGAAAATGGTGTTATGGCTGTAAATGAAGATGTGACATCTGCATATTTGGCAGCAGGAGCTAAAGATAGAATAATATCTATCTTAAATAATAATATCGACAAAAATCCTAATGATGTGAACTCTATGGTGGTATTGGCAAAGCTTTATGCTGATACAGGTAATAAATATATGGCTATAAGTCTTTTAAATTCTGTATCAAAGATTAGACCTGACCTAAAGACACAAGTTGATGCCTATATAAAGACATTAAATCAATAATTAAAAAATAATTAGATTAATAAAAATAAAAAGTTGAGACTATCTCAGCTTTTTATTTTTATTTATTTTATTAGACATTTTCCACATTAAAATTACTCTCTGCTCTGATATCAGAGATGTGTGTAGATTTTTTATTTCTTAATATTTGGAGAATAGCTACAGTACCGATCATAAATGCATTGTCGCCAGTCAGACTTTTTTCTGGTATATGTAAAGTGATATTTTCTTTGATTGCAAATTCTGAGAAATTATTTCTTATAAAATTATTTGCTATTACGCCACCACCGATTAGTAAAGTGTCACTATTTGTCCTAGCTATAGCGTCTTTTATTTTTTTAAGTAAAATTTCCGTCACCGCATTTTCGAAATCCAGAGCAATAATATTTTTTATATCTTCTAGAGTTATCTTTTTTTCATCTGTTAATTTTTCCAGTTCTTTTATTTTGTATATTACAGCGGTCTTTAGACCGGAGAAAGAAAAGTTTAAATCCCGAGAGCTCATCATAGGGCGTGGAAGTTTAAATTCTGGGATAATTTTTAATCCATTTTCTCTTGCTTTGTCTGCCAATTTTGAAATCTCTGGTCCACCAGGATAGGGAAGATTGAGGGAGCGAGCGACTTTATCAAAAGCTTCACCGACAGCATCGTCTACAGTTTGGCCAAGTTTTTTATATTTAGAATTTTCAAAATCTTCTATAAGATCTATCTCTGTGTGACCACCAGAAATAAGTAATGCGAGAGATGGGGATGGAATATTTTTTAATTTAAATTTATTATTTTCTAATTTAGTTATTAATCCACTGACGATGTGTCCCTCCATATGATTGATAGGATAGACTGGTAAATCCCAATATATAGATAGAGCTTTTGTGAAATTTATCCCAACCCAGAGTGCTGGAGCGAGACCTGGTCCAGCTGTGACTGACAGAGCCTCTAGATCTGGTTTTTCTATTTTTAAAGTCAATTTGATTATCTCAGAAAACATCTCAGGTTCTCTTTCTAAAAGGGTTCTAATCTTCTCTGTTTTCTCAGTTTCGAGTGATGTATGAGTTTGGTCTTCTTTTTCTTTATATAGTCCTGCCTCCTTTAGACACTCCTCAAATATTTTTACAATATTTTTCGCATGCTCTCTCTTTGCAAGAGTAGGGAAAACCCCTCCAAATTCACGATGGATGTTGATTTGAGACAAGACGTGATTTGATAGTACATCAAATTTTATTTCTTCTTTTTGTTCTTTTTCGAAAGAAAGTATAGCGATCGCTGTCTCGTCACAACTGGTCTCTATAGATAATAATTTCATATTTTTAATTTTTCAATTATAGCAAAATATAAAAAATAAAAAAGACTTGCATTCAGCAAGTCTTAATCTTTTTTGGATTAGTTTATTTTAAAATAAGTTTTCCATCGTTGGTAAGATGTAAATCAAATAGATTTTTCTCAATTTCTTTAAGTTGTCGATTTATTACTATATCAATATTAGCTTCTTTTTTAATTCTTTCAGCTAAATCCTTATAACAATATCCCATTAATTTAATACAGTAACTATCGATAGAGTCATTTTTACAATTTTTTGAAAATAAATCTATCCTTTTGATTTCAGCGTTTAATCCATCAACGAAAGATTTGTACTTTTTATCAGCGACTTCTTCTTGAAGTTCTTGATAATTTTTTCTTACAAAATTTACCATTGATTTGGATGATTTTTTAAAACCACTAGGAGGCATAGTTGTAAATTTTAATTGTGATTTAATAAATACATTTTCTTTTCCAAAATAATTCCTTCAGTGATTAAAAATCCAAAAGTAGAAGAGCTGTCAGGTTTGAAAATACAACCGACTAGATAATCTCTTATCATTTTAGGAATTTGATCATTAATCATATTTTCCGTTGGTATTTGATCTCCATAATCCCTATTGATTAGCTTTTTGAGCCCTTTTGCCTTTACAAAAGGACCAGCAATACAATTCTCATTAATTTTTTGATTAATAAATTGCTTTAGTTGTTGCTCATCTTCACAGAAAACTTGATTGATGTTTTCATTATTTAACCAATTAATCCAGTCAATTGTGTTAAAGTCAAAATTGTACATTTCACCAAAAGATGTAAATTCATGCTCCAACACCAACATTTGAATAAAGTATCCTTTTTTCATTTTGTCTTGTTTTATTTTTAGTGAACAAATATTTTTACTTGTTATATTAAATAATAAATGGATATTTTTGTCTAAAAAAGCTGTATTTTATATACATATTTAAACAACTTGTTTACTTTGTATATATTTTATGATAGATTATATATAATGAAAAAAGAAATAACTATTAAAAACAAAGATAAATCCATAGAAGAATTAGTTTTAGAATTTTTACAAAAAGGTTCTATTTCTTCTGTAAATCTAATAAAAGAAATCTCCAAAGAAAGAAAGAGTAGTACCAAGCAGGGAGTATATAGAGTCTTGCGAAAGCTTGCAAAAGAAGAAAAAATAATTATTCATAATAAAAATGTTTCTTTAAATCTTCACTATATAAAAAAGATGAATAATTTTTATAATTTAGCTCAATATTATTATCTTCCTCAAATTTCTAATTACAATAATTTTCTTGGTTTGGTAGAAAAAGAGAAAATAATTTATAAATTCAAAGATCTAAATCAATTAGATTCTTTTTGGACCCATGTGTTTTATATGTTAAATGAAATAATAGATTCAAAAAACCCTATTTATTTTTATAATCCTCATAATTGGTTTACTTATGTAAGAAAGGATACAGATGAAGGAGTTATACATTCTACAAAAAATAAATCACGCCAAATATTTTTAACGGTATCACATGATGATTATTTAGACAGAAAAGCAAAAAATATTTTAGGGAATGAATATTATCAATTTAATATTGATACAAAATTTTCTATTAAAAAAGATAATTATTATGTTTGTGTGATAGGTGATTATATTACTGAGATTTATATAGATAAAAATATTACAAAAGAAATAGATAAATTTTTTATAGAAGCAAAAGATTTTAGAGATACAGAAAAAAATATTTTAGAAAAAATTATTTCTCAAAGATCTAATAATAAATTAATTATTTCAAGAAGTAAGAAAAAAGCAGAAGAATTAAAAAAGATTTTAGGAAAAGACTTTTATATTAAAAAATAATTATGAAATTTCAAATCATCACAATTGGTAAAAAGCATGATAAAAATCTTGAAGATTTTATAAAAGACTTTGAAAAAAGAATCAAAGCTCATTTTGATCTGGAGTGGACTATTTTAAATAGTATTGATGACAATAATAAAGAAGTGCAAATCAGGAAAGAAAGTGAAAAGATTCTTGAAATTTTAGAAAAAGCTAGTAAAAATAGTTTTGTGATTTTACTAGATGAAAATGGAAAAGAAAAAAGCACAAAAGACCTAACTAATCTTTTTGAGGAAAAAATGAATGAAGGTATAGAGAAAATTATTTTTATAATCGGTGGAGCCTTTGGTGTCTCAGAAGATATCTTTAAAAAATCTGATTTTGTTTTAAGCTTATCAAAACTTGTTTTTCCTCATCAACTTGTGAGAGTGATATTGATAGAGCAGATTTATCGCTGTGTTTCCATTTTAAAAAACGGAAAGTATCATCATGAGTAGGATTTGCAATAGTTTATAAAACGTGCTAAACTACATTTAGTTCTGATAATATGTCTCGTAGCTTGAGATTTTAAAAATCAAAAAAGCTTTACAAAATCCGAAAGGACAGACTGAGACGACTTTATTCTGAATTTGCCCTACCACGAAAGTGGTAGGGCTTTTTATTTAGAAATATTTTTATTTTTTGTAAAGATTGATATATATATATATATATATTGATAGACTTAATATATTAATAAATAATTAATAAATTTAATATATTATATGGAAATATTTAAGAATAAATTACAAAGATCATCTGATGAGAAAGATAGTGCAGGAAACACTGGGAAAAACAATAATTTAGAAAATCATAATAAAGTAAAAAGTACGGAAGAATTTGAAAAGAAGGAAAATGATAATGAAAAACTAGAGTCTATGAAAATCTCAAAAGAAGAATTGACAGACGTGGTTCTTTTAAACGGGCAAATGATATTTAGTTCACTAACAGATGAGTGGGTAGTTAATGGTAATTATCAAGGAAGAGGAAAATTTCGAAAACCACAAGCTTTTTATGAAGGAGAAGAAAATTTTAAAGAAAGAGCAACTGTTGTTTATTCATTCCAAAATGAATTGTTTCTTGTAGAATTTGAGGCAAAACTCGTAGAGAAAGTTCGAACTCAAGGAGGCGTCTATCATACTTTTAAGAGTAAACCAGTAAACATTAAAAAATTGGAGAAGGAATAAATTTTAAAAAGTTATAATTTTTTTATTTAGATTCGCATGTATTTCTTATAGAAAAGCATAATATAGAAAATTCTAATTCTGAAAAAAAAGATGTCTATCTAATCGGTGGCTCTGATTTAGAAATGCACCAAATAAAGAAAAGGTTAAGTCGTTCAGGACAAAAATATGAAGACAAAAATTTAAAGTGGGGAGCAAAATTAGAATACTACAAAGATGAAATTGAGAAGATATTAAGTGAGATAAAACACCTATAGCAATTGAACTTGCAGGAGCGGAAAATGGAAATATTGTTGACATAGATCATCATGGTGAAAAGGCGAATAAACCTTCCGCGCTCAGTCAGATAATGGAACGTATTGGACTTAAAATGAGTTTCATTGGCGAACTTATTGCTGCTAATGACAATCTTTATATATCAGGTATTGAAGCAAAAATTGAAGAACATCGCAAAGATTTTGAGTAAAAATATGAAAATTTATTTAAAAAATAAAATCCCAGTTATAATTTCTCCTTTGATCTGTAAAATTACAGCAAAAATATTTGGTGTTCCTATAGGAGGAGTAACTCTATTTCCCTTTATCTTTGTGAGGGATGAGAAGATCTTAAATAATAAAGATTATATTAATCATGAAAGTATTCACATATATCAATATCTGGAAACTTTAATTTTTGGATTGATTATAATTACTTCGGTTCAGTATGTTTATGCTAGATATATAAAAAAGATGCCAAAATGGGAAGCTTATTACTTTTTAAGTGGAGAACAAGAGGCTCATCAAAATGACAGAAATCATAATTATCTAAAAAATAGAAAATTTGGTTCTTATTATAAGTTTTTATTTTCAAAAAATAAAAAGAAAATTATTTTTGAAAATGGAGAAAGAATTATTTTTGATTAAATTTTTGTGCGCGATACAGGATTCGAACCTGTGACATCTACAACGTCAATGTAGCGCTCTACCAACTGAGCTAACCGCGCAAACATGTGGATTATATCATAATCTAAGAAAAAATAAATGATATAATTTTATTATGAATAAAAAAGTCTCAGAAAAAATTATCTTGATTTCTGGTGGCTCAGACGGTCTAGGTCTGGCTACCGCGCGCACTCTATCTGAAAATCATACAGTCATAATCTTGTCATGTGAAAAAGAAAAATTACTAGATATTAAAAAATATTTTGATATTGACTATGTGGTGGCTGATGTCACTAAAGAAAATGAAATAGAAAAAGCTGTAAAAGATATTATCAAAAAATATGGAAGGATAGATGTATTAATTAACAATGCTGGTATCTGGATTGAGGGAAAAGTAGAAGAAAATAATTTTGAAAGAATAAAAAAAGTTTTTGATGTGAATGTGCTCGGATATATATTGCTTACCCAAAAAGTCATCCCATATATGAAGAGAGTAAAATCTGGAAAGATTATAAATGTAGTCTCACAAGCTGGTCTTTATGGAAAAGCCGAAAGAAGTGTCTATCATGCTAGTAAATATGCTGTCAGAGGATTTGTTGATTCTTTAGCTATAGAAGTGTCTCCACACAATATATCTGTATCAGGATTTTATCCAGACAAGATGAATACTCATTTTTTTGAAAAAGCTGGCAATAAAAAGCAAACTAAAAAATATATAGATGTATATCAGGCCGTCAGATGTTTAGAATTCATAGTAGAGACAGATGATAATATCTCCATACCAGAACTTGGTATAAAAAGGGTCGACCAATATTAAAATTTAGAGAATAAAAAAGTTGGACTCTTTTTGCTTTTGTCAGCATTAAGATCCAACTTTCAATTTTTGAGATCTATCTTGGTTTTTCAAAATTCAATACTTGACTGACTAAATTATATCACGATTTAGAAAAAATCAAATCCCTTAACCTTCGAGCAAAAAAAATGATTTTATGTTAAAATAAACTAACGTTTTTAAACTGATAATATATAAACAACACAAAACCCTTATTATTTATGGCTAATTTTTTAAACAAATTTTTTAAATCAGATGATGAGAAGCTAATTAAAAAACTTTCACCGATCGTGGACGAAGTTTTGGCTTTAGAGGAAGAATTAAAATCTCTTAATGATGCAGAATTGAGACAGAGAGGTCTTGATTTAAAGACAAAAGTAATGGATCAGATAAAGATAGAAGAGGATATTCTTAAAGCTAAAAATCTTGACAGTATTGAATATAAAAAAGAAAATCAAAAAATAGTACAAGATATTTTGGACAATAATCTTGTTTTAGCTTTTGCTCTTGCTCGTGAGGCAGCCAGAAGAACTCTCAATATGATGCATTATCCAGTCCAAATAATAGGCGGTATCATGATGCATCGTGGTCATATTGCTGAGATGCGTACAGGAGAAGGAAAGACTCTTGTGGCTACTTTGCCGGCCTACCTTAATGCTCTTTCTGGAAAGGGTGTGCATGTTGTCACGGTCAACGATTATCTTTCAAAAAGAGACGCTGTATGGATGGGTAGAGTATATGACATGCTAGGATTGTCTGTATCTGTGCTAAATCATCAAGTTTCATATATTTTTGATAGAGACTCTGTTGGTAAAATCGATCAAGAAAAAGAGAAAATAGATGATACTGAAATTAAAGAAGAAGGTAGCTATAAAGTGGAAAATGAATATCTAAAAATGGTCTCTCGTAGGGAAGCTTATAATGCTGATATCACATACGGTACAAACAATGAATTTGGTTTTGATTATTTGCGTGACAATCTCGTCTATAATGAAGATCAACTTGTCCAGAGAGGTCACAACTTTGCAATTGTAGATGAGGTAGACTCTATTTTAATAGACGAATCTAGGACTCCTCTTATTATTTCTTCTGAAGCTACAGACAGTGATGAGCTATACAAAAGATTTGCGAGATTTGCTGATAAATTGGTAGAGGGTGAAGATTTTGATGTAGATGAAAAACAAAAGGCTATATCTATGCTGTCTCCTGGCATAGAAAAAGCAGAAAAAGAATTTAATTTGCAAAATTTTTATGCATCTGAAAATCTAAAATTAATTCATCATCTTGAGACAGCTGTCAGAGCAAGATCTTTATTTATTAAAGAAAAACAATATGTGATCAAAGATGTTCAAAAAGAAAATGGTCAAAATCAAAAAGAGGTGATAATAGTGGATGAGTTTACAGGAAGAATGCAGCCTGGAAGAAGATGGAGTGATGGTCTACATCAAGCTATAGAGGCTAAAGAAAATGTTCCTATTCAAAAAGAATCAAAGACTATCGCCAGTATAACTTTCCAAAATTATTTTAGATTTTATAAAAAACTCTCAGGTATGAGCGGTACAGCAAAGACCTCTGAGGAAGAGTTTTTTAAAGTTTACAACATATCTGTCTCTACAATACCGACTCATCGTAAAGTGGTTCGTGATGATAGGCAAGACTTAATTTTTCAGACAGAAAAAGGAAAACTTCAAGCTCTCACAAGAGAAGTAAAGTCTTTATTTGAAAAAGGTCAGCCAATTTTGATAGGTACTATATCTATAGAAAAAAATGAACTGGTTTCTAAATATCTAGAAAGGGAAAACATTCCTCATACTATTTTGAATGCAAAAAATCATGAAAAAGAAGGAGAAATAATTGCTGGCGCTGGCAAAAGACATGCTGTGACTATAGCTACAAATCTTGCTGGACGTGGAGTCGATATTAAACTTGGAGGACCAAATGCTAGCGAAGCCGAGAAAGAAGAAATAAACGCTCTTGGTGGTTTATTTGTGATCGGTACAGAGAGGCATGAGGCTAGACGTATAGACAATCAGCTTCGTGGTCGTGCTGGAAGACAAGGAGATAATGGAGCTACTCAATTTTTTGTTTCACTTGAAGATGATCTTATGCGTGTATTTGGTGGATCAGGAGTAAAAAACATGATGAATAAATTTGGTATTCCAGAAGATATGCCAATCAAATCCAAAGTCGTATCTAATGTGTTAGAAAGTGCACAAGAAAAGATAGAAGGATTCCATTTTGACGCCAGAAAGCACACTCTCCAATATGACGATGTTCTTAATCATCAAAGACAAAGTATCTATGAAAGACGCAGAAAAGTATTGCTCAATCAAGAAGATGAATTAGAAAATATTATATCTGAAATTTACGAAGTAAAACCAGAAATAAAAGATTTTATCGAAGAGAAAATATCTAAATATAGCAAAGATATATTGTACAGTGTTTTAAGAAATATTTATTTACAGATAGTAGATCAATACTTTATGGCCCATCTTGAACATATGGATCATATTCGTCAATCAGTGAATCTCCGTGCCTACGGTCAAAGAGATCCTCTTGTGGAATATAAAAAAGAAGCTCTTGCTACTTATCGTGCTATGCAAGATAAAATCAAAGAGGATTTCTATAATTTCATCACACATATTGATAATGTGATAGCAAATATGGAGGCACAAAAAATCTTACAAAATTCTCAAATGAAAAATAGCACTATTTCCGATTCTAATAATCAAGAAGAGCACAAGATCGGCAGAAATGATCCGTGTCCTTGCGGAAGTGGCAAAAAAGTAAAAAAATGTGAATGTAAAGAATATGAATATCTAAGAAAATAGTATAATTAAAATATTATGAAAGATATTTTTAAAAAAATCGTTTTAACAATAATAACATTTCAAGCTAAATTCTTATTAAAGAAGAATAATCCTACGGTCATAGCCATCACAGGTAATCTTGGCAAGACTTCTACAAAGGATTTTATTTATGCTGCTTTGAAAAATAATTTATTAGATTCTCATGGAGAGTCTCTTGTTGTTTCAAGTAAAAAGAGTATGAATAGTGAATTTGGTATACCTCTCACAATATTAGAATTACCAAGCGGATGGAATAATCTTTTTCTTTGGATAAAAATAGTATTTTCTGGATTTGTAAAAATGTTTGATAAAAATGTTTTTAAATATTTAGTGTTAGAAGTCGGAGCTGACTCACCAAATGATATAAAAAATGTCTGCAAATATATAAAGCCTGACATAACTGTCTTGACTGGCTTTGCGAAAGTCCCTGTACATATTGAGTTTTTTGGTGGAGACAGAAGTAGATTAGTAAGAGAAAAAAAATATCTTGTCGAAGCTATAAAAGAAGGCGGTACCTTTATTTATAATCTTGATGATGAAGACTGTAGAAAAATAGCAGAAGAAAATAGTTCTAGAAACATAAAACTAAAATCCTTTTCTATTAAGGATAAGTCTGCAGACATTTGTGCTAGTGATATAAGTATTGATACACATCAAGATGATAATAAAATTTTGAAAATAAATGGTATCTCAGCTAAATTAAATCTAAAATCCGGAAAATTTACAAAAATAAATATGAGGGGATCTCTTGGGGATGCTGTCATTTATTCTGTTTTACCAAGCATATTAATATCAGAGATTTTAAATATTGATATAGATAAAGCTATAAATGAAATAGAAAAAACAAAAAGGACAAATGGCAGGATGAGAGTGCTCGACGGTATTTACAATTCTGTCATAGTAGACGACACCTACAATTCTTCTCCAAAAGCCGTAGAACATGGTATAGAAACAATAAAAAAGATAAAACCGACTGGAAAGAAGATAGTCGTCTTGGGTGATATGCTAGAGCTTGGTGATTTTACAAAGAGTGAACATGAAAGAATAGGGGAGTTGGTTGTGGGAAATTGCGATATATTGATCACTTCTGGTATCAGGGCTAATATTATATCTAGCACAGCAATAAAAAATGGTATGTCTCCTGAAAATGTTTTTGCTACAAACAATAGCATAGAAGCCGGAAAGGAATTGCTTAGAATCTTAGAAAGAGAAGTCGAGGGAGATTATAAACTGGGAAAGAATGAAAAAGAGGTCGGTGGAGATTTGATATTTGTGAAAGGCTCTCAAGGCTCAAGAATGGAGAGAGTGGTAAAAATGATTTTGGCTGAAAATCATGACTCTAATATTGATCTGGTAAGACAGGACAAAATCTGGCAAGAAAAGAATTAGTTTTTAAGAAATAAATACATTTTTTATTTCATCTCTTCGATACTATCTACTACCATTGTCTTCTCTCCGTTTTTACTAGCTACTTTTCCCACGAAAATCAGAGGTGTGTTTAGTATTAATTTGTTTTTTAAATTCTTATAAATTTTTGGAAAGACAGCCACTTCAAATTGTCCAGAGAGATCTGATATTTTAACTAGAGCCATCTGATCACCGTTTTTAGTTTTGGTGACTTTTATTTTTTCTATGAGAGATGGGAGGCGAATGTTTTTATTTTCAGCTACATCAGGGTTTGCATCATCTAATATATTTTTTATATTTACATTTCTAGTCTCTAATTTATCTCTCCATTTATCGAGAGGTGATCCAGAGACATAGCAGCCAATTAATTCTTTTTCCCAGTTTAGTTTTTCTGTTTGTGTGGCTGGGGGACACTTTTTGAGAGTGAATGATGAAGTATTGTCAGTAAACATATCAAAAATATTATTTTGAGATTTATTGTCTTTGACGTGTGTCTTATGATATTCGAGTAGATGGTCTACGTTGTAGAGTAATTCTTTTCTTTCTCCAAAATCATCCATAGCTCCACACATTATGAGTGACTCTAGTGATTTTTTATTTAGATCTTTGTGAGTGATGCGAGCAATGAAATCTTCTAGGTTTTTATATTTCCCATTTTTTTCTCTTTCGTTTATTATTGCGTCAGCAATATTTCCGCCAAGATTTTTAATTGTATAAAGTCCAAATCTGATAGCTTCTTTATACTTTGGATCATTTAAATTTTCTACTATTGAAAATCCTCCCATAGAGTAGTTTACATTTGGTGGTAATACTTCTATTTTCATTCTTCTACACTCAGAGACAATTTCTGAGATTTTATCAATGTCACCAGACTCTTCGGTCAATATGGCAGTCATAAAGGCTATAGGATAGTTAGCCTTCATAAAAGCTGTCTGATAAGCTACGCGACCATATGAGGCTGAGTGGGCTTTATTAAAGCCGTAAGCAGCAAAAGGCTCTATCCAATGCCAAAGTTCTTCGGCTTTTGCGAGTGGCCATTTTGAATGGTTTACACAACCATTTATAAATCTCTCTTTTTGTTTTTGCATTTCTTCTGGGATTTTTTTACCGACCGCTTTACGGAATTTATCAGCTTCCCCCCAAGAGTATCCAGCTATTTTAATACTCATCAAAAGTAGGTCGTCCTGATATACAAGTACGCCAAAAGTTTTTTCTAGAATCTCTTTTAGATTTTTATCATCATACAAATATGATACTAATTTTGGGTTATGTTTTCTTTCAATGTATACCGGAATGTTGTTGATAGGTCCAGGACGATATAGAGCAACCATAGCGTTGATGTCATAAATTGTAGAAGGTTTTAGATCTTTTAAGAATTTTGTCATACCTGATCCATTTAATTGGAATAGTCCCATCGTCTCTCCGTGAGAAAGTATGTTAAAAGTATTTTTGTCTTCCAAGTCTATCTCTTCTATGTCTATTTCTACTCCATATCTTTCCTTGGCTAGATTGATAGCAGTTTTTAAAATTGTAAGATTTCTAATTCCTAGAAAGTCGAATTTTAAAAGTCCTGCATTATTTTCATCTACAGAGTGCATGTCGTATTGAGTGATAATTTTTCCTTCGCCTTTTGGATCCCACTGAATAGGTGAGTAATTGGAAATAGCTTCTGGTGCTATCACCACTCCGGCAGCATGTACTCCAATATGGCGAACGAGTCCTTCAACTTGTTTTGCCATGTCTAGTATGATTTGTACTTCACGTTCTGTCTCGTACAACTTTTTCAAATCTTCCACTTCTTCTATTGCTCCATCAATAAAGACGGGAAATCCTTGCTTAGGCATTGGTATCATTTTAGAGATCTTATCTCCTAGTGAGTAAGGATATTTCATGGCACGAGCTGCATCTTTTACAGCACCTCTTGCAAGCATGGTACCAAAAGTCCCAATCTGGGCCACATTATCTTCGCCGTATTTACCTCTCACATAGTCGATCATTTCATCTCTTCTGTCATCAGCATAGTCCATGTCTATGTCGGGGGCTGATGGTCTTTCTGGATTTAAAAATCTTTCAAAGGGAATTTGGTAAATTAATGGATCGCATTTTGTGATGCGAAGTAGATATGTAGTCATTGATCCGGCCACCGATCCTCTGATGTTGGTCAGGATACCATTGTCTGAGGCGTATTTGAGCATGTCATACACCACAAGAAAATATGGAGCATAGCCCTTAGTTTTTATGATGTCCAATTCGTATTTGAGTCTTTCTATAACTTCATCTTTTCTTTCGTCACTTATTTTTCTTTTTTCAATACCTTCCATCGCCAGTCTTTCTAGTACGTCGTCTAAAGTTTTTCCTTTATCCAGTTCTTCTTGATAATCTTTTGCAATATCTGGAAAATGCCACTTTCCTAGCTCGATTTCACATTTTAAAGATTCTGCTAAATCAAAAGTGTTTCGAATTATATCAATATTTTGATTTTCTAAATTATATTTTTCACTACCGATTTTTTTTGCCAGCTCTTTTGCTTTTTTGGTATCGATAAAAGAATAGTCTGCTTTGTTGAATTTGTTTTGATAAAGCTCTACATCTTCTATCTCACCATGAATATTAAAGATCACTCTGTGTGCTGCTCTATCTGACTCGGTGAGATAGTGAGAATTTTGTGTAAAGATTAATTGCTTTTCTTTTTTTGTTATATCTTTTACAAATTTTATAGTATTTTCTTTTATTTCTTCCGCATAGTCAAAATTATTTTGAGGTGATAATTCAAGATAAAAACCATCTTCTCCAAAAATATTTTCAAAATTTTCCAAGATTTTTTTAGCTCCATCAAAATCAGCACGAGCCAAAGAGTCTGATATCTCTCCGTCTTGAGCTCCTGACAATACCACAAGACCAGAGTCTTGATTAAAATTTTCTCTTAGCATCTTTAAATCTACATGTGGATCAAGTCTATCTTTTATCTGAGCCAGAGATACCAGCTTCATGAGAGATTTGTATCCTTTTTCATTTTTTGCCAGAAAGACTAATTTATATTTTTTCTTTAGATTATTTTCTGTTCTGAAATCTATCTCTGCTCCGAGTATTGGCTTAATATTTTTATCTTTGCAGGCTTTATAAAATTCTATAGCTCCATACATGTTGTTGTAATCAGTCAGAGCGAGATAAGGCATTTTGAATTCCAAAGCTTTTTTTACCAGCTGCTTGATTTGGGGTAGGGATTTGAGGATGGAGTAGTGGGAGTGAGTGCGAAGATGAATAAAAGGAGTTTCTTGCTCAGTAATTTCTTTTGTTTTTGCCTCATTTTCTAGAGTTTCATTTTGCATAAATTTAAAGTTTTAATCCAAATAAATTGAATACTTTAATAAAATAAATTATAAAGATAATTAATTTTAACATATTATTTTATATATTGACAAATATATATCAATATGCTATACTATATATAGTATCTAGAAATCTTATTTTTAAAACAATACAAACAAAACAGTCATGAAAAAGTATTTTTTGTTCCTTGTTACAGTTACAATTTCTTTATTTTTAATTTCTTGTAAAAAAGAAAATGTTCCATCACGGGTGGACATTAATACCTCTCCTAATTACAACATCGGACAAATTGGTCCGAGTGATACAGTGATAGTTGGAAGCTATTCCGTTTGGAATCCTTCCAACCAAAATATCACTGTGTATTCTGTGAATTTACAAACAGCAACCGGTAGTATTTTTTCTGGAATCTCTTATCGGTTCGTAAATTCTGGAACATGGACAACATTTACAGATGATTTGTCTGTGGTGCTGAATAAAATACTTCAGCCTGGTGAAAGTACTATTCCTTTTAACGTGAGGATTTCAACATTATCACGTACCAATGGGTACATACCTGGTGTGAAGGTTGTATTTAAGATCAGAACTATTTCCACCAATATTGGTGAAATAGTTCCAGCTTCAAACACAGAAATATCGTTTGTGTTGTAAAGAAATTGTAAAATGCTGCGCTATTTGTGCAGCATTTTTTATATTAAGTTTGACAATAATAATGTTTTTGTGTTAATATAGTATAGGAATGTATTTCTTATTAACCCTCTAAAAATTTTGATCATGAGGAACATTTTTTTGTTTTTTGTTTTTGTAATTTTCATTTTTTCCTGCCGTTCACAAGAAAAGCCTGTAGAGGCAAGTGAAGTAAATCCTTTCCAGGACCAACCTTACACAAGGGAGCCGGCACCTATTATTCCGAACGACACAATTGTTTGGATAGCTAAAAACATGGGCGATAGCATTGTATTTTTTACCCCCGAAAAGGAAAAGGTCAAGGCATACATATTTCAAGGACGTCTTGTATTTTCAAATGAGACCAAGAAATATCTGATTTATCTTGACCCGGATGCCGAGATTTTCTATGCCGGCGACACTAATGGTGGAGAAATTGTTAGTCAATGGCTTGAGGATGATGATTATGAGATGTCTAAGAATGCTAAGCCTACAATAATTATGGGTATGGCATCCTCAGAAAAAGCTCAAAAGCTTTGGGATGAAAGGAAAAAGTTTTTAATAGAAACTCTCTTAAGGGAGCTGAAGAAAAAGACTTTGCAAAACAGGACCTCTGGCCCTGTTTTTTTTGTGAAAATTTTAATTTTTTAAAAAGGTGTATAATTAATTTATTAATATTAAAAAACAAATTTATGAAAAAAAGTTTAATTTCTATTTTATCTATAATAGCAGTCATAGCTATTGTTGGTTTTGGTGTCATGGCTTATAAATATAATTCTTTAATAAAAAAGGATGATCTAAATTCATCTACAATCCAAAATACTCCAGTTACTCTTGGTTCCATTTTTGCTTCTAGTACTATTATTTTAAATTCAACAAATCAAAATAATAATCAGAATGTTGACGCTAATAATTCATCTGCTAATGTCTATATAAATAAAGAATTAGGAATTCAATTTACATTGCCTAGCGATGTTACAGATTATAAGGTTGTCCGTAATCAAGAATCAGTTGCTGGCACCAAGCTGGAAAGTTTCAGTATTAATGTTCCAGATGGAAGATTCCCATGTACCGAACTAAATGAAACTTCAGATAATGGAAAATGTTATGTCCAAGCAGCATTTGTACAAGTTATACCTTATTCATATTATCAAAAAAATATAGCAGGATGTCTTTCTGGCTCAGGGTGTGCAAATAACACAGAACAGAGATTTATAAAGATTGGTGATTTTGTCTATAGTATTTTAAAACAATATTCTCCTCAATCACAAACATATTGGAATAATGTATTAGATTCTGTAAGATCACTAGACCCAAATCAAGTAGTAGAAACTTTGACTCCACCAGTTAAACAAACAAATAATAACTTGATTTCAAAACCAGAATGGAATGTATCATTTTCAAAAACATCAGACTGGAGTATTACCACTAATAATCTTAATAAAATTATTTTAACTCAAATCAAAGGACAATGGGCAGGGGATACTATTAACATAAGTTATGTATCTGGAAATTCTATAACTGACAGTGATGCAAAATTTGGCGGCATAACATACTCTTATGATAAAAATTCAAATTCGTATATGGTATATGCACAAAGTGAGATGGATGGAAGTTGGGCGACTTCTTCAATTTCATATTTTTCAAAAACGTATTATACAAATTCAGGAAATCCGCTAACTGTTTTTAGAGGCACAGGGAGATGGGAGACTTTAATAGTACCTATAAGAGGTATTGGTTTTATTAAGTTTAATATTAGTGGCGGTGGCTATACTCAATCATTAGAAGATTTAGTTAAGACTTTAAACATAATTCATTAGTATAATGAAGGATCTTTTATTATTTGCAAAAAAGAGCTAAAAATGTTATTATTTATAGATAATATAAATCAAAATTTATGGTAGTAAGAATGAGACATACAAGAGCTCACACAGCAAACAGAAGAAGTCATCACGCTCTAAAAGCGGCCAATTTACAAGGCTGCCCAAATTGTGGAGCTATGATTCACTCACACACAGCATGTGATGCTTGTGGAATGTACAAAGGTAAAGTTGTCAGAAAAGTAAAGGCTAAAACTGTAGCTAAATAATCAAAATCTTAGCAATAAAATCCACAAAAATCTTGTGGTTTTTATTTTTCCTAAAATTTTCATGTTATAATTTCTTTAGTAAAATAAAATTATGAATATAAATAGACATTTAGCTAGAGGTATAGTTCTTCAAATTCTTTTTGAATTAGATGTAAATGATAATCTAAATATCAATAAAGAAGGACTACAAAAAATGATCCAAAGACAAATAAATGAATTCGCAGAAGGGGAGGATGATGGATTTATTTTTAACCTACTGACTACTATTCAAGAGAGAGTTTCCACTCTTGATGATATTATTTCTCGTGCGGCACCAGAGTGGCCACTCGACAAGATAAATACTATGGATAGAAATATTCTTCGTCTTGGTCTTGCTGAATTACTTTTTAATGGTGATATTGTGCCACCAAAAGTTGCGATTGATGAGGCTATAGAGCTAGCTAAAAACTACAGCAGCGTGAACTCTCACAAATTTGTAAACGGAGTACTTGGATCTATATACAAAGAAATGGGTGAGCCTAGAAAAGAAGAATCTAGTCAAAAAAAAAATAATTTAGAGACTGTCAATCTGGCTGGTGGTATGGTATATTCTGTCTACAACGGACAAGTTTTTATTGCTTTTGTAAAAGATATTTTTAAGCATTGGACTCTCCCAAAAGGAAAATTGATGCCAGAGGAAGATCTTCGTGTAGGAGCAGTCAGAAAAATTAAAGAAGAAATAGGTGTAAATGTCGTAATAAAAGATAAATTGAGTGAGAATACTTATATAGCTAATGCGAAAAAGCCAGAAGAGATATCTGAAGAAGAAAAGAATCAGGCTCCAGAAAAAGTTAAAAAGCATGTTTCTTATTTCTTGGCAGAAGCATCTCACGAGCCACTCGTCTTAGAAAAAGAAAATACTGGTCTCACTGAGGCAAAATGGTTTTCTCTTGATCAGATAGATGGATTAAAGATTTATGATGATATAAAGCCAATAATTGCCTCAGGCCTCGAAAAGATTAATCAGAATTATGAACATAAATAAAACCAAAAAGACTAAAGAAGTAAAAAATGAAAAAGATTTTAGTGTCTTAGAAAAAGATTTAGGCATTAATTTTAATAATAAAAATCTATTAATTCAAGCTTTTATCCATAGATCATATATCAATGAAAGCTCTGGATCAAAATTGGGCCACAATGAAAGACTCGAGTTTTTGGGTGATGCTGTACTAGAATTGGCTTCTACAAATTATCTTTATCATAAATTTACAGATCTGGCAGAGGGGGAATTGACAGCTTATCGAGCAGCACTTGTAAATACTAAGACTATAAGCGGTATCGCTAAAGATTTAAATTTTAATGATTATCTATTTTTATCAAAAGGTGAAAGTAAGGACTTTGGAAAGGCGAGACTTTCTATACTAGCAGATACTTATGAATCATTTATTGGGGCGATATTTTTAGACAAAGGTTATGAATTTGCAAAAGATTTTATTGAAAAGACATTACTTATTCATACTGATAAGATTATCGAAGAAGGAAAATATAAAGACGCAAAATCTATGGTGCAAGAAAAGTCTCAAGATATATTGTCAGTCACCCCGAGCTACAGAGTGGTATCTGAGTCTGGACCAGATCATGATAAAAAATTTATCATTGCTATCTATTTTGGAGAGAAAAGAATAGCTGAAGGTGAAGGAAAAAGTAAGCAAGAAGCCGAAACAAATGCAGCCAAAGCTGCGATAATCAAAAAAGGTTGGGATAAATAATATAAAAACTCCACATAGTGTGGAGTTTTTATATTGAAGATTAATTAGAAGTTTCTTCTTGGTCTATCTTCTGACTTTTCCATAGGACGAGCTAGATTGACAGTCAATTTTCTTCCTTCGTACTCTTTATCATGGAACATTGAGATAGCTTTGCTTGCGCTTTCAGCGTCTGCCATTTCTACGAATCCAAAACCTTTTGAGCGGCGAGTCATTTTGTCCATGATAATCATAGCGTCTTTGACTTCACCAGCTTGAGAGAAGTAGTTTTTTAAATCTTCTGCTGTTGATGCGTAAGGGATACCACCAACATATAACTTATTATTTTGCATTTTATTTTTTTCTAAACAATATTTATTTTTATTTAGAATTATAATTAATTTTATAATTCGTAAGCACAACTTTTTCCCAAGACACAATTTTTATTGATACAAGTGAGAGCGACTTACTTAATACACATAATAACACATATTACAACTTTAGCCTAATTCTGTGGATTACCAAAAAAGTCCTATATTTTGGTGTATAATATTATTAATATAATAAAATTATGTCATCATTAGGAGCTCAACCAGGATCAGGATCAAAAATAGAACAGGGAAAGAAAATGATTAACAGACTAAAAGGAAAAAATCCTTATTTAAACAATCCTGAAAAGCTAAGAAAAGGCAGAGAAAAATACGATATTGTAAAAACCAATTCAATCGGTACTAGGGATGATTTTGAATCTGCTCAGGCTTTACATGATAAATTAGCGGCAGAAAATAATAGAAAAGATAAAAACGACTCTATAGGCAGCGATTTTGTTTCAGAATCTAAAAATGGCCGAACAGTAAGAAATAAATCAAATGAGTCTCTTAGGACAAAAATAAAAGAATTAGATGATCAAGGTTTAAATTTTAGTAGAGATTTCAAAATTGGTAATTTTCATCATAAAAGAACTGAGATTGAATGGCTAAGAGGGGAAACAGAAAAAGATAAAACCCCAAACAATAAGGTTGGTACTAGTGATGATTTTGAATCTGCTCACGCTTTACATGGCAGATTAGCTGAATTAAATAAAGAAAAAAACACTTCTCCTCAAAAACCAGAGACTCAAGAAATTGAAAAAAATCAACCAGAACCAGCTCCAGTGCCGGAAGTAAAACAGGAAATAAAAACTCAAGAATATACTAAAGAAGAGGAGAAATTGTTAAAAGATTTTTATAATTTTTCTGCCAAGATAAGAAGACTCCCTGAAGGGAAGAAGGTCTCTGGTTTTTTAACGGATCTTAATAATTTTGGTTTAAGAATTCAAAACCTTGATAATCCAAAAACGAAAGCTTTTTTACAAAGTGAATTTGCAAGTATTGAAATGGAAATACATAGACGTAATAATACTGAAACAAGACCTGATCCAGTTCCAGCGTCTGAAGACAAAAAAGAAAATAAAAAACCAGAGTCTAAAAAAGAAAAAGTACAAAAGAAAACTTTAGATCAACATGTGTCAGATCTGCAAAGAGAAAATATTTCCAATATGCTTTCACAAAACATGGAAAAGGTTCTAAATGCTCCAAAACAGCCAAAACTATCTGATAGATTTAAAAAAATAGATTTAGAAATAATAAACAAAATGAATCGTGGTGAAGATATTTCTGATATAATTCAAGATTTAAATTATGTCGCAGAAGATATAAATAATTCACAAGAAGACGGCAAAGAAGAATTACAAAAAGAATATAATCATATTAAAAAACAGATACAAGATTATAATGAATCCAGAAAAGATCTTTTTGAAAAAGATAAAAAACCGAAAAGTCTATCTGGAGATAAAGTTGAAAATGACTTATCGGGAGAAGATTTTCATGTTGATAAAGATGGAATTTTACAGGAAGCCAATAAAGATCCAGTCGCGGTACAGGCCAATCTGGCGCAAGAACCATTAAAACCAATCATAGATGTAGTACTTCCTCAAATGGGCAATTCTAGACCCAGAAATGAAAAGGTGGATAAAAATAAGTCAATGCCTCATAGCTCAATTGAAAAATTAATACCTCAACCTACAAAACAAGAATATAAGGATTTAAATAAATTTGTAGAGAGTATTAAAGTTGTAGATGTAAACGAGCCACAATCTCACCCTGTAAGGTCGGAGTCTTCAAGTAGAACTACTGCCCCAGATTTAGGAGAAATTAAAAATTTTGAAACTGGTTCTCCAGAGAGTAGTCCAGTCAGAGAATCTTCTCAAGACCATAGAGGCCATGAACAAAATGTTGATGACAGAGTACTCGAGATAGTTAATAAATATCTGGGCGGTGATCAAAAAAAAGAACAAAACGAAAGAGGTGACAAAAGAGAAGAGAAAAAGAATGACAAAAAAGAAAAGGAGGGATTTTGGAGATGGCTTTGGAATGGTACTAGAGAAGGACTTAAAAAAAGAGACGACCGTCTCAACAGTCCCGAACTAAAAAAGAAATATGAAGAATTAAATGCAAGTCTTGAAAAAGATATTGGTAAGGTTGGCAATAAATCATTGACTATTATCGGGGATGCTTTATTTGGTAATTTTTTGAAAGGTATAAAGGATGGTATTATCTCCAATAAAAATTGGTCGGGAGCTATAGGTGAAGCCGTCGGATCTATAGTGACCAGATACTTAAATACTGGCTGGAATATAATTGAAGTTGTTGGAGGATTGTTTAAAGCGCTCGGGAAAAAAGCCTGGGTCAGTGCGAGAAGTTTAGTAGCAAAATAAAAATATATGACAAATGAAACAAATAAAAGTATACAAGATCAAATCATAGAAAAATTTAATGAAGTGGAGCCGATGTTGAGAGAGTCTGCAGAAGAAATATCTTTGGCACAAGATAGAGCTATGAGAGAGTTCCAGGAAGTAGAAAAAGAAATAAAAGAAGATCTTATAAATAATCCTTCTGTCCCAGAAGAGGATCTGGAGAGAATTTATCTAGAGAGTATTCAGTTAGCAAAAAATAAGATTTTTGAAAATGCTGCTAAAGAAATAAAAGAAATAGAGGCTAAATATTTAAAAATGAAATAATTAAATAGATCCTAGATCTAGAGTGTGGTTAACTCCAATTTTTCTAACAAAATCATTTACGTGTGAGACTATGATGACTACACCTTCATAATTTTTGATAGCTTCTGCTATGACTGGAATATGTCTAAAGTTGATATGGTTTGTAGGCTCGTCTAGTATTAGTATACCTGGCTCTAGTAGGGTAAGATAGGCAAACATAAGAAGTCCTTTTTGTCCTTCTGACAAGTGTCCAACTTTATGAGACAATTCCTTCCCTCCTAAAAGAAATCCAGCCGCTGTGGCGCGCAAATGGTGATCATCTAGTCTTTTAAAGACTTTGGACAATTCTTCATAAGCTGATTTGGAAAAGTCTAGAGTCGTAAAATCTTGTCTATAATATCCAATATTTATATTTTCTTTTATTTTTGTACCAATAGCTTTTTTGTTGGCGATTCTTTCTAGAAGAGTAGTCTTACCAATACCATTTGGTCCTAGGATTTGTAATTTATCTCCTTTTCTTAATTCTATTTTTTTTATTTTTACATCTTTTGGTTCGCCATGCTCTAGAATATTTACTTCATCCATCTCAATTATCACGCCTCCCATTCCATCTCTCTCTTCTTCGTTTATTTTGATATTAAATTTTCTGATAGTCTTGTCTTCTTTTCTTTCATCGGTCATATTTTCTTCCATCTCCTTATATTCATCTTTTAATTTTGCAGCAAGCTTTCTCATCTTTCCACCTTTATGAGCAAAGAAGTTTACTTTGTCTTTATTTTCTTGGATCTTTTTTTCTGCTTGAGCTACCTCTCTTTTTTCTCTTTCAATTTGTCTTTTGATTTCTTCTATGGCTTTAAAATAATTACCTACATATTGCTCGAGTTTTTGATTTTGTGTATTTATATAAAGAATGCCATGAGTAAAAGAGTTTAAAAAGTTTTCATCATGAGAAATCACAATAGCTGTACCTGTGTAAGTTTTCATGAAGTTGGTCAAAAGTTTTACCGCTTCTTTATCTAGATTATTGGTTGGCTCGTCGAGTAATAATATATCTGGCTTGGCTATGAGAGCTTGAGCTATGAGCAGCTTTCCTTTTTGCCCTCCAGAGAGCTCTTTAATTTTCTTATTAAGAAGATGCATCGCTTCATCTTTTTTTGTTTTTATATCTTTAGTCTTGTGTATAGGATGAAGATTGATAACAGCAAAAGTCTCTTCTGCTTTTTTATCTATATCATAGACTTTTTCCGTGAAAGCTTCTTCTAGAAATTCACGTACAGTCTTTTCCCATTTGTCATGAGGAATAAATTGTTTAGCTAGGGCTATCTTGAGATCATTTCCTATCACCACTCTTCCTTCGATTGGTTTTTGCTCTCCAGTGATTATTGAGAATAGAGTCGATTTGCCGGCACCATTTGGGCCCATGAGGGTCAATTTTTGGCCTTTACGAATATTTGAGCTTGCTTCTTTTAGAATTGGTTTGTTTTCATTATAGTAGAAAGTCAGATCTTGAAATGATAATACACTCTCACCCCAAGTTGCCGCGATATTTTTTTCTGTATCTGTATTTGAATATATATTTTCTTTAGCCATAAAGTCTTTTAAATTATGAGTTATTTTAACACAAATTTCACTTTTATGCTATAATTTTTTAATATGAAAATTACAAAAAACATTATAGTTTTTTATCATGAAAATTGCGTCGATGGATTTACTGGAGCATTTGTCGCTCATAAAAAATTTAAAGAAAAGGCTGAATATATACCTCTCTCTCGCACTGTAAAAGGAGATGATATATTGCAGAGTAAAAAAATAAAAATAAGTGAATTAAAAGATAAAGAGGTTTATTTTATAGATTTTTGCCTTAAAGAGAATGAATTAAAAAAAGTACAAAAAGTTGCAAAGAAGTTAATAGTAATAGATCACCATATTGGTATGAAGCGATTAGTAGAGTCTCTCTTCGGATCAGTATTTAGAGATGGGGTATCCGGAGCGTATCTCGCCCACGAATACTTTTTCCCGAAAAATATAATTCCAAAATTAATTAGATATATCTCAATAGGCGATACGTATTCTTTCTCAAAAGATGAAAAAATAAATAAAGAAGAGAGAAATATTTTAGCCTATGTCTATACTTTACAATTTGATTTCAAGATTTTTTCAAAAGTTGAAAAAGATCTAGAAGATAAAAAGAAATTTCTAGAAATAAAAAATACTGGGACAATATTGCAGTCTAATTATCTGAAATTAGTAGATAATCAATTAAATAGTGCGAAGTTGATAAATTTTGATGGATACAAAGTATATGCTATCAATGCTAGTCCGGTATTTAGGAATGAATTAGGACACAAGTTGACAGAAAAGACTAAGACTTTTACTATTATTTATACATTTGAGCGTGGAGAATTAAAATTGAGTTTTCGCGCTAATGGTGGTGTTGATGTGGAAAAGATCGCAGAAAAGTATGGCGGTGGAGGACACGTTAATGCGTCTAGCATGAAAACAAAAGATGTAAAATTTATAGACGAGTTTATAAAGAAAATTATTTCTTAATTTTGTGACCTCTCTATGATTTTGACTATATTAATGTGTATGATAAGGTTATATGTTATTATTAATATATAATTATGGAAGAATTGAAAAAAGAAATTAAAAAATATATAAATGAAAGAGGATGGTCTATTCTAAAAAATCCTAGCAGTATTTCTAAATCAATAAGTATAGAGTCCTCTGAGCTTCTAGAAATTTTTCAATGGAAAGATTTGTCTATAAAAAATATAAAACAAGATCAAATAATTTTACAAAAAATAAAAGAAGAATTAGCGGATGTGCTTATTTATAGTACTGAAATGGCTATCTCTTTGGATTTAGATATTGAAAAAATAATCCATGAAAAACTGGAGAAAAATATTAAAAAATATCCAGCTTCTATTGTGAAAGGAAATCAAAAAGAATATTTAAAAATAAAAGAATCGTACAGAAAAAATAAAAAATAATTTTATTGACTAAAAATCTCATTTATTATAGTATTAAAAAGGTAACGATTTTTTCATCAAATAAAAAGGAGGTCACATGCAAATTCCATATATCGGTATAACCGATTTTATGTCCAGTAAAGAAGTGTTAAAAATGGCGGAAATCTTTTTGAAGAATAAACAAAGTGGATCAAAAAGAAAATTACACGTTGGTGTAATGATGAATTATAAAACACTTAATGGAATACCATCGAAATGGGAAAATGCTTTTCCGAAAAAAGAAGAAGTAAGTTCAATTTTTTTAGGGCACCCATCAATCTTCAATGTTCTTCACTATGCTGATTATGAAGGCGTTGATGTTTTGGAAAATCTCTTCAAAGCCACAGATTATGCTGGTAATCATCTGAATGGGCTTCAGTTAGATATGATCTGGCCAGAAGTTGATGTTTTAAAAGAATATCGTAAAAAATATCCGCTCATTAAAATTATTTTGCAGGGAAATACTGAAGCTTTTAAATTGGTCGGGAATGACATCGATGTCTTTGTTCAAAGAGTTAAGGAGTATAAATATTCTGTAGACTATATACTCCTCGATAAAAGTATGGGTAGAGGATTGAATATGGATGCGCAAGACCTTATTCCTATTGCAAAAAGTATTCATGAAAATATTTCATATATTGGTATTGTTGTCGCTGGCGGACTCGGTCCAAACACTCTTAATTTGGTGGAGCCTTTAGCAAAAGAATTTCCAAAAATAAGTATTGATGCACAAGGTAAATTAAGGCCAAGTGGAAATGCTTTAGATCCTATTGATTGGAATATGGCAGGTGATTATTTGGCTAAAGCCTTAAAGTTATTGAAATGAAAGATGTTTTTTATTGTAGAAGTGGAATATATTTCCACTTCTTTTTTATTATGTTCAATATTTATTATATCTGCTATCTATTAATAACGTATATAACTCGTGCTTCTCATTACATGGTGCCCCCAGTAGGATTCGAACCTACGACCGTTTGCTTAAGAGGCAACTGCTCTACCAACTGAGCTATAGGGGCTTTTTAATTCTAAATATAATAGCATAAAAATTTATTTTTATAAAGATCTGTTTTCTATTTGAGAAATTGTTTAATTTCTGTTATTATATGCAAAGAGAATTATAGATTTAATTTCTGTTATTTTCTAATATTTGCCCAGGTGGCGGAATTGGTATACGCGCTAGTCTTAGGAACTAGTGGAGCAATCCTTGGAGGTTCAAGTCCTCTCCTGGGCACAAAACAAACAAGCTGACACATTTGTGTGTCAGCTTGTTTGTTTTATATTAAAAATAAAAACCTTTAGCTATCAAATAGAGACTTATTATTGTTATAATTATTCCAGAGATAGAAATTATTGTCTTATTATCATTTATCTTATTCCAAAGTCTCATAGAGTGTCCAGGTATCCAAAGCAAATAAATTCCTTTTAGGAAAGCTAAGATTCCGACAATTGATAATACAAAAGACAAACCATCTCCATAAAAATTTGAAAAAGCAAGTATAAATGATCCTAAAAATATTGATACAAAACCCAAAAACCACAAAAGACCAGGCTCTCTTGTCATTTTTTCTACTACAAGATGGACAGATTTTCTGTTGAAAATTATTGAGATACCCACAAACAAAAATGTTATTCCAAAGATCTGAGCTAAAATATTGGTTGTTATCATATTTTTAAAATAATATTATCTACTTTTATATATAATATTATATCACGACTAAAACTCAATAATTTATTAAAATTTATTATTTCACTTTTTTAAAGACAGTGTCCATTATTTGTCTAGCTTTTTCACCTTTGTCTATTTTTACTTCCACCATCGGTATAGTTCTGATTTGCAGTTTCTTTTTTATTTCTGTGCGAAGCTCTGTTCTCATTCTTTTGGCAAAATTTAAGGCTTGTTCTTCTTTAGAGTCTGGTAGTACAGTTATAAAAATATTAGTATTTTTTAGATCGCGAGAAATATCGGCACGAGTCACGGTGATCAAAGATGTACCAGAAGACTCTTTTTGAAAAAAGTCTTGAGCTATAGATCGGATAGTCAGTCCAATTTTTATTTGCCTTTCTGTCTTTCCTGCAAAATCAGGATTAAAGTCTTCATTATTTATATCCATAAATTATATTATTTTTCTTTTTTCTATTTCTATTGATTCAATTATGTCGCCAGGTATTATCTCTGTCTTACTTTCTATCATGAGACCGCACTCATTACCTTCGAGGACTTCATTTGTTTTTATTTTCATACTTTGTAATTCTACAATTTTTCCAAATCCTATATCAAAATCTCTTCTGTAGATTTTTACTTTAGCATTTAATTTTATACTTCCTTCCAAGACCCTTCCTCCCAGTACTTGTTTATCTTTATTTGCAGAGAATAGCTTTAGAATTTTTAATTTTCCTGTAGTCTTTTCTATTTCTTCATGTGGCAATCTTTCGTCGACTTTTTCTGTCCACCATTCTGCAAGTTTATAAATAATATCAAAAGTAGTGATATTTATACCGAGCCTCTCCGCCTCATCTTTAGCTTTGTTATCTACCTTTACATTAAAACCTATTATCACTACATTCTCATCATGTGAAGTGGCCAAGACATCTCCTTCGGTGATATTTCCTATACCACCACCAATTATTTTTACTTTAATACCAGTGTCCTCATCTGTTTTTTTGTTGTATTCAATTTTTTTAATTTCTCTTTCTATAGCTGTGAGTGTACCAAGAGTATCAGCTTTTAGTACTACAGGTATGACAAGCTTTGCGCTACGATAAGCTTTTGGATCTAAGATTTTTTGAGTGGTATTATTTATTCTTTCTATTTGTAATTTTTCTAATGCTTTTTTATCAGAGCTAGAAGTAAATTCTCCATTGACTTTTGGAGCATTATCAAAGCCTGTGACTTTTATGACTTGTCCTGCATGAGCTTGAGATATAGGTTTTCCGGCAAAATCTTCAACGATACGAATAGGTGATAATGCTATGTCTGCGAGTATTGCTCCAGATTTTGGCATGACACCATCTTTTATTATAAGGGTAGAAGATATACCTCTTTTACCATCAAGTAGAGATTCCAATACAAATCCCTCTGCATTTTTTGATGAGTCATATTTTAAATCAGCCATCTCAGCTACAAGTAAGATAGTGTCGATCAATTCTGGTATACCTTTCTTAGTTTTTGAATCTATTTCTACATAAGAAATATCTCCCCCCATGCCTTCTAGGTAGATACCATTTTCTATTAGAGAATTTTTGGTTTTTTGAATATTTGCATTTGGTTTATCGACTTTACTGATAGCTACAAGATAGGGGATATTATTTTCTACAATAGTCTTTTGAGCTTCGATAGTCTGTGGCATCACTCCATCTTCTGCTGAGACTATTAAGATGGCTATGTCAGCAATTTTAGCTCCACTCTCACGCATCGATCCAAAAGCTTCATGCCCAGGTGTGTCTAGAAATGTTATCTTTTTTATTTCTTTTTTATCTTTTATTTCGTGAGAAATCTCATAAGCACTAACGTGCTGAGTGATACCACCAATTTCTCCATCTACAATGTTGGAATTACGAATAGCGTCAAGAAGAGAGCTTTTTCCATGGTCAACATGACCCATCACTACTACGATAGGCTGCCTTTCTTTTAGATTGTTGTTTTGATTTTTGTCTGACATTTTAAAGGTTATTTAGTAAATAAAGCGAAAATAAAAACACTAGATTCCCACTTATATTTATTTGTATTAATAATATCACAAAAAACCCTTATAGTCTATATATAAAATAAAAAGCGTCAATAATGAATGACGCTTTGACTTTCTATTAAAAAACATCTCTGACAGCTGGACAATCTTTTAGTAAATAATTTGCGATTGAAATCATCAAATTATCATATCTATTTTTCCCAATGCCGATTTCTTTAAAAAGGTTTTTTGGAATTACAGACACGTCCTCTAACGAGGAGATGTTTCTTTTTTTTAACTTTTTAAAAGTCTTGGGATCTAAATTGAGATCCTCCAAAGACACTTTGCGTGTGTTAATTTTTATTTTCATAAAAACGGATTTTATTTAAAGTAAAAATATTCTTCTAATTATAGTATAGCATCATACATATTACTTGTCAAGTTTTTATTATCAAAAAAAGACGGTTTTTAAAATTAAAATATTCAAATTAAAATCTTAAAAACAGTCTTATTAGTAATATTATCCAAAAAACTTTTATTTCGAACCCTATTCTTTTTAGTATTTTTTTAAAAAAAGATTCTATCTTTTTTCTGTAAGCCACTAAAAAAGGCATGGGTATTAAAAAGGATAATATGTACAAAGCGAGTAAAGGCCCACTTATCATTTTTTGTTTTTTTTGTATCAGTTAATATTTAAAGAACTTTTATATATTTTAACTTTATAAATTTTATGAGTCAATAAAAGTTTTCATTTTATAAATTGCCAAAGTCTATAAAATATTGTATATTAATAATTAATTATGGATAAGAAAAATATAAATAATAGAGTCTATTTAGATTTTGCTTCGCAGACTATGCCAAGCAAAAAAGTTTTATCTGAAATGAAAAAAGTTTCGGCTCTTAATTTTAATCCAGCTAATTTGTATAAGGAAGGACAAAAAGCTGAAAATATACTTCACGATTCTAGACTCAGAATAGCTAGAGTTTTAGGTGTAAAAGATCATGAGATATATTTTACAAATAATGGAACACTTTCTTGTGTATCTGCTATTTTTGGTGTGACAGAGTATTTTCTAGAAAATAGTAAAGATATCAAGCCACATATAATCACTTCAAATATAGAGCATGCCGCAGTTTTAGAAAATATAAAATTTTTAGAAAAATCAGGAAAGATAGAAGTTACTTATTTAGATTGTGATGATAATGGCATTATAAATCCAGATAATATAGAAAAAGAAATAAGAGATAATACTATTTTGATATCTATAATGTATGTAAACAATGAGATTGGGACAATTCAAGAAATAAAAAACATAGGCAAAAAAATAAAAGACTGGAAAAAGAAAAACAATAAAGATAGTTTTTCTTATCCGTATTTTCACACAGACGCAGCTCAAGCTGGTAATTATCTCTCACTATATATAGATATGCTCGGAGTAGATCTTTTGTCTTTAAACGGATCCAAAATATATGGCCCAAAATCTAGTGGAATATTATTTAAAAAAGAAAACGTGAAAATTTCTCCATTTTATTTTGGTGGTGGGCAAGAGAGAAATATTTTTTCTGGTACAGTAGACATTGAAAAGGCGGTAGGACTAGCTAGAGCCATAGAAGAAGTAGAAGAAAAACATAAAAATCAAAAACTCTTACAAGAAATAGTAAAAAAAAGAAATGATTTATTGAAAGATATTTTGAAAAACATTCCAGAAGCAAAATTAAACGGATGTTGGAATGAAAATGAATGGAAACTCGACAAACAGGGTATTGTCAGAGAAGATAGGATTGCAAAGAGACTTCCATCAAATATTTCTGTCTGGCTACCAGATTTTCCATCTGATGAGATGGTGCTTCGACTAGATAAGAAAGGATTTTCTGTCTCAGCAGGATCGGCCTGTAGTGCCAAGAGTGATGAATACAGTCATGTGATATTTAGTCTTTATAAAAATAAAATCAAAAAGTTTGAAGCTGAAAAAGTTGCCCGTGAGACTATTCGTATCTCTATCAATGAAGACATTAAAGATGAAGATTTAAAGAGATTTTCTAAAACTTTAAAAGAAATTTATTATAAATTTAAGAAATAATACAGACTAAACATATTATCTTTTATTATGTTAAAATAAAGAAAAAAGAAAATATGTATACAGCAAAAAATTATGAAAATTTATTAGGTTTGAAAGGTTTTTCTGATGAAGCGTTAAGACTTCACTTTACTCTTTATGAGGGATATGTTAAAAATATTAATAGTATTCTCAATAAATGGAATGATGGCACTGTAGAAAAAGGAAGCATTGAAGCGAGTGAGATAGAAAGAAGGATGGGCTGGGAATACAATGGGATGAAATTACACGAAATCTATTTTGAATCTTTATCAAAAAATCCTAACAAATTAAATCCTGAGAGCGGTTTAGCAAAAAAGATTGATGAGATTTATGGGAGTTTTGAAAATTGGCTAAACACTTTCAAAAGTATCGGTACAATGCGCGGTATAGGTTGGATTGCTCTAGTAAAAGGCGAAAATGATAATGAATTGTTTACTTTGTGGTTTGAAGAGCACAATACTGGCATATTTGCTAACTCAAAAGTAATATTTTGTATAGATATGCTAGAGCATGCTTTTTTACTAGATTTTGGCACAAAAAAATCTGATTATATAAACGCATTTTTGGAAAATTTGGATTGGAAGATTTGCGAAGAGAGATTTGAAAAATAACAAAATATTTTCATAAAATAAAATTTTAAATATAAAAAAATAATTATGCCTCCAGCATTCAACAATTTTACAACTAAAGCTAAAGAAGTGATAAGGCGTGCACATGAGATTGCAATTGAAAGAAATCAAAATCAGGTCACACCACTTCATCTTTTAGCTGGCATCTTACTTCAAGAAGATAGTATTATTATACCGATTTTAGAAAAAATGGGAGTGGACTATGTATTATTATTAGATGTGGTTATAGAAAATATTGAAGGTCATCAATCCGCACAGACTTTATCTTCTGCCTATCAGATGTATCTCACTCCAGAGCTGGCTCAAACTTTAGAAAACTCTATAAATGTAGCAAAAGAAATGGGTGATGAATTTATCGGTATAGAGGCTATGTTTTTAGCTTTGCTTGATTCAAAGGGTAAGACTGAAGAGGTCTTGGCTAGGTTTAAACTGGATAGAGAAGTGACAAAATCTTTGATATTAGAATATAGAAGTGTAAATGTACAAGACGCTCCAGCACCAAAGAAAAATAAGTGGCTGATAAAATTTACTCGTAATCTCACAGATCTTGCAAGACAAGATAAACTTGATCCGGTCATAGGTAGAGACAATGAGATAATGAGAGTCATGCAAATACTTTCTCGTCGTACAAAAAATAATCCAATTCTGATTGGCGAGCCAGGAACTGGAAAGACGGCAGTAGTGGAAGGTTTGGCAAATAGAATAGCTAAAAATGATGTCCCAGAAAGCCTTAAAGACAAAGAGGTTGTGCTTCTTGATCTCGGCATGCTTATCGCTGGTACAAAATTTAGAGGAGAATTTGAAGAGAGATTAAAGCAAATAATGAAAGAGATAGAAAGGAGTGAAGGAAAAATAATTTTATTTATTGATGAGATACATACGATAGTTGGTGCTGGTGCTGCAGAAGGGGCAAACGATGTGGCAAATCTATTGAAGCCAGCTCTTGCTCGGGGTGAATTAAGAGTCATAGGAGCAACAACTATAAATGAATATCAAAAACATATAGAAAAAGACGCTGCTTTAGCCAGAAGATTTCAAACTGTTTTTGTGGAAGAGCCATCAATAGAAGATACTCTGGCTATTTTGCGTGGCCTCAAAGAAAGATATGAGCTATTTCATGGAGTACGTATTACTGATGCAGCTCTTTCTTCTGCTGTAAATTTTTCTGTGAGATATATTACAAATAGATTTTTGCCAGACAAGGCTATTGATCTTATAGATGAAGCTGCTTCAAGTATGAGAATATCTTTAGAAAATAAACCTGCTGAATTGGAAGATGCTCATCGTAAAATATTAAAACTTCAAATAGAAAAAGAGGCTCTTTTAAAAGAATTATCAGTTAATAAAAAAGATCAAAATCTTATTTCTAAAATAAAAGAAGTAGAGAAAGAAATCTTTAATATTAAAGAAAGTACAAAAGAACTAGAGATAAGATGGACAAATGAAAAAGTTTTACTTGATGATATTTCTTCATTAAGAAAAAAGCTTGACCATCTTCGTGCTGAAGCGGAAGTCAAAGAGTCTCTTGGAGATCTTGTGCGTATTGCCGAGATCAGATATGCTGAGATGCCAAAATTGAATCAAGAAATAAATACAAAATTAGACAAGTTGCAAAAAATACAAAAAGTGAGAAGGGTGCTTCGTGAAGAGATAAATGAAGAAGATATCGCCAATGTTGTTTCTCGATGGACGGGCGTACCTCTATCAAGGATGCTCGAGGGTGAGCAGGAAAAACTAAAAAGAATGGAAGACACTCTTTCGGCTCGTGTCATTGGGCAAAAAGAAGCAATACAAAAAATCTCAGATGCTGTACGCAGGAGTCGGGTAGGTATTAGTGATCCAGATAGACCTATTGGATCATTTATGTTTCTCGGTCCGACAGGAGTAGGAAAGACAGAGCTCACCAAAGCTTTGGCTGAATTTATGTTTAATGACGAGAAGGCTCTGATCAAAGTAGACATGAGTGAATATATGGAAAAGCACTCTGTATCAAAATTGATAGGCTCTCCTCCAGGATATGTTGGCTACGAAGAGTCTGGTCATTTAACTGAGGCTGTACGTCACAGACCATATTCAGTCATACTTTTTGACGAAGTCGAAAAAGCCCATCCAGAAGTATTTAATATTTTACTTCAAGTACTAGATGAGGGTAGACTACGCGATAGTAAGGGAAGATTTGTAAATTTTAAAAACAGTATCATCATTATGACCAGTAATATTGGATCAAAATATATCCAAAACATGGAAAAGATTGGATTTAATAATTCAAATAACGAGGAAAGTCTAAATTATTCTGAAACTAAAGAAAAAGTCATGTCTTCACTCAAGGATTTTTTCAAGCCAGAATTTTTAAATAGACTAGATGATATTATTGTCTTTGATATTTTGAAAAAAGAAGAAATAAAACAAATAGTAGATCTGGAACTCGCTAAAATCTCAGAGAGATTGTCAGGAAAGGGCCTTAGATTGGTTGTCACTGAAAAGGCTAAAGAATTTATAGCTGAATCTTCTTTTGATACTCACTATGGAGCAAGACCTATAAAAAGGTATCTACAGACCAATCTCCTCAACGAATTGGCCAAAGTCATGCTTGAAAATCAAAATACTAAAGAAAATAAGGCTACTGAGAATATAGTAGAGGTAAATTTAAAAGAAGAAAAGGATACAGTTACAAAAGATATTAAAAAGTCTATTTCTGTCGAAGTAAAGAAAATTAGAAAACAGAAAATAGTTTCTCCTATTCAAATAAAAGACCTGAAAAAGAAATAAATATTATCTATAATAATCCTTTATTTGGATTTATATTTCATCTTTTTGCTGATTTTGGAGCCAGATTTATAAATTTTGGTGACCCTATGGGGAATCGAACCCCAGTTTTATCCGTGAGAGGGATATGTCCTAGCCGCTAGACGATAGGGCCTCTATTTTTTGTTATTTTAGAGATATGTAAATATTAGCACATTTTTTGATAAAGTCAAAATATCCTTATAAAATAAGGCTTTTTTGGGATATATATTTGACAAGTTAAGAAAATAGTGTCAGAGTACTTGACTTTTGATTTGTATTTTGCTATCATATCTACATATGAGCAAACAAGCTCATTTTTCGTTTCTATACGGAATATATACAGTTATGGGTAGTTCGCGGAGCTAAACCGCAACGTTATGAAAAAATATCTACAAAATACTCTTCTCGTCTCTGCGTTTATTCCAGTACTCGCATTGTCGACTTTAGGGTTAAATATAGTTTCTGATAATTCAACCAACTCTAATAACGTAGTTGAATTAAAAGAATTAAAGGTTAATTCTGATCAAGACCAAAGTGTGGAGGCTCTTAGAAAGCAAAAAGCTGATAAGATCGACGCTTACTTTGAAAGCAAATCTGCTCCTCTTGCTGGCCATGGAATGCAATTTGTGCTTGTAGCTGAGAAGTATGGTCTTCCATACAACTTCCTACCAGCTATTGCTATGCGTGAATCTACAGGTGGAAAATTTGCTTACAATACCAATCCTTTCGGTTGGGGATCTGCTAAGATTAAATTCGACAATTTCGATGAAGCTATCGAGACTGTTGGTAGAAATCTTGGTGGTGCCAATCCAAAGACAGCTCGTTATTATTCAAATAATAACATTAAGAAAAAGCTTTGGTATTACAATGGGTCTGTTATTGAAGGATACGAGGATCAGGTTATCTCTATTATGAATACTATCGATAAAGTTGATACTGTAAAGGCAACTTTAGCTGATAATTCTTAAAAAATAAATAATAAAAAACTCGCAAATTTTGCGAGTTTTTTATTTTGTTATTTCATTTTATGATTTCTTATCTAATTTATTAACAGGGGATTTTACAAATAATATATATACAACCAACAAGATAGCTATAAAATTTATAAATTCTGAAATAAGGTTCCCATAAGTAAAGTTTATACTTGTGCCTGGCACTGTATATGAATAAGTGACCAAGCCTTTTCCTCCACCAATCACTGCGCTGATTATCGGATTTAGTAGATCAGTGATGATTGCGTTTACAAATTTTGTGACTGCTCCACCGACAATTATACCTACAGCGAGCCCAATAACTCCTTTTTCTCTTATAAATAATGCGAATTCTCTAATCATATCTTTATTATTTTTAATTTTATAATGATATATTATAACATTCAAAGTAAATTTCTAGAAAAAACTTTTTTGTGTTAAAATGTCTTTCATTGGAGACGTGGCTGAGTGGTCGAAGGCACCTCACTGCTAACGAGGCAGGGGAGCAATCCCCTCATGGGTTCAAATCCCATCGTCTCCGCCAGATTTAAAAGGAGAATTGGGTGAGTGGTTTAAACCAGCGGTTTACTAAACCGCCGAACCTTTATTGGTTCCGTGAGTTCGAATCTCACATTCTCCGCAAAAATATGAAAATAAAAAATGAAAATAACGAGACCATGAAAGCTGGAAGTATTGTGCTAAATGAAGGAAAAATTCTTTTAGTTACAATCCCAGATCAAAATAATTGGTCTTTTCCAAAAGGTCACATGGAAGAAGGCGAAACAAAAGAATATACAGCTAGAAGGGAAATTTTAGAAGAGACAGGTTATGAGATTGAACTCTTAGGAGAACTTTCCAATATTACATATACTCATAAAGAGTCTGGTGAAGCTATAAGAATTTTTATGTTTCTTTCTAAAGTTATTAGAAAAGTAGATGATGGAGAAAGTGATATTGAGAAACGTTGGTTTTCAATTGAAGAAGCAGAAGAAAAACTCCCAGTCAATCTTAGTTTTATATTAAAAGAGATTAAAACAGATTTGTAATTTACCTTGAAACCAATTTGACTAATTTTTTTTAATTATTATCAAAATGATATAATTAAATTATGAATGAGATATATAATACAATTTACGAATTAGAAACATCATTACTTAAACCAGAAATAAGAAGTTCTGTGGAAATGTTGAATAATTTACTCACTGATGATTTTAGAGAATTTGGAAGTTCTGGCCTAATTTATACTAAGCAAGATATTTTAAATAGATTGCCAGCAGAAACAAACAAAACTGAGTATATTGTCAGTAATTTTGAAATTAAAATCTTATCAGAGGATGTTGTCGTGACAAATTTTAAAACAGAAAAAGTTATTAATGATACAGAAAAAGCTACTTCATTAAGAACTTCAATCTGGAGAAAAGAAAAAGGAACATGGAAAATGTTTTTCCATCAAGGAACATTGATTAAGTGACAAATAAGTGTTTTTTAATTGTCATAAGTGCTATTATATTTATATATGAAAAAAATAGGCGAAGGATATTATTACAATGTGTACGATATTGGTAATGGTAGAGTGTTTAAGAAATTAAAGAGTAATTTTAGGATTTTTTTATTTATATTAATTTCCAGATCCTTTAATCCAGATTTTATTAGGGAATATATCAATACAAAGAAAAATATTAAAATTACAGAATTAAAATATAAAAAACTGGTAAAAATTTTAAAAGATCTATCCTTAATAGGTAATCCTAATTTTTTTGATGGTTCTATAAATTACGAACAGGACAAAGTTTTGATAGTAAAAAAGATTTTAAAGAAATATGGTATTCATGATCTAAAAATGGTTTTAGACAATTATATAGAACTAATTAAAAAGTCTTGGGAGTTTGGATTTTCAGAAATATCTTTTAATTTTACAGTGAATTGTGGAGTTTTGGACGGTCGTATTATATTTATAGATTTTAATGAAATTACTTTTTCAATAGAAGACGTAAAAAAAGATATTGAAAACCAAATTTGGTTACATCGATGGTCGTTTAGCCATCTTAACAAAGAATTAAAAGAATATTATAAAAAAAGAATGGAAGAGGAATTGACTGTAGAAAATCTGGAAAAACTTTGGAATGTTAGAAATATTTAAAATATCTATTTCAAAACCAAATACCAAACTATCACAACAAGCGAACTCCACCAGCCAAAATCAGAAAACAAAAGGCTAATCATTATTTTATTTTGCCATTTTTGTGGTAAAAGTTCAGCTTGCTTTCCTTGTCTTTCTCTTTCAAGCATATATGGACTCACAGAAAATGAAAGAAAAAATCCATTTATTATTAGTACTATAGAAACTATTGTGAGATAGAGCAATATTCCAGAAAAAGAATGATTTCTAAAGAAAATCTGTTCACCGATAATCACAAGAAAAATCCCAATCCAAATCATAGGCTTTGTGACTTTGTGGGTCCTGGTAGTAGCCTCTGTCCAATAACCAGATTTTCTTCCCAAGAATCCGTGAATATCAATCACTGTCACAGCACCAAGTCCAATAACAAATCCAGCAAGTAATACAAATAATCCTATAAAATCTAATATCATATTGTTTAATATTTATTAATATACAGATTATAACACTATAATATCTGCTATATTTTAGTTTTGTAGACAGTTTATTTTATGGTAATATATAGCAATGTTTAAAAAATTATTTAACAGATTTTCCAATGATATTGGGATTGATTTGGGTACCACCAATACTCTTGTTTCTTTGTCTGGAAAGGGTATTGTGATCAATGAGCCATCTGTTGTCGCTATCAATAATAAAACTAGTAAGATAGTAGCTCTCGGAAGAGAAGCAAAAAACATGATGGGTCGCACTCCAGAGCATATCAAAGTAGTCCGTCCTATAATAGATGGAGTGATATCAGATTATGAAGTGACGGAAGAATTTTTATCTTACCTTATAAATAAAGCTAATAGTTTAAATAAAAAGTTTCTAGGTCCTAGAGTCGTAGTTGGTATTCCTATCGGTATCACGGATGTAGAAATCAGAGCTGTAGAAGATGCTGCTATATCAGCTGGAGCTAGAGAAGTATTTATTATAGAAGAGCCAGCCGCAGCAGCTATAGGTATGGGATTATCAGTTCATACTCCTACAGGATCTCTGATAGTAGACATTGGTGGAGGTACGTCTGATATCGCCATACTTTCTCTTTCTGGGATAGTCTTAAGAAAATCTTTAAAAATAGCAGGAGATAAAATGAATCAAGATATAGTCTCATATATAAAATCTCAATACAAAGTATTAATAGGTGAAAAAACAGCGGAAGAAATAAAAATAGAAATCGGTAGCGCTCTTCCTGATAATATTCATGATGTGCATGATATGTCAGTCAAAGGTCGTGATTTGGTGACAGGTCTTCCAAAAGAGATTGTTATAAATGATGCGGATATACGTGAAGCTATGTACCCTAGTCTTATCGCAATCATAGATGCCACAAAAGAATTGTTAGAATTGGCACCACCAGAGGTACTTGGAGATATTTTGAGAGATGGGATAATAATGACAGGGGGTGGAGCTCTTATTAAAAATATAGACAAGCTTTTTGAAGCCCAATTAAAAGTAAAGACTATCATCTCTCCTCACGCTCTGGTAGATGTGGCAGCTGGGTGTGGAGTAATACTAAATAATATTGAAAGATTTGATGAACTTCTAATAAAAAATTCCAAAGATGTATCATTTGTAAAATAATTTTATGATTAAAAAAAAATATTATAAGACAAACATTATTTTTATAATTGTTTTTATAATATTTTTAATATCTTTTTCTAGTATAAAGTCTTGGTTTAATTATAGTGTCTCAAAAGATGAAAATGTGATGAATACACCAAATTCATTTTTATATTCGATAGACAAGACAGCTAATTCTTTTACTGGTTTTTTTTCTGGCATTAAAAAATATTTCGTCTCAAGACGATCTCTTGAAGCCGAAATAGAATATTTAAAGTCTCAGATCCAAAAAGAACAATACGGATCCCTTGTAGATTCCTCAACCACTTCAACAAATAATGTCGTTCTTAAGAATGGTCCAATAATCGCAAAAAAAATATTTTCTGATTTTACTTCTATATATGATACTGTCCTTTTAAATAAAGGATTTTTAAACGGAGTGGAAAAAGGAGATATGGTATTTATTTATCCAAATAAGCTCATAGGCCAAATAGAGAGTATTAATAGTAACACTTCCCTCATGTCTCTCTATTCTAGAAATAAAAATAAAATAGAAGCCGTCTTGAAAGCGAGTCGTGATGACTCTGTCCTGCCAAAACCTCAAACAGGAGTTGGCAGCACTTCTACTTCTACGTCTATTGATAACAGCTCTTCTACTTTATCTTTTTCTTCTTCTACTATTTTTAATTCTAATAATGATATCAGAATCTCAGCCACATCTCGCAATATCATTATTGATATTTATGGAAATGGTAGTGGAGATTTTTTTGTGTCTCTGCCTGATAATATAAAAGTCTCTACTGGTACAGTCATATATCTGGCGAGTGATGAAAGTAAAGCTCTCGGAGAAGTCGTAAAAGTTGAAAATGAAGAAGCTTCTTTTTATCAAAAGATTTTTATTAGAGGATATTATAATACCAGGATAAATGATGACTACTATATAGTCCATAAATAAGAAATATATGAAATATATAAAACCTTACATCTCAAAAATAATTCTAATTTTATTTTTAATATTTTTATTTATTTTTTGTTTATTTTTTGATATTTCACTTTCCACAAACAATTTTCCAACTCTAACTACGATTTATTTTATAATATTTATGTCGTTCAGATTTTTAAGTCCATACCTTAGATAATAATAAAATATGGTAAAAAATTATTTTAATAGAATAATAAAAAAAATTAATAAAAAGCATGGTCAGGAAATAGATCCTGAAGATATATTTCTAGATTCTTCAAATTTGGCCGGTCTAGATTTAGACAGAATGGAAGGTACTCTTGATAAACCCATATCTAGGACAGCAGATTTGGCTCCATCTTTTTTAATTGCGGTAATTTTTTTGGTTTTTATTGGTCAGCTCTACAATTTGCAGATAAAAAATTATTCTACCTATAAAGATAAGGCGGACAATAATAGATACAATACTGATCTAATCTTAGCAAACAGGGGTGAAATTTTTGATAGAAATGGAAATATTTTAGCTAGCAATATAGTATCAACATCTTCTTATATATTCAAAAGAGAATATATTTCTGATTTAGGGTTTTCAAATCTTTTAGGATACATATCTTATCCAAAAGCGGATAATTTAAAAAATTATTGGCAAGATAATTATATTGGAAAAGATGGCGTTGAATTAATTTATCAAGATTTACTTTCTGGAGTAAATGGCAAGAAAATCACAGAAAAAGATGTAAAATCTTCAGTTGAATCTGAAAATATTATTATTAAGCCAATACCTGGAGCAAATCTTAATTTATCAATCGATGCAAATCTACAAAAGAAAATGTTTAACTCTATTCGTGATGTGGTAAATAATCATGGATATGTTTCTGGTACCGGAATTATAATGGATGTAAATAATGGTGAGATATTGGCCATCACTACATTTCCCCAATATGATAATAATCTTATGACAAATGCTACTGGCACAGCTGATAATCAAAAGATTTTATCTTTATTGAAAGATAAAAGGACCCCATTTTTAAATAGGCCAGTGGCAGGACTTTTTACTCCTGGTTCAGTAGTAAAACCATTTATGGCGTATGCTGCTCTCAATGAGAAAGTGATTTCTCCTGATAAAAATATTTTATCAACTGGTCAGATAGTTATAAAAAACAGATATGGTGGTCCAGATACTGTTTTTAAAGATTGGAAAATACATGGCTGGATAAATGTGGTCAGAGCAGTGGCAGAATCTTCAGATGAGTATTTTTATCAAGTTGGTGGTGGATATCAGGATCAGCCAGGGCTTGGTATTACAAGGATAGATAATTATGCAAGACTTTTTGGTTTAGCTTCTACTACGGGTATAGACTTACCAAGCGAAGCTACAGGTGTGATACCTACTCCAGACTGGAAAAGAATAAATTTTGTGGACGGTGATTGGACCCTTGGAAATACTTATCACACATCTATTGGTCAATATGGATTTCAAGTTACTCCTATAGAGCTCATTAGATATATTGCCTCAATAGCTAACGGTGGAAAACTTGTTACACCACATGTATTTTTATCAGCCTCTTCTAGTGATGAGAATTATAATTCTAATTTGGTAAATGAGTATAATAATAAAGTATGGCCAGTCGTAGATCTTGGTCTTAATAAGACAGCCTTAAAATATGTGCAAGAAGGTATGAGGGGTGTAGTTTTGCCTGGTGGATCGGCTACAAGGTTGAACGTTCCAGAATTAAGGATTGCTGCAAAATCAGGTACGGCCGAGCTCGGTGTTGTTAAAGGAAAAGTAAATTCTTTGATTACTGGATATTTTCCTTATGAAAACCCAAAATATGCCTTTACTGTGATCATGGAGAATGGAAAACTTACAAACTCTTCAGGAGCTGTAGAAGCTATGAAGTCGGTCTTAGATTATATTGCGGAAAATAAGGATAATTATCTAAAATAAAATAAAAAATATCAATATTAACAAATGGTAAAAATTATGTTAGTATTGATTTATTAATTAAAAAATATTTCCAAAAAATTATGGCAAAAGAAGTAAAAGAGTATTTGACCAATGAAAAGAAAATCGAGCTTGAAAGTGAGCTTGAAAATTTAAAGACAGTTAGAAGAAAAGAGATAGCTAGTGCTATCGAATGGGCAAAGTCTCTTGGAGATCTTGCAGAAAACGCTGAATATTCTCAAGCTAGAGATGATCAGGCTCGTTGTGAAGCTAGAATTTTAGAGTTAGAAAATATTTTACAAAATGCTGTCATAGCTAATGCTCATCATACAGAAAACGGTATATTTGTAGGCTCTACAGTTGTCGTTAAAAAATTAGAAAATAATGAAATAAATACTTTTACTATAGTCGGATCAGAAGAGGTGGATTTGATAAATGGAAAGGTCTCTAATGAATCTCCATTAGGTATGGCTTTAATAGGAAAGCATGCTGGTGACAAAGTCACTTTCATGACTCCAAAAGGTGAAGTCTCTTATATTATTGAGAAAGTAGATTAGCTATATATCTCTCTCACACATATAAATAAAAAATCCCAATTAAATAGTAATTGGGATTTTTCTTTGATTTTGAATAAAAATACATTATAATGTCTATAATTATTTATATATTTATGACATCTATTTTAGAATTAAAAGAAGAGAGACTTAAAAAATTAAAAAAGCTAAAAGAGGCCGGCTTTGATCCTTTTACAGCACATTCTGACAGGAAAGATTCTGTAAAAAATTTTCTAGAAAATTTTGAAAATATTGAATCTACTATTTTAGCTGGACGTATAATGTCTTCTCGTGGACAAGGTAATCTCATCTTCTTTGATCTTTTTGATGGATCAGCCGAACTAAATGAGTATAGTAAAGTACAATGTATTATAAAAAATCCAGAGTCTCCAAGTGAAGTGTTTGATTTTTATAATGAATATCTTGATATTGGTGACTTTGTAGAGGTGGAAGGGGAAAGATTTTTAAGTAAAACAGGACAAAAAAGTCTTTTGGTCAAAAAGATAAAGATTTTAACAAAGTCACTTCTTCCTCTCCCGGACAAATATCACGGTCTAGAAAATGAAGAATTGAAAATGAGAATGAGATACCTTGATATTTTGACAAACAAGGATTTGAGAGAATTATTTTATAAAAAAGCTAAATTTTGGAAAGTTGTTCGTGAATTTTTGAACGAAAAAGGAATGCTCGAAGTAGAGACTCCAACTATCGAAGCCACAACAGGCGGAGCAGAGGCGAGACCATTCAAGACATATCATAATGATTATGATATGGATGTATACATGCGTATATGTGTCGGAGAATTATGGCAAAAAAGACTCATGGCAGCAGGCTATGCTGGAACATATGAGATTGGTAGAGCTTATAGAAATGAAGGCTCAAGTCCAGAGCATCTTCAAGAATTTACTAATTGCGAATTTTATCTTGGATATGCTGATTATAAAGATGGTATGAAAATCGTAAAAGATCTTTATAGAAAAATAGCTATAGAAGTCTTTGGAAAAACAAAATTTGAAATGAAAGGATTCACTTTTGATCTGGCTGATGAATGGGCTGAGATACAATATGCAGACGAGATCAAAAAGCAAACTGAGATTGATATTTGGACAGCGACAGATGTAGAGATTAAAAATAAATTAGAAGAATTGAAAGTAAAATATGACGGAGAAAACAGAGAACGACTTTTAGATACTCTTTGGAAATATTGTCGTAAAAATATCTCCGGTCCAGCTTTTGTTGTGAATCCTCCACTCATCATAGTGCCACTTGCAAAGCCAAATCCTGACGGCAAGACCGCGCAAAGATTTCAGCCAATACTCGCTGGATCTGAGATTGGAAATGGATATAGTGAATTAAATAATCCTATTCTTCAAAAAGAAAATTTTGAAAAACAAAGAGAAATGCTTGAAGGTGGTGATGAGGAGGCGATGATGCCTGATTATGAATTTGTAGAGATGCTCGAGCATGGTATGCCGCCAACATGTGGGTTTGGATTTGGTGATAGATTGTTTGCATTTTTAGCTGGACTCCCACTTCGAGAGACAATTATGTTTCCACTTGTAAAGGAGAAAAAGTAATTTTCCTTTTATTGACTTATTTTTATATTTATCGTAGGATAAGTTTGGTATTGTACATTTTTCACAATCAATCAAATTCTATAATGATGAATAAACATGAAAATCGTCTGTTACAAATAAAAAGAATCACAGACAAAGATCCATTGCTTGCAAAAGTTTATACAGTATTTGAAGAAATTATTCTTGCTGTAACCCCAACTGATCAGGCATTTTCAAAAGCTTTAGAAATTCTCAAAAAAGAAATCTTTCTTGATTTTGGAAAGAATGAAAATCTCAAAAAGTTTTTAAATTTGCCGACACATCATTCTTCTGATTTTGGAGAAAGATTTTCCAGATCTTTAATAGATGTTGTTTTATTAAAAACATTAGGTCAAATTTCAGATCTATCTGGGAACAATTGTTTCTCTCTTTTTATAGATGAAGAAATATTGGTAGCAAATAATTTTCATTTGACCGGATCAGATGGACAACCTGATCGAGAACTAATGGAGGCTTTGGAATATGAAATCAAATCTTATATTCCAAGACTTCATATAGGATATCAAGGTAATCCAAAAGATAGTGGTGATATTTGGTTTAGTTGTTGGTACAATTACAACCATACTCCATAATTTAAATCGATTTACACCGTTTTCCACAAGTGAGGCGGTGTTTTTTCTTGTCACAAAAAAATAAGTGGTATATAATGGGTGAAGGTGGGATATTGTGGGAGATATCGTTACCAGTTTTAATTTTATGCTTATTGGCCACTATATTCATCAACTCGATGACAAAAAAAGAATTTCTATTCCATCAAAATGGCGTAGTGTTCTTGGTAAGAAAGTCGTCGTGACTAGTGGTCTCGATAAGTCGCTCTTTGTTTTTAGTTTAAAAGAATGGCAAAAAATAGCAGAGAAATTATCTTCTCTATCTTTCACAAATAAAGATACTCGTAGTTTTACTCGCTTTATGCTTTCAAATGCTTTTGATACAGATCTTGATTCCGTGGGAAGAATCTTGATCACTGATCAGCTAAAATCTTTTGCTGATATAAAAAAGAAAGCAGTACTTGTAGGTATGCATTCACGTGTAGAAGTCTGGAGTGAAGAAGAATGGGAAAAGTATTCTAAATCAAATAATAAAGATGCTGATTCTGTCGCTTCAAAACTTTCTGACTTAGGTGTGTTGTAAAAATATGCATATTCCAATCTTGTTAAAAGAGAGTGTAGAAAGTCTTAATTTGAAAGCTGGCGATACAGTAGTCGACTGTACTACAAATAGAGCCGGACACTCACTAGAAATTGCAAAAAAAATTGGAAAGGCAGGGACTCTATTCTGTCTAGATTTAGACAATCAAGCTCTCAAAGAGGCTAAAACATTTTTAGAAAAAGAATTATCTGGAGATAAAATACCGAAAATATTTTATATAAATGATAATTTTCGAAATCTAGAAACTATTTTAAGAGGTAAAAAGGTAGATGCTATCATGGCGGATCTCGGCGTATCTTCTCAAGAAATAGACGACTCAGGTAGAGGATTTACTTTTCAAAAAGATGAGCCTCTTCTCATGACATTATCTGATAAAGTTTCTAAAAATACTTTGACTGCTAAAAAAATAGTAAACAACTGGGGAGAAGAAAATTTGGCAGACATCATATTTTATTATGGCGATGAAAAATATGCTAGAAGAATAGCTAAAAATATCTGCGAATTTAGAAAAAAGAAAGAGATAAAAACTACATTTGATCTAGTGGACATAATCTCTCAATCTGTGCCAGAAAAATATAAACATGGAAAAACTCATTTTGCTACCAAGACTTTTCAGGCTTTGCGCATCACTGTCAATGATGAGATAAAGGCTGAAGAGGATTTGCTATCTTGTTTGCCAAATATTTTAAATGAAAAGGGGAGGGCTAGTATTTTAACTTTCCATTCTGGTGAAGATAGGGTGGTAAAAAATGTAGTTAGAAGCAATAAGGATAAAATTAAATTAATAAAATTTGAAAATAAAAAAGATTTTTTAGAGCCTAGCAGGCAAGAAATAAAAGAAAATCCAAGATCTAGAAGTGCAAAACTTCGTGTCATAGAAAAAATATAAATATGCAAATCAGCGCTACACAATTAAATAAAGAAAGACTCACTGGTAACAAGCTTTTTTTACATAATTTTAAAAATTTTTCTACAACTAGCGCCAAGACTTCAATTAAAATGCATATAGTGCACGCTTTATTATTTATTTTAGCAGCTCTCAGTATAGTATATGTGATACTAGTAGTGTCTATAATTTTTAATATAATAAATAAAAAAGAGTCTTTAGCAGAAATAAATACTATTAATTTTAATATTGCCAAAATAGAAAAGGAGTATAATTCTTCAGTCAGAAGTCTCACAAAAGATTTTGCCTTTGCGAATGGATATGTAGATGCTGGTGACAATACCTTTGTCTCACGTAAAGATGTGGCAGCAAGCCTTTCTTTTTTGTATGAAAGTGGAGTCAGTCAATAATATATTATAATTAGAATAATGAGCCAAGTAAATAAAAGAATAAATTTTTTTATTTTTATAATAATTCTCATCTTTATATTAATAGGAGTGAGGCTTTTTTATTTGCAGATTATTCACGGTAAAGATTATCGTCGTGAAGCCGAAGATCAATATTTTTATACTACAGGAGACAACTTTGATCGAGGGGCTATTAATTTTACAAACAAAGATGGCACGCCAGCTGTCGCTGTGCAAATGACTAATGAGTATGATATTGATATTGATCCAAAGACTGTAGCAAAGGATTTGTCGACTAAGATAAATAATGAAAAATCAGAGAGTGATTTACAAAAAGATATTTACAATAAAATCTTTTCAGCTTTTGAAAAAAATAAACCAAAAGAAATTCTCGATGGTGTGTCTACTACTACGAATGGTATTTTGGTAGACGAAAACACTTTTCTTAATAAAATAAATAAGAAAAACTCTTCTTTTGAAGTTTTGGCTACAAATGTAAATGAGTATATCGCCAACGACATAATGTCTCTTAAAATAAAAGGTGTAATAGTAAACAGAAAAAAGAGTAGAGTTTATTTTTCTAAAGATACTGGTGCTAAAGTTTTAGGGTTCGTTGGATATTCTGGTAATGATAGAGCTGGTCTTTATGGGGTCGAAAAATATTATAATGATGTTTTGATGAAATCTTCTACAGTTAAATCAAATTTTTTTGCAGAAATATTTTCTGATTTCAATTCTATAGAAGACTCAGATTTGGACAAAAAATCAGCCCCAGATAGCAATCTAGAAGGAGATATAAATCTTACAATAGATATAAATTCGGAGAGCTATCTCCATAAAGTATTGGTAGACGCTAGAGATAGATGGCAATCCGAAAAGATTGGTGGAATAATTATGAACATAAACGACGGATCCATAGTTGCTATGGATGAAGTGCCTAGTTTTGATCCAAACGATTATAAAAATGTATCCGACATATCTCTTTACAATAATGATTTGGTATCCGGAGTTTATGAGATGGGATCTATTATAAAGCCTCTGACTGTAGCGGCAGCTTTAGATTCAAATACTGTAAATGAAAATACTACCTATTATGATGCTGGAAGTGTGATGCTAAATGGATACAAAGTCTCAAATTATGATGGAAAAGCTAGAGGTCCAAATACTCCTCTTCAACAAATACTTTCTCAATCTTTGAATGTGGGTATTGCATTTTTAGTAGAAAAAATGGGAAATGCGACTCTTTCTAATTATTTTCATAATTATGGTCTAGGCGATTATACCGGCATAGATTTACCAAATGAGGCCCATGGTCTTGTGGCCAATCTCGATTCAAATGTTTTGGTCGATTCTGTGACTGCTGGATTTGGACAGGGTATAGCACTCACACCTATACAGACTATTCGTGCTCTAGCCACGCTAGGTAATGGTGGAAAGTTGGTAAATCCACATGTTGTAAAAAGTATAACTTATGACAACGGTGACACAAAAGTCATAGCTCAAGATGATCCTGTGCAAATATTTCAAAATGCTTCAACCAGTCGTAGAATTAGTAATATTTTGACTAGAGTCGTTGATGACTCTATGCATATGAAAAATCCAAAATACACAGTCGCTGCCAAGACTGGTACAGCTCAAATGGTGAATCCTTCCACAGGGAAATATTATGATGATAGATATTTGCACTCTTTTATGGGGTATTTTCCAGCTACAAAGCCAAAATATATAATTTTCCTTTATCAGACTTATCCAAAAGGCGCCCAGTACGCATCTCAGACCTTGAAAGATTCTTTTTTTAGTTTAGTTAATTTTTTGATTAATTATTATGAGGTTCCTCCTGATAGATAAAATTGGTTTTTATGATATAATCCTATTATTAATTTATTAAAAATATATAAAAATTATTTGATTTATTTATGTCAAACATTATTCAACATTCTCATAGCAGCTCTAGTAAGGATAAAAAAAATGGAGGAAGCTTATTTGTGATAGCTATATCTTTATTAGTCATAGTATTATTTTTGTTTGGTTTAAATTATTTTTTGAATAAAAACAACAAGAAAAATGTAAATGTTATAGAAAATGTGACTGATATCAGATATACTATAGGTGATCCAAATGCAAAAATAAAATTAGTTGAGTACGCTGATTTTCAGTGCCCTGCATGCTCTCAGCTCTCAGCTATTTTTCCAGAAGTATTTAATTATATAAATAATAAATATGGATCTTCAACCTTATCTTTGACATATAAATATTTCCCTCTTATATCAATTCATAAAAATGCTTTATTGTCAGCTTATTCTACTGAGGCAGCAAAAGAGCAGGGAAAGTTTTGGGAGATGCATGATGTGCTTTTTGCAAAACAGAGTGAATGGTCTGAGGCTCTTGATGCTAAGTCTAAAATAGAAGGATATGCTAAAGATATGGGACTCGATATGGCAAAATTTGTTCTTGATCGTGATAGTGAAAAAACAAAAGATATTGTAAATGCTGCTTTATTAGAAGCTACAAAATTACAACTAAATCACACACCTACAGTATTTATAAATGGAGAAGAATGGACAGATCTTTCTTTGTCTGCTCAAGCTATGGAGAAATTTATCGAAGACAAGATTAATAGTATGGATGGTGTCGTCGCTACCTCAACACAAAATTAAAATATAATATTAAATATATGGGTATAAAACAATTCTTTACAAAGCAAGCAGCTAAATATGCAACTCGCAATCTTCCAGAAGATCAAAAGGAGATGATACAAAAATTAGTGGAAGTTGATCCAAAGCTTTTTGAGAAAATAGCAAAGGAGACACAAGAGCTTGTAAAAGCTGGTAAGCCAGAGATGTATGCAGGATTTGAAGTGATGAAAAAATATCAAAAAGAACTTCAAGAAGTCGCCGCAAAAGCTGGTCTTCAACAGACTGTACAGAGATAAAAATATGAGAAATATTTTAAAAAAGTATAAATATCTATTATTAATAGTAGTGTTTTTAGTTGTGATCTTATTTACGATATTTTATTACAATAAATACAAAGTAAGCAATAAAATTTTTTATATTAATTCTAATAGTCAAAATACCTCAAGTGTTTATTCTGATCCTAATTGTAATGGAGATCAGAATAAATATGCCGATGCAGGATTTGGCGTAGAGCATATTTATACAGGAGAGATAAAAAAAGATATACATGTAAAAATAGTACTTTCTTGCAATCAGGACAAGTTAACTATCTCAGGATCAGTAAATCAGGTTATTACAGTGGATGATATTAAGAAAATTTTAAATGAAAGTGACGTGGATTTTGTGGACCTTTCTATGGGGTCAGAAGTGGTAAATCTTGATAGTGATTATAATTTCGACGAATATAATGATTTGTCAGTTGTTTCTAGTAATGGCTCGGGAGTAGATTCTTATAATATTTTTCTATATGATCCAACTTCTAATAAGTTTATCTTTAATAAAGATTTGAGCTCTATACAAAATATTATTATAAACGAGAAAGCTAAATTGATTATTTCTGACATGTGTTCCGAAGATGATACAAATTGTAAACCGGATACATATAAATGGTTGAATGGTAAACTAAATAAGCAATAATACAACTCCAAAAGTTTAATCTTTTATAAAGATATACTGGACATTAAAATCCCTACAAATAATAAATCAATTGAAGCAGTAGTTGATGTTGCCAAAGACTCGACCGGCGTTATTTTTATTTCTAGCAATGATCAGAATTGGAATTTTTATATTGCTTTAAATTTATGCAATACTATTAGAGATAGATTGAGTATGGGTCTTGTGGGTATAAAATCAATGGATCTAAATGATCAGTATGGACTTCCATGGTTGGAACTGCTAGATGAAAAAGATCTTAAATCAAATAATTTTGTATGGATTGGAGCTGTTCGTGATATTAAAAAATGTAAGCAAATTATTGAATTAGCTAAAAATCATATAGTTATAGCAATAACTCATTTTGACCAAGGAAGCTCTGGTGTGATAAAAAATTTTAAAGAAATGGGGTGGGATGTATTGGATACTGTTGATATTATAGCTGTATTAAGTCAAGAATAATAAAAATAAAAAAGCATTTTATTTTTATTTTGAAAATCTTTTATTTTTTGATATATTCTATACATTATGTCACTCTCTATTGGAATAGTCGGATTGCCAAATGTTGGCAAAAGTACACTCTTTAACGCACTAACAAAAAATAGTGTGCCTGCAGAAAATTATCCATTTTGCACTATTGATCCATCAGTTGGTATTGTGGAAGTGCAAGATGAGAGACTTTATGCTTTATCAAAAATGAGTAATAGTAAAAAAACTGTACCTGCTATTGTAGAATTCGTAGATATTGCCGGTCTTGTAAAAGGAGCGTCAGAAGGGGCTGGACTTGGAAATAAATTCTTACAACACATTCGTGATACAGATGCGATACTTGAAGTGGTGAGAATCTTTGAGGATGATAAACAGATACATGTTGAAAATCGTATTGATCCTCTTCTTGATATACAAATTATAAATCTAGAATTAATCTTGGCTGATCAGGCTACCATAAATAAAAGATTAGAAACAATAGAGAAAGATGTTAAGAAGGGAGACAAGGTTGCTATAAAATTTAAAGAAGCAATGCTCAAAGTCAAATCTTATCTTGATGAGGACAAATTTGCCAATAGACTTTTAGTTGATAAAAAACTAGACGAAGAAGAGATAAAATTAATTCGTGAGCTTCACTTGATCACTATGAAGCCAATTCTTTATGCTTTAAATAAAAAAGCTGGCGCTAAAAATCTGGATGAATTAAATGACAACAGATATCAAGAATTAATGAATTATTTTAAAGAAAATAATTTTAATTATTGTAAGATTGACGCAAAAGTCGAAGATGAATTAAAAGATTTTGAGGGAGAAGAGAAAGAATTGATGAGAAAAGAGATGGTAGACGGAGTGAGTGAAGATGGGATTATAGAATTAATTCATGAAGGATACAAAATGCTCGGTTTAGAGACTTATTTTACTACAGGGGAGGATGAGACTCGTGGCTGGACTATTAAAAAGAATAGTACTGCACCTGTCGCTGCCGCAGCTATTCATACTGACTTTCAAAATAAATTCATTCGTGCCGAAGTCGTTGCTTCAAAAGATTTATTAGAATCTGGAAGTTATAAAGTTGCTAGAGAAAAAGGACTAGTCCGCACCGAAGGCAAAGAATATATTGTGAAAGATGGTGATGTAATAGAGTTTAGGATATAAAAAAGCCGATCGTTATGATCGGCTTGGTTATAATCCCAGTTTTTTATCTTTGTCCACTCTCCAGTAGCATAATAAAACTTTCCATTTCCTTATTTGATTTTAGCTCACTTCTGTCAAAAAAGAATTTTTGCTTAGTCTCCTCAATGTAAATTGATATTGTTTCTACACGGTAAATATCTTGTTCATGTTTACCTTTATCTTTTATAAGTTTTACGTTTGCTTTAATGTTTTTTAAACAGAAAGCAAAATCATTTGGAAGGCACAAGCTTCTTATTTCAAAACCGGCGTTATCTTTTTTGATTGTAGTCTCCTGGAAATATATTTCCTTTTTAAGGTTTAATCTCAGGAAGAAATTTACAGCATTTAATGCTACCCATCTGGATTTAGAAATTTCAATTTTTTTGTTAAGAATGTTGTACATTTTTTAATTTTTACAATTTTGGTGTAGAGATATTCATACACCAGCCAACTATAACAGCAGCTATATAAATTCAAGATTTTAAATTCATATAGCTACTGTGATATTTTGTAAAATTTAACTTAAATAAATCTAGCATATTTATTTAACATTTGTCAAGTTATAAAAAACTAAAACAAAAACCGCAAGATTTTTGTAAAATGGTTTTTGAAAAGTTTTGTTTTTTATCGATTTCGCTCGTCACTACTTTCGGACCATTTACTTTTATCTGTGCGGTGTGTGCAAGGCTTTATCTGACCCGGCTCATAAAGCTGTTAGTCAAAGCCCACAGACTCTTGCGGTTTCGTATCAATCCTCTTACTATTTCTTATGAGTGCTAGTCATAATATAGTTAGACAGAAAGATACATAAATACATTCCAATAAAGGACGTAAATACATAATAGCATTTTAAATATTAAAAATAAAGGCCAATTATTTATTTGATTTATTCTCTAATTTATGATAGTATTCTATTACTAAATAAAACACATAAAACTAAGGAAATTTATGAAAAAAGACATTCACGGAGATTATTTTGCAGATGCAGTAGCTACATGCGCATGTGGAGCTAAATATACTGTAGGATCAACACAAAAAGATATAGAGGTTGAAATCTGTTCAGCTTGTCATCCCTTCTACACAGGACAAGAGAAAGTACTAGACACAGCAGGAAGAGTAGATAGATTCAAGAAAAAAGTTGCAGCAGCTACAGCTAAAAAAGCTACAAAAAAAGCTTAACTCAAAAATAAAAACATTCTCTATTTTTGAGAGTGTTTTTATTTTGTATAAATAGAGTATAATTATTAATATAAATATATGGCATATACATCAGAAGACTTTAGAGAAAATGATAAGACAAAATATACCTCTTATCCAGCATACGAAGATCTCTTAAAAAAAGAAGAAGAGGCTAATTCTCTATTATCTGATCCTGACATGAAAGATATAGCTGAAGAAGAGCTTAAAGATATTTCTTTACAAAAAGAAAATCTGTGGAGAGAGATGACTGAGATTCTTGATAAAGATAAAGCAGAAGAAGAAAAGCCAAAAGCTATGATTCTTGAGATAGCAGCTGGAGCGGGAGGTGATGAGTCATCTCTATTCGCAGCAGAGCTAGCCAATATGTATCAAAATTTCGCACTAAAGAAAAAATGTAGCTTTGAAAAATTAGATGAGAGCGTGTCTGACGTCGGGGGATACAAAGATGTGTCTTTTGAAATAAAAGGTCAGACTGCTTGGGATAATTTTAAATACGAGATGGGTGTCCATCGTGTACAGCGTGTGCCAGATACAGAAAAAAATGGACGTGTGCACACTTCTACCGTAGTAGTATCAGTAATGCCAATTAGAAAAATAAAAAAGATAACTATCAATCCAGCTGACATTGAGATGGAGACTAGTCGATCTGGTGGGGCAGGAGGACAAAATGTAAATAAAGTCGAGACTGCTGTGAGACTTATTCACAAGCCTACAGGTATTGCTGTGAAGTGTACTATTGAGAGAAGTCAATTAAAAAATAGAGAGAGAGCTATGGAGATGCTTCAAGCTCGTCTTGATCAAATGGAAGAGGAAAAATTCAATAAAGAAAATGTTGAAGCAAAAAGAGAGCAAGTTGGTACTGGAGATAGAAGTGAAAAGATCCGTACTTACAATTTTCCCCAAGACAGAATCACTGATCACAGGATAAAGGAATCTTGGCACAATTTGCCAAAGATAATGTTAGGCGAGATGGATCCTATAGTTGAAGCCCTTCAAAATTTCAAAGGAGAATTTGGTTCAGCTGATGATGAGTAATTTTTATAATTGACAAAAGGATAAGATCTTTATCTTTGATCCTTTCTTTTGTAAGAGAAGATTTATATTCTCTTCTTTGTAAAGACTCCAATTCTTTTAGGGAAGTGCATGTAGCTCAAAAGATTTCTTGTCTAATAAAAAGGAATCTTTTTCTTTCTCATCTGCTAATAAAAAAGCAGGAGATTGAAAACTGACGAGACTTTTTAAAGGGGTCCTGAAAATTAACATAATTTTTAGGGCTTTTTATTTTCTTAACATTTGCTATAATTAAAGATATGAAAATACTATTAGTAGAAGATAATGTAAAATTAAATGAAGCCATAAAAATCTACCTCGAAGACAATGGATGTCTAGTAGATGTATCTTTTAATGGAGTCCAAGGACTTTCTAAAATTAAGGATCTAAAGAAAAAAAATGAAGAATATGATGTGATTATTTTAGACAGAATGATGCCTATGAAAGACGGTATTGAGGTTTTACGTGATATTAAAAATCTTGGTGTCGGTAGTGGCGTGATTATTTTGACAGCTAAAGATACTGTCGATGACAAAGTTTTTGGTTTGGCAGCCGGAGCTGACGACTACATGGTAAAACCATTCAATGTAAAAGAGTTGATGGCTCGTATTCATTCTCTTTATCGTCGCAATTTGATCAAGGCAGATATTGTCAAAAATAACTCTTTTATTTCTGTTGGTGCTGATTCTGAAAATGGCGATGAAGATGAAACTCAAAAAATAAATTTGAAAAATAAAAAGACGAATTTTACTTTTAATTTAAATTCTGGAGAGATAGCTATAGATAAAAATAAAAATGAAAAATTAATTATCTCTTTGACTGGTAAAGAGTCTAATATATTTAAAGTGCTTTTAGAAAATGAAAATGTAGCCATAGACAAAGACTATATTCTAGAAAAAATCTGGCATGAATCAGAACAGCCAAGCAGTCGTTTTGTAGATGTACATGTCCACAATCTTCGCAGTAAATTATTAAAAGATAATTTTCCTGGTCGTATTGAGACTGTGCGCAACGCCGGCTATAAATTAATCCTTGATTAAAATGAAAACCAAATCTAATAATATAAAAGAAAATCTTTTTACTTCTACTAGATTTAAGCTGGACATCATAGCTTCTCTTTTTGTCTTTGCTATATTAAGTATTTTTTCTTACACAATTTATCGTCTTTTGACTCTGGATCTTATTTATCAGATTTCTCCGGTCTTTAAAAATTCTGGTGTGGCAAATTATATCAATGCCGATAAACTCTTTTCAGATTTTCGCGAGCAGACTATATTTCTTTTAATAGTTTTAGACGTGGTGGTATTCGTCTTGTCAGTATTCTTTTTTGATAGATTGGTCAAAAAGATGTTGGCGCCAATCGAGTATCTCTCAAATGTTCAAAAAAGATTTGCTGAGAATGTGTCACACGAACTTCGTACCCCACTTTCTATTATGAATATGCACTCAGAGATACTTTTAGACAAGCTCGAGAAAAATAAAAACTCTTTCTCTGATAAAAATCTTTTGAATAATATTGAAAATGGTGTCTCTTCTATAGACTCTGAAATAAAAGGTATAGTGACTCTGATCGATGATCTACTTTTTGAGGCTAGAGTAAAATATAGTGAAGATAAAGTCGAAAATATATCTATAGCTCAAATTAAATACCTTTTAGAGAAAGTGATTAAAAATCTATCCAATAATAAAGATGAAAATGTAAGATTAATTTTAGAAGATAATTTTAATGAAAAAGATCTAGACAAAAAAATCAAAGTCAACAAGCTTCATCTTGAAAGAATTTTTACAAACCTAATTTCGAATAGTTTTAAATTTACTAAACAAGGAGAAGTGAAAATAGTATTAGAAAAATATAAAAGTAATTTTAGTTATAAGCTGAAGTTTTCAGTGGAAGATTCTGGTATCGGTATTAGAAAAAAAGATCTTAGTAAGGTCAGTGAGAGATTTTTTAGAGGAGAAAATGTAGAGGGGGAAATATCTGGCACGGGGATTGGCCTCGCCATAGTCAGTGATCTGGTAAAAAGCTATGGTTGGTCTATTAAAATAAAAAGTGAAGAAATGGTAGGTACAAAAGTAGAAATTGGTAAAATATCTCTTATTTAAAAATATTTTATATTTTGAATGTTTTTTATGGTAAGATAATATTTATAATATATAAAAACAATATGAAAAAAATAATTTGGATTTTCATCATAATAGTATTAATAGTCTTGGGAGTTTTATTTTTTAATAAATCAGTAAGTAGAAATTCTTATAAATATCTAGATAATGGTCAGGTCGCTAGTAATGTCCAAAGTCAAGCTTCTACAACTATAACTCTATCAGATATTTCAAGTCATAATTCAAAAGATAGCTGTTGGTCAACTATTGAAGGAAAAGTCTATGATTTGACTAGCTTCATTTCAAAGCATCCAGGCGGAGCAGATGCTATATTGGCTATCTGTGGTAAAGACGGATCAGAATTATTTGATGGACAACACGGTATGGATCCAAGAGCAAAGGGATTACTTCCAAATTTTTACTTAGGAGATTTAGTTAAATAGTGAAAATAAAAATATTAAATAAAAAAACAACCGGTTCATCTTACGACGATCCGGTTTTTTGGAATTATTTTCTCAACACAAGATAAAGTCTTCCTGTATCAACTACATTCACATCAATCTTGGTTTTCTTGTGCAAACCTTTAATCCATTTGGATTCTGAAAATTGATGTATATTAGCTGACAAGACTACATCGTCACCATTCCTGTGATCTGAATAGCTGGCTATCCAATATGGATAATCAGCAAAATCTTTTGCTAAATAATCTTTATAAAAAGATAATCCGGTATAAATTATTGGTTTATAACCAGTCTCTTCTTCTACAATTTGGAGCCAATTGGATATTCCTTTCAGAAGTCTCTTTTTTGGTTGAATTCTACTTAGCTTCTCGATATCTAGCACAGGAAGAATGTCGTTCTCTCCTTGTTTTGAGTTTCTTAAATAATTTTTAGCTTGCTTTTTACTATTTTCATTTGGATCATAATAGTGGTATGTACCAACTAATAATCCAAACCTTTTAGCTTCTCTAAAATTGTAAGTAAAGTTTTTGTCTTGTCTATCATCACCCATAGTAGATCTGATAATAGCAAATTTTACTTTATAATTTTTTTGATTAGCTAATTTTGCCCAGTCGATTTTTCCTTGATTGTGAGAAACATCAATGCCAACAACTTTTTTCCTTTTAGGATTTTTGTCGTCTTTACTCTCATTATTTTTACAAGAAAAACAAAGTATAGAAAAAAGTAAAAAAAAGAAAAAATAATTTTTCATTTGCAATATATTTTGGTTTTAATGAACAATATTGTTTACACGATTAGACTACAAAATATTTTTATAATCTAAATAGTGTGGCGAAATGTAGAGACATTTCGCCAAAGAATTTTCCTGAAATTATTTCAACCTCTTCCTTTCGGATTGAAGTTTAAATAATTCGGCTTTCAATTCTTTTAATCTTTTTTGCTTAGCCAGCTTCGCTGGCTTTCCTTTTGGATGCAGTGCGGAAATTTTTTGAAGTTTATATTTCACTTCAATAATTTTTGCATCAAGGATCGCTCGATTTGCTTTTTTGGTCTCCAGTAGTCTTCTTTCGAAGTCTACCTTTTGACCAGAGTGGTTTGTGATTTTCTTTTCACAAAGATCAATCACATCGCCTTTGAATAGGTGATCACTCCACCATTTTCCAAGATAATTCATGTAGATTTTATCATCTACAATTTTACCTTTAGAGTTGGCGATCGGCAAACCTAATTCTTCAGCCCGCACGCCCCAATCTTTCAATCGAGGAAGGAAGTATGCCAAAGATTGACCATCTTCCACTACAAACCTGCATTTTTCAGCATGGCCCCAGTCGGACTGGCTTGACCAATGAATCGGTGAAAGCATTCCATTGCCACAGGCGAGGAATACTGTGTCCTTAGCACACGGATCATCAATAATGAAAATTAATTCATTCTTAAATTTACCGCCGTAAGCTTTTCCATCACCAGACAAAACTTTATCAACTTTGCCGGATCCGAAAACAAATTTAACATTTTTTTCGTTGGTGACGCACTGATAGTGCGACATTACATTGCGTGTCAATTGTTTTCTGTACTGGTTGACCAGCATCCTTTGAGTTGCGGTGTCACCAGCTTCACCAAGTTTGTGGAATTCCTGTAAAGGAAATCCAATCGCATAAGTGGTATCAACTGGCTCACGGTCCCAGATGGGACTTTTACAGCTGGTGAAAGTAATCAGATTTGCAAAAATCAAAGCGAAGAATACAAAAATTTTTTTCATGATAATTTGTTTTTTATTGTTTTTAAATGGTTTGAAAGTCATCACAAAGATAAAATTAATTCATCACTCTGATGACTTCCAAAAGATTAAAAACTCAAACAAAAATAACGAAATTTTCACAAAGATCTATCTAATCTCAGTATAGCATAATACAATATCTTTGTCAAGTTATAATTTCACTTATTTTTTCATGTTAAAATCAATATATAAATACAAACTAGTACTATGAAAAAAGTTGCAATAAATGGATTTGGGAGGATTGGTCGCGCTTTTTTGAAGTTGGCCCTGACTGATGAAAAGGCTAGTAGAAATATAGAGATAGTTACTATCAATGATCTTGGCGATATTGAAAACATGATTTATCTTCTCAAGCATGACTCTGTTTATCATCAAAAGATTTTTAAAAATATTGAAAGTCAGATAGTAAATGAAACAGAGAAATATTTAATCTTAACACTTCAAAATGGAAATACTAAAAAGATAGCTTTTATAAGTGAAAAAGATACAAACAATTTTATTCAAAATAAGATCTGGTCAAAATACAGTGTCGATATTGTTGTAGAATGTACAGGGCTTTTTGTCAGTGCTGACAAATCACATTTTCATATAGAGTCAGGCGCAAAGAGAGTCGTCATATCAGCTCCAAGCAAAGATGAGAAAAATGGTATGTATCATAGTGAGACTGTACTCATGGGCCTCAATGAAGAAAAATTAAAAGATGTCGAGATCACAAGTAATGCTTCTTGTACTACAAACTCAGCTTCACCAGTAATCGCCATACTTGATGAGGCAATAGGTATAGAAAAGGCAATACTTAATACTGTGCATTCATATACTGCATCACAGAGTATAGTCGATGGTCCAAATAAAAAAGATTGGCGAGAAGGTAGAGCTGGCGCACAAAATATTGTGCCAAGTACTACGGGTGCTGCTATAGCAGTGACAAAAGCTTTTACAAAATTAGAAGGTCTATTTGACGGTATATCTATTCGTGTACCAAGCGTGGCAGGAAGTATCGCTGATATCACTTTTATTTCTAAAAGAAATACTAGTGTAGAAGAAATAAATCGTATTTTAGAAAACGCTTCTCATACAGAAAGATGGAAAAATATTTTTGCTGTTTCAAATGAAGAGCTCGTCTCGACAGATATACAAGGTCTTCGCTTTGCATCTATCGCTGATTTAAAAATGACGAAAGTTGTCGATGGAAATCTAGTAAAAGTCCTCGCTTGGTATGATAATGAGATCGGCTACACTCAGACGTTGGTCGATCATGTCACAAAAGTCGCAAAGATTATTTAATATTTATGAAATGGATTTTACCTCTCAGTATTTTAGTATTTTTTGAAATGGTAGCAGACATATTAGCAAAAAATTGGTCATTAAGGGGCGGCTGGTATTTAGCTAGTTTTTCTTTGTTGGGTTATATGTTGGCGAATGTTTTTTGGCTTTTTGCTCTTAAAAATGGATCTGGTCTTACAAAAGGGGCTATAATATTTTCCATATCTTCAGCTGTGGTTGCTACAATATTGGGTGTATTCTTTTATAAAGAAGATATTTCTACTATTCAGATGATCGGTGTATTTTTAGGTTTAATTTCTTTAATATTTATTTTTTGGGAATAAATCTGTTATAATGTTCTTTCATTTTTTGTATTTTAAATTATGCTAAATCTTAATAATTCTCAAAAGAAAAGACATCTTTCAGCGCTGACAGTTTTGATGTTTTTAAACATGCTAGGATATTCTATACTTATTCCTATTATCCCTACACTTTTTATAAACAAAACGAATCCTTTTTATATTTTGCCTAGCTATATATCAGATCATTACTCTTTTATATTGCAAGGATTATTGTTAGCCATTTATGCTGTTTTTGTATTTTTATCTTCTCCGGTACTTGGCGAATTGTCTGATTATTATGGAAGAAAAAAAATTTTAAACATATCATTTTTTGGATCTGCTATTGGATTTTTTCTTTTTGCTCTTGCTATATATGAACACAATATCTGGATATTATTTTTATCTAGAATCGTGGATGGTATAACAGGTGGAAATATTTCTGTCATGCAGGCCTCTACCATAGATGTCTCTTCAAAAGAAGAGAGAGCAAAAAATATTGCTCGCAGATCTTCTGTCATGGGTATTGCTTTTATACTTGGGCCATGGATAGGTGGTATGCTATCATCTTCTGATGTCTCACATTTTTTTACTCCTGCTACTCCATTTATATTTGCAGGATTACTTTCTTTGATTGCTGTTTTTATTATAAATAAATTTTTATTTGAAACTGTAAATGTGGGACACGAAGATCATGCTCATAAAAAGTTTTCTCTTAAAAGTTTACATCCATTCAATTCTTTAAAGATAATCAGAGATGGTTATAAGATTGGAAATCTTCGTGTATTTTTTAATGTAATGTTAATATTCTTTATTGGTTTTGGCATGTATAGCAGCTTCTCTCAAAATCTATTATCTTTAAGATTTGGTTTTGATGAAAAAAGTATTGGTTATTATTTTGCTTATACTGGTATATTGATGACCATAATTCAAATATTTATAATTCCAAGATTTAAAAATCTGTCTCCTGAGAAAATCTTGAGTTTTTCTCTACCAGTTTTAGCTTTTTTATTTGTTATCTACGGAGCTTTTATAAATAATATTTACGTACTTTTGGTATTTGTTTTTATCATGGTGATATTTATTGGTCTCAATATGGTCAACACAAACGTAGCTATCGCTGATCATGCGACAGAAGGTGATAGGGGGAAAATCTTTGGCATCACTTCTTCGGTTCAATCTTTAGCTCAAGTCATCGCTCCGATTCTCGGAGGATTTGTGGCAGCTTATTTTTCTTATTCTGCACCATTTTATTTTTCTGCATTTTTCTTAATTTTAGCGGCAATATTTTTATGGAATTATAAAGAAAAGAGAAATATCTAAACCATTGACTAAATTAATATTTTAGTGTATTATTGTAATTGTAAATCCTATTCTTTTATACTTAAATCTTGAAAAATGAAGATTAAAATCCTGTTTTTGTATTTTTTATTAATCGTTCTTTCTTTCATTTCGGGCCTTAATGTCAGAGCCTCGTTTTATGAAGAAAAATCTCGAAAAGAGGTTTCGGCCTTAAAACAGATTAAGTTAGATTTGTCTCAGGTCATATCTGACTCTGTTCAAAAGGAGTGTGATGGCTATAAAAAAATAGATAGCCTTATTGCCGCAAAAGAAAAACAATTAGGAATAAAATAATAAAAAATATATTCCTAGATACCCACCAACAAGGTGGGTTTTATTTTGTGTATCTATTTTTATAGATAGCAATAAAAGAAATATATATCTTTAGAAGTCAATCCCTGTGGATAACATATCACTAATATTAAAAGGGTTTTTAGATTTTTATCAGCGTTTTTTTAAATGGTGTTATTATGAAAGTATAAAAACGAGTGGGCGTTTTTTAAATTTCTTATAAATTTGATGAGATCTTTCTCAATAATTAATTAGTTTAAATATATGCCAAATAAACACTCAAAAAATAAATCTAGAAGCAATCTTAATAAAATATCTATCAACACTGATAATTTTTTTGTAAAGAAAAGAGATGGTCGTAGACAAAAATTTTCTCAAGAGAAAATAAATATCGCAATACAAAAAGCTGGCGAAGCCACAAAAGAATTTGACGAAAGAAAAGCCTCTTTTTTGACTCAGAAAGTTATTTTAAATTTACTAGAGAAAAATAAAAAGACTTTTAATATTGAAGAAGTACAGGATTTGGTAGAAGATACTCTTATGAGTTCAAAATACAGATCTACTGCCAAGGCATATATTTTGTATCGTGATCAGCATCGTATCTTGAGAGAGATGAAAGCAGAAAGTAGTATTGATCTAATCAATCAATACACTTCAAAAAATGATTGGCAAGTCAAAGAAAATAGCAACATGGACTATTCTTTGCAAGGTTTGAATAATTATATTGCTTCAGAGGTGAGTAAAGTCTATTGGCTAAATAATTTGTATCCAAAAGAAATCCGTGAAGCTCATCTTAATGCAGACTTTCATATACACGATCTAAACACTCTCGCTGTCTATTGTGTAGGTTGGGATTTGTTTGATTTACTTAAAGAAGGTTTTCATGGGGTCAAAGGGAAAGTCGCTTCAGCTCCAGCTAGACATTTTCGTACAGCTCTTGGTCAAATTGTAAATTTTGTTTATACGATGCAAGGTGAGGCCGCAGGCGCTATCGCATTATCAAATTTTGATACATTATTAGCACCTTTTATTCGCTACGATAATTTATCTTTTTCTGAAGTAAAACAAGCAATACAAGAATTCATATTCAACATGAATGTGCCAACCAGGGTAGGATTTCAAACTCCATTTTCAAATGTGACTCTAGATCTTTTAGTTTCTCCAAATTTTAAAGATATGCCTGTCGTAATTGGAGGAGAATTTAAAAAAGAAAATTATTCAGATTTTCAATCGGAAATGAATATTTTCAATAAGGCTTTTTTTGAGGTTTTACATAAGGGAGATGCTTCTGGAAGAGTTTTTTCATTCCCAATTCCAACTGTAAATATTGGAAAAGATTTTGATTTTGAAAATGAAAATTTAAATGGTCTTTGGGAAATAACTGCAAAATACGGAATACCATATTTCTCAAATTTTATGAATTCAGATATGAAGCCAGAAGATGCAAGAAGTATGTGTTGCAGATTGAGATTAGATTTAAATGAGCTTTCAAGAAGAGGTGGGGGTCTTTTTGGGGCGAATGCCCTCACTGGTAGTATGGGGGTAGTAACAATAAATATGCCAAGACTGGGATATCTTTCTAAAAATGTAGAAGAATTTAAAATAAAATTAAAAGAAAAAATGATTCTTGCAAAAGAGAGTCTTGAAATAAAAAGAAAAGTCATAGAAGATCTTACAGATAAAAATCTCTATCCTTATACAAAATTTTATTTAAGAAATATCAAAAATAATTTTGGAAAATATTGGGTAAATCATTTTTCGACAATAGGTCTAGTAGGATTAAATGAGGCGGCAGAAAATCTTTTAGGTGTAGATCTTGGCACAGAAAAAGGAAATCTTTTCGCGGAAGATATTTTAGTCTTTATGAGAGAAGTTTTGGTAGAATTTCAAGAGGAGACAGGAAATATGTATAATCTTGAAGCTACTCCAGCCGAAGGGGTCACTTATAGATTATCAAAAAAAGATACAGAGCTTTATCCATTAATCAAAACTGCAAATCAAGGCGATGGGACTCCATTTTACACAAACTCTTCTCAACTTCCAGTATCTTATACTGATGATATTTTTGAAAATCTTGGTAAGCAAGATAAACTTCAAACTCTTTATACGGGGGGTACTGTTATACATTTATTTTTAGGAGAGCAGATTCATGACAAAAAAATGGTCCCGGCACTCGTGAAAAAGATTTGTGAAAATTATCATCTTCCATATTTTAGTCTGACTCCGACTTTTTCCGTTTGCGTTAAATGTGGATATCTCTCTGGAGAGCATAAATCTTGCGAAAAATGCGGAGAGGAATGCGAAGTGTACAGCAGAATAGTAGGCTATCTTAGACCAGTTCATCTTTGGAATGATGCGAAGAGAAATGAATTTTCAAAAAGATCAACTTTCAATCTTCCAACTAAAAAAGTTTTGAATTAATAAAGTTTCTTATTTCTTAAATAAAAATAATTTTTATTTTTAATACTAAATTATGTTATTAGCTGGATTACAAAAAAATAGTTTGATAGACTTTCCGGGAAAAATTTCTTGTATTGTTTTTACTCTTGGTTGTAATTTTCGCTGTGATTTTTGCTACAATCCATCTTTAGTTCTGCACGAAAGATTTTCAAAAGAATTATTAAAAGAAGAAGATTTTTTTAATTTTTTAGAAGAAAGAAAAGGTTTGCTAGATGGAGTTGTGGTCACTGGCGGTGAGCCAACTCTTCATAAAGATTTAAATTTATTTATTAAAAAAATAAAAGATTTAGGTTTTGCTGTAAAGCTGGATACGCAAGGCAGCTCTCCAAAATTTTTAGAGCAGATTTTAAAAGAAGGAAATGTGGATTACGTAGCTATGGACATAAAAGCTCCTTTGGAAAAATATCAAAAGATAACAAATTCACATTTTGATCCAAATTTAATTTCAGAAAGCATTAAAATTTTAAAAGACCATAAAAAAGAAAATAAAAATTTTGATTATGAATTTCGGACTACTATCGTCGCCGGAGATCTTGATAAAACTGATTTTGAAAAAATTGGAAATATGATAAAAGGTTCAAGTAAATATTATCTTCAAGAATTTCATCCAGAAGATGATTTAAACAATAAAGAATATTCAAAAAGAAAAGGTTGTAATAAAGAAGAAATGGAAGAATTTAAAGAAATAATGGAAAATTATGTTGAGAAAGTTTTTGTCAGATAAAATTTTCATTATTTGATTTATTTAATTGGTCTGATATAATAATTTTAGTTTTAATTCTTAACAAAAACTCTTTTTATGGAATCAGTATCTAATTACGAGATTTTGGCGATTTTAAATGTCTTAATCGTCAGAAAGTTTAATTGGTTTGGTCTTAAATATCAACTCCTCTGCAAATTGGTAGAAGGTCAAGACGTACCAGAAGTATTAAAGTCCGATTTGTCTGGTTTTTTCTTTCTTGATTCCTCTAAGCAGGAGTTTAAAAAAAGAAAAAATAAAGACAAAGTGGAAGTTACGTTTAGCCAAGAAGCATTTCAGTCTTTTAACTTGGCTAGTCTCACAGACAGATATTTAGACCCAAAAGTTAGTTTTTATATTAACTAAACTTATGGCTACAAACTTTTTTTAAAGTTGGACTTCGATGTTCAACTTTTTTTGCTGTTTATTTTTTGTAGTATAATAAATCTATATGAAAATTTATTTAGCAACAGATCATGCTGGTTTTGAGATGAAAGAGGCAATTCGTCTTTTTTTGGAATTAGAAAAAGATGAAATCATAAAAGATTTAGAAAAGAATGGGCAAATAGTGCCAAATATAGAGTTTGTAGATTTTGGAGCTTACCAATATGATGCAAATGACGATTATCCAAAATTTATATCAGTATGTGCCGGCGCTCTATCCGGAGATATATATTCAGGATCAAAAGATAATATGGCTATAGTATTTGGTGGATCTGGAGAGGGTGAGGCTATGGTGGCTGACAAATATAAAGGTATCAGGGCTGGCGTCGTCAATAGTGAAAATTTGGATATAGTAAAGCTACTTCGTGAGCATAATAATGCAAATATTTTATCAATCGGAGCTAGATTTGTAAGTGAAGACTTTGCCAAAAAAGCGGCAAAGACTTTTATAACTACCAGATTTTCAGAAAAAGAAAACGGTGAGTTTACTCGTCATGAGAGAAGAATAGACGAGATAGAGAATTTAGAGACAGAAATAAATACCAAAATAAATGAAGAAGAATTAAATGAATTAAAAATACTAGAAGATATGAAAAAAAGAAGAGAAGATAACTAATATGAAAATAATTCCAGCTGTTTTAGAAAAAGATTTTAGTGAAATAAAATCTAAATTAGATTTTTTAGTCAAAATGAAAGATCAGTATAGTATAGATTTTGATCTTGTTCAAATTGATATATGTGATGGAGAATTTGTAAAAAATAAAACCTGGATTTTTAATCCTGAAAATTTGGAAGAAAGAGAAACATTAAATTTATATAGAAAATATTTTGATTTAGAATTTCATCTTATGACTCTTCATCAGAAAAGACATTTTGAAGAAATTAAAAAAACTAATGCTCAATCTGCCGTAGTTCATCTTGATTCTCTTTTTGAAAACCAGCACGACAGAAAATATTTCTTAGATTTACTTTTAGAATCAGAAAATTCTCCTACACATATAGTTTATACTGCCAAGCTAGATACTATGATAAATAATAAAGATAATTTTATGGATTTTTTGAAAGAGATGAAAGGTTATCAAGAAAAATTATCTGTACAAGTGATGGGTATAGAAAATATTGGAGAGCAGGGTCAAAATTTTGACGAAAGATGTATAAAAATTGTAAAATCTTTAAGAGAAAATTTTGATAAAGAAGAATTATCTATTCAGGTTGACGGGTCAATGATCCCTGATCATATAAAATCTGTAAAAGAAGCCGGAGCTGATAGGATAATTGTCGGTTCTTATCTGCTTAAAGATCTAGAAGAGTCTATTTTTTTAAATCGTTTTAAAGAATTATCAGAAATCTAGAAATATTTATCTTGATTTTCACTATGTTATAATATTCATATTATGAAAACTTTAACAAATGATGAATTGGACGCTCTCAATAGAGTTAAAGAGGATATAAATATTACTCTAGAGAGCAATTTTTCTTCACAAGGTACTTCATTTTTAAAAAATCTTACAAGTTTATCTGCGATTTTTACATCTCTATATTTTAAATCTATAAATCATCATCCAGAAAATAAGACTTGGAAAAATAGGGACAGAGTGTTTGCGACAAACGTCTTTTCTAATATTGTAAAAAATGTCACAAAGACACATGTGGGATATACTGAATTTGAAAATCTACAGAATTATCTTTCCGAAAACTCTTTCGATAAAGTGGAAAATTCTTTTGCAGATGCTATAGGCCATCATATTGTAGCTAGAGATCTGGAAGATAAACATGAAAGATATTATTTTGTAGTAGCGAGTGAAGATGATATTTTTTCAAAAATTTCATCTTTAGAATATATTATAAAAAATAAATTACATAATATTATTACAATTCTTTATACAAAAGCTACAGAAGAAGAATTGAATAAGGAGAGTAGACTCAATGCGAGATTAATTGGTTTTGGTTTTGATACTTTGGTGATCAACGCTGATAATGTGTCATCGGTATGTGATGCGATAGCTTATGCAAAAAAATTAAAAAAGCCTACGATTATTTTAGCAAATGTAAATTAAAAATATGTTATCAGAAAATTTATTTAAAAAAGAGGAGGAGAAGGCTAGTCAAGTAGAAAATACACTTTTATCATTATTGAATTTAAATAAAGACGACAACAAAATTTTTGAAGTCGACAATTTGAATATTACAAGAGAAAAATCAAAACATATTTTTCCTGTCGACAATTCGATAGAGATATCAGCTATAGTATCAGCTGAAGAGTCTAAAAATGTATTTTTGATAAATAGTGGTGCTGACAGAGTTTTGCAAAATTTAAATACTAGTCTTGCCGACAATCTTATAAAGATTTATAGAGGACTGCTTAAAGTTGTATCAAGATTTTCTGACAATAAAAATAAAGACATAAATTTATCTGTTTTGAATATGATCCAAAAAGACTCTAAAGACAAATATCATGACGTCTCTCTTATGAGGAATCTTGGTCAAGTAAATATATTTGTCCCAGCTGATGCCAATGAGGCAGAATATTTGATCAGAGTATCAGAAAAGAAATTTTTTAAAAATAATCAAAAACAATTTTCTTATTTCAGGCTAGTAAATGATTTTTCTCCAAAAATATATAGTGATAATTATTTTATCAATAATCAAAATGATACTTTGCGTGAATACACGGGTATGCCTGAAATAGTTCACATATCTTCTAACTTAGATTCTGCTTTTCGAGTTGGCATAATAGCTTCTGGTCCTATACTTTACAATGCTCTTGTGGCGGCTAAAGATTTGGAAGAAAAAAATTATAATGTGACAGTCTTAAATATGTCATTAATTTCTTCAAATAGTGAATATATCAATCAAAAAATAAAATCTTTTATAGCAAATTTTGCAAATAATAATAGAAATATTCTGACTATTGAAGAGCATTCTAAAGTTGGCGGTCTAGGGTCTCTCGTCGCTGAATCAGTCGCTGAAATTAAAAAGGATAATATTGTAAGAGTAGAGAGGCTTGGACTCGAAGATGATCTTTCTCCGAGAAATATTATTGCTAAATGTGAGGAAATTTGTGGTTGGTAAATAAAAAGTCCACCACTTTTTAACTTTTTAGTGGTGGAGATTTATTTTTAAATTTCAAATCAATTTTTGATAAAAACCCTCAGAATTGAAAGGGTTAAAGAGATAAAAATAATATTCCTTTTTTCTTAAAGTAAATTTTCCAATGAAATTTTCTGAAAGATTAATTTGCTCTTTTGATGAAAGATAGATGCTTGAAGGCAAACGTTCTTCATTATAATTCCAGTTTCGGAATACAATTGATATATTTTCTCCTCTTTCTTCGATATTAATTGCAACAGCTGATTTTGGTTTTGCTCCAATATAGAAAGTTTTTCTGTCGTAACTAAATTTGAATAGATTAAGAAAAAAATTTTCAAATTTTGATTTTAAATCTTTATTTTCAGTAAAAGCTACATATACGAACTTGTCCATTTTTTTATTTTTAAGATGAAACAATTTTGTTTAAAACCTGACATATATTATCAAATTGATAATATATGTCAAGCTATGTTATATTATTTGAATTATGAAAAACTTTGGATTTGAAATTCTTAAAAAAAGTAATGAAGCACAACTTGCGAGAGCGGGTGTGATTCGCACTCCTCATGGCGATATTGAGACGCCAGCTTTTATACCAGTTGGTACAAAGGCTACAGTCAAAAGTATTTTACCAGAAGATTTTGAAAATTATGTAAAAAGTGATGCGGTACTTGCAAATACTTATCATCTCTATCTCCAGCCTGGAAATGAAATAGTTAAAAAGCATGGAGGATTTGCCAAGATGATGAATTATGATGGTCCAACATTTACTGATAGCGGAGGGTTTCAGGTATTTTCTCTTGGTGCGGCAATGGGAGTCGGCGTATCAAAGATTGCTAAAAGAGAAGATCTTACAAATGAAAATCTAGATAAAAACCTTGAAGAAAATAAATTTTTAAAATTTAAAGAATTTATTTTAAGGAAAAAATTTTTAATAATAGAGATTGCAATTTGTCTTTTTGTAGGATTTCTTGCTAGGATTTTTGGGGAAGATATGAATTTACTTTTAAATCTGGTTATCATGTCTACAACTTTTTTGATTATAGATAATTTATTTTTTAAAAAATATCGTATTAAAAAAGAACTGTCACAAAAATCTTTAGTAAAAATTTCTGAAAATGGAGTTGAGTTTCGTAGTGTGATAGATGGGTCAAAGCATTTTTTTACTCCAGAAAAAAGTATGGAGATTCAGCATGATCTTGGAGGTGATATATTTTTTGCTTTTGACGAATGTACTTCTCCACTCGCTAATTTAGAATATCAAAAAGAGTCACTCGAGCGTACTCATCGCTGGGCAAAAAGATCTCTCACTCATCACCATGAACTAGGAAAGAGTGGTGCGACTGGAGAGATTCAAGCTCTTTATGCTGTGGTACAAGGTGGAGCGTTTGATGATTTAAGAAAATATTCTGCTAAAACATTAGGTGAAATGAATGTAGATATAAATGGTGAGAAAAAATATTTTGATGGATTTGGTATTGGGGGAAGCTTCACAAAAGAAGACATGGCAAAAACTGTGAAAATTTCTACAGAAAATCTTCCAGAAGATAAACCAAGACATCTTTTAGGTATCGGTGAAATAGAAGATCTATTTTTGGGCGTAGAATACGGTATAGATACTTTTGATTGTGTCTCTCCGACTCGTCTTGCTAGAAATGGATCTATTTACACCAAAGAAGGCAGAATAAACATTTTTAATAGTAAATATAAAGAAGATTTTTCTTCTGTTTGTGATGATCCAGATTGCTACGCTCATCAATATACAAAATCATATCTTGCGCATCTTTTTAGAAGTAAAGAAATGATCGCTGCTACGATAGCTTCTATTCACAATTTACATTTTATTGTTAGTCTGACCAAAGATATAAGAAAGAGTATTTTAGAAGATAGATTTTTTGAGTTTAAAAAAGAAGTGTTAGAAAAATTCAATAAATAATTTATCGTGATATAATTTATACATAAATCTATGAAAAAACATTTATTTCCTATTATTTTATTATTAATTTATATTGTATTTTTTGTTTGGAGTAGTATAAATCCAGTCGATGTATCAGTCTGGAAAGTGGAAGCAGTGACCTCAGCTATATCTGTCGTCTTATTTATAATTTTATATATTTTAAAAGTTAGACTTTCAAATTTAGCTTATGTTTTGTGTTTGATATTTCCGGTAATGCATATCATAGGAGCTCATTATACATTTGCAAATGTGCCATTTGATTGGTTTAACAATATGATCCATTCGAGTAGAAATATGTATGATAGAGTAGCTCATGCTTCTGTGGGACTTTATTCTTTTGCTATTATTGAAATACTATTGAAATATAAAATGGTAAATAACAGATGGATAGCTTTTACTTATGCGATATTTTTTATTATGGCACTAGCCATGACTTATGAGCTATTTGAATGGTGGTACGCTGTCTCTGTAAATCCTTCGGCTGGCATAGAAGTTCTCGGATCACAAGGCGATATCTGGGACGCGCAAAAGGATATGCTTATGGATACCTTGGGTGCTATTTTTGGATTTCTAATGTTTTTGATATTTAGAAAGAATGCTAAAAAGTAAAATACACTTAGTTAAGATAATTTTAGTAATATTATTTTTATTGGTAGCTGGTTATTTTTTAAATAAAAATATAGGCAGGGGTGAATATGTAAATAATAATATAGATTTAGATTCGATAAAAAAAACTGAAGACAAGAAAGAGTTAAATTTATTATTAGTCGGAGATATAATGCTCGACAGAAATATCAGAAAGAAAATAATCGAAAATAAAAGTCCTGAGAATTTTGTAGACAATTTTTTAGGAAATTTGAGAGAACAAAATAAAAACTATGATTATGTTGTAGGAAATTTAGAAGGTCCAATAACAGACAATAATACTAAGACTTATGATATCCATGGTAAATATACAGGGCTTTTGACTTTCACTTTTTCTACATCTACTCCAGAAATATTAAAACTTTTAAATATAAAAGTCGTCTCTCTAGCTAATAATCATACAGACAATTTTGATAATCAAGGCTTTCAAGATACAATGAGATTTTTGGGGGTTGGAAATATAAAATATTTTGGTAATCCTTACAATCAAAATATAAATAATAAATTATCAAATATTGTATGTGAAAAAGAAATTTGTATTGCCTATATAGGATACAATCAATTTACATCAAATAATGATCCTAAAATGATAGATGACGAAATAAAATTGTTAAAGCAAAATGAAAAAGTAGATTTCATAGTAGTGGTGCCACATTGGGGGATTGAGTATTCTTTAACTGCTAATCTTACACAAAAAAGATATGCGAAAGAGTGGATTGATGCTGGCGCAGATCTTGTGGTTGGTATGCATCCACATGTGATAGAAAATAGTGAAATATATAAAGAGAAATATATTTATTATTCACTTGGTAATTATATTTTTGATCAATGGTTTAATGAAGATGTGAAAAATGGACTAGCTTTAAATTTTAAATTTACTAAAGAAGTAGAAGGTGATAAAGTGATCAGAAAAGTGGAATTGATAAAAGAAATAAAAATTAGAAGTGAAAAGGATAGTATTAAATATAAGAAAGATTAATTTTTTCTTTCTATTTACTTTTTTACAATTTAGTGGTATTATTGTTTTGATAAAAAATTTTAAAAAATTAAATTTTAACCCATGTTCTTATTAAAAGATTCTGAAAAAACTATTGTCAGTGAGATGAGTTTTTGTTTCGACGATTCAGCCTTTATTGGTAAATTCAAAGGACAGCCTGGTTCTACCGGATTATTAGTCAGATCTAAAAATCTTTTGATCTATAATGCTCTACTGGAGTATTTGGATTATCCAGGTTTTACTCCTTTTAAGGAGGGGAGAAGATTGATTTTAAATAAATTATCAATTATTCCAAACATAAAAGATAACTCTGTAGACTTTTTAAGTCTTTCTGACAATTTGCCAAATGGATACATAACAGGATTTGAAGCTTTTAAATCTTACGATGTAGAAGCTGTAATACTTTATAGTATTTTGACTGCTGATCCTTATTTTTCAATTGCCAGACTCAAAAGGCAAATAAGAAAAGATGAGGAAAGTAATTTGGATTTTAATTTTACCATCGATACACTTGAACAATTTATGCAATTATCAAGAGGTTAAATTGAAAAACTATTTCCCAAAGGAGCTCAGCTCCTTTTTTTATTTGTCTTTTTTTGATATTATTTAATTATGATTAAAAATTCTAATAAATTTAAAATAGTTTCCAAGATGAAGCCGGCAGGTGATCAGCCAAAGGCTATTTTAGAATTGTCTAAAAATCTAGAAAATAAAAAGAAAAGTGATAAGAAATTGACTCTGCTTGGAGCGACTGGTACAGGAAAAACTTTTACTATCGCAAATGTCATAGAAAAGATTCAAAAGCCAACATTGGTAATAGCGCACAATAAGACTCTGGCTGCTCAACTCGCTCAAGAATTCAAAACTTTTTTCCCAGAAAATGCTGTGCACTATTTTGTATCTTATTATGACTACTATCAGCCGGAAGCCTATATTCCAACTACCGATACATATATAGAAAAAGATGCGCAGATTAATGAGGAGATAGATAGACTTCGCCACGCTTCTACACAATCACTATTGACTCGTGATGATGTGATAATCGTAGCATCAGTATCTTGTATCTATGGTCTTGGTTCTCCAATAGAATACGAAAAAGTAAACAAAAGACTTTATGTCGGTCAAAAAATCTCAAAAGTCGATCTGATGAAAAGCTTTGTAGAGATACATTATGAGAGGACAAACGCAGATCTTTCTTCTGGCACATTTCGTACTATTGGAAATAGGATAGACATAATGCCTATGAGTGAGACTATTATGCTACAAATAGAAATAGAAAATGGAGATATAGATAAATTGATTTTGACTGATCCAGTCTCTATGCGAGAGATAAAAACAGTACACGACTATTTTATTTATCCTGCAAAGCATTTCATTTCAGATAAATATGCTCAAGAGAAAGCTATAAAATCTATACAAGCAGAATTGAAAATAAGATTAAAAGAATTAGAAAAAGAAGGAAAAATATTAGAAATAGAGAGATTAAAAAGAAGAACACAGTACGACTTGGCAAGTATCAAGGAGTTTGGCTATTGCTCTGGCATAGAAAATTATAGTAGACATTTTTCTGATAAAAAAGCTGGCGAAGCACCAGATACACTGCTCGAATATTTTGGTATCAATGGTCGAGATTTTTTGACTGTAATCGATGAATCGCATGTGACCCTTCCTCAGCTCCGGGCTATGTATAATGGTGACCAAGCCAGAAAGCAGACACTTGTAGATTTTGGATTTAGACTTCCGAGTGCAAAAGATAATAGACCTCTAAAGTATGAAGAATTTGAAAAGAGAATAAATGATGTAATATATGTATCAGCTACGCCAGCAGACTATGAGAGAGAAAATTCTGAAAAGATAGTGGAGCAGATTATTCGTCCTACTGGTCTCATTGATCCAAAACTCGAAATAAAACCCGTCATGGAAAATGGAAAATATAAAGGGCAGGTCCATGATTTTATAGACGAAGCAGTCAAAGAAATCAAAAAAGGAAAAAGAGTCTTGGCAACAACTCTGACAAAAAAGATGGCAGAAAGTCTTTCTGAATATTTGAAAGAAAAAAATATTAAAGCCGAATATCTTCACAGTGATGTCGAGACTTTAGCCAGAATTGAAATATTAACAAGACTTCGAAAAGGGTATATAGATTGTCTTGTCGGAGTAAATCTTTTGAGAGAAGGTCTAGATTTGCCAGAGGTCACACTTATCGGCATACTCGATGCGGATAAAGAAGGATTTTTGAGAAGTGAGACATCACTTATTCAAACTATTGGTCGTGCTGCTAGAAATGTTGATGGGCGAGTGATACTATATGCCGACAAGATGACAGGATCAATGAAGAGAGCAATAGGAGAGACAGAAAGAAGAAGAAAAATTCAGCTTGATTATAATGAGAAAAACAACATCACTCCAAAAACAATTTCTAAGAATATTAATGATATCACAGAAGAATTAAAGAAAGATCATGAAAAATCTGTCGCTCTAGAATTGGCAACAGACAAAAAACTTTTTGAGAAAAATCCAAACAAATTAATTAAGCTAAAAGAAAAACAAATGAATGAAGCGGTCAAAGCTTTAGATTTTGAGACGGCAGCCATTTTGAGGGACGAGATAAAGATTTTAAAAGAAAAAAGTCTGAAATCTTAATAAAAAAAGTCAAGATTTCAATAATTTTTGTAAGTGCTATCATATATATAGTTATTTAATGGGATTAATAAAAATATATGAACATAAAAAACATTAATTTTAAAAGTAAAAAAACTATCTTGATTTTGATTGCTATTTTAGTATTGATTTTGGCCGGTGTAGTCCTCTCAAGAGGTCTTAAGGGTCATTCTTTAAAGATTTGGAATAAAGACTCTGAGAGTCAAATAGATATTGCTGATAGTAAAGATTATTCTAAATTTGAAGGAAAAGTAGAATCTTTTTTTGAAGGTCCTCAATCTTTAGAATTTTCATTTTTACATCATAATGATAATAAGGTAGTCCAAGGAAAAGGAAGTCAAAATAAATGGTTTATGCTTGTCGATAAGGGCGGAGATAATTTTGTGACTCTTTATTTTACTTATGAAGGAGCGAGAGGTTGGTCAGTGAATGATTATATACAAGAAGTGATAGATAAAGATAATAATGAAAATGTGAAAATTCAAGATGTAAAATTTGCTAATGAAGATACTGCTTCTATAAAATATGTAGTTAATGAAAAAGATAATGCAGAATATTATATTTCTAGTGTAAAAGGTGTAAATGGTGAGCCATGGCTCGCGATTGTGGAAAATACAAAAGCTAATTCTACTTCTACACAAAATATAGCAAAAGATTTAATAAGAAGCTTGGAAATTAAATAAAAAAACAATCCCCGCAACTCGCGGGGATTAATTTTGTTAAAGATCCTTTAGTATTGAAATCTTTTGTGTTCCAAATCCATTTTTCTCAATAGTTTCTTTGATTTGTTTTAGCAAATTCTTTCTTCTTTTTGAGTTTACAGATAAATTTGGATTTTTAGGGCAAGCTTGTAAGATTTTTAGCATATCTTTAAAATTTTTACACCCAAGAAATATGAATATTTCTCTAGCGTCATTTGAAAGAGTTCCAAATTCACTTAATGGCATTTCTAGTATTTTTTTAAAATTTCCCATCTTATTTGTTTTTCATTAAAGAATTTTGTTTATGTTACTAATCTTATACTAATATAATTATAAATATTTGTCAATATATAAAATAAATTTATTAAATTAGACTTAAATTCAGTTTTAAAAATTAAAATAAAATGCTATTATAGGTAGATGTCAAAAAATACTACAGAAAAATCTAATAAAAAAGACAATAATAGAGAGATCGAAAATATTATTGTCCGTGGTGCCAGGACTCACAATTTAAAAAATGTGACTGTAGAAATGCCTCGCCACAAGATGATAGTCATGACAGGTCTTTCAGGAAGCGGAAAATCTTCTCTAGCTTTTGATACTATCTTCGCAGAAGGACAAAGAAGATACGTTGAGTCTCTATCTGCCTATGCTCGCCAATTTCTCAATCAGATGCAAAAGCCTGATGTCGATGAGATAGTAGGTCTCTCTCCAGCTATTTCTATTGATCAAAAAAGCGCCGGAAGAAATCCTCGCTCGACTGTGGCCACTATCACAGAAATATACGACTATCTTCGCGTGCTTTATGCGAGAGTTGGAAAACCATACTGTATTGAGTGTGGTCATAAAATAGAAAAGCTTTCCAATGAAGAGATAATAAATTTTATTTTAGAGAAAGTGAAAAAGATTGATTATCGTAAATTTGAAAAAGAAGTCAAAAGTATAAAAGGTGTGAACTTTTCAAATCTTGGAGTAAGAATTTTGGCTCCAATGGTACGCGGAAGAAAAGGTGAGTATTATCAGATGCTCTATGACATGCTAGGTAAAGGATATAAAGAGGTAGTCATAGATGGCGAGAAAAAAAGTTTGAGAGACAGGATTGAGTTATCAAAAACTAAAAAGCATGATATTTCTTTTGTGGTCGATTTTATCTTGATCGATGAACTAAAGCTTTTAGCAAGCAAAAAAGATGCCATGGTCAGACTCAGTGAATCAATAGAGCGCGCTCTCCACGAAGCTGATGGGTTGGTAGAGATAGAGATGACAAATGAAAAAGGTGAGATAGAAAAATTTATCATGAGCAATAAATTTGCTTGTGCTAATTGCGGATTTTCATTTCCTGAGATCGAGCCTAGATTATTTTCTTTCAACTCACCTTATGGAGCTTGTCAGACTTGTAATGGTCTAGGAGTAAAATATTTTGGAGCACTCGATGAGTGTCAGGATTGTCACGGTAAAAGACTTCGCAAAGAGGCTCTCAATGTATTTTTATCTGATAAAAAAGATGAAAGAATTAATATTGTAGATATTACTAGCCTCTCTATCGAAGACGCTAAAAAATATTTTGAAAAATTGCAAAATGTTTTCACTAAAAAAGAATTAGAAATCACAAATGTTGTAATCAAAGAGATAGAATCTAGATTAGAATTTATGCTAGATGTAGGACTAAATTATCTAGCTCTTAGTCGAAAGGCAGACACTCTCTCTGGCGGTGAGGCGCAAAGAATTCGTCTTGCTTCACAGCTTGGCTCTAAGCTCGTCGGAGCTCTCTATGTACTCGATGAGCCGACCATTGGTCTTCACCAGAGAGACAATGACAGATTGATTAAGACTCTCACTCATCTTCGTGATATGGGGAATACCATCATAGTTGTAGAGCATGACGAGGATACTATTTTTGCTAGTGATTATATTGTCGATATTGGACCAAAGGCCGGTGTGCATGGCGGAGAAATCATAGTCGCCGGGTATCTTGATGAGCTTTTGACAGCCAAGACTAATAAATCAAAATCTATGACCCTCGCATATCTCCGAGGAGAAGAAAAAATTGAAGTACCAAAAAAGAGACGCGAAGGCAATGGTGCTGAAATCAGAGTCAAAAATGGAAATGTTTTTAATATTAAAAATTTAAATGTCAAAGTTCCTCTTGGAAAGTTTAATGTCATCACTGGTGTCTCAGGATCAGGCAAGTCTAGCTTTATGTATGAGATTCTTTATAAAAATCTTTTGGGAAGACTTGAGAGAAAATATCGTACAGCTAAAGTTTACAATTGTGAAGAAATAACAGGTACAGAATATGTATCTCGTGTAGTCATGATTGATCAGTCTCCGATTGGTAGAACTCCAAGAAGTAATCCTGCGACTTATACAGGAGCATGGACTCATATCCGTGAACTTTTTGCAAATACTGAAGAGGCGAGGATTCGTGGTTGGACTCATTCTAGATTTTCATTTAATAGAAAAGGTGGTCGTTGTGAAGCTTGTGAGGGAAATGGTGAGATAGCTGTCGAGATGCACTTTTTACCGACAGTCTATGTGACTTGTGATGTCTGTAATGGAAAAAGATTTATGAAAGAGACTCTCGAAGTAAAATATAAAGGCAAAAGTATCTATGATATTTTACGTATGACAGTAGAAGAAGCTTTAAAATTTTTTGAAAGTATTCCAGCTGTTTATGATAGGATGAAAAGTCTTGATGATGTGGGACTTGGATATCTTGAGCTTGGCCAAAGTGCTACCACCCTTTCAGGCGGTGAGGCGCAGAGAGTAAAAATTTCTAGTGAGCTTTATAGACAACACATCGAAAAGACAATTTATCTTTTAGATGAGCCTTCTATTGGTCTACATTATGAAGATGTAAAAAAACTTTTACATATTTTAAATAAATTAGTTGATCATGGAAATACTGTAGTTATGATTGAGCATAATCTGGATATTGTAAAAAGTGCCGATCATATTATCGATATTGGTCCAGAAGGTGGTGTAAATGGTGGAAAGTTGATGGCACAGGGGACGCCAGAATATGTCTCGAATGTAAAAGAGTCTTATACAGGACAATATTTAAAAAAAGTTTTGAAAAATAAATAATTAAAATTAAAATCAATTTTTTATTTGACTTTATATGTTTTTTGTGTTAAATTATAATAGGTAAAATATTTTTCAACAAATCATTAAATTTAATTTTAGATGAAACGAAAAGAATTAGACGCTCTTTACAAAAGTCTTAGAATCTATTTTCACACCTTTCCATATGAATTCAGAGATACCGTTTTGGAGATTTTTTCAGATTTGGAGCCTGGAGAAGTAAAAGATTCTATTTTGGTAAGTTATTTGGATAAAATAGAAGATAAAAAAAATACCAAAGGTCAGCTAATGTTAGATTATGTGGTTATTTTTGAAAAACTTTTCTTTTTTTTGACAGATAAAAAACACAAGGAAAAATACAGTAAAGTATTGCTGGATGTATATCTTGTGAGATTTTCATACAATCAAAGATTGTACAAGAAAAAAATTCAAAGAGTCCAAGAGTTTTTGGGAAAAGAGTTGACAGATTTGCCACAATTTAAAAAAGAGAAATCTTTTTTGAGTTTACATCTAGGTCCTAAAAAGATTTTTTCAATAATTTCCAGTCTGCTTTCAAGTAATAAAAAATAGCTAAAAAATTCTAAGCTTTTAAGGCCGATTTCCATCGGTCTTTTGTTTTTTAATGGATTTTATGTTATAATTTTGAAATCTGAAAATCTAGTTAGATTTATTTAATTTGATTTTTAGGTATGCGTCGGTGGTAGAGTGGTCAATTACAACAGACTGTAAATCTGTCGCCCTTCGGGCTACGCAAGTTCAAATCTTGCCCGGCGCACATTATGGCTAGTGTTTTTACAAAAATTATAAATAGAGAGATACCGGGACATATAGTCTATGAAGATGATAAGTTCATAGCTCTGCTTGATATAAATCCTATTAGAGATGGCCATATACTTGTGGTACCAAAGAAAGAAGTGGATTATATTTTTGATCTGGATGATCATGAATATTTAGATCTCATGCAAGTATCTAAAAAGGTAGCTCTATTTTTAGAATCAAAAATAAAAGGAAAAATAAATTTTTCTAGAATAGCTATAATTGTTGAAGGTTTGCAGGTGCCACATGTACATGTACATGTACATCTCATACCTCTACATGAGAGTGAGGGTCTTGTAATAGGAAGAAAAACAAACCTTTCACTTGATGAAGTGAAAAACATAATACTAAACTAGTTTTAATTATAAAAGATGAAGAAAAAAGTTTTAAAAAATATTTTTAAAAGCATTGTTGTAATATTTGCTCTCTGGGGCTTTGCTTTAACTTTGGTATTTTTTGCTATGAAATTTGGTCTGACAAAGACAAAAGGATTAATTGATAATCAATCAGAATATTTTAAAAATCTTTATAATGAATCTCAAAATGACGGAGAATCTGAAAGATCTATAGTAGCTAATAAAAATTGGGAATATATTAAAAATTTATCAGAATGGAAGACAGTTAAAGATGGGATTTTAAAAGATGAAAGATTGATCAATAGGGTATCTGAAAAGACAGATGTATCATCTCGTCTTTTGATAGCTCCTCTTGTGGCAGAGCAACTTCGTCTCATGACAAGTGAGAGAGCAACTTTTAAAAAATATTTTCAGCCATTATCTGTACTTGGCACACAGACTCAATTTAGTCTAGGCATATATGGAATTAAAGAAAATACAGCCAAGCAGATAGAAATTAATTTGAAAGATAAAAATAGCCAATATTATCTGGGTCCTTATTATGAGCATATGCTCGATTATAATAATTCTACGACTACTATATTGGTTGATAAAAATACACTTGAGCCAGTAAAAAATTCTACATCTTCAAATCTTGAATCTACCACCACAATTTTATTAACTGGTAATGATGCGGAAAGGATAAAAAGATTGACCGATAGTCGTGATCATATGTATTCATATTTATATGCTGCTCTTTACTTAAAGCAAATCATGACAGCTTGGAAAAATGCTGGATATGATATTTCTGATAGGCCAGAAATAGTCGCTACAGTTTATAATCTTGGTTTTACAAAGTCGAATCCAAATGCCAATCCGCAAGTCGGTGGAGCGGAGATTGATCTTAATGGTCAAAAGTACTCTTTTGGCTCTATTGCTTTCTATTTCTACTTTTCTGATGAATTAAGAGATGTTTTTAGTAATTAAAATGGGTTATAATATTATTTATGGATATTAAAAATAAATTTTCTATTTTTGAAAATTATAAAAAAGAATATGAAGCTGATCTAATTTATTTAGACTCAGCCGCTTCATCACTCACACCAGATTCTGTTGTAAAAAAGATGGATGAATATTATTTTAATTATCGATCAAATATTGATAGGGCTATTTCTAATATTTCTCAAAAAGCTACTGGCAGATTTGATGAATCTAGAAAAATTTTAGCAAAATATCTCAATTGTCAAGATGATGAGATTATTTGGACTAGTGGGTCTACTAGTGCCAGCAACATGCTATTAGATATGATTTCTCTTCATGACGACGAATTCCATTTTCTAAATGAAGGTGATGAGATTTTGACTACTATAGCTGAACATCATTCATCATTACTTCCACTTCAAAAATTAGCTAAAAATAAAAAACTAAAATTAAAATTTTTAGAATTAGATGAAAATTTTAATCTTGATATTTCAAATATTAAGAATCTTGTATCAGAAAAGACAAAAATAGTTTCTATTTGTCTCACTTCAAACGTGCTTGGAAGTATAAATAATATAAAAGAAATAATTTCTGAAATAAAAAATATCAATAAAAATGTACTTGTCATCTCTGATATGACAAGTAGCTTTGGACACATGGAGATTGATCTGAATAATTTAAGAAATTATATTGATGTTGGATATTTTTCACTCCACAAAGCTTTTGGCCCGACAGGAGTCGGAGCTCTGTTTATCAAGAGAGATTTTTCAAGAAATATGAAGCCGACTATTATTGGCGGTGGCATAGTCTCACATGTCTCAAAAGAAGATTTTGAATTGCGAAGTGATATAAAAGTCTTTGAAGCTGGCACTGCCAATATAGCTGGAGTGATCGGAGCTGGAGAAGCTATAAATCTCCTAAGAGAAATGTCAAAAGAAAATATTTTAAAACATTCTCAAAAATTAGTAGCTAGCTTTTTTGAAAAAGCTGAAAAGATGAATGAGATATATAAAGATAAATTTGAAATAAAAATCTTTTCTGGTAAAAGTGAAAACAATGTAGGAATAGTCTCATTTCAAATTTTAGTAAATAAAAAGGAAGTGCATCCACATGATGTGGCTGAGATTTTTAACAGATATCATATATCTGTGCGAGCAGGACATCATTGTGCTGAGCCGCTGATGACTTATCTTGGTGTGCCTGGTGGGCTAACCAGAGTTTCTTTTCATATTTATAATGACGAGAAAGATGTGAATGAAGTATTTAGAGCTTTAGAAAAAGTTAAAGAAATTTTTAGAAAATAAAAAAAGAATCGTTTTCACGATTCTTAACGGTCTTTCTTTTTAATTTTTCTAACTTAATATTTCTAGCTTAGCAGCCTCTTCAGGATAAATTTTTGTCATTTCTTTAATGATATTAGAGACCATATCTACATTTTTAGTAAAAATGAAATATCTGAGGATCTCTTTAAACTCATCTACTTTTAATTGTCTTCCCAGTTCGGCTGCTAAAAATTTTGCTCCTGCCAGGTTGCCATCAGTAATATTAGCTTTTAAAAAGGTTGCCTTTTTTTGCTTGACCAGATTTAGAGGAAGCTGGTTTTCCAATCTTTTCCTCTCATCTTTTCTGCTGTTATCAGAAAAACTGTAGTAGTTATCAAGTATTTTGTCTAACATGAATTCCAGCTCAGCCGGCTTTATCTTTTTATTAGTTATTTTAGATAAAATCACAGCTTGATCATACTGGCCATCTTTTACAGCTTGCATTCTTTTTGTTAGGAGTAATTTAGGATCTAATTTTTTGTTGAGAAAAATTTCCAGATTTAGAAAATCTTCCAAAGAAAAAATTTTAACATTTTCTAAAAAAACGTTTTTTTCTTTGGCTGTTAATTTTCGAATTTCTCCTAATTCGCTTTCAATATAATGCAATACTGATAACAAATCAGACAAATAGCCATTCTTTATTACTACCTGTAATTGTTCTCTTACAAAAAATTCAGGTAGTAATAAGGCAGAATCTTTAGTGAATCTCAAAGCTGTGTACCAATGTTTTTGGGTGATAAAAAACTGCAGGATAAATTCATTGTCCTTTTCGGGAAAATACTCTTTGATTTTTTGTACCACATCTTCAAGATGATACATGCCGTCGACAATCCTTTTTTGTATAAGCCTTTCTTTTTCACTGTCACTGAGTTCGGATCCTGTAAACTCCGAAAGTTTTTCGGCTTTTTCATAATTACCATTCTCAATGTAGTATTTTCTTTTCTCGAGAAGAAGTGTAAAAATTAAATCCTTTTCAGTAAGTGTAAAAGTGTTTAAAAAAATGATTGCTTGTTTTTGGTCTTTTTTTACGACCAGATCAATCACTGTATTAAGTATTGTCTCGTCAATTTTTAGTTGATTACTCATTGTTAAAATTTTATTGGTTTGAAATATTGTGAAGGTGCAATTTTGCTACAGTTATACTATTAAATATCTCATAAAATGTCAATACTAATAAAATTATTTTTTATGTTATTTTTTATATATGAATAATTTAGATTTTTTATACGAAGAAAACATATTGGAGCATTATCGTAATCCGAAAAACAAAGTCGAGAGAGGTTTTGAAGTGTGCGAGACTTGTGGAATAGGAGAAAATGTAGATTGTGGAGACAGAGCAGAGATATTTTTAGATATGGATAATGGAAAAATAAAAAATGTCACTTGGACAGGTACTGGATGCGCCATTTCTCAGGCTGCGATGAGTATGATGACAGAAAAAATTAAAAATGATAGAATAGGTCTCCAAGATTTAAAGCTCTGGTCTCCTTCAGTCATATATGAATTGCTAGGAGTCAAAATCTCTCCAAGTAGAGTCAATTGTGCACTTCTTTCTTACAAATGTCTCGAAAATGCACTCAAAAATATAGATAATAAAAATTAAAAAATATGCAATTAAAAATACAAAATCTAAAAATTAAAATAGTGGGAAATGGTGAAGAAATTATTTCTGATGCTACTTTTGATCTCAAAAAAGGAGAAATAGTATCAATCACTGGTGAAAACGGATCTGGAAAGTCTTCTCTTTTGTCAGCTATTTTTAAACATCCAAATTATGAGATAGTAGATGGAAAAATAATTTTAGAAAAAGAAAATGAAAATATAGATCTCACAAATCTTAAAACTTTTGAAATAGCAAAAAATGGTCTCTATCTATCACTCCAACATGTACCAGAAATAGAAGGTGTAAATCTTTTACAGTTTCTCTATAGATCTTATAAAAATGTAGACGAAAATAATAATCTATCAGTAATAGATTTTAATAAAGAAATTTTAGATTTTTGTAAAAAGTATAGTATCGATGAAGAGTTCTTAAAAAGAGATCTTAATATTGGATTTTCTGGAGGAGAAAAGAAGCAGGCAGAAATGCTACATCTTTTTGCTCTAAAGCCAAAATTTGTCTTTATGGACGAGATTGATAGTGGTGTAGATAAAGCAGCGATTAAAAAAGTATTTAAAATTATAAATGATTTTAATAAAAATTATGAGACAGCTTTTTGTATTATTTCTCACAGAGAAGATATTGCTGATCTAGTAAAAATAGATAAACATTTTGAGATGAAAGATGGAATTTTAAATATTGTAAATTAATTATGAATGAAGAAAAAATAAAATTACAAATCACAGAAGCTCTCAAAAAAGTCATAGATCCAGAGCTCGGTATTGATATTGTAAAGCTCGGACTAATTAGAAAGATAGAATTAGGGGAATATCTCGAAGATTTCAAAGTCTATGAATATGTAAAAGTAGTAATGACCCTCACAAGTATTATGTGTCCATTTGCTGATGATATTATTTCTCAAGTAGAGACAGAAGTTAATACTCTTAATTTTGGTGAAGCACAAGTAGAATTAGATTTCGATGAGCCTTGGGAGCCAAGCGAAGAATTAAAATTAGAATTAGGAATATAAAACATAAAATACAAAATTATTTTTTCAAATGAAACCCCGCTTCGCGAAATATCTTCAAAAAAATTTTGTATTTTATTTTATTTTCAAAAGTTTATTAATTATATTTTCAAAATAAGACGCATCTTTTGAGCCGGAGATTTTATTGATGATCATATTTTTCTCTCCATCATTAAATAGTATGAGAGTATATGGTGTACCATCGAGTCCCATATTTATAGCATCTTGCGCATCTTCTAAAAACTCCTGATTATAAATTTCGCTATTTACACAACTCATCAATTCGTCTTTATCAAAATCCTTTTTTATAGTCTCTCCATTTTGTTTAGCTTCATTGACTGCAAAACTAGCTATTTCTGGTAAAAGTAAAAGATCGAGACCATTATTAGCTGGAGTGATATTGTAGATTCTGTTTATAAAATTTTCATAGCTAGCCTGACCATAAAGCTCTCTTGTACAGAGTGAGGCATTGATCTCTCTTGGAGCTTTGTCGTGATAGCTCTGAGCAAAATGTCTATAAACTATACCAATTTTAGCTTGAGAGAGATCTTTGTTGTTCAACGAATATTCTTTTTGTAATTTTTGGATAGCATTCTCTTGTAAAATTTTACAAAATGGACATTCAAAATCAGAATAGACTACTATTGTAATTTTATTTTTAGCATTTCCTAAAATATATTCATTTTCTTCAAAATCCTTACCGGTAAAGATTTTGTCAGCGTTGACTATATCATTTAGAGCGTCACTTTTATTTCCGCTATTTTGATTTATGAGGGCGTATCCGATCATACCAAGAGCCAAAATGAAAGCTCCTATTATTATTGCTACTGCGACTTGATTTTTAAAGAAATCTTTTATAATTTTATTCATAATTTATGTATTTTTTATAGGGAAATTATAACACGAAAAATATATCTATACATGATATAATTTGTATATAATAATAAATATATGATTCATTTTCTTTTTAGTTTTTTATCTGTAGTTTTAGCGGTAAAAATAATGGGTGTGGCTTATTTTAGTTGGAAGACCTTATTAATTTTTACACTGTTTTTAGCTATTGTGAATGGTGTAGTAAAACCGGTATTAAACTTTCTGACTTGGCCAATAAATTTTCTAACACTGGGATTATTTCATTTAATTTTAAATATTTTACTCTTGATGATAATTAGCAAACTCACTCCCAATTTTGTAGATTTTACATTTTTACAAGCGGCTATATTTGGACTGATTTATGGAGCGATACAATGGGTATTTTCAAAATTTGATTTATAGCTTTTTATTTTATTTTTTCTTGTTAGAATCTTCTTCCTCATTGATTTCCTCTATATCTTCTTGAATATCTTCTACATCTTCACTTATTTCTTCAATATCTTCTTGTATATCATCTATATCTTCTTGTATATCATCTACATCTTCTGCAATCTCCGCAATGTCTTCCGAATGTCTGTTGACTGTCATTTGTATAAAAAGAGAGAGGTAGATGGCTTCTAAAGATACTAATGTTGTGAGAAATAGCATCACTTTTTCAGCATTATATCCTAGATATATCAATACAAAGAAAAATATAAATATTATTGTGTGAAAAATAAGAGACCAGACAGATCCTATCCATTTTGTGACTTTGAGAGCAAAATTTTCCATGTTATTTTTCATATTATTATTTTAGATATTAAGTTTTATAAATTTAGATAATTAATTCAAGGTCATTTTATCATAAAAATTTAATAAAAAGAAAAAGCAATCAAATTGATTGCTTTAGAAACTTCTATAGACCCATCTATTTACGATTGACTCTGTATCCGCTACAAAAATTAAATTGACAATCCCAAAACGAAGTCTGATCTTTATTATCATAACGACCAGTTTCAATGTCTCTAACATAATAAATAAGTATTTTTGTAGAATCGTCAGGAGCCGGCAATACATCATAGGTCTGTCTAGATATCCAGACCTCTTCGTATTCTGATTTATTAGTCAAACTATCTATTGTTTTTATAACAAACAAGCCATAGCCGAACTTAGTATCAAAATCAAAAGGTTTTTTGGAAATAAGAAACCCGCTGTCTATGTCAGAAGAGACATTTGTAGATTTTCCACCTCCGACAGATTTGCATGACGCAAGCCCTGTAATTAATAAAAAAACATAAAAGATTTTTTTCATGTCAAAAAAATTTACTGATTAAAGAAATGTTTTAATGAACAATTTTATTATATTAATATATTAAATATATATTGTCAAATTATAAAAATCTTATTTTTTAAATATACTTTTATTTGATATAGTATATCTATACTTTTATAAAAATTATGAGCAAATTAAATTATAGTGATATAGAGACAAAATGGCGCAAGTACTGGAATGAAAATCAGATCAATAAGACTGATAATGATTTTAGTGACAATAAAAAGAAATTTTACATTTTAGACATGTTCCCATACCCATCCGGAGAAGGGCTTCACGTTGGTCATCCTAAAGGATATATTGCGACAGATGTTTACTCAAGAATGAAAAAGATGCAAGGATACAATGTACTCCACCCGATGGGTTGGGACGCCTTTGGTCTTCCTGCAGAGCAATTTGCTATAAAAAATAAAATCAATCCAAATATTGCTACAGAAAAAAATGTAAAAAGATATAAAGAGCAAATTGAAATGCTTGGTCTCAATTATGATTGGGATAGAGAAATAAATACAACAGATCCAAAATATTATAAATGGACTCAGTGGATGTGGAAGCAAATGTATAAAGATGGACTTGCTTTTGAATCTTTTGATCCTATTAATTGGTGTCCCAGCTGTAAAACTGGTCTTGCGAATGAAGATCTCGACGGAAATGCTTGCGAGAGATGTGGCACAGTTGTAGAAAAGAAAAAATTAAGACAATGGACTATACGTATTACAGATTATGCTGACAGACTTTTAAATGATCTTGATAAACTCAATTGGGAGCCTCATATAAAAGAGCTTCAGAGAAATTGGATTGGAAAAAGTGAAGGAAGTGAGATAGATTTTGAGATAAAAAATGAAAAATTAAATTTTGTGATTTTACATGCTTTTGATAATACTCCTGAAAGCAGTTTTTATCCTTGGCTTAAAGACGAATTAGAAAAAAGAGGACACTTGGTAGTTATTCCAGAATTACCAGATTCAAATGACCCAAAAGTTTACGATCAGGTAGAATTTATTTTAAAAAATATAAAATTTGATAATAATACTGTCATTATTGGACATAGTCTTGGGGGTGTTGTAGCTCTAAAAGTTTTAGAAAAACTATCAAATCCTATTAAAAAAACTATTTTAGTTGGAAGTTATTTAGAAAATAATTTTATAGATGAAAATTTTCCTGAATATACTTTTGATTGGAATTTTGATTTTAATAAAATTAAAAGTAATTCAAAAGAATTTATTTTATTAAGAGATATTGAAGACAATTTAGTTCCTCAAGAAAATACTCTAAAATTATCAAAATCTTTAAATGGAAAATTAATAGACGTTGTGGCAAGTGACCCACATTTTTTTGGAAAAGAAGAGATAGAAGTTTTAAATCAAAGTTTTGATAAATTAAAAATCTTTACAACTCGTGCGGATACTTTGTATGGATGTACATTCATGGCTATATCTTACACTCTTGCAAAAGAGTGGATTAAAGATGGTTGGAATGCTAGCGAAGAAATAAAAAAGTTTATAGCGAAGCTCGAAAAAGAAGAAAAAGAGAGAGCTATAGACTTTGATATGAGCAAGCTCGAGAAAGAAGGAATTGATACAGGTATCAAAGCTATCAATCCTGCGAATGGAGAAGAAGTTCCAATTTATATTGCGAATTATATTTTGAGTGATTATGGAACTGGAGCGATCATGGCTGTGCCAGCACATGATGAAAGAGATTATGAATTCGCAAAGAAGTATGGTGTGAAGATTAAACAAGTCATCGCTCCTTATTTTGAAAATAAAGAAGATTTAAAAATAAGGGATAATGTAGAGACTGTGAGAAGGAGGAATATTCATGCAATTGTAAGAAATCCAAAAAATAATAAATATCTTTTTATAAAATTTAAAAAAGAAGGATGGCAATCAATGATCACTGGAGGAGTAGAAGGTGTGGAAAGTTTGTTAGAGGCTGCCAAAAGAGAGATTATAGAAGAAACAGGATATAAAAATTTTGAATATATAAAATCAAATGGAGATATGTTTGAAGTGCATTCAAAGTTTTTTGCTCCACACAAAAATATAAATAGATATATGATAGCTAGTGCTTTGTGTTTTGATTTAATCGATGAAGAAAGACAAGATATTGATCAAGATGAAAGAGATTTACACGAAATTATTTGGATAGAAAAAGACGATGTTTTAGATTACTTAACTCATATTAATCAAAAACTTATTTGGAATTTTTGTATTAATGATTTTATATATACAGAAAATGGAATATTAATTAATTCAGGTGATTTTGATGGAATGAATAGTGAAGAAGCGAGAATAAAAATCACAGAAAAAGTTGGAGGGAAAATTGTAAGTAAATACAAATTAAAAGATTGGGTATTTGCGCGGCAGAGATATTGGGGAGAGCCATTTCCAATTGTGTTTGCAGAAGACGAAAATGGTAATAGAAAAAGCTATGCAGTTGCTGATAAAGATTTGCCTGTGATCCTTCCGAATGTAGAAAATTATGAGCCGACAGATAATGGAGAGTCTCCACTCGCAAATATAAAAGATTGGGTAGAAGTTTATGGATTTATAAATGATGAAGGAGAATTCGAATCTTGTGATCAAAATGATCCAAAAGCAAAAAAATTCTTTAGAGAGACAAATACTATGCCGCAATGGGCGGGAAGTTCTTGGTATTATTTGAGATATATTGATCCAAAAAATGAAAATATTTTTGCAGATAAAGAACTTGAGAAAAACTGGAGCCCTGTAGACTTTTATGTCGGAGGAGCAGAGCATGCGACAAGACATTTAATCTACGCTCGCTTTTGGCATAAATATCTTTTTGATAAAGGATTGGTAAATTATGATGAGCCATTTAGTAAACTACAAACAGTTGGCCTAATCATGGCAGAAGATGGAAAGAAGATGAGTAAGAGATATGGCAATGTAGTGAATCCAGATGATGTGGTAAGAGAGTATGGAGCAGATGCGATGCGTACATATGAGATGTTCATGGGTCCATTTGAAAAAGCTATCTCTTGGAATACAAATAGTATAGCAGGAGTCTCGAGATTTTTAGAAAGAGTTTATAATATTTTTGAAAAAGTTGATCTTAATAATAAAGAAGATTCAAAAGAAGTAGAATTTGCGATTAATCAGACTATCAAGAAAGTAGGTGAAGATATCGAAGAGTTCAAATTTAATACAGCTATCTCTCAACTCATGATTTGTCTTAACTCTTTTGAAGAGGAGATAAAAAAAGGAAATAAAATTTCTAAAAATACTTTAGAAAAATTTATACAAATCCTAGCGCCTTTCGCTGTACATATCTGTGAAGAAATCTGGCAAAATATTTTAGGAAATAAATCTTCTATTCACACATCGACTTGGCCAATATATGAAGAATCAAAAATAATAAAAGAAGAAATAGAGATGAGTTTGCAAATTTCTGGAAAATTTAGAGGTACTTTTATTATTAAGTCAGAAGCAAATGAGGAAGAAATAAAAGATTTTGTGAAGACTTTAGAGACTTATAAAAAATATGTTACCGATGAAAGTCAAATCAAAAAAATCATAATCGTTCCAAAAAGGCTTATAAATATAGTCATTTAGTTGTGGATTTATAGTTTTGACTTTTTTGTCAAGATGTAGTAGTATAGATAAGTAAACAATATAAGTTTTGTGAGACTCTTTAATACAAATAAATATTATTAAAAAAATTTATGACAGAAACATCAACAAATTTATCTTTCAAGCCAAAGCAAGTTTCTAAAAAACTTCTTTCAGCTTTAAATCCTCGTATGAAGGACATTGTTTCTAATCGCTATGGTCTTGAAAATGAGAAAAGAATGACTCTCGAAGCCATTGGAAAAAATTATGACATCACTCGTGAAAGAGTTCGTCAGATTGAAAACTTTGCTCTAGCTACAATTAAAAAATCTCCAGAATACAGAGAAAATCTTTTCGTCTTCGACGAATTAAAAGATATAGTTAAAAAACTCGGATCAGTAGTCAGAGAAGAAACTTTGATGAATCATATTTCAAAAGACAAAGTAGTACAAAATCATATAAACTTATATCTCGTCATTGGTGGTCATTTTACAAAAATAAAAGAGTCTGATGATTTTCATCCACATTGGAGTGTCGACGATTCACTTTCTGGATATATTAAAGACTCTCTTAATAAGCTTCACAATGAAGTCACAGATGAAGAATTGTTGGTGGAAGGTGAGATACTTGAAAAATTTGTATCTTATCTTGATCAGGTTGTAGATGAATATAAAAATAATAAAGATACAATTCATAAATATTTATCTATTTCAAAACTAATTGATAAAAATGATCTTGGTGAGTGGGGTAAAGTCACTTCACCGCATATCAAAGCGAGAGGTGTAAAAGATTATGCGTATCTAGTAGTCAGAAAAAATGGAAAGCCAATGCACTTTAAAGATGTAGCAAATGAGATCACAAAGGTATTTAAAAAGAAAACTAATGTCGCAACTTGTCACAATGAATTAATCAAAGATAAAAGATTTGTCTTGGTGGGTCGTGGTATGTACGGACTAAAGGAGTGGGGACATGCAGCTGGAGTAGTAAAAGATGTTATAGCTGAGACTCTCAAAGAAAGTGGAAAGCCTCTTACAAAGCAAGAAATAGTAGAAAAGGTACTTGCAAAAAGAATGGTAAAGCCAAATACTGTAATTATAAATCTTCAAGATTCAAAACTATTTAAGAAAGACAAGGACGGAAAATATTCTCTAAAATAGACAATAAATAAAAAACTTCTAGATATCTAGAAGTTTTTTATTTTATGCTATAATTTTTATATAAATATGCAACTGTTGATAGATATAGGTTTGTTTTTAATATATTGTGGCATGACTACTTTGCTGATAGCTTGGGCATGGAAATTTTGGATGCTTAATGCCAATCAGACTTTTGAAAAAGGATTGAAATGGGTGTTACTTGAAATAAAGCTTCCAAGAGAAATAAATAAAAGCCCAGAGGCTGCAGAATTATTTTTGCGAAGTATGATAGAGGGTGGCGGTCTTGGTACTTGGTATAAAGAGAAATGGCTTGGTAATATTCCAAATACGGCAGCATTAGAGATAGCCTCCCTTGAGGGAGTGGTGCATTTTTATATTCGTATAGAAACAAAATATAGACCAAGAATTGAAGCTGCTATATATTCTCAATATCCTACAGTAGAGATAGTAGAGGTGCCTGACTATATGGATAAAATTCCAAAGATAGTTCATAATGATCCGAATATGCCTGGTACGTGGTCATCAGAATGGCTTTTAACAAAATCTGGTGAAGCGACAGTGGGTAACACAGAAAAAAGAGATGATCATAAGCTAGAGAAATTAAAATATTCAGGTGATATGTATCCTATAAAGACCTATAAAGATTGGGGTCTGGATAAAGATCCCAAGGAAATGTATAAACATGATCCCCTTACTTATATTATAGAGCAGATGGGATCAATAGGAAAAGGCGAATATTTTGTATATCAAATAATAATAAGAGATGCTGCAAAATGGGATGGTGTTTATGAACTTGATAGAGATGGTAAAAAAACAAAAGTAAAGTTGTCAGATCTTGTAAAATTTGAGACAGATAAATTTAAAATAAAATGGTCTTTAAAAGAGAAAGGAAAATCTATAGGTGATGATGAATTTGGAAATGAGAAGATGATACCAGAACAAAAAGATAAAGATGGTAAACTCATAAAAAAAGCAGAAAAGGCTGTATACGCCAGAAATATAGCCGAATCAAAACCCATACCAATGAACGAGCGAGAAGAAGAAGCAAAAAAGAGTCTAGAAGCTATACAAAAAAAGATGGGTAAGCCAAGAGTCTTTGCTATTATTAGAACTACTTATGTGGCTGAAAAGTTCGATCCTAGCAGAATACCAATGGTCATGGGTATTATGAGACCTTTTTCAGAAGATGGATTTAATGGTTTTAAGCCTGATGTTCCAGGCTCTCTTACAGATCCTTTTGACTTTCCTTGGCAAAATACCATGAAGAGATTGATTCCCTGGAGAAAAGAAAATGCTTATGGTGATCTTACTGGTAGAGATGGTATGTTTAGCTATGTAAAAGGTATGGGCGGGAAGACTAAAGAATTTTTAGATGTTGCTCTTTTTAATTATCCAAGCTATGTTAAAAAAATATATTCTGTATTGCATAATATATTCTTGCATCCATTTTCTCCAACGGTCACTCCTAATATTGGTATGACATTAAACGTAGAAGAGCTGGCTACACTTTATCATTTCCCAGGTGAGGTGGCAGCTACACCTACATTGCCTCGCATTGACTCTACAAAATCTTCTTCTCCTTCAAATCTTCCTGTATAATTTTTACAAAATATAAATTTTTTGTTTTATGTTTTTGTGGTATATTTATACTAAATTATGGGACAAAAAGAAGATTTTAAAAACTTTTTTATTATAAAAAAGATAGAAGAAGATGATAATGAAAAGACTCTTCTCGAAGCTATTTTAAAAAACAAGATGAGAATTTTTTTATTTATAATAATTATATTTTTTGGTATTTTTTTGTATAAAAATCTATTTTCAAAAGTAGATGTGACACACCTAAAAGATCCAAATGGTTTTTTCCAAGTTGAAAATGGTGACAGTATAAATTATGTCGCGAGCGAATTAAAAGATCAACAAATAATAAAATCTTCACTAGTTTTTAAAATCTACATGAAGCTTTCTTTTGGAAAAAATGTAGCGCAGGCTGGAATTTATAAAATTTCACCAAATGATACTCTTGTCTCAATTGCTAATAAAATTAAAAGAGCCGATTATGCCGTGCCTCCAACCAAAGTCACTATACCAGAAGGCAGTACTAATCAAGAAGTGGCAGAAATTATAAGTAACGCATTTGTCTCAAATCAAAATGCTTTTTTGGAAAAAGATGATTTTTCAGTTTCTAATATTATGAATTCTTTGCAAAATTTGCAAGGATATATTTATCCTGAGACATATTTATTTTTACCAAATATTTCTTTGTCAGAAGTGGTGTCTTCATTAAAAAATAAATCATATGACAGCCTAAAAGAATTGTTTACTGAATTAAAAAATAAGACAGATAAAAATGATGAATCGTTAGATCCAAAAGATCTAAAAATAAAATTGTATAGTTCTGATTTAAAAAGTATAGATTTAACAAGCTATTTTGATGATAAAAATAAATCTATAAATATAAATAAAAAGCTGACCATAGTAAATGATATAGGCACCACAACGCTCTCAATTCACAATATTTTAATAATGGCCAGCTACCTAGAAGGTGAGGCAAATAATGATAAAGATATGAAAATAGTATCTGGTGTACTTTGGACAAGATTGAAAATAGGATACTTTTTACAAATAGACGCTGCGACGAGTACCTATAAAAATAAAGGTTTTACAAAAAGTCCAATAAATAATCCTGGTATGATGGCTATAAAAGCTGCTCTAAATCCAATAAAAACAGGGTATCTTTATTATATAACTGGTAAAGATGGAGAAATGTATTATTCGACCGATTATGAAGGACATCTTTTAAATATAAAAAAGCATTTGAGATAAAATAAAAATGCTATAATAAAAAACTAAAATAATTTTAAAATATGAAAGTACACAATTTAGCATTTGTAGATGTGGAGACGACAGGGACAGATTATGATAAACACGAGATTATTGAACTAGCATTGATAGTCGTAAAACAAATAGAAAGAGAAGGAAAAGGCCCAAAGGTGGAAGTTGTCGGTGAATATGAATGGAAGATAAAGCCTGAAAGAATAGAGGATGCCGAAGAGCAAGCTCTTCGTGTGAATGGATACAATGAAGCTGATTGGATCTTTGCTTCGCCGCTAGCAAATGTCTTACAAGAATTTAACAAAAAAGCAGAAGGCTGTACTTTTGTATCTCACAATTTAGTATTTGATTATAATTTTGTCAGTAAAGCCTATCAAAAGACTGGTATTGAAAATAATATGCATTATGGTAAACTCGATACGATCTCGATAGCTTTTGCTCGTCTTTATGATGCCCCACAAGCAGATAAATTTTCATTAAAATATCTTTGTGAACTTTTAAAAGTCGAAAACGCAAAAGCTCATACAGCACTGGCTGATACTAGAGCGCTAGTAGAAGTTTATAAAAAATTAATGAGAGCAGTTTAAAATGCAAAAAACTAAAAATAACAAAAAGAAAGTCTTTGTTGGAATGTCGGGCGGAGTTGATTCGTCTGTTTCGGCTTTGCTATTAAAAAAGAAAGGCTATGATGTGACTGGGGTATTTATAAAAGTTTGGCAACCAGATTTTATTGAATGTACCTGGAAAGAAGATAGACGTGATGCAATGAGAGTTTGCGCCGAGCTTGAGATACCATTTCTTACTCTAGATTTGGAGAAAGAATATAAAGAAGGAGTCATAGACTACATGATCAAAGAATATAAAGCAGGAAGAACTCCAAATCCAGATGTTTTTTGTAATAAAGAGGTGAAATTTGGAGCTTTTCTTGATTGGACTATAAAAAATGGAGCAGATTTTGTAGCTACAGGTCACTATGCACAAAACAAAGACAATAAATTAATAAAAGGAAAAGATTTATCAAAAGATCAATCATATTTTCTTTGGACTCTTAAAAAAGAGCAACTAAAGAAGATAATTTTCCCTGTCGGACATCTTTTAAAATCTGAAATAAGAGAGATAGCTCTCAAAAATAATTTAGCAACAGCAAAAAAGAAAGATTCACAAGGGCTTTGTTTTATTGGTAAAATAGATGTAAAAGATTTTTTGAAAGAATTTATAAAAATCAAAAAAGGAAAAATTATTGATCTTGAAACTAAGAAAAACACAGGTACGCATGACGGGGTATTTTTTTATACAATTGGTGAGAAAATAAATGGAAAGTATGTAGTAGATAAAGATATCAATAAAAACATTTTATATACCAGTAATATAAAGTCTGCTACAGAAGATAAAAAAGAAGAAATAGTATTAGAACAGATAAATTTTACAGAAAAGATTAAAAAAGGCGAAACGTATTCTGTGGCTGAAAGATATCACGCTGAAGAGACAAAGATAAAAATTGTCAGCCTAAAAGAAGACAAGGAAAAAGGTGGTATAAAAATAATCTACAAACTATCAAATAAAGATAAAGATTTCTTATATACCAGTGGTCAATCTTTAGTATTTTATAAAAATAAAATATTGGTAGGTGGTGGAATAATGAGATAAATTTTAATGGTATAATATTTATATTACTAGCTATTATTTTATTAGTGTTATTAATGTTAGTAATTTTAATTTAATATATTAATATAAATTTATATGAAAGCTTATACAGCAGAACTCATCGGCACAGCTCTCCTTATTCTCGGAGGATGTGGTGCCGCTATTTTTGCCGGAGGATCTCTTGGAGTACTCGGCATAGCACTCGCTTTTGGTTTGTCTTTAGCAGTCGTTTCTTGGCTCATTGGAGGAATCTCTGGTGGACATGTGAATCCTGCTGTCACTATCGCTCTAGCTTTGTCAGGAAAATTTCCTTGGAATAAAGTTTTAGGATATGTAGTAGCTCAAATTATTGGTGCTATTGTTGGAAGTGTAATTTTGTATGCAGCGGTATCCAATATCGCAAATAGTACACTGATTATCAACGCGGGATTTGCTACAAACGCTCTCGCTCCTGGAGTGTCAGTCATGGCTGGAGCAATCATTGAAATATTTATGACAGCTGTATTATGTCTAGTGGTACTAGCTACTACCAGATCAACATTCCCAGTAGCGTCTACTCCATTAGCTGTCGGTGTCGCTTTATTTGTAGCACATGTAGTATCTATACCTTTGACAGGAGCTTCTATTAATCCAGCAAGATCAATAGGTCCAGCTTTGGTTTCTGGACAACATTTGAGTTCTCTAGGACTATTTATAATTGCTCCAATTGTAGGAGCTGTGATCGCTTACTTTATTCATGTGTTTGTTTTTGGTAGAGAGCATCATCATCACGAAGCTTAATTAAAATAAAAATTTAATCTTAAAAACACCCTGTTTCTAGGGTGTTTTTAAATATTGACTCATTATCATAAAAATGATAGAGTTTTATTGGCAATAATCTTCTTTTACATAAATAAAATTTTTAATCATGAAAAATATTATTGAAAAATACAATCTTTCTTTATTTCTTGGTCCTTTGCCAGTAATCTGTACTTCAGTAACTTCAATGAATGAATTGTTTTCTAAATCTCCTTTTCATATTCATTGTCATCCTTTTCCTAATTATGAGAAAATGTTTCCTTTAGAAAAGAAGCTGCCAGAAAAATTAAATCTTTATATTTGTTCTCCTGAACAAAATATTTGGCCTACAAGAGATTTTTTAAAAGATCTGGTTAAGAATTCTTTATATTTAGTAGGTATGGAAGGTTTTGTCTATTTAGGAAATAATTATAAGGAATTAATTTTCGATGTTGGATGTATTCTCTCGCCAGCGTATTGTTTTGGAAAAGATAGAGTATTGTGTGACAATGATGATGAAGAAGCCCAAATACCTTATTGTACAACGGGTGGAAATACTTTAGGTATAGGCTATTCTAGAACAGCACCAGCAGTACTTCAAAAAGGAGAAAAGATTTTATTTGGATCAGTTTTTTAAAGAAAACAATATTGTCTAATACGCTCTGTAAATCAGGGCGTTTTTTATTCACATTTTGTCAAGAGATTTTCTTGCATTTTTTCCTAGCACATGATATATTAAATGCAATATTGACGAGGCTTATCTTCTATTCCATCAGGTTGAGTTTTGTGGGTGACTCAAGTCAATAATAATTTCGAAATTATTATTAGTAAAAATATAAAAATGCAAATGTAAAAAAGTAAATTACAGCGTATCTTTCCGTCTGTTTTTTGCTCTCTCTTTTGTTTAAATTTTATATTTCGTTTATTTATTTTATTTTTTATATGTCCAAAACAAAAAATATTAACGAGAGTTTATTAGTAGCCAGTTTACCCAAAAAGACCTTTTCAAAATTTAGACAGCCATTCACAGATTTACCAAATCTTGTGGAAAACCAAATAGCTTCTTTTAAGAAGTTGGTCGAAGAAGATTTAGATTTGATTCTAAAAGAATTAAATCCAATCAAAGACTATACTGAGAAAAAATTTGAACTCGAAATAAAATCTTTTGAGCTCGGTGAGCCAAAATATACAGAAGAACATGCTAAAGAAAATAAATTGACATACGAGGCCCCACTTCGTGCGACAATTTTACTTCGCAATAAAATTTTAAATACAGAAAAAGAACAAGAAATATTTTTGGCTTCATTCCCGATGATGACTGTCCACGGATCATTTATCATAAATGGTGTAGAAAGAGTGATCATTCCACAGCTAGCAAGAAGTGCTGGAGAATTTTTTGATTGTGAGGAAATAAATGGAAAGAAATATTTTTCAGCTAAAATAGTACCAAATAGAGGTGCTTGGGTAGAATTCATCACTGACGATGAAAATGAGATGATTGTAAAGATAGACAAAAAAAGAAAATTCTCAGTTATTTCACTTCTTCGTGCTCTCGGATATGCAAAGAATGAGGACATAGCAAAAGCTTTTGAAGGAAGAGATTTGGCTAAAGCATACATAATGAATCTCGCAGAAAAAGATAATATCAAGACAGCTGATGAAGCTTATATTGATATTTATAAAAAATTGCGCGATGGAGATCTTGCGACTGTTGAAAATGCAAAGTCATACATTACTTCTCTTTTCTCAAAAGAGAGATACGACCTTTCTCCAATCGGTAGATTGCGTTTTAATAAAAGATTCAATCTTCCGCTAGAAGGCAAAGAGATGAAAAGATTAACTTTATCAAAAGAAGATTTTGTTTTGGTTATTGCTCATCTTATCGAATTAAACAATGATCCAGATGCGAGTGGTGATGATATAGATCATTTAGCATCAAGAAGAGTGAGATTTGTCGGAGAAATGCTTGGTATGAAGATCAAAAAAGGTATGATCCAAGTACGCAGATATATTCAAGAAAAAATGTCTGTTGTTGATACTGATACCACTTTGCCTGTAGCTATAGTAAATCAAAGACCATTGCAAGCTCGCATCAAAGAATTCTTTACAGTTAATCAGCTTTCTCATCTCATGAATCAAGAAAATATTCTTGCTGAGATTGAGACACTTCGTACAGTATCAGCTCTTGGCCCAGGTGGTCTTTCAAAAGAAAGAGCTGGATTTGAAGTTCGCGATGTGCACACTTCACACTATGGACGTGTTTGTCCTATTCACACACCAGATGGAGCGAACGTTGGTCTTATCTTAAGATTGGCTACTTATGCGAAGATAAATGAATTTGGAATAATAGAAACTCCTTATGTTAAAGTAAAAAATGGAAAAATTACAAACGAGATTCAGTATTTAAATGCTTTACAAGAAGAATCTACTGTCATCACACATGCCGCTATAGAATATGATGAAAATGGAAATATTAAAGACGAATTTGTTCAAGCTAGAAAAGGTGGGTCACCAACAGTTGTTAATAAAAAAGAAGTTGAATATATTGATGTAGCTACAAACCAAGCTTACTCTATTGCTACAAACTTGATACCATTCTTGGAGCATGATGACGCTGTACGTGCATCTCTCGGATCAAACATGCAAAAACAAGCATTACCACTACTACTCGCAGAAGCGCCTTATGTCGCTACTGGTATGGAGCTTGAGTCAGCAAAGCATATCAGCAGAATAGTCTTAGCTGAAGAAGCGGGAGAAGTAAAATATATTGATGCTAAAAAGATAATTATCACAAATAAAGAAGGAAAGGATAAGACTTACAATTTGGTAGACTTTACTCGTACAAACAACTTTACAGCATTTTATCAGAGACCTATAGTAAATATTGGAGACAAAGTTAAAAAAGGAGAAGTCATCGCTGATTCATCCTCAACTCGTGGAGGACAAATATCAATCGGACACAATATTCGTGTCGCATTTATGAGCTGGAATGGGGCAAACTATGAAGACGCTATCATAATCTCAGAAAAGCTTGTACGTGAGAAGAAATTCTCTTCTATTCATATCGAAGAATTTGTGTGTAGTGTCCGTGATACAAAGCTAGGAGCAGAAGTGACAACTCATGATATACCAAATGTCGGAGAATCAAAACTTAAAAATCTTGATGAGGATGGAATAATAAGAGTTGGTGCTGATGTGAGAGCTGGAGATATTTTAGTAGGAAAAATCACACCAAAAGGAGAGACGGAATTGACTCCAGAAGAAAGACTCTTGAGAAGTATCTTTGGTGAGAAGATTCGTGATGTAAAAGATACATCTCTAAGACTTGATAACGGAAAGAGAGGAAGAGTCATTGGTATAAAAGTATTTTCTAGAGAAAAAGGTGACACACTTGAAAGTGGTGTGATAAAAAAGATCTGTATTGAAGTAGCACAACTTCGTGATATTTCAGTCGGAGACAAATTAGCTGGACGTCATGGAAACAAAGGAGTTATTTCAAAAGTTCTTCCAATCGAAGACATGCCATATAGTAGCGATGGAGAGCCTATTGATATTATCCTAACTCCTCTCGGAGTCCCATCCCGCATGAATCTTGGACAGATTTTAGAAATGCATCTTGGTCTTGCAGCAAAAACTCTCGGTTATCAATCTATAGTGCCAGTTTTCAATGGTGCTACTGAAAAAGAAATCAAAGAAGAACTTGTAAAAGCAGGATTTGACGAATCTGGTACTCAAGAATTGTTTGACGGAAGAACTGGAGAAAAATTTGCGGAAAAAGTAGCGGTAGGTATCATGTACATGCTCAAGCTGCATCACATGGTGGAAGACAAAATCCATGCTCGCTCAATCGGTCCGTACTCACTCATCACTCAACAGCCACTCGGAGGTAAGTCTCAAAACGGAGGACAGAGATTTGGAGAAATGGAAGTCTGGGCTCTCGAAGGATATGGTGCAGCTCACACCTTGCGTGAAGTTTTGACTATCAAGTCTGATGATATTGTTGGAAGATCAAACGCTTTCAATAGTATTATCAAGAATCAAGAAATAGAAGAGCCAAATGCCCCAGCGTCACTAAATGTGCTTCTAAACACTTTAAGAGGATTATCTTTAGACGTTATTCCTTTAGAATCTACAGAAAAGAATTATAAGAAAAAAGAAAAATTATTAGGTGAGGAAAAAGTTATTAAAATAAAGGATTAAAAATTTGATTAATAAATAAAATAATTAAAATAAAATTATGAAAACAATAGATACAACAAATTTTGACGCTTTACAGATTAAGATTGCCTCACCAGAAGCTATTCGTGCTTGGAGTTTTGGAGAAGTCACAAAACCAGAAACAATTAACTATCGTACAGGTAGATCTGAAAGATCTGGTCTTTTTGATGAAAAAATCTTTGGTCCAGAAAAAGACTATGAATGTTATTGTGGAAAATATAGAAGAATAAGATACAAAGATATTATTTGTGAAAAATGTGGAGTAGAAGTCACAAAATCAATCGTTCGTCGCGAAAGAATGGGTCATATCGAACTCGCTTCACCAGTATCTCATATATGGTTTTTGAGAGATATTCCATCTCGTATTGCTCTTATTTTAGGTGAACCAGCAGGAGAAGTTGAAAAGGTGGTCTATTTTGCAAATTATATTATCACTAAAGTTAATAAAGCAGAAAAAGAAGAAATTCTTAGAAATCTTGAAAGTGAATTTAAAGCAAAGATCAAAGCTGCCACAGATGAAAAGACAAAAGAGAAATTGAAAGAATTGATGCTTGCTACTAAAAAAGAAATCGAAGATATCCGTGAAAGAAAAATCTTAGACGAAATCACATATCATAGATATTCTATGAGATATAGTATCGCTTTTGAAGCTGAGATTGGAGCAGAAGCTATATATAATATTTTCAAAGCTATGGATCTCGATGAGCTTGAAAAGGAAATTTTACAAAAATTAGAAAAAATTTCTAGTATTGAAAGAGAAAAACAAGAAAAAAGACTTTCATTGGTAAGAGCTTTCAAGACTGCTGGTATCAGACCAGAGTGGATGTTCCTCACAGCATTGCCAGTTATACCTCCAGGAATTCGTCCTATGGTGGCTCTTGAAGGAGGAAGATATGCTACAAGTGATGTAAATGATCTTTATAGAAGAGTTATAAATAGAAATAATCGTCTTTTAAAATTGAAAGAAATTTCAGCTCCAGATGTTATTTTGAGAAATGAAAAAAGAATTCTTCAAGAAGCTGTAGATGCTCTTATAGATAATTCAAAGAGACGTGGACAAGAAGCTACTACAATTGTCGGACAAAAGAGGCAATTAAAATCTCTTGCTGATGGTATCAAATCAAAATCAGGCCTATTTAGACAAAATCTTTTAGGAAAGCGTGTAGACTATTCTGGACGTTCTGTGATTGTGATTGGTCCTGATCTAGCACTCGACGAATGTGGTCTTCCAAAGCACATGGTTCTTGAACTTTTCAAGCCTTTTGTGATTTCAAAACTTTTAGAAAGAGAGTTTACATTTAACATTAGAGGTGCAAATAAATTGATAGAAGACGGAATTCCAGAAGTATGGGAAATTCTTGAAGAAGTAATTGAAGGAAAATATGTACTATTAAACCGTGCCCCAACTCTTCACAGACTTGGTATTCAAGCTTTCAAACCAAAAATGGTAGAAGGAAATGCTATTCAGCTTCATCCTCTTGTATGTACAGCTTTCAACGCTGACTTTGACGGAGATCAGATGGCAGTACATCTTCCATTGTCAGAAAAAGCTCAAGAAGAAGCTCGTGAGCTCATGGCAGCAAATAAAAATCTTCTAAAGCCTGGATCTGGAGACTCTATTACCAATCCTCGTATGGACATGCTTCTTGGATGTTTTTGGTTGACCACTGAAATTCCTGGAGCATTGGGAGAGGGAAAATATTTCTCTTCTCCAAATGATGCTATTACAGCTCAAGAATTTGGTATCGTGGATCTTAGAGCTAAAATAATTGTTTTCCCAACAACAAAAGAGAAATATAAAAAGTTTGAAGGAAAAAGATTTGAGACAACTGTCGGAAGATTGAGATTCAACTCTATTCTTCCAGATGATTTCGAATATATAAATGAACAAGTTGGTGGAAATAAAATGAATCAGATTATTGACAGAGTTATTACTCAATATGGATTTACTATTGCTCCAAAAATTATTGATAAGATTAAGACTTTTGGATTTAAATATGCCACAATTTCAGGTACAACATGGAGTATTGATGCGGTCAAAGTGCCAGAAGAAAAGAATTCTATTATTGAAAAAGGAAAAGTTGAAGAACAAAAAATTAGAAAATATTTTGAAGAAGGTCTTCTCTCAGAAGAAGAAAGATATCAAAAAGTTATTGAGAATTGGACATCTATCAGAAAAGAAATTGAAAATCTTATGCCTACAAAAGGTATGGAAAAATATGGCTCAGTCTACAATCTTTTGACATCAGGAGCCAGAGGATCAGTCAAGCAGCTTATTCAGCTTGCTGGTATGAAGGGTATCATTGCATCTTCTTCAGGAAAAAGTATAGACTTTCCAATCATTTCTTCAAACAAAGAAGGTCTTTCCCCAATAGAATATTTCATCACCACATATGGAGCTAGAAAGGGTACTTCTGACACAGCTCTAAAGACTGCTGAAGCTGGATATTTGACTAGAAGATTGGTAGACGTGGCACAAGATATTATAATATCCGAAGAAAATTGTGGAACAAAAAATTCTAAATTATTAAAGACAGAAAATGTTTTAGGTATCGAGATACCTCTTTCAAAGAGTATTAGAGGAAGAGTGATAGCTCAAGATCTAATGGATAAAAATGGAAATGTTTTATTTAAAAAAGGACATTTAGTCAGAAAAGAGGATTCAAAATTAATCGAAGAAGCTGGTATTGAAGAGGCATATATTTATTCACCACTTTCTTGTGAATCTTTACATGGTGTTTGTCAAAGATGCTACGGACTAGATCTCGCTAGAAATGAATTAGTGAAAGTAGGCGAGGCTGTAGGTATTGTGGCTGCTCAAGCTATTGGTGAGCCTGGTACACAGCTTACAATGCGTACATTCCACTCTGGAGGAGTAGCGGGAGCTGACATTACTCAAGGTCTTCCTCGTGTGGCTGAGATTTTTGAAAGACGTGCCCCAAAGAATCCTGGAGTGATATCTCTTTCAAATGGAGAGGTGGTAGAGGTGAAGAGAGATGGAAAGTCAAAGAGTATTGTGGTCTTGAGTAATGATGATGGATCATATGGTGCAGCAAAGAAAAAAGGTCTAAAGATTGAATATGACATGGCATATTCTCGTAGACCTATAGTCAAAGTTGGAGACAAGGTCACAAAAGGTCAACCTTTGACAGACGGATCATTGAATATTGAACAACTTTATGAATTGGCTGGAAGAGAAGTCACAGAAAATTATATTGCTACAGAGCTAAATAAAGTTTACGAATTGCAAGGTGCCTCAATCTCTAGAAAACACATGGAATTGATCATTAAGCAAATGCTTTCTCGTATCAAGATAAAAGAAGTCGGAGATACTATCTTTACTCAAGGTGATGTGGTAGAAGTCTCTGATTTCAGATCAGAAAATGAAAGAGTAAAAGCTGCTGGCGGCACTCCAGCCAAAGGGGCGAACCTTATCTGCGGTATATCAGATGTTGCTCTTACAACAAATTCATGGCTATCATCTGCATCATTCCAACATACAACAAAAGTTTTGATCAATGCTTCTGCTCGTGGACAAGTTGATAAATTGCATGGTCTAAAAGAAAATGTGATTATCGGTAAACTTATTCCAGCTGGTACAGGTATTGAAGATGAGAAAGTAGAAGAAGATAAAGAATAATTATTAGAAATTTTATAAAAGAAAAAATCCCCAAGCAACCGCGAGGGGATTTTGATTTATTCTTATTCAGCTTTTGCTTTTTCTGATATTAACTGTACAGATTTTTCTGTATGAAATATCACCATAAAAATTAAACCTATTATAGCAAAAGTAGCAATAATCCCTATATAAGCAAACGCCTCCCTCATTTCATTTTCTACATGTTTAGATATGTAGTAGAGAAGTATTGTAAATCCAAGTTCAAACAAAAGAAGGAATAAAGTAATAAGGATTTTTTTAATAAGTAGTTTCATTTTTGAAGTTTTATTTATGAACAATATGGTTTATTACAATCTATATATAATATAGCATAATGTATTATATTTGTCAAGGATTTTAGATTAAGACTCAAATTTGATAGAATAGAGTTAATTATGAATCCAAAAGATCAAATCAAGCAAACTTTATCTATTTTAGATGTGGTCTCGACTTATGTCAGACTTGAAAAAGCTGGCTCACAATTTAAGGGTCGCTGTCCTTTTCATAATGAAAAGACTCCTAGTTTTTATGTCTCGCCAGATAGAGGTACTTATCATTGTTTTGGCTGTGCCCAGCATGGAGATATTTTTTCTTTTGTAGAAAAATTAGAAAGTGTACCATTTTATGAAGCTCTCACCATTCTAGCTGAAAGGGCTGGAGTAAAATTGACTCCATATAAAAAACAAGAAAAAGATAAAGAATCCTATCTTATATCGCTACTCCAAAAGGCTAGTGATCATTATGAGAAGAATCTCCAAAATTCACCAGAAGCAAAAGTTTATCTTGGTGAGCGTGGACTTCTTCCTGAGACTATTAAAAAGTTTAATATTGGATTCGCTCTTGGTGGAGAAAATGGTTGGCGAGATCAATTTATAAATTTATCAAAAGAAGGTTTTTCTCCAGAAGAAATGATGGCTGCGGGGATAGTTATAAAAAAGGAAAATGAAGATAAATGGTTTGATAGATTTCGTGGTAGGATAACTTTTCCAATTAAAAATACTTTCGGCAATGTTGTCGGATTTTCTGCTAGAATTTTACCAAAATTTGATGATGGTAAATCTGGGAAATATATAAATTCTCCAGAAACTGATATTTATCATAAAAGTAAAATTCTTTTTGGGTATAATAATGCCAAAAAAAGTATTGCTGACAAAAAAGAGGCGATAATAGTCGAGGGTCAGATGGATCTCATTATGAGTCATCAGGCTGGAGTCGAAAATGTGGTGGCAGTATCTGGTACAAGCTTTACAGATGATCATGTAAAAATACTAAAAAGATTTGCTGACAAAGTATTACTTTCTTTTGATCAAGATGAGGCTGGAGAAAAGGCTATGAAAAGAGCCGGCTCGCTTGCTCTTTATGGTGGACTAGATGTTTTTATTATTCCAAAAAAATCAGAAGTAAAAGATGTAGCTGATCTTATAAAAGATTTTGGTGGTGAAGAATGGAAAAAATTAATTGATAAAAGAATACACATTGTAGAATATCTTACAAATACTATTTTTGAAAAAGTGAAGGACGATAGAGAAAGATTAAAAGAGATTCGCTTAGAAGTTTTGCCATTTTTACGAGCTATAGAGAGCGATATGGACAGATCTTATTTTATTCGTTTTTTAGCTAATAAATTACAAATAGAAGAGATCGATATATACAATGATTTAAAAAAGATTAAGATGGTAGAAAATCTTGATTCTATAAAGTCTTCTCCTGAAGAAGATTTAAAAAAAGATGAATCTAATATAAAATTAGCAAGCAAAAGAGATAGATTGTTAAAAGAAATTTTAGCTATTTTACATTGGAAAAAAATCAAAGAGGAGAGGTTTATGGAAAATAATTTTAACTCTGAAGAAAATAAAAGTCTTGATTTTAATAAGATATTTTTGGAAGATAAAAATGATTTTCCGAAAGAGATTTTAGAGCCAGAGATATCTAGACTCGAAAAAGAATTTTCTAAAAATAGATATTATCAAAGTCATGAAAAAAAGTTTGTCGATAGACAACTTCACGATTTAGCTAGGAATTATAAAATAGAAATTTTTCAAGAAGAGATAAAACAGATTCAAAATAAAGAAAAGACTGAGATTGATCAAGAACTAGATTTAAAAAACATTACTCTTTTTCATCAAGAGATACAAAAATTAAAAAATCAAAAACTAGAAAATTAGTTTATCTTTTTAAAATTTTGTAATAAAATGTTTTTTCTTTTGTATAAGTATGTTGTAGAGGATTTTTTTCTCTATATTTTTTGGTCAAATTTATTTTTTATATTTTAAAAAGTTATACATTGTCTTTAAAAAATTGCTTGCATATTTTGAATACATGAAGTATAATATAGAAAATTTGACAAAGGCGTGTTTGTGATTGCACTCAATTTTATTTTAAATATTTAAATATGAAAAAAAACACTAAAAAAGCAAAGAAATCAGTTAAAAAAATAGTAAAAAAAACTAAAGTAAAAACTGTAAAAAAAGCAGCTAAAAAAACTATTTCTACAAAAAAGAAGAACACAACAAAATCCAAAATTGTTAAAAAGGCAACCAAAAAGACAAAAGTAAAAATAATCAAAAAGAATTCTTCTGAAAAAGAAAAATCTAATAAATTTATAAATTTAAAAGCTCTTAGTGCTAAAGAAAAAATTGAAGAAAAAAAGAGGCGTGAAGTAAAAAATGCTAAAGATAAAAAAGAAAGACAAAAAAGAATTGAAAAAAATAAAGCTAAATTAGCTCGTGATAATAATAAAAAAGTAAAAGTAGTCACAAAACTTTCTAAAAATGAAATAGAAAAAATAGAAAAAGAGGCAGAACTTATCAAAAAAGGTAAAGAGCGTGGATTTATAACTTATGATGATATTATTAAAATTTTTCCCGATCTAGAGAGAGATATTACTTTTATTGATGAACTTTACGAAAAACTATCAGCCGCGGGAGTGGATATTCTTGATGGTAGTAATTTGCTCGACATGGATGAAGACATTGCTAGACTTGCAAAAGATGATGCCAATCATGATAGTATTCAAATTTATTTAAAAGAAATTGGTCAGTATCCACTACTTTCTTCTGAAGAAGAAAAAGAATTAGCAAAAAGAATAGAAATGGGGGATGAGGAGGCAAAAAATATATTAGCCAAGGCTAATCTTCGTCTTGTGGTGACATTTGCAAAAAAATATGTAGGTAGAAGTCCAAATCTCACATTGCTTGATCTCATACAAGAGGGAAATCTCGGACTCTTTAAAGCTGTCGAAAAATATGACTTTAGTAAAGGATATAAGTTTTCGACTTATGCATGTTGGTGGATCAGACAAGGTATCACTCGTGCTCTAGCTGACCAATCTCGTACAATCCGTATCCCGGTACACATGGTAGAGACTATTGCCAAGTACAAACAAGTCCTCAGAAGACTTTCTCAAGATTTGGGTAGAGAGCCTCTAGCTGAAGAGATAGCTGATGAGATGGGTGTCGATGTAGAAAAGATTCATGTCATTGAAAATATAGATCAAGAGACTCTTTCGCTTGAAAAGCCAACAGGAGATGATGATGATAAATCATCACTTGGTGAGTTTGTCTCAGACGACAAGATTCTCTCTCCTGATCAAGAGGCGAGTCGCAGAATTCTAGCAGATCAGATAAATGAAATACTTATGGATCTGTCTGAAAAAGAAAGAAAAATTGTAGAAATGAGAAATGGACTCGGACAATACAATGGCGTCATGCATACACTCGAAGAGGTGGGAGAAGAATTTCAGGTGACTCGTGAGCGTATTCGTCAGATTGAAGCCAAGGTACACGAAAAGATTCGTGATCACGAAAAAGCATACAGATTAAAGAATTTTTAAAATAAAAAAAACAATCCCCGCATTAGAGCGGGGTTTTGGTTAGTTTTGTCTTTTGCTGATTCCATGAATAAGTATTAAGAGTATCATTATGGCTGCTATTACTACCAAAATTATGCCTACTGTTTTAATAATTTTATTTTCCAGCAAAAATAAACCTATACCAGAAAAAAGTAAACCAATGAAAAATAAATACCATCCCATGTTGATTTTTTTATAAGATTTAAAAAAGTACAATATCTTTAATACTATAACACATAATTAAAAATATTTCAAATCGATATATTTCCATAGAATTTTTAATAAATAGGAAAATAATATTTTATTAAGATCTTTAAAAAATCCTTATTTTGCAATACTTTTTTGCGAATTATGAGAAAAATCCTTGATTTTTGGTTAAAAGATATTGACAAAAAATATTTCTTGTGATAAGATATGGATAGTTGGTGCTAATATTGTAATTATTATGACAATTAGTATTCGATTCGGGGCGCATTGGACTGAAAAAAGTCTTCGTGCCAAGATTGGCAAGATGTCCCGCCGCACCTTTATCTGCAAAATAATCATACCCATCGACTTCTATGGGGAGCCCTAACAAATCTGGGCTGACACGAAAGAAAATGTGTCTGATGATTTAATGGATTTTTGGCCATGGAGCCAAATAATTTATTAATTAAATAGCTTTTTACACTCAGTGGCATAAAGCTTGAAGTAGGTTGGAGTAAGAATTTGGAAAAATGTGCACAATTTTCCACAAAAATCTTGCCTTAAAGCTCCGATTAAAAGCCGTCGCGCATTATTTTGCGACGGTTTTTTATTTTCATTTTCCTTATACTTCTAAAATATTCTTGTATTACAGTACTTTTTTGCAAATATTAAGAAGAATATTTGATTTTTATCTAAAAACACTTGACAAATAAATTATATTATGCTATCATTCTAATTAGGTTTGAACGGCACACCTAATATTAAAGTTGCCTTACGTATTCTTTGGCAGTAGTAATAAAACTCTTAAAGTAGAGCCCTTTTTCTTTATCTTATACGGACAAATGATAATTGTATGGCTTTAGAGATATTACTGAACTTACGAGAGTGATTTTGTAAGTTAATACGACTAATTTACCCCTTCCTTTCGCTCGTAAAATCCAAAAACTATCTATATGATAGAGGATTTTATAAGGAGCGATTTTCTAAGAAGTATTTCTTGTCTAATTGCAAAGATAAGAATCTTTAGAATAATTTCTTGTGGGAAGCATAAGTTTATGAAAGTGAATTAGTAAAACAAACTCCACTGGAGAGGAAAAATCCAGACACCAAGTACTAATCAGGTACAACTCGACGCTCTTAATTTTGTGTTAAAGGACGCAATATCAGAAGAGGGTGTGTTGCAATTTTTTGTTCTTTTATTTGTATTATATGAAAAGTAATTCAGTGGTATTTTTGCGAGATCAAAACTATATGGCTAAAAATATTCAAGCATATAGAAATCAGAACTACAAAAAATTGTTTTTCTTTGACCATAACCATCAGATTATAGATGAAGTAATTCATTCATTTCCTGTAGCTGTAAAATCTGTAGCTGATTTTATTGATCGCTATAGTAATGTGGAATGGTTTGGTAGAAGACAATATAGATTTCAGCAAATAGTGCCCTTACACGGTTGGAAAATTTATGCATTGGATTGGTATGTAACCAATCTTTTCGTGACACAAACTTCTTCTGAAGTTCCGCAAGTGTTTAAGTTTCGTGATTATATTCATACAAACCGTGAAGGTTTTGAATATCATCAGTTGAATTGCGGATGTTGTTACGATAAAGAATGGGGTATACCTCTCAGGTATCAAACATTGTTTGTTCCTAGACCAATAGCATATATTTCCAGCGAACCTGGCTCTCGATAGCTCCCAGGTGTTCTAAAAGGAAAAAGCTTTCATGTAGAGTAAACTTTTAGAGAATTATAAAGATAAGGCAAGTATTTCTTGCCTCCCTTTTTGAGATCATAAAACAATTTATGATTTCAAAATAGGAATCTTTTTTGTTCATTATAAAAATAAAACAAAATGTCAAAACCATTTATTGTTCCTGAAGGATATTGTACAAAATCTGGTATTTATGAAAAAATGCCATCAGATTTTCCAAGAGCAAAAGCTAATCGAATTATCGATAATCTGCGTGAACAGTTTCCAGATATGGCCATTGCAATCTTTAAGCGTAAAAATGGATATCATACTTACGCATACAATCAAGCGTTTGTTGCACAGGTTCTTGAGAGTATTCAAGAATTTTCAGATGTTGCGAAAATGAAAAAAGTTGTAGTAGAAGAAGATTGGTACACAGATAGCGAACTTGCTAAAAAATTCAAAACGATCAGTCGTATTGTACGTGATACAATTGTGAAGTACAAAATCGGTGATGAGGAAACAGTGTTAAAAGATGAATCGCATTGGAAAATTCACAAAAGTCTTTACAGTGAAATTCGTGAGCAGCTTGTTCCAAGCGGAGATTATTTTACGACAGGGGGAAAGATTGGTTCAAGGCCAACCCTTGACCGATATGACGGAAACTTTGATTAGGCTAAATTTTAGTAAAACCACAGAAATGTGGTTTTTTTCTTTTCATAATTTTACATGCTATAATCTCTAAATATGGATACATTTTCTATAATTCTATTAGCTATTTTACTAGTAATTTTGGTAATTTTAATAATTATTATTACTATTTTTAATAAAAAATTAAAAAATAAAGGGGATGATGAGAGTATGCTCGTATTTGCTGAGACTCTGAAGATGCTAAAGGACGATATTAAGACTGATATTAGAGAGACTAGGAGAGAGCTCGATCAAAAGATCTACGCTGGACAAAAAGAAAGTAATGAAAATGTCAAATATCAATTTGATAAATCTCAAGAATTGATCAAAGATATACACGAGCATTTATCAAAAGTAAATGAAAGTGTCATAGAAGTAAAAGAGGGTAGTAAGCAAGTCATCAGCATGACAGAGCAGCTCTCTAATCTGGAAAAAGTTTTGACTAATCAAAAGCAGAGAGGAAATTGGGGAGAGTCTAGTCTCGAATTAATTTTATCAAATTTTCTACCTCATGGAGTTTATCAGATGCAGTATGGATACAAATCTGGAGAAATAGTCGATGCGGTGATCTTTATAAAAGATAAAATATTGGCAATAGATTCTAAATTTAGTATTGATAATTATCGCCGATCTATAGATGCTACAAATGAAGACGATAAAAAATATTTTGCCGATGAATTTAAAAAAGATATTAAAAAAAGAATAGAAGAGACTCAAAAATACATCAATGAAGTCGATGAAAACACTCTTCCTTTTGCTTTCATGTTTATCCCAAGTGAGGCTATTTATTATGATATTCAAGCTGGACTTTCTGGTGGACTAAAAATAAATACACAAAAATTACTCGACTTTGCTCAGGAGAAAAAGGTGATAATAGTCTCTCCAACTTCTATTCTTGCGTATTTACATCTTGTCATCACTGGTATCAAAGATAGTAAGATAGAAGAAAATGCGAAAGAGATAAAAAAGAAAGTCGAAGAACTTGGAAAGCATATCAGTAAGTATGAAGAATATATGCAAAAGCTCGGCAACTCTTTAAATACTACAGTCAATCATTATAATGCGAGCTATAAAGAATTAAAAAAGATTGATAAAGATGTCTATAAGATTACAGACGGAGCACACGAGATGAATATTGATCCCGTCTTACTTGATAAAGTAAATATTGAAGAGGAATAAAAATGGATAATTATAAAGCATATTTTGAAAACAAGAAAATTACAAAGCAAGGATTTGGAGTGCTTGGTCGCGGATTGGGAGCGGTAAAGTTTCTTTTAAAAAATAATGCGCAAGTACTCGTGACGGACACGAAAGAAGAATCTTTTTTTAAAGATCAGATTTTGGAATTAAAAAATTGGATGCTCGAAAATAATATCGGAGAAGAGAATATAAAATTTGTTTTTGGAAAGCATGAGATGAAAGATTTTATTAATTGTGACTATGTTGTCCAAGCTAGCGGAGTGCCAAAAGATAATGTTTATTTAAATCATGCAAGAGAAAATAATATTCCAGTCTATCAAGAGAGTTCTTTATTTTTAAATATAGTCAGAGATTTTAATAATAATTTAGAAAAAGAAAATAAAATTAAAATAATTACTATAACTGGCACACGAGGAAAGACTACTACTACCAATCTGATTTTTTCTATTCTCTCAGAATTTTATAAAGATAGAGAAGTTTATCTTGGTGGCAATATACAAGGAATTTCCACAATTGAGCTTTTAGAGAAGTTAAAAGAAAAAGATATTGTTGTCATGGAGTCCGACTCTTGGATTTCTCAAGGATTTGAAAATATAAAATTTAGTGGAGATATCGCTATCTTTACAAATTTGATGCGTGATCATATGAATTATTATAAAGATGATATGAGTGAATATTTTACTGATAAAGCTCAGACATTTCTTTATCAAAATGAAAATTCTGTCTTAGTAGCTGAAGATGGATTAAAAATATGTCTAGAGAAATATCTTAAAGCAGAATATAGAAATATTTATAATGATTCTAAAAATAAGAAAATATTTTTAAATAAAGAAGATATAAAAAAAGATGAAGATATTTTTGAGAGTCAGCTAAAAGGCGAACACAATAGACTCAATATTTCTCTCGCTGTCAGAGTAGCTTTAGAGCTCAATATTGATCTGGATTCGATAAAAAATTCAGTCAAAAATTTTAAAGGTGTCTCAGGAAGATTGGAGCTAGTAAAAGAAGAAAATGGCGTAGAATATTACAATGATACTACTGCGACGACAGGCGAGGCGACGGTAGCAGCTATTAATGCTTTTAGAAATGTAAATAAAAAAATAATTTTGATAACGGGTGGTACTGATAAAAAATTAGAAATAGAAAATTATATAGAAAAGTTGATTAAAAATAAAAATGAAGGAAAAATAAAAGATATCATCTTTTTATCAGATGAGACTACCACAGGTACTAAAAAAGCTTTAGAAAAAATGGAAGAAGAAAATTTTTCTGATTATATCTTTGCTGAGAGTTTAGAAAAGGCTGTAGAAATAGCCAAAGAAAAAGCTGGATCAGGCGATATCATTCTTTTTTCTCCTGGTTTTGCTAGTTTTGGAATGTTTTTAAATGAATACGATAGAGGTGAAAAATTTTTGAAATTAATTTAATATATTTGACAAAATATTAATATATTGTTATAATTTAAATTGATAAAAAAGTTCTTTATATTTCTCACAATTTAAAAATAAACTTATTATGGGAGAAGAAATCACGAAAACAAGATCCGAAATATCTGATCTTTTATCAGAATATTTTACGGATTTTTTGAGAGAAACAGGAATTCTGAACAACTCGAAGTCCAGGATTTCTTTTGTAAAAACGGGTGATAAATATTGCCTGTCTGTAACTCAAAAAATCTCCGAGGAAGATTTTTTGAAAATAATAAACAAATCATCACATAAAAAAGGAGTGTTTTATCCCTCCATTAAGATCAAAGATCCCGAAAATGTGGACTCTGATTATTCTTTTATTGAGGAAACTTTGATTATAAAAGCTAACACTGTCGGCGAGATTCTTGTATATTTGGATCAGAACAAGATCTGGACTCATTTTGGTCTGGGTCTTGCGTTGAAGTCTCAACCGCCAGACAGGTCTTTAAAATCATTAAAAGATTCTCTCGAAAATGGTGCGAGAATTAAAAAATTCACAAATAATGTGAAGAAAGAATTTTTCCAGCTCCTTGAGAGATGTGAAATTTATTAAAAGTTTAATAAAAAGCCCGTATTCACGGGTTTTTTCTTTTATATTGACAGTTTTTTTAAAAATGTTATATTAAATATATAACCCTTTAAAAATTTAATAAAATGGCGGAAAAAAAATTTACGCATATTTGCCCTGTTTGTCAGACGGAGTCAGGACACATTCTTCTTGATAAAGAAAATTCAAAAATCATAAAATGTGTATTCTGTGGAAGACAAGTCAGTTTATCAAGAGAAGACATTTTGTCTTTTTCTCAGATAAATAAAAGAGTTTTTGTCGGCAGTAAAAAAGCAAAAGTTTTGAATATTATTCGGTATGAATCCGATTTACATTATTCAAAACCCATAATAATTCCAAAGGGAAATAAAAAATGAATTATTTTAAGGAGATTTCTTATATACAAGATATATTTGAGAGATCTCCTTTTTATTTGCAAAAAAAGGACTTTTATGTTAATATTAACGTATTAAAAAAGCTTTAATTTATTAAAAACTATTGAAATATATGACTAATTTTGCAGTTATTCAAACAGGTGGTAAGGAATACAAAGTGGAAGTCGGCAGTAAAATCAAAATCGAAAAGATTATTGGTGAATATAATGTCGGTGATAAACTCTCTTTTGAGAATGTTTTGCTTGTAGCAAATGGAGAAGACGTGAAAGTTGGTACTCCTTTTGTGTCTGGAGCTAAAGTAGATGCTGAGATAGTCGATATTGCAAAGCACAAGACTGTAGAAGTGGTGAAATATATGCCAAAGTCTCGCTATTTCAAGAGAAATGGTCACAGACAACCATATTTTGAAGTTAAAGTTTTATCTATCTAATAAATTAAAATAAAAACTCGTAAGAAATTACGAGTTTTTATTTTTCTATTTTTATTCTCTGTGTGTGAAGGCTTGCTGGAAAGTATTTCTATCTACATATTCTATATCGAGTCCAGTAGAGAGACCTCTAGCCAGAGTAGACATTTTTACTTTTTCTATACCGACGATCTGTGAGAGAGTCTTTTTTAAATATTCTATAGTATTTTCTCCTTCATCTGTAGCTGGTAAAGCGAAGATTATTTCCTCGATTTTTTCTTCTTGTTTTTGCAGATCAGAATGTATGAGATTTACAAGCTCTCTTATATTGATGACCTCGCTAGGCTTTTCTGTCAGAAATGGAAGAGTCGCACCGAGTACAAAATATTTTCCATTATAAAATCCAGTCTTTTCTATAGCGTCTATATCGAGCTCTTTGACGACTATCATGAGTGATTTATTGTCACGATTTTTGTTGTCACAAATGTCGCAGATTCTTTTTTCGTTTATATTATTTGATTTACTAAATACACGAAGACATCTCTCGCAGATATGAGACGAGTCTTTTAGCATTTCTATATTTCTTGCTAGCTCTACTTTATAGTCAGTTCTGGAGCGAAGTAAAAAATATACAAATCTAGCAGCTTGCTTTGGGCCAATGCCAGGGAATTTTAAAAACATTTCTTGTAGTTTTTCTGTAGGATTCATAATAAATGATTCTAAAATTATAGCATTTTTAAATTATTAATTAATGGGTCAAGTTTAATAATTAAATTATCAACTATTTTTTTAAATTCTGTCATTTTATTTTCTTTTTGTAGTATAGATAAAATATCTTGTTCTTTGATTTGGAAATATTGTTTTAATATTTGATGATATTTTTCTGAATTAATTTCTCTAGAGAGAATTACGGGATCATTTTTATGTTGATTTAAATACCAGTTAGCTTCTTTTTGGAATGGTTCCCCATAATAAGAATCTATAATTTTTTGCTCTGATATTTTGAGAGCTTGAAAAATATTTTCTACATTTATATCTGTATTATATAACTCTCCAGTAGAAAAAGCAGACAATTCATCCAGTACGCGAAATGCTAAAAATTCTCTTAGATTTTTTGCTGCTAGGTGAGGAGTTAGATTATTCTCTCTATTGAGAATATGGTGAGACTCATGTTGATATGTCTTCTCTTGGTTAGCTTTTATTTTTTCAATTCTATCTTGAGCAATCATTCTATATGCTGGGGACAGTTTATCAGAGATGATATATCGCATTATATCAACCTCTCCATTCCAATTAGCTTGTCCGCCTGTCATTATTAATCCACCATTTGAAGTTAAATTCTTTTTCATATATTCATCATCAATCTTTACATCTATATAATTTATAGGTGGAGTTTTTTTATTTTCAATGTTTTCAGAAGTATTTTTAGATTCATTAGATGTTATTAGATATTTTTCATCTAAAACTCTCTTTTTTGCAATGATTTCTTTCCTCTTTCGCAATTCTAAATCTCTTTCTTTTTGTTTTTCTGGGTTACTCGATATGGGAATAGAGTTTTCATTTGCCCAGATAAATTCTAAAGTATCAGCATCCAAATCTTTATATTGATTTGGTATTTCTTTTAATAGGTTAGTATTATTTTCTTCTACTTTATTCTTACTAGAAGAATTTTTTATATTTTCTGGCATATTATTATATTTTGATTTTTAAAAATCATCTAGACCATCAACTTTTGGCATTTCAAAATCACCAAACTCATTTTTCTCGATAGACAAGAAAGATGTCTTTTTGTTGTCGAAGTATAGCTCTACTATGCCAGTTGGACCATTTCTGTGTTTTTCAATCATAATCTCGACGATATTTTTCTTTTCAGTATTTTCACTATGTTTGTCTTCTCTGTGAATAAACATCACAATATCCGCATCTTGCTCAATAGATCCTGAGTCACGCAAGTCTGAGAGGCGAGGACGTCCACCACGTTGCTCTACATTACGAGAAAGCTGTGAGAGTGCTATGACAGGCACATTAAATTCTTTGGCGAGACCTTTCAACGATCTTGAGATCTCAGTTACTTGATTGACCATGTTTTCATAAGTGCGAGATGTACCCATGAGTTGTAGATAGTCTACTATCACTAGTCCTACAGGTTTGTCATGATTTAATTTTCTTAGCACACTACGCATATTCATTATTGTATTGGCCGGTTTATCATCTATAAATATTGGAGCTTGCATGAGTTTGTGCATGCCTTCTTGAAGTCTTTCTAATTCTTCATCTACACTCAATTTTCCTGTGCGTAGTTTCCATCCATCAACCTGAGCCTCAGCGGAAAGCATTCTGTCTACCAACTGCTGTTTACTCATTTCAAGTGAAAATATAACTGTAGGCACTCCACCTTTTATGGCAGCGTTGCGAGCAAGATCTAGAGCGAGAGAAGTCTTACCGACAGATGGACGCGCGGCGAGAATTATAAGATCTGATTTTTGAAAGCCTGACAATTTATTATCAAGCTCTTTAAATCCTGTTGGTACACCACGGACTTCAGTAGGATTTTCTGCTAGGTGTATAAATCTAGAGATGGCCTCTTCTCCGAGATCTTTCATAGACACGAGTTCACTATCGCCACCATTACCACTTGTGATCTCGTAGATTTTCCTCTCAGCTTCTTCCAAAATATTTTCTAGTTCATTTTCTTCACTAAAAGCTATTTCTCCAATATGACTTCCGGCTATAATTAATTTTCGTAATACTGATTTCTTTTTTATTATATTTGCATAATAGACTATATTGGCCGCAGATCCGACGAGTCCTAGAAGATTGGAAAGATAATCAGTTCCACCGATTTGCTCCAATTCTTTTTTTTCACGAAGCTTTGAGGAGACAGTCAGTAGATCGACAGGCTCTTTTTTATTTACGAGATCAGAGATAGTGTCATAGATAGTTTTATGTTTTTCAGAATAAAAATCATCTCTATCTATGATGTGTGCCACTTCATAAAATGAATCTGGCACAAGAAGAAGTGATCCGAGTAGAGCCTTTTCTGTTTCTAGATCTTGAGGTGGGACTCGAACACCAGACAGATCATCAAAAGGTGAAAGTATATTTTTATTTTGAAAATTATTTTTAGAATAATTTTTATTTTTTGTATTTCCACTTTGTTTTGCTAGATCTTGTGGTGTTAGCATATTTTTATAAATAATTATCGCCCCATTTTTTAATAGACTAATCATATCAAAAAAACTACTATTGATACTAATTATTTTTTATGTTATTCTCTGTGGAGAAAGTTAATAACTTAAAAAATCCTTTTAAATGAAAAGATTTTCATTCATTGATGAAAACTTAGCTCATAGTTTTGTCACGGAAAAAATATCTGAATTTTTAAAAAAAGAAAAGTCACAAAGTCAAAACGTAGAGTATTCGTTTTTTACTACTCCTGGAATTGTAGATTCTCAATATGACGCAGAGAACAAGATAAAAGATGGAGCTTTTATTTTGTCAGGGACTTTGTATTTTTTATCTTTTTATACAAAAGATAATAAAAACAAACAAATACCTTTTGCTCTGGTTTATAGAGATGATCTTAATTACAGTATTGTTTTTCTTTTTATTAAAAATTCTTGATACCAATATTTAACAAGAAGTTGAATATTGGTATTTTTTATATCCCTAATCCTAAATATTTATTAGTCTTTAACATTAAAGTATATTTTTCTTGATTTGATAATTCTTTATCTCCGAGTATTGACCAAAGTGTAGCAAGAGCAATAGAAGTATTGAGATCGTCATTCATAGCTGAGACAAATTTATCAAAATATTTTTCTCCAGCATCACTTAATTTTTCTACAGTTTCTCCTTTGATTTTTTCTACTTGCTTCAATAGTTTATTATACGCATTTTCCGCAGCTTCGAGTGACTCAAAAGAGAATTTTATTTCTTTTCTGTAATGTGTCATGAGAAGTAAATATCTATAGGCTAGAGGATTAATATTTTTTTCTTTAAGAGTTTCAAGTCTTAAAAAGTCTCCACTACTTTTACTCATTTTTCCTTTGTCAGCGTTTAGAAAATTAACATGCATCCAAAAATTTACAAATCTTTTTCCATCATCACAGGTTGACTCACTTTGAGCTATTTCATTTGTATGATGAACTGGTATATGATCTATTCCTCCTGTATGGATATCGATATGATCGCCAAGCACAGCTTTGATCATGGCACTACACTCGATATGCCATCCTGGAAATCCGACACCCCAAGGAGAATCCCACTCCATTTGTCTTTTTTCATTTGTAGGTGAAAATTTCCACAAAGCAAAGTCTGTCTTATTTTTCTTTTCATTATTTTCATCTTCTATTCTTTTTCCTTTTTGCAGACCTTCGATATCAATGTGTGCAAGCTCTGTGTATTTTTCAAATTTTGAAGTGTCAAAATAGATTCCGTCACTGGTCTTGTATGTGTATCCTTTTTCTTCTAGGATTTTTATCATATCTATCTGTTCTTTTATATAGTCAGTCGCTTTAGTCCAGATAAATTTTTCTTTATCAATATTTAAATCTTTTAAATCAGAATAAAATGCTTGTGTGTAAAATTCTGCTACCTCCCATACGGATTTTCCTTCTCTTTTTGCTCCTTTTTCTAATTTATCTTCTCCGTTATTTGCGTCGCCCTCATTTTCTCCAGTCAAATGTCCCACATCTGTGATATTGATCTGATGCTTTACATTATATCCAGCCTCACGTAATGTATTATTTAAAATATCTGCAAATACATATGCTCTCAGATTGCCAAGGTGGGCATAGTGATATACAGTAGGACCGCAAGAGTAGATTTTGACTTCTTTTTCGTCGATAGTTTTAAATAAATCTTTCTCTTTACTGAGAGTGTTGTAAAAATGTATTTCTTTCATATTTTTCTATTTTAGCATAAAAACCTAATAAAATCTCACTGAAAATATTATGCTATAATTTATCCATAAATATATTTAATTATGAAAAATTATTTTTACAAACATTTAAATACGAGAGTCAAATACGTATATATCGGCGTCATAGCAATTTTCTTTTTTGCTTTAGGATATATGTTCGCTAATTTTTCACTTAGTCCGTCAAATGTTTTTTCTTCTGCTGCAGCATCCAATTCTCCCGTCACTGTGCCAAAGATTTTGTATGAAGTTAAAAAAGTCCTCGATAATAATTTTATATCTTGGAAAGCTTCTTCTACTTTACCTACAGCTAAAGATTTGGCATATGGTATGGTCAAAGGCTATGTCGAGAGCTACAAAGACCCATATACAGAATTTTTTACTCCACAAGAGTCAAAGCAATTTGAAGAAAATATCAAAGGTACATTTGGTGGCATTGGTGCCTATATTGGATACAAAGATTCTAATGTGGTAATTATATCTACTATAAAAGATAGTCCTGCTGAAAAATCTGGTATCAAGGGTGGAGATATTATCATCTCTGTAAATGGTACATTGACCGTAGGGATGTCTTCTGATCAAGTGGTGAGTCTCGTGAGAGGTGATATCGATACTACTGTCACACTTGAAGTGTTGCATAAAGGTGAGGCAAAGACTGAAAAGATAAAGATTGTGAGAAAAGAAATAAATATCCCAATATTGGATACAGAAATAAAAGAAGATACTTTCATTATTCATTTTTATTCTTTTACTGCTGATTCTGCTACAAAATTTGAACAAGCTCTCCAAGAGTTCTTAAAATCTGGTAAATCAAGACTCATTATCGATCTTCGTGGAAATGGTGGAGGATATCTCGATTCCGCTGTCGATATTGCCTCTTTCTTTTTAACCAAAGACAAAGTCATAGTGACCGAGAGAAATAGTAAAAACGGAGAAGATCAAAAAGATTATTCAAAAGGATACAATTATTTTAATAATAATTTAAAATTGGTAGTGTTGATAGATGGTGGATCTGCTTCTGCCTCTGAGATACTCGCTGGAGCCCTCAAAGATAATGGTGTCGCCACAATAGTCGGAGAAAAATCTTTTGGAAAGGGAAGTGTTCAGCAACTTATTAAATTGTCAGACGGATCAGATATCAAAGTGACAGTCGCAAAATGGTTTACACCAAATGGTATAAATATTTCTGAGACTGGCATAGTCCCAGATGTCATAGCGACGAGTACAGCAACTACCACTGTTGATGAAAATGGAAAAGTCCTTGATCTCCAACTACTCGAAGCGGTCAAATATATACAAAATTCTAAATAATGATTTAGAATAAAAATAAAAAATCTCTTGATGTATCTCAAGAGATTTTTTGATAATTGATAATTCACAATTCAAGCAATTCTTTCATGGTGATCTCATCTTTTATCACGTGCCCACAGAGGCAGCATTTTTGCTTGAATCTCAGTTCGACAATAGAAAAATTTGATTCGATAATCTTGTTTCCATTGTGCGGACATTTTTCCTGGATTTCTTTTATCCTGTTTTCTACATATTTTATCTCATTGTCAGAGATTGCTGAACAAGCTTGCGCAAGATAGCTTTTCATGTTTGGATTATCGTTTAAAGATTTAAAAGCTGCTATCATAGTAAGCAGCCTTACTTTTTCCTGATCGTTTCCCATGGCTTATTAATTTTAGGGGTGAAAAATTATTGAAAGGACGAGTTTTGATTTAAATATACTATAAAAATTAAAGAGTTTTGTCAATTTATTAATTGTGGATTTTTTGTTATAATTTTTAAAAATATGAAAGTGATTTTTATACAAGATGTAGCTAGAGTTGGTAGAAGAGGTGAGATAAAAGATCTCGCTGATGGATATGTCATGAATGTACTTCTTCCAAAAAAGCAAGTCATCATAGCGACTCCACAAGCTATCAAAAAGATAGAAGATGAAAACAAAAATAAACAATCCCAAAGAGAGATAGATAAAAATATTTTTATAAAATCTATAAATTCTCTACAAGAAATATTAAATACTGAATCAGATGGTTTTCTAGAAATACTTGGTCACAAATCTGATGACAAAGGACATCTTTTTTCTGCTATCAGAGAAGGTGATATAGCAGACGCTATTTATAAAAAGATAAAAATTTCTCTTAATCCAGATCAGATAGTCATAGGAAAGCAGTCTATAAAGCAAAAGGGTGAATTTGAGATAGAGCTCACAGATAAAGTCTTTAAAAAGAAAGTTAAGATTCTGGTCAAATAATATTTGACAATATTTTTAGATAGAGTATACTTATTGGGGAGTGAAAACTTTTTTCATTTCATGTCATTTTAGAAGTTTAAGTTTCGAACGTACCTATCTTTTTCCCTCTGCAAAATGCAGAGGGATTTTTATTTTACAAAATTTGTGACCTCTTATTTTTAGAAGTTTAAGTTGTTTTTTCTCAATACGAGAAAAAACAAAAAACCCTCTCATTTTCATGGAAGGTTTTTTTGTTTTTATTTGATATTTATCCTAGAGTACACTGATCACTTTTTTCATTACTGTAGTATTATCAAATTTTACTTGTCTTTTTTGGGAGAAATTGACCACTCCATCTTTCAAAGCAAAGAGAGTGTGATCTTTACCCATGCCTACATTTTTCCCAGCTAGGAATTTTGTTCCTCTCTGGCGAATAAGGATATTGCCCGCTTTGACAGCCTCTCCAGATCCTTTTTTGAGACCCAGATACTTTGGTTGACTGTCGCGCAGGTTTTTCGCGGTTCCGGCCGCCTTACGATGTGCCATAGTTTTTTGTTATATAATTATTAAGTATTTTAAAGTATTTCTCTATAAAATATGTGGAAAAGTATAACAGAAACTTTGAAAAAAATCAATATCGAGCTGAAAGGTCCTTCTTTTCTATCTATAATTTTAAGCCTTCTAATAATCAATATATTTGTAGGATACAAAGTCTACTCATCTCAATTTTCATTTGGAAATGAATCTCTTATTTATGGTTTTTCAAATACGCTTGCTCAAAATCCAAAAGATAAATTTATTTATGCTAGCAAGAGGGGTACAAAATATTATTATTTTAATTGTAAATCTAGTATAAAAGAAGAAAATAAGATTTATTTTAATACGGAGGAGTCTGCTATCTTTGCTGGATATTCTCTAGCAAAAACTTGCAAATCATGACTTTTTTGTTATATATTTAAAAACGGTATTTATTGTAAATAAACTTTAAATGATTTCAATGTTAGAATTTTGCCAAATTTCTTTTTGTTTTCATTGTATGAATAACAAATTGCCAGCTCAAGGTTTTCAAATGCCAATCTTTAGCAAAGGAAAGGATGCTTATATACATGTAAAAGTTGATGAAAAAAATTCTTTTCCTTCCGGCCTTACTCCTCACATATATAGAAAAATAGAAACAAAAAAAGGATTGGTTATATACGACCTTATATGTTGCTCTTGTGAGTTGATTTTAAAACAGAAGTATGCAATAAATAAGCGTAAAAAACCTTATCAGGTACAAAATGCTCTAATGAAAAAAGGGGAGATGAGTATTGAAAAATGGGAACAGATGGCAAAACATTCATTTTAAAACTCCGAGTTTAGCTAAAGTGCTCGGAGTTTTTTATTTGCATTTATTTATTAAATATTATATATTTAATGTTGTCAAATATTTTTTTGTACTTTAAAACCCGTAAAAATGAATTCTAAAGAACTTCGTCAGATTTCAAAAGCTGGTTGCTTTAACATTATGGACATATGCCCATTTTGCAATAGTCTAGCAAGACCTAGAATTGCAGATGACTTTTTTGTCTATTCAGAGAAGCAAGAAAAGACACTAAAGGTCAGATATGAGGCAGGAGACCATTTCGAAATAGGTCTGACTCCACACATGGTAATTTTTGCAGGATTTTTATCTTATGAATTTATAGAGGTCTATAAATTTTGCTCAATTTGTGAGGTAGAAAAAAGACTCATAGATGAAAAATTTTTGAGTCTTCGTGTCAGGGCAGCCGATCATATCCCGGAAATCATGGAAATAAATCTGTGGAAAGAGCTCTATGAAAAAAGAGCTTTCAAAGGATTTTGATTTTATGCAAATCCCCGAAAAGTCGGGGATTTTTTTATGATATAATTTATATATAAAAAATATAAATTTTAAATATATGGCAAAGGGAAATTTTTCACAAAGAAAAGAAAAGAAAAAACCAAAGCAAGTAAAAGCTAAGTAATATCGAAGACAAAGCATCTCTATTTGAGGTGCTTTGTTTTTGTTATAATAAATAAAAAATTATGTTAAAAATAAATCAAAAAGCTCCAGAATTTAATCTTCCTGATCAATCAGGCGAAATGCACAATCTTAAAATGTATAAAGGCAAAAAAGTCCTCCTCTACTTTTATCCAAAAGACGACACTCCAGGCTGTACGACTGAGGCTTGCAGCTTTCGTGATAATTTAAAAGATCTCTCTAGTCTCGGTCTCGTGGTGCTCGGTGTCAGCAAAGACAGTGTCGCCAGTCATGCCAAGTTTGCCAAAAAGTATGATCTCAATTTTCCGATACTTTCTGATGAGACTGGTGATGTGATAGAAGCTTATGGTGCCTGGGGCAAGAAAAAGTTCATGGGCCGCGAATATATGGGTATACTGCGTATGAGTTTTCTTATAGATCAAAATGGAAAGATAGAAAAGATTTATGAGGAGGTGAAGCCAAAGGAACATGTGGGTGAAGTGAAGGAGGATGTAAAATAGTTTTTTAAAAAATATCTCAGAAATGAGGTGTTTTTAATTAAGAAAAAGGAATGATATAATATTTTAATATAATATATGGATATTTGGAATTTCTTGAATCAAAATTTAATTTCTGGCATTATAACAACACTTCTATTTTCAATAATTTTGGTTTCTTTTTTAAAAAAGAGAGAGTCTAATAAAAGTAAAGAAAAGTTATTAAAGAAATTAGATACAGAGCTATCAATAGAACAAAATAGAAATGTAGACAAAATACAAGGAATGATAAAGATTTTTGAATTGAATCCCGCTCTTATATTTAACAATGGATTTTTATTATCTAATTCAATATTAAAAATATTAATTTCATCAGATTATATAATACACACAAATCCAGAAATTACTACTAGTTTAATAGATTTGTCTAATGAAATAGAGATGGCTAACATTTTATATACAAGAATAAATGCAATGTCCTCGACTAGCGATATTTTGAATTATAAGAATCAACTAGAAAAAATAATTAATACTACAATATTAAAAGACGTTTCTAATCTTGAAGGGCAAAAATTTATTTTTCTTTCAAATTTGACTTTTAAATATAAATTTATTTTCTTTTTATCTAAGATTTTATCTAAAATAGGTATTAAGATAGGATAAATAAAGATAAAAATATTATTATGATAAATCAACTTTTGGAGCACAACAAACTCTTTGAAGAGAGACTAAAAAAGCTAAATAAGGCTCAAATGGAAGCTGTCGAGGCTCTAGAAGGCCCTGTGATCGTCGTAGCTGGCCCAGGAAGCGGAAAGACAGAGCTTTTGTCACTTCGTATCGCAAATATTATATATAAAGGCCTAGCGAAGCCTGACGAGATACTGTGTCTGACTTTCACCGAGAGTGCTAGTAAAAACATGCTCGAGAGACTAAGTAAGATCATGGGTAGCACTGCCTACAAGGTGCCAATATTTACTTTTCATGCATTTTGTACTGAGATCATTTCAAAATATCCAGAGCACTTTTTTGATGCACATAGATACGAGCCGATAGCCGAATTAAAACAAAATGAGATACTAGAAAATATTTTTAAAAATCTGAGATACGGTCATCCACTCTACGGATATCATGAGGAGATAGGCTATGCTTACTTTTCTGATGTCAAAGCTAGAATTCAAAATTTTAAAGAAGCTGGTCTCACTCCGAGAGAAGTCAAAGAAAAATTAGAAAAGAATAGAGAAGAATTGGAAAAGCTAAAGCCAATACTAAAAAAGGTGCCAGAGTCTCTCCGCTCAAAAGGTGCTAAAGAAGAATTTATAAATCTCAAAGATGAATTTGCAAATAGCGGGACTGAGGTGGGAAAATTTTATGCTGTCTATCTTGAAAAAGAGATAGAGGCGGACAATCTCAGTAAAGCTAAGCTCAAGCTTTTTGAAAAAAATGAAAATGAGGAATTTGTCTTTAAAGAAGAAAAATATCTGGAAAAGCTTTTTGCTGCTTGTGATATCTATGAAGAATACCAAAAAGAGTTGCACAGGCTCGGGCTATTTGATTTTAATGACATGATCATCTATGTGAGAGATAGACTGCTAAACAATGCGACTCTGCGCGCTGAGATCGAGGAGACATATCAATACATACTAGTAGATGAATTTCAAGATACCAATCTCGCTCAAGTAAAATTGATAGAGAGTATCACCAAAAATCCAGTCCTCGAAGGTAGGGCCAATGTCTTTGCGGTAGGAGATGACGATCAATCTATTTTTAAATTTCAAGGAGCAGAATTAAATAATATTTTTAATTTTCAAAATATGTACAGTGAAGTGAAGTTTATCGTCCTGACTGACAACTATCGCTCTACTCAAAAGGTGCTCGACTTTGCCAAGAGTCTCATAGAAAAGGCTGACGAGAGATTGACCAAGCACAATCAAGATCTCATCAAGGACCTCGTCGCGAAAAATAAAGAATTAAAAGACGGAGAAATATATCTCAATAGCTTCGACGAAAAAGAAAAAGAGTTTTTATTTGTCGCTAAAGAGATCAAGTCTCTGATAGAGAAAGGTGTCGATGAAAAAGAGATAGCTATCATCAGTCGCCGTCACGCTGATCTGCAAGAGATACTCCCATATCTCGATGCAGAAAATATTTCTTATAATTATGAGAGAAAAGAGTCTGTATTTAATGAGGTCCATATTGAGCCACTCATCAAGATCTGTAAATTTTTAGAAAGTGTCGGTGATAATAAAAAAGAGGAAGCAGATGATCTTTTACCAGAGATACTTTCTTATTCATTTTTAGATATTGATAGATTATCTATCTGGAAGATATCCGAAGAAAGCTATAAAGAAAAAAAGTCATGGCTGGATACCATGAAAGATAGTGATGATGAAAAAGTGAGAGAGCTGGCCAAGTTTTTTGTCGAGCTCGGAGTGCTGGCTAAGACTGTCTCACTGGAGATCATTTTAGATATTTTGATTGGTAGCAAAGATATTGAGATCTCTCAAGAAGAAAATCAAGACGAATATTTTAATAACTCTATTCCAAAATTAAAAAGTAAATTCGTCTCAAATTATAAAGACTTTTATTTTGGTGAAGATGTTATCAAAGGCAATCTGGCCTCATATATACATTTCCTCTCAAGCCTGAGAGTATTTATCTATGCACTAAGAGAATTTAAAAAGGGAGAAAAGCTCCTAGTCAAAGATCTCTCTAGCTTTATAGATCTTCATAAAAATTATAATGTCGCATTACTCAACAAGACCAGCTTTATCGGTGATAAAAACGCTATACATCTCATGACTAGTCACAAAGCTAAAGGACTAGAGTTTGAATACGTCTTTCTCATCTCAGCTGATGAGAATGTCTGGAAGAGTAAAGGTGTCATGAATAAATTGCCACTACCTCTTAATATGCCTTTCTCGAGATTGTCTGACAATGAAGATGATTTCTTGAGACTATTTTTCGTAGCGGTCACTCGTGCCAAGCATACTATCTATATCACTCACTCAGGTGAAGTACTTTCCTTTTTGGCGGATTTTCAAGATTTAAAAAATAAAAAAGTAGAAATAGAAAATAAAGATCTCAAAAATGGACTCAAGATTTATAATATTCCTCCTTTTGCAAAATCTGAAAAGGTGTTACTTGAAAAGCTTTTAGAAGATTATAAACTTTCTCCTACACATCTCAATAATTTTTTGAATATCGAAAAAGGTGGACCAAAATTATTTCTCGAGCAGAATCTTCTTCTTTTTCCACAAGCTAAATCCAGTAGCGCTGTCTATGGATCAGCTATGCATAGAGCTATAGAAGAAATGTATGTCTACGCAAAAGCCAATAATAAATCTTTAGCATTAAAAGAAGTCTTAGAAATTTTTGAAAAAGAAATCAAAAAGGCGAGACTTTTAATAGGAGATGAAGAAGATCTTATCAAGAAAGGTGAAAAATCTTTAAATAATTTTTATAAATTAAAACAAAAAGAAATTTTAGAAGAATCAAAAAATGCTAAGACTGAGACTAATTTTAAAAATCAGGGGATAGTCATAGATGGAGCAGAGTTTACTGGAAAGGTAGATAGGATATTGATAGATGAAAATCTAAAAGTCGTCGATATCAAGACAGGAAAAGCCTTTAAAGATTTTGAAATCAAATCTGCTAAAAAAGACGATTATGAGAATATCAAAAAGCATAATTATAAGCAGCAGCTGATGTTTTATAAAATCCTACTCGAAAATAGTAGAGATTTTAAAGGTAAAGAAATAAAATCTGGTCAGATTTCTTTTGTAGATGATGAAGATGTCTTGGAGATTGATCTTGATTTTGAAAATGATATCAGTAAAGATGAATGGAGAGATTTCGAAAAATTGATAGTCAAAGTCTACAAGATAATAAAAAATATTGATGAATTATCAAAAATAGATATATCCAAATACGAACCAAATATAAATGGTATCTTAGAATTTGAAAGAGATTTGATTGAAGGGAAGATATAAAAGATTTTTATTACTATTGACAAACATATATTAATAATATATAATGTATATATTAGTTAACAATTTAAATCGTTCTTACAAATGCCAGTCTCAATGGATAATTTTAATAAAAATTTGGATGCTTTACTTGTTCAACAAGAAGAAACTAATAAAAAATTAGAATCTTTGCGTAAAGAATTACTACCTTTGATGACAAAGAAATACAACACAGATGAAGAATTAAAAAGAATCGATGAACTTACAAGGGAAGAGTCTAAATTAATTAATGATAGTCATGCAATTAATATGAAACTTCTTGAGGATATAGGAAAAGACATCGATGGTTTTGAAGAAGATCTGAAAGCTATGTAAAGTAAAGTGTATAAAACCTTAAACTTTTTATAAGTTTTAAGGTTTTATTTTATTTATTATTTCCCAAATATGCTAAAATGTATAAAATTATGCCTGATAAATACAAATCAGTATGGATATCACATTCATCAATCCGAGATTTTTTATCTTGTGACAGACTTTATTATTTGAAAAATGTTTTTAAAGATCCTATTTCAAGGAGAAAGATAAATATTGCCTCACCACATCTCACTCTCGGAGTCGCGGTCCACAAAGTCATCGAAGATCTCAAAAATATAAAGACCGAAGATAGAGAAAAAGAAATCAAAGAAAATCTTTTAAATAATTTTCAAAGAGAATGGAAAAAGTATAATGGTAAAAAGGGAGGCTTTAAAAATGAAGATGAAGAAAAATCTTTTTATATTCGTGGTGAAGAAATGATCAAGAAAGTCGTAGAGAGTCCAAAGATACTTTTAAATAAGATTATTCCACTTAGTTATTTTTATAAAGGAGATATGATACCAAATTATTATCTTTCTCTCGATGAGAATATCATACTCTGCGGTAGTATTGATTGGGTAGAATATTTAAAAGATACAGACTCACTACGCATCATCGATTTTAAGACTGGTCGCAATGATGAAGATGATGACTCTTTTCAGCTACCAATCTACTATCTTTTACTCTCCAATCTCATGAAAGAAAATTCTTCCAAGATTTTTAAGATAGATGAGGTGGCCTATTGGTATCTCGATCATGAAAATAAAAAAGAAGACAGTGAGCATGATGAATTTTATATAAAAAAGATAGATGAAGAAAAATTAAAAGATATAGAAGAAACTAAAAATAAAATTTTAGAAATAGGCATCAAAATTAAAAATCTGCGTGAAAAAGGTATCTATATCTGTCCAAATGAAAAAGTAAAAGGTGAAGGATGTAGACATTGTAGAGATTTTGAAAAGATTTATAAATTTATCGAAAATAGAAAAAACAATCTCGACGAAAAGACAATCAGTCTAGATCTTGATGGTGAGGAGATGGATAATGTCGAGTATCTCGGCGTCTCTGATTATAATCAAGACATGTATTTTGTGAAATAATTTATATTTCGAGCCTCAATAATTTCAAAGTATGGAAATCGATATTTATTTTGTGCTTTTTATTTAGCTCATCATGTTTAGCTTTTAGCCCTTTATCTTCTCTCAAGACTTTTTTGATAGTCTTCATATCAGATCCTGAATAATGCTTTTCGATATTTTTTATAATATAAGAAATATCTTTTTCATTGATTATTTTCCCTTCAAAAAGATCTTCGATATGTCCGACAATTGTCCCGAGAGTCAGATCTCTTTGCTCAGCGATATCTTTTGGAAGTATTTCTCCTTTTATATATTCTAGAGTCACCAGTGAAGTCTTGATTTTATTTTTTATTGGCTCTACTTCTTCGATCTCATGCTCTACCAGATCTCCGTCACAATAGATGATAAAATCTTCTTGCTTTTTGATTAGCTTTTTTTTCATCTCACTATTTTCGTAATACTTTTCTAGAGCGTGACTAGCGCGATCTGATTTTTCTCGGAAAATTTTATCTTGTCTCACTACATCTTTGTGGATTTTGAGAGCTTCTTTATTGATACCTTTTAAATATATGTTTTCTAATTTTTTAACACGAGAAAGTGCGACATATCCCATACCAGATCCAAAAGCTTTTTCTAGATCTATCTCAGCAGCGTCGAGAGTCATACCTTGTGATTTATGGACGGTGATAGCCCAGGCATAGCGGAGAGGGATCTGTGAGATTTCTGCTAGGACCTTTCCATTATCATCGACATGCTGCCAAGTCTCTATCTTGGTGGTGATTTCTTTTTTATCAAAAGTCTCGACTATCGGCATCTTGGCTACATCAAAATCAATTATTGTGCCGAGTGTACCATTTTGATATTCTCTATTTTGATCATTTCTGACAAAGATGACTTTGGTGCCGATTTTTAGATCAAGAATCTCTGGAGCGAGGCAATTATTTTTTAGTGACTCTATGAGATGCTTTTTGCCAGAGGATGTCATCTCAAAAGTATATTCATCTTCACTATCTATTTTTTCATATTCATTTTTATTAATATTGTCTACATCTACATTGTGAGTGTAGAGTTTCAAGACACCATTTTCTGATTTTTGATTATTTATTTTTTTTGAGAGGATGTCGTGTATTTTTTCTATATCTCTTTCAAATCTGATATCATTTAATATTTTTAAAAGCTTCTCATCATCTTGTCTATAGTTTTCTGAGAGATAGCAGACGACTGGATTTAATTCTTGCCAGGCGAGAGAGTGATAAGCAAACTCTTTTTCATTTTGAAAATCTGCCTGAGAATTTTTGACTACAGGCGGAAGCTGAAAAAAGTCTCCACAAAAGATCATTTGTATACCAGCAAAAGGCTTGTCACTTTGGCGAAAAGTTTTAAAAAGTTTGTTGATCATATCTAGCCTTGAGGCGTGAAGCATTGATATCTCATCTATGATCAAGACTTTTACATTTTCGTATTTTTTATAGAGCTTTTCATTTTGTTCTAATCTATCAAGAGTGTATCTGTCTAGCTTTTCTATTATACCGATACCACTCCAAGAGTGTATAGTTTGTCCGCCGACATGGGTCGCGGCGATGCCGGTCGAGGCTGTGATGACTGGTCTCACGCTGTGTGATTTTAGATATTCAATATATTTATTCAAGACAAAAGTTTTACCAGTGCCAGCGGCTCCAGTTAAAAATACTGAATGTCCCATTTTTAAAATATCCAGCGCCTCATTTTGAGTCATAAAAGTAGATTAATTTTAACATAAAAGATATAAATATATAATTAAAAAAATAACCTCACGAAAGTGAGGTTATTTTGGAAAATAAATAAATAACTTTTTAAGTTTCTTTTACACCAATGGTCCAAGTATCTTTTGCTGAACCATAACCATCTTGGATTTTGATGGTGCCGACAAATTCGCTGCTATGAGACCCTGATCCATTTTCGCTGAAATTAATTAAACTATAAAACAATCCAGCTTTTGGATATTTTCCAATACTTAAAAATCTTTTCTCATATAGCTTTTGATCTGGTATTTGTTCCAAAACGTTAACTAGACCATAAGGAGGAAATACTAGGTGTCTTTTCAAGAATTGAGATTCTATTTCCTCTTTTGTTGCCGGTAATTTAATTTTAAACAGATATGTATCTAGCAACAATAATGAATAAGCAGGGTACATTATCATGTCTTCTGGTAAAATTAATGGACTACGATCATAAAATATAAATCCGATTTCCTTCTGTAAAAAAAACTTGAGAGATTCAAAATCTATTTTGATTATTCCTTCATCTATTACCTTTTTAAATACTTCTTTGTCTGTAAGCCTTTTCATTAAAGTCTCAAAAAGATAACCATCATTAAAGCTTAAAAAAGAATCTGTTTTATTTGTCATGTTAATTAATTTTAATTGTTAAAAAAACAAAACCTATCTTATACTACCATATCCCAATCCCATAACTTTGTCAAGTATTTGTATATATTGAAAAATAAGATAAAATAATTAAATATTATAATATTTATTTTATGCTTCAATCAAAACTTTTTAGTAAAACCAAAAAAGATATCCCAGCTGATGAGCAGGCTCGCAATGCACAGCTTCTCATCCAAGCAGGATATGTATTTAAAGAAATGGCCGGCGTCTATTCTCTTTTGCCACTCGGAGTGAGAGTCGTAGAAAAAATTGAAAATATCATCCGTGAAGAAATGAATAGGATTGGTGGCATCGAAATGAAAACTTCTATTATTCAAACCAAAGAAGCTTGGGAAAAGTCTGGTAGATGGAGTGATGATGTGGTGGACAATTGGTTTAAGACAGAATTGAAAAACGGTAGTCAGGTTGGTCTTTCATTTACAAATGAAGAAGCTTATACCAATATCATGAAGCAATATATAAATTCATATAAAGATCTCCCAATATATCCATATGATTTTAAAGAGATTTTTAGAAATGAAGTCAGAAGTAAATCTGGCCTCATGAGAGGAAGAGAATTTTATTGGAAGGCTCTCTATTCATTTTCAAAAGACAAAGATGAGCATGATGCTTTTTATGAGAAATCAAAATCAGCCTATATGAATGTATTTCGTAGAGTTGGTCTAGGAGATATCACATATCTGACTTTTGCTAGTGGTGGAACCTTTTCAAAATTCTCACACGAGTTTCAGACTATCTCAGAGGCTGGAGAAGATATGGTGTATGTAGATGAGAAAAAGAATCTGGCAGTCAATAAAGAGGTGATGCTCGACGAAGTGTTGGAAGATTTAGAATTAAAAAAGGAAAATCTAATTGAGAAAAAGGCGATAGAAGTCGGAAATATTTTCTCACTTGCTTACAAATATTCTGATCCACTAGAATTAAATTATAAAGATCAAGATGGTGAAGTTCGTCCCGTCTATATGGGCTCATATGGTATTGGTATTACAAGACTCATGGGCACTATCGTAGAAGTCTTTGCAGATGAAAAAGGTATAGTCTGGCCAGAGTCAGTCTCTCCATTTCAAATACATTTACTATCTCTCGCAAAAGATAGTGAAAGTGAAGTCTACTCTGAAGCTAAAAAGATTTATCAAGAATTAATCGAAAATGATATCGAAGTACTTTTTGATGATAGAGAAAATAAAACTGCTGGTGAAAAATTCTCTGACGCAGACTTAATCGGTATTCCACTTCGTGTTGTCATTTCAGAAAAATCTCTTGCGGCTGGTGGAGTAGAAGTAAAAAGAAGAAATGAAGCTGAAGGAAAAATTGTCTCTGTAAAAGAATTTTTAATTGAATATAAATAATAAATATAAATATTGTCAAGTCTTTCTAAAAATACAAAAATGTATTATTATATTAAATAATGTTTAAGAAAATTTTCGCTAAATTCAATAAGAAAAATCAAGAAAAAGAATCCGAGAATTCTTTGGATTTTTCTTTTGGATTAACAGAGGAAATAGTAAGAGGTATCTCAAAAGATAAAAATGAGCCAGATTGGATGCTACAAAAAAGACTCGAAGCTTTTAACCATTACAAAAAGACTCCACTTCCAAATTGGGGACCAAGTCTAGATAAATTAAATCTAAATGAAATCATCTACTACATACCCTCAGATCTCAAAGAGCAAAATAGCTGGAGTGAAGTACCAAAAGAGATCAGTGAGCAATTTGAAAAGCTTGGTATACCAAAGGCAGAGCGTGAGTATCTTGGTGGTGTCGGAGCCCAATACGACTCTGGTGTAGTCTATCACTCAATCAAAGACTCTCTCAAAAAGCAAGGAGTTATTTTTGAAAATATGGATACTGCTGTAGAAAAATATCCTGAGCTGGTGAAAAAATATTTTATGACAGATTGTATAAAGATTGATGAGCATAAATTTGCCATGCTGCATGCGGCCACCTGGAGTGGTGGCACATTTATCTATGTACCAAAAGGTGTGAAAGTTAAAATGCCACTTCAATCATATTTTAGAATGAATAAAGAAAAAGGAGGACAATTTGAGCATACTATCATCATCGCCGATGAAGGTAGCTATGTCGAATATATTGAAGGATGCTCTGCTCCAAAATATTCTTACTCATCACTTCATGCTGGAGGGGTAGAACTATTTGTCTTAAAAGATGCAAAAATAAAATATAGCAGTATAGAAAATTGGAGTAAAAATGTTTTTAATTTAAATACTAAAAAAGCTCTAGTCTATGAAAAGGGAGAAGTAGAGTGGCTCAATGGAAATACTGGCGGACATACTACAATGCTCTATCCTTCTTCAATCTTGCTTGGTGAGTGGGCTAGAAGTGAAAGCCTTGGTATCGCTATGGCAGGGCACGATCAAAATCAAGATGTTGGCTCAAAAGTCGTCCATCTAGCTCCCAATACATCATCTGTCATAAAATCTAAATCTATCGCTAAAAATGGTGGAATTTCGACTTATAGAGGCTTTGTAGAGATAGGAAAGAGAGCTACAAATTCAAAAGTTGTGGTGGCTTGTGATACTTTGCTTTTAGATAAAGAATCTAAAGCTTTGGCTATTCCAGTAAATAAAGTCTCCAATAAAGATGTAGAAATTTCTCACGAAGCCAAAGTTGGACAGCTTTCTGAAAAAGAAATCTTTTATACCAATCTCCATGGCTTTGATGAGTATGGAGCACAGAGACTGATCATCGGAGGATTTGCGAGTGAGATAATAAAAAAACTACCGCTTGAATATGCGGTAGAGTTGAATAAGTTGATTGATCTTGAAATCGAAGGAATGTAAAAAATTATGACAAACTACGGATTAAAAATTAAAACTAAATTTACAGAAGAAGAAATCGTAAAAAATACGAAGGTGATTAATCTCGATGAAGCTAAACATTTTGAATTTAAAGAAAATAATTTAGAAAATATTGAAAAAGATTTTATTTCGCATACTATCATCAATATAAATGCGGAAGGGGCGAGTGTAGAATTTGTCGGCAGATATAAAGCTAAAGACAGTCTTTGTGACGCATCTTGTATAGTCAATCACAATGCTAGCCATACCAAATCCAAAATCAATGTGCGAGGTATCGCAGATGTAAGTGGAAAAATTATCTCACGATCAAATATTTTAGTCACAGAAAATATCAAAGGAGTGGTAGGAGAAGAAAAAGTAAAATTTATTTTTGTGACAGATGAAAATGGTGAGACAGGGGAAATAGATGCGATTCCAAATCTGGATATTGCTAGTCATGAAGTCGTCGTCTCTCATGCGATGTCAGTCTCAAAAATAAAAAAAGCCGACATTTGGTATGCCGGCCTTCATGGATCTTCCGAAAAGGAAGCGGAAAAAGATTTCGAGGGAAGTTTCCTTAATTAAGTTTGTTGATATTATATTTTAAATCAACATCTCCTGTTTTTAGAGTTTCGTCAGAAGATTTCTTCCCGATACTTTTTACTAAATGAGCCTCGATTTCTTTAGGAAGTCGTTGGCCAAAAAAAGATTCATTTGGTTCATCTTCTTTTTGTACAAACCCTGAAATTACCGAGATGTAGCCATTTTCATTTCTTTTTTTTAAGTAAAAGTCACAACTGATTTGATAAACATACTTTTTCATTTTTTGAAAATATTTAAAAGGTTCATTAAAAAAATAAAACTAAATATAATGTATCATTCTAAATATAATTTGTCAAGTCTGAAAAAAGGGGATTTTGTGATAATATTTTAATATTATATATCAAATATGTCTTTAGAAAATAAACAAATAGTCACTAGATTTGCTCCAAGTCCGACCGGCTTTCTCCATATTGGTGGAGCGAGAACTGCTCTCTTTAATTATCTTTTTACAAAACAAAAGGATGGAAAAATAATTTTAAGAATTGAAGATACTGACACAGAAAGAAATAGAGAAGAATACACTACTGGCATCATAGAGATTTTTAATTGGCTAGATTTAAAATTTGATGATACAAAAAAGCAATCAGACAATTTTGCTATTCATAGACAATATCTTGAAAAATTAATCGCCGATGGACATGCTTATATTTCCAAGACAAGTGAAGAAGAAATAGAAAATGCTAAAAAAGAAGGAAAGGTTTTGAGAGAAGAAGTTATCAGATTTAAAAATCCAAATAAGGTGGTGACTTTTGAAGATATGATTCGTGGCACTGTCTCTACGGACACTACAGATCTAGGAGATTTTGTGATAGCTAAGACTCTCGATGAGCCAATCTTTCATCTTTCAAATGTGATCGATGATATCTTGATGGGCGTAAATCATATTATTAGAGCAGAAGAGCATATCGCAAATACTCCAAGACAGATTTTGATCAGAGAGGCTATTGGTGTACAAGATGCTCCTATCTACGCTCATATACCCCTCATACTTTCTACAGAAAAAGAAAAATTATCCAAAAGAAAACATGGGGAAACTGTCTCAGTAGAATATTATCGAGACAATGGATATCTTAAAGATGCTTTTATAAATTTTATAGCCTTTCTTGGCTGGAATCCTGGAGGAGAGGAAGAGATTTATAGTCTAGATGAGCTTATAAATAAATTTGATATCACCAAAGTCCAAAAAGGTGGAGCGGTCTTTAATGTTGAGAAACTCAATTGGTACAATAAAGAATATATCAAAAAGCAAAGTGAGACTGAGCAGATAGAATATATCAAAAAATATCTTCCTGAAATACAAAAGTATAGTGATGAGCTTTTAAGTAAAATGAGGCCTATCCTTATAGATAGGATAAATTATTATGGAGAATTAAAATCTATGCATGAAGCTGGTGAGCTGGACTATTATCTCAATGCACCAGTATTTGATTCCTCCACAAAAGAAAAGAATCCTGAAAGACTTATTTGGAAAAAGTCAGATAAAGAAAAGACTTTAGAAAATCTTCTAGCTCTCAAAAATATTTTAGAAAATAATCAAGAAAAATCTATTGAAGATATTTGGAATGATATATACAAATTAGCAGAAGAAAAAGGAAAGGGTGATATGCTTTGGCCACTTCGCTATGCGCTATCAGGAAAAGAAAAATCACCTGACCCAAAGACTCTTTTGGATATTTTAGATATAGAAGAAAGCTTGAAAAGAATAGGAAATGCCATCTCTGCTCTAAATTAATTACCTTTGACATATTACTTTATATATGGTAGTATAAGGAAATGTTAATCGATATATCATTTCAAGATCTATTTATATTATTTTTAATCCTTTTTATTGGAGGAAGTATTTTGGGTTTTTATTACACTATTAAATTTTTAAAATAATATGGTATTTGAGATCTATATATCCAGACTTATAATTTATTGTGTTATTGCTCTAGTTTTAGGAGCTGTAGTTGCTTTTTTTACTATACAAGGTAATGCTGATGAAGGATATCAAAAATCTATGAAGAAAATTGATGTGGACACAAAAATGATTTTAGATTTCTTTTTGGTTTTCAAACAAATAAAATTGGTTACTTTATTCGAAATGATTTGGCTACCTATTGTAAGCTTCTTTGCTTTACTTGGTATCAATTTAGAAATTTTAGATCCGAAAAAGAAATAATTAAAAAATAAAATAATAAAATAAATTTTTATTTTGTAAATATTGTATATCAAAAGTCTTTTGTTATAATTTTTGATAGGGGAGATAGAAGAATCCCACACTCCTGTCTCTCCTACTAGTCTTGGGTGACTAAAGCAAAACGCACCGCCTCATATCGGTCGCGTTTTGTTTTTGTATAAAAATAAATTAAAAGTATTTATAAAGTCTCTGTAGATATAAATCCATATAGAGAAGTCTCTTTCTTTTTTATATACGCTTCGCACAATATATCTTTTACGACACGTATATCTATAAAAAAGCTTTATTTAATAATCTAAATAAAAATCGATTCAGCTTTGGAATCGATTCTTTTCATTTCTTTTCATTATTAATTATATCTATTCTTCTATTATTCTGATTAGCCCTGCTATCAGTATCGTCTTTTTGATTTCTACATTATTAGTATTTAAATCTTTTTCTATTTGTAATAATTTATATAAATTGGATGATGAAACTATGTTTCCAAATTTTAGACTTAGCTCTCTCAATTTTTTAATCATATCTTCCCCTATTTTTTTATCAAAAATTTTCTTGATTTCTTCTTCTTTGATTAATCTTAAAAATAGTGCATGCTCCATCATTTTTACTGTCTCCACATAAGCTGCTTCTATTGATTGACTAGTCTCGAGATTCAAATTTTCAAAATGAGTCAAAAGCTTGTTTATATCCTTTTCGCAAACTGATTCTAAAATTGTAAAAATTTCTTTTTCATTTACAATTCCAAAAATATTTTCTACTTGTTCTTTATTTATATTATTTTCTTTTATAGTGCTAAATACTTTTTCTAATATTCCAAGAGTGTCACGAAATGATCCTTTACCTTGTCTTGCTATCAAGTTGATAGATTCTTTATCTAAAGTCCTATCTTCTTTTTTTGAAACTTTTTCTATTAATTTTTCTAGAGTCTTAATTTCTGGTGAAGCAAAATTTATCTCTTGGCAGCGAGAGACAATGGTGTTTGGTAATTTATGTTTATCTGTGGTAGCTAGTATAAAAATGACATGTGCTGGAGGCTCTTCCAGAGTTTTTAAAAGTGCATTAAAGGCTGATTTAGAGAGCATGTGGGCCTCATCTAGAATATAGACTTTATATCTAGAGCCAAAAGTCGAAGATTGAGCAGCTTCTGTGAGTAGTCTTATATCGTCAACACTATTGTTGCTAGCTGCGTCCAGCTCATATATGTCATCTTTTGTAGATCCTATTTCTTTTGCAAAGATTCTAGCGACTGTAGTTTTGCCTGTGCCACGATCTCCAGAAAAGATATAAGCATGATAAATCTTATCTTGCTTTATAGAGTTTTGTAGCGTTTCTAGAGCCAATTCTTGGCCTATGACGTCTTTAAAATTGTCTGGACGATATTTTCTATAAAGAGCTAGATGATTTGGCTTATTTTCTTCTTTAGTATTTTTCATATAGATAAAATTATATTATAAAAATGAGATATTTTTAAGACTTGACTATTTTATATATTTTATGTATGATAAAATAGAATGTTCATATTAAATAACAATAAATAAAAAATTCTGTCATGAAAAAGAATATAATTTCATTTTTAATCATCTTCTTTTTATATTTACCAATATCGGCTTTTAGCTGGAAATGTGTAATATCGAGCTATTTCGATTGGTTTTTGGCACCAGTTTTTAAAAATATGCCACAACCGGAGTTGGTTTATAAAAATGCACTTGTGGGCATTGGTTTATTTATTTTATTGATTGTAAATATCAACATCTCTTTTCTTCTCAAGAAAGAAATTGAAGATGTTGATGTTAAAGATAATCAAAAAATAACTGATAATATTAAAAACAATTTAGAGCAATTGTTTTTAATACTTTGTGTTCCGTGGATTTTAATGTTTATAGGCTATTTAGTCTTTAAATATTTAATCTAAGAAATACAAGAAAAGTCCTCGACAACGAGGATTTTTATTTTAATTTATTTTTTATAAACTCATCAGTAATAGTCTTTACCTCTTTATAATCTTTGGCCTCAATCAAGGCGACTCTCAATTCTTTTGCATTATCAAATCCATTCACATATGCTTTGTAATGCTTTTTCATAATATTAAAAGATTTATATTTTCCTAAAACTTTTTCATATTTTTGTGTATGCTCTAGACAAACTTTTAATCTAAATAAAATATTCCCTCTACCTTTTTTAGTCTCCAGATCTGCTTCTTTTCTTTTTAAATATTCTTTTTCATTAAATAGCCAAGGAGTACCAAAAACTCCCCTACCAATCATGACTCCGTCAGCCCCTGACAATTTTATTTTATCTTTTGCGTCTATTGTATTTTTTACATCACCATTTAAAATAATAAACGGGATTTTTAAATTATTTTTTTCACAGTAAGTTTTTATAAAATCTACTATCTCACTAGAGATCTCCCAGTGGGCCTCTACAAGACTCATTTCTTTTCTAGTTCTCAAATGTACAGTAAAAATATCTGGCTCATAATCCAAAATATTTGGAAACCATTTTTCGTATTCTATTTTGTTGTAGCCTATTCTAGTCTTGATAGAAAAAGAGAAAAATCTTTTTTTGTTTAATTCTTTTATTTGAGGTCTGATATGTTCTAATATTTCTCTGACTAATTCTGGATTTTTGATCATACCTGCACCAGCACCTTGCTTTTCTATGCTTTTATCGGGGCAGCCCATATTGATATCAACTCCATCAAATCCTAATTTGTAGACTAGATTTATAGCTTTAGATAAATTTTCTTTTTGTGATCCAAATATTTGAGCAAGTATTGGACTTTCTTTTTTATTAAATTTCAAATCTATTTTGAGATGCTCTCTACCTACACTTGCTAATCCGTCAGCAGAGACAAATTCTGTCCAAAAAATATCTGGACCATTTGGGCGTGAATATTTTTCTATCATCTCTCTAAAGACACAATCAGTCACATCTGCCATCGGAGCAAGGGCTGTGATAGTTTTTCCTTTTTTCTTTTTATCTTTTAATTTTTCTAGAAAGTTTTTTTGTTTTAACATTTTTTTTATTTATATTATCTGATACTTGTTGAAGTTGTAGAGCTATTATTATCAGTGTTGTTTGTAGAAATAGATTTATTTTCAAATTTATAAAATACTTTATTTTTAAATCGAAGATCTATATAGTTTAGATTTTTTAGATTATTTGTCAGAGAGGATTTGAGTGGATCTCCGGCTATTGCCGAGACAAATGTTATCCAGACAAAACTCGGATCATCATTGGTATTTACAAATAGATAGCCAGAATCTTGATTAGTATTTTTGAGATAGATTTTCATATCACCATTTTCAGAAATCTCACCACTCTTAAAATATTCTAGACGTTGACTAGGAAGTCTTAGTTTAAAGAGCTTAGAAAATGGATCAAGATTACTGTCAGTATTCATTTCTACAATCTCTTGATTAGATTCTTTTATTTCTTCTTTTTTATCAAAAGGATAAATATTATTTTTTTTAATGGTAAAAAAAGTTGCAATTAAAATAGATAAAAATATTATCAAAATTAATATAATTTTAAATCCTCTTTTTAGTCTTCTTTTAGATTTTTTCTTTGTCACAATTTGCATTAATTTTAATTAAATTAATATTAGAAGATTGGTTTACCGATTATTTTTTTGCCACCCATGAGAGGTACCAGAGCCTCTGGTACTGTGACTGTACCATCAGAATTTTGATAATTTTCTATTATCATGAGCAAGAGTCTTGGTGTAGCTATCGCTGTATTATTGAGTGAGTGTACAAATTTTAGTTTACCATCATCGTCACGATATCTGATATTGAGTCTTCTTGTTTGAAAATCATGAAAATAAGATGATGAATTTGTCTCTCCATATTTATTTTTGCTTGGCATCCAAGCCTCTAGATCATATTTTTTAACTTGTCCAAGACCAAGATCTCCGCCACAGTTGACCACACGATGATAAGGTATATTAAATTGCTCTAGCACTTCTTCGGCGTGCAAAGTGAGTTCCTCGTGATATTTTACAGATTCTTCATGATTTGCTTCACAGAGTATGACTTGCTCTAGCTTCATAAATTCATGTACACGATAAAGTCCTTTTGTATCTTTTCCATGAGCTCCAGCTTCTTTACGAAAACATGGAGAAAATGAAATAAATTTTTTTGGTAAATCTTTTTTTTCTAAAATTTCTCCAGCGTGATAATACATTGTAGCTACTTCACCAGTACCTGCAAAATAGTCACCGTCGATGTCATTATAAAGGTCATCTTGTCCTTGAGGAAGATATCCAGATCCTAGCAAGGTCTCTTTTTTTACTAGTGATGGTACCAGCATTGGCACAAATCCTTTTTCTCCCCATCTTTGCATCCCGTATTGCCAGATAGCCACATCAAGTAGTGCAGCTTCTCCTTTTAAGAAATATCCACGAAAGCCAGATGTTTTTATCCCTCTTTCAAAATCTACCCAGTCTTGTCCCTCCATGATCTCAATATGATCTTTTGGCTTAAATCCAAATTCATTTTCAGTTTTTGGATTGCCCCATTTTTTCACTTCTTGATTGTCTGCGTCAGTATCTCCCTCTGGTACTGACATATCTGGAACATTTGGTACTTTTAGCATTAGATTTCTCCAAGACTCCATGATTTTATCTAATTCTGTCTCTAGATCTTTAAGCTCATTTTTTACAACACTCATTTCTTCTATTTTTTTAGCTTTGTCTTCTGGAGCAGCTTTTGGAATTTCAATAGAGACTGAGTTTTGTTTTGCTCTTAGATCTTCTACTTTTTGAAGTAGATCAATTCTCTTTTTATCTACTTCAATTAGCTCATCGACATTAAAAGATAAATGTTTTTTAGAAGCTGCCATTTTTATGAGATCAGAATTTTCCCTGATGAATTTAATATCAAGCATAAGTTTATAAAGTTTTATATATTGTTAATAATAAAATAATATCATAAAATAAGGATTTTTAAGACTTGACAATATTATATTTTATTTTAATAATTGTGTGACAAACCAATTTTTACAATCTCTTTTGCAATGGTCTCTGCAGCACCAGATTTAAATGAATTTAAATTGGCAGTTCTCATTTGATTGTATTTGTCTTTATTTTCTAAAATTTGATTTATATTATTTAATAATAAATTCTTTTTTAAATTCGCCTCTTCTATGACTAGAGAGCAGCCAGCTTTTTCAAAAGTATATGCATTTAGCATTTGATGGTTTTTATTGCTAATTGTGATTGGTATGACGATTGAAGGTATACCCCAGGCTGCAAATTCAAAAAGAGATGATCCTGCTCTAGAAATTATCAGATCTGCGGACTCATAATATTTGCTTAAATCTCCAGAGCCAAAGAAATAATAATTTTCTCTGTTTGGATTATTTTTTAATAATAATTCACTAGCTATTTTGATATTGTTCACATGTAGATCGCCTGTCTGATGAATAACATTATATTTCTCCAATAATTCAGGTAAAGATTCTAATACTATATTATTTATAGTTTCGCTACCTTGTGAAGCCCCTTGTATAAATATAGTTTTTCTAGAATCAGAGTCAAAATTACTTTTCTTCTTTTCTAATATTTCTTTAGTAGGCAGATATTCTTCCATTATTGGTTGGCCTGTATAAGCTGTCTTTTTTGGATTAAAATATTTTACAGCTGAAACATAGCTGGTCGCGATTCTTTTTGAAAACTTTCCGGCTAGCAAATTACTTTTACCAGGAGCAGAATCACTTTCGTGCATAAAGATTGGTATAAATAAAACTTTGGCGGCAAAAAGTACTGGAATACTGGCGTATCCCCCCTTTGTAAAGACGACATCTGGATATATTTTAAACACATGATAAAGAGCCACAAAAAATCCAAAAAAAGATTTTATAGGATCAAAAAAATTATCTAAAGAAAAATAGAGCCTCATTTTTCCAGCTGGTATTTTTATAAATTCTATATTTTTACTTTTTAGCAGATCCTGATTATATGGTTTGTCTGATAAGAAAAATATTTCAGTGTCGATTATCTTTTCGTCGACCGCTTCTTTTTTTACTCTTTCAGCTACAGCTATTAAAGGGTAAAAGTGTCCTCCTCCGGCTCCAGTTAAAATTATTTTCATAGATTTTAATGTTATAACTTTATAATATCATAAAATTATCTAGAAAAATTTCATTATATCTCTTACAGATACTACTATCATTAGTAGTATCAATATTATAAATCCTATACCATTTAATATGGTTTGCCATTTTTCAGATATTTTTTTGTGAGTAATAGACTCTATAATCACAAATAGTATTCTTCCTCCATCTAAAGCTGGAAAAGGTAGTATGTTAAATATTGCTAGTGATATAGACAGTATTGCAGCAAAAAGAAGTACATAGCTAAAACCAAATTGACTAGCTTGGGCCACCATATTAAATATGCCTACTGGACCAGAGATTTCACTAGATATTTCTCCTTTTTTAAATAAATTTAAAAATAAATCCTTAAATCCTACTAATGTGCCCTTAGTTATCATCATTGTATTTTTATATCCAGTTGTGATAGTTTCTGGTATAGATAGATTTACGATGGCAAATTTTGTAAAAGATAGCCCGGTTAATCTTTTTTCTGTATTACCATCTAGACCGTATACTCCAGATATCGTGGTAGTCTCTTCTACACCTTTTTTATTTAGATAGATTATAGTGATAGAGTCAGCATCACCAGAATTCAATTTTTCTGAAATATTTTGAGCTACTTCATCTCCATTTTTACGTAAATCCACAGATTGTTTTGAGGCTACTTTACCGACAGAGCTTTCTTGATTTAGATAAATCTTTTCTATTTTCAATCCTGGAGTTAGTCCAGCATTTTTGGCTGGAGAATTATTTACAACCTGAGATATTACAATGTATTCACTCCTTATTCTTCCTTCACTAGAAAATTTTTTATATTCAGAACTATTTCTGTCAATTTGGAATGTGGTCCCAATATAAAATGAGGCAGTTATCAATAAATAAGCCAAGACAAAATTCATTATTACTCCAGCCGCTAATATAAATATTTTTATAAAAGGATTTTTGTTTACAAAATTTGTCTCGTCTTTTAATTCTTTTTTATTTAAATCGTTAGAATTTTTATCTCCATTTTCTCCAAAGATCTTTACATATCCTCCTAGTGGTAAAGCGTTAAAGACATAATTAGTCTCTCCTTTTTTTATAGAATAAAGCTTTGGCGGAAATCCAAAAGCAAATTCGTCTACTCTGACTCCTGATAATTTTGCTGCAAAAAAATGACCAGCTTCATGTATCAAGACTAAGACTAATAATATTATGATAAAAATTATAATAGTCATATTTTTTATTCTCCTAAAATATCTTTTTCTTTCTTAGAATAAATATTTTCAAGTTCATTGTTTGCGGAAGAGACAAGATTTTGTAATTCTTCCAAATATTTTGCTTCTTCATCTTTTCCGTATTCTCCTTCTTTACAAGCTTTTTCTATATCTTTCTTATTTTCTTCCCTTAATCCTCTAATTTTTACTCTAGACTCTTCTAATTTTTCTTTGATTATTTTTATCATTTTTTGACGTGATTCTGTAGTTGGTTTTGGAAAATAAACACGTAAACCTTCAGAATCACTAGCCACAGATAATCCTAAATCAGCTTCATTGATAGCTTTTTCTATATCTTTCAAAAGTGTTTTATCATAAGGTGAAAGAAGTAAATTTGCTGGACTTTCGATGTTTATAGAAGCTATGTGTGAGATATGCATTTTAGATCCATAAGCGTCCACATTTATCAGATCGAGGACCTGAGGAGTAGCTGCTCCAGTTTGAATACTTCTGTATTCTGAAGATAAATAAGATATAATCTTATCTTTTTCTTCTTTAAATTTTTTAAAATCGTATGACATAATTTTTGTTTTATGAGAGGATTATAGCACAAAAGATATTAAAAATTAACTGATTTCTGGGAGTTTTAGAGATAAGTATTCTAGTATAATTTTTCCACTACTAGAGTTATTTTTTATATATTTTATATTTTCTTCTATTTCTTTTAGATTTTCTAGCAGATTCCTATCTTTGTTTTTCTTATAAAAAGCAAAAACATTTTTATGTAAAAATATTAAAAATTTTTCTACTATCTCTCTGTCAGATCTTTCTTTATCTTCATTTTCTAACGCATACTCATCTTTTTTTGCCAACAGCTCTACCATTTCTCTTAATTTCATTCTTGAAAGTTTTTTAGATTTTAAAAATTCTTTAACTAAAGATTCTATTTCATTGTCTTCATTATTTGTGTCTTTTTTTTGGAAAGATGAATTAAGTCTGTACATTCTAGATTGCACAGTGCTCAAGATTTTAGCTCCAGCATGGATTATAAATAATATCTTTATATTTTTGCCAACTTCTTCTAAAAATTTCAAAAGAGCATTTTGTGCTTCTCTATTTATAGAATAAAAAGAAACTACAATAAAATGTGGTTTTTCAAAATCAGTCTTACCATATTCTATTATTTCTCTAGCTTTATTTATATCTAATATTTTTAATTTTAAAAACAAATTTTCATTTTCATTTGTTCTTTCTTTTTCTATCTTATCTTTAAAATATTCAAAATCTTTTTCTCTTTCCTCGCTTTCAAATAAAAAGGCATGATGAAAAGAACTATTAAATTCTTCAAAAAGATTTTCTAGATTTTTATTATTATTTTTATCCATGATTAAAATTATTAAATAAACAATTTTTATCTTTTTGCTAAAATTGATTTCTTGTATACATCAAGATGAGATAGTGCGTGACCTGTACCTTTTGATACACAAAAAATAGGATCAGTGGCCACTTCCGCTTTTACTCCTGTCCTTCTCTCTACCAATACAGGGAAATGGCGCAACATTGAAGATCCTCCACTCATTATAATCCCATTATCTATTATATCTCTTGATAATTCTGGTGGAGTCTCTTGAAGCACTGTTTTTATTGCTGAGATTATTTGTTTGAGTTCTTTGTCTATAGCTTTGGTGATTTCATTTGTTTTTATTTCTATTGTTGTTGGAAGGCCAGACTGAGAATCTCTACCTTTGACATTCATTGATAATTCTTCTTCTAAAGGCAAAGCTGATCCGATCTGGATTTTCATTTCTTCAGCAGTTTGGTCTCCAATTATCAGATTGTGAACCTTTTTCATATAATCTATTATGGCTTTATCTATTTTATTTCCGGCACATTTTATAGAGTTGGCACACACTATACCTCCAAGAGATATCACGGCCACATCCGTTGTTCCTCCCCCAATGTCTACTATTATTCTTCCTCTAGCTTCATGAATTGGTATCCCTGCACCTATAGCTGCTAATACAGGCTCTTTTACTACATAAGCATTTTTTGCACCAGCTTTTACAGTCACTTCAATCACCGATCTTCTTTCTGTGCTCGTGACTCCACTTGGTACAGAGACCATTATTTCAGGTTTGAAAATATTAAATTTTGGCAGAGCTTTGTCTATGTAGTATTTCAACATTATCTCTGTGACTTTATAGTCTGCTATCACGCCATCACGCATTGGCTTGTAAGCTATAATAGCGTCCGGGGTTTTTCCTATCATTTCTTTTGCTTTGTTTCCAATAGCTAATATTTTATTTTCATCTTTAGAAATAGCTACTACAGATGGTTCATTTACCACAATCCCTCTATCAGGAACATAAACAAGAGTATTCTCTGTACCCAAATCTATACCGAGTTTTTTAATAAAAATAGACATAGTTTTAATATGTCTATTTTATCATAAAACTTAAAACTTGACCAAATAAATAAAAGATTACAATCTGATTCTGTATTTTGAAATATTTAAAAGTATTCCAAATTCAAACAGTAGAAATACCAAAGAAGTTCCTCCTTTTGATATAAAAGGCAGCGGCACCCCTGTCAAAGGGGCAATACCTATTGATGAGCTAATATTTAAGACTGTTTGAAATAGAAAAATCGAGACTATCCCAATAGCTAAAAGTTTTCCAAATTCATCAGTCGTGTATTTTGCAATATGTATTCCTCTTATTATTATAAATAAGAATATAAAAAGTAAAATCAGAGATCCTACAAAGCCTGTTTCTTCAGCAAAGACAGGAAAAATAGAGTCCGATATTTGTTCTGGAAGATAGTTAAACTTTTGTATAGATTGACCTATTCCTCTACCAAATATATTTCCAGATCCTACAGCAATCAAAGATTGATTTAACTGATATCCTGCTCCGAGTAATTCTCTACTTGGATCAACAAAAGTCAAAACTCTTTCTTTCATATAAGGTCTGACTTCTATTAATAAAAGAAACAACAATATTCCACTTAAGACTAAAATCAAGATATCTCTCATCTTTGCGCCACCAACAAAAAACACTAAAAAAGAAGAAGAAAGGATTATAAGTAAAGTCCCAAAATCTCTTTGTAACAATAGTGTTCCTGCTACTAGAACCACAAATCCTGCAAAAGGTATTAATCCATATTTGTAATCAGAAAATTTCTTTTTATATTTATTGCAAAAAAAAGCTACTAAAATAACACTTGTAAGCTTTATCATTTCACTTGGCTGAATAGAAATAGAAAATATGTGTATCCAGCGATGCGCCCCATTATAATAAAAACCTAATCCTGGAACAAAAACTAAAAATGCTCCAAGAATTGAAATTGCAAATAAAATAATAGAATACTTTTTGTAATATTTATAATTTATCTTTGATCCGATATAAAGAGCTATTGAGCCAAATACAAAAACGTATAATAGTTGAGATTTTATTATTGCGAAAAATTTTAACTCATTTGAAGGTAGTATACCAAGAGAAGCTGAAAGAAAAATTATTATTCCTAAAAACAAAAGCACTACAGTTGAAATTAAGAAAGCTTTGTCTACTTTTAATTTACTGATTATTCTTTGCATATTAAGATATTAAATATATAGCCAGACCCAAAAAAGCGAAGACTGAAGAAAATATCCAATATCTCATAACTACTTTTTCACGAGACCATCCAAGGTATACAAAAGTATTATGTATAGGTGTTACTGGAAAGATTTTTTTGTGTCTAAACTTTTTAGATAAAAGTTGTAATATTGTAGTGGCTTCTGTGATTACAAAAGGCATTGCTATTATTATTAACAATATCGCAGCATTAGTCATTATGGAGATCATGGCCAAAAGTATAGCAAGAGGCATATATCCTACTTCTGATAAATAAAATCTTGCTGGTGAAATATTAAACCACAAAAATGCCAATATTGAGCCAACAACTACAAAACAAAGAGTTGCTATATCTATCTGATTATTTATTAGAGCTATTATTCCATAGCTAGAAAATATAATCGTAAAAAGCCCTCCGGACAAGCCGTCTAATCCATCTATATTTGATGCTCCATAGCTTGCTAAAAACAAAAATACAAAAAAAAGTATCATGTAGACTCCTAGGTGGAGATTGCCAAAAAAAGGAATATGTATATAATCAAAATTCAACTTGAAATAAAACCAAGCTCCAGCTATCAATCCGAATAAAATTATAAAAATTATTCTGATTTTTAGAGGCATACCAGCCTCACCGTGTTTATTTTTTATACTCATGGATCCTACAGAAGCAAGATCATCTACAAGACCTACAATTGCTGCGAAAATAAATATTGCTATAGGTAGCCAAGTTTGATTTCTTGAGATAAAATTTAATTTTTCTACTATGTGATGTCCAGTTATAATATATGGCAAAAAATAATAAAATAAAATTGAAAACAAAACAGCAAATACTATTATCAATCCCCCCATTCTAGGTGTCTCTTTTTTCCCATCATTTAATATAGAAGCTGTTATGGTAGCTTGCTGACCATCTATTGTTGATTGAATATTTTTTTTCTTCCAAAATTTATTTTTATACAAAAATCTTGATATGAAAGGAGTGATGATTATACCAAAAAAGAAAGCTGTGATAGTTGGCCACAATATTTTAAATATAGAAAGTGAAGTAATGACTAATTCAGGACTACGTCCCACAATATCTGGGTTCATATTAATTATTGATAAATGTTATTATTCTTATAATTATTTGATTATAACACGTAAAATTTTCTTTAAAATATTGACGAAAATTGATTATTTTTGAAATATCTTTTCTACTGCATTATGGAGTCTATTTACGTCCTCAAATCTTCCAGTCAAAGAAGATCCTAAAACCACTATTACTATTGGTCTATTCACATCGAGATTTACTAATACTGCTAAATTTCCACCTGCGGCAGTTGTGTAGCCAGTCTTAGAAGCCATGAGACCTATTATAGAGCTAGCTTTTTGATTTGTATTTGGTACTTGATATATTTTTTTCGTGCCAGAATCTAAATTTACTTTTGAATTCACAGTATAAGACATTATTTCAGGTATCAATTCATAAGATTTTGCAAATAATTTTGCATATTCTAAAGCACTACCCTCTCCTCCTATTTCGTCTCCATAATCAAGACCAGATGCAGATTTAAAATTGAAATTTTTAAAACCCAACTCTTTTACATAGTCGTTCATGCTATTTACAAAGCTCGAATTAGAACTACTAACAGTACTCGCTATAATGTCCATAGAAGAATTTGAAGATACTGTCAATGCATATTTTAAGAGCTCCTTGAGTTTCCATTTCTGGTCTACTTTCATGCCTATGTCCAGATTTTCATCTTTTCTCATATAATCTTTCCTTATTATAATATCTGTATCTTCTGAGGCTATTTTTATAGCTGTTATTGCTGTCACGATTTTTGTTAATGATGCTAATGGCAAAATCTGATCTTCGTTTTTACTTGCTAAGATTTTTTTATTGTTAACATCGTATATGACATAACTTTTTGCTTCAACAAATACATTTTGAAGTGAAGAATAATCTCTTTCTTGTTGTGTGGCGTTAATTTTAGATAGACTATTTTGTAAAAGTTTTTTATTGAAAGAATTAAAGGATGCCACTAAAGAATTAAATCTATTATAAGAACTGGAAAATATTATAGGCGCTGAATTAAAAAAAATTATCAATACAAAAAAAAATATCACAGTAGAAATACCAAGATTGTGTATATGACCATGCTCAACTATATCTTCTTTTCTTTTTTTACTATTCATATTTTATTCTTCTTTTAAAATATCTTTCAATCTTTCCTCAAAATCTTTTTTTATTTTTTCATATTCTGGAAGATCCTGTAGGCTACTTATCCCGAGACTTTTAATAGCATCAATAGAAAGAGAGTATCTTTCCCCTTCTCTTTTTAAAAGGCCTCTAGCAGAAAGAGATCTTATACTCTGAGAAGACTGGACTCCTCTTATGAAAGAAATTTCATTTTTGGTTGGCGAATCTAAATATGCACATATTGTCATTACTTGTAGAGCGGCTGGAGTCAATTCTCCTTCAAGCTCATCCTTTTTTATCATTTTTGCTATTTCCGATAATTCTTTTTTTACAGCAATGGTGAGTTCTATCTTGTCAAAATTTTTATTTTCTTTTTTTATTAAAGTTAGTCCTATTTTATTTAGATAATCATTTAAATTTTCTAAATTTTTAATTAACTCCTCATCTTTTATGTCATCATTATTTAAAAATTCTTTTATTTTAGAAATACTTATAGAATCATTGTACAAGAACAAAATAGCCGATATCTTTTCTTGAATTTTTAAATCATTTTCTTGCATATTTTTTATTATTATATCATTTAAATCAAAATATTTTATTTACTTATATTGGAGATGCGTATCTCATTGTGATCACCAGTCTGATCAGCATTCAGTAAACCATTTTTAATAAGTTCTAACATAGCTAAAAATGATACTATAAAAGCAGATTTTTTTTCTTCAAAATTTTTTGCTTCATTAGACATAGAGCTAGAAAATTCTTTAAATGAAAGACTCAAACTTTTTTTAACTCTTTCTAATAATGTCTCGATGACATCTTCTATTTTTAAGACTTGTCTTACAGCAACTTGTTTTAGTTTTTCTTTTTTAGGTATTTTAAGTAAAGATGCTATAGAAATAGAATGTAGTAAATTTGTATTTAATCTATCATCCCAAACAAAAACTGACTCTTCATTTTCAAATTTAGAAATAGAAGACATGATTTTTTTATTATAATTTTTATTGATATTTTTTGTGGCTTCCATCATTATTTTATAAAGTTCTAGTTTTTTTTCTAGATTACTGACGGCCTCTTTTTCTTCTTCTGTGTATTCAAGATTTGGAAATAATGATTTTGCTTTTATAAGCATAAGAGTAGAAGCCACAGAAATAAATTGAGAAATATCGACTATGTCTTTTCGGCCTTTATTTTCTAGCTCTTTTATATAAGATATATAATCATCTGTGATTTGAGATAAAGAAAACTCGTTGATAGAAAGTTTTCTTTCTTCAATCATTTCTAAAAGCTTAAAATATGGTCCAGAAAAGCGTTCTAGATTTACATTAAATATCTCTGACATAATTTTAAATTATATCATATAAGATAAAATTTATCTTTTTATAATATTCCAGATATTATGATCGTTGTTTCCATCTATTTTAAAGATAGAAATGCCAGCTAATTTATATTTTTTAGCCAAAGATATTTTTTGTTCTATAGCTTTACTATCGGAATATTCCACATAGTAAGTTTTTAAAACTCCAGGAGTAGAATTTGATATATCTGTAGTAGAAGAATATGAAAATTCTAATTCGCCTCCATTATTTCTGGTTGGATTTATATTTAAAGATTTTGCCAGCTGATCAGCAAAGCTATAATTTATACTTCCTATTCTACTGTATGAGTATTTAGATTGATTATTTAAAAGTATGCTCCCATATTTATCTGGAGTATTTATATTTGTGGTAGTAGCCGTAGAGGTGGATACTTCAAATTTGTATCCATAAGTCGCTACTCCTAAGACAATTTTATTTGCTGGAATTCCATAAGTTATAGTATTTTTTATAACTCTTTCCACCCAATTTATATCAGCTACTGGCCTATAGTATGTATTTTTGTTTTGATTGTTAAGTGACATATCACTACCCATCTGATCATAAGCCATGATTCTAACTTGGTCACAATATTTTCCAATAACAGAATAATCATTAGCAAATTCCACATTAGTTATAGTTTTTTTAGTTAGTTTTAAATAATTATCAACTAAAGGTGTACGAGCCTCTATTGTACAAATCATACCTTTATTTTTTTTATGAAGACTTGTAGATACCAATTTTAATAAAGATGAAAAATTATCTTTAGTAGAGGATTTTTTACCTTCAAAATCAATATCTATACCATCAAGATTATATTTATTTAAATAGTATTCTATATCTGACAATATCGCCTGCTGAAGATCCTTGTCTGCCAAGACTTTACTCATCTGCTCAGCATTTCCCCAGAGCACAGTAGGATATATTTTTATTTTTTTAGCTTGAGCTATTTTTATAAGAGTATCAAAAGCATCTTGATTCATTTTTCCTTTATCTAAAAAGGCTCCTGTACCATCAACTTCAAAAGTAAATGGAGAGATAATATCAATTTTATCTATATTCATTTTTGATGTCGTGGCTCCAAAAAAGGATGAATTAGTATTATTTGAATTAAAATTCGAATTATATACTAGACCATTTGAAGTGTTTGTAGCCAACAATTCGTCCACCCCTCCCCATCTAGCCCAATATGGTATCCACACAGAATAAGAGAAATTTGCATTTGGTAAATACTTTGGTTTTGTAATAGCTAAAGAGACATGTATCTCCAAAAATAAAATAGCAAATATAAAAAATATTAAAAATTTTTTCTTCATATCTAATTATATTATCATTTTAACTAAGCTAATTAAAATGATAAGTTAAGAAAATTAAAAATCAAGACCAACTTCTTTTCTAACTTTCTTCATCATTTCTTCAGCTTTTTTGTTTGCTTTTTTAGTCCCATTTTTCATGACTGACATCACTTCCTTTTTGCCTTTTGTTGTGCTCGTATAATATTCATATTTTTTTCTCATATCTTTAAAATATGAAAGTATAGTCTTTAACAAATCTTCTTTTGCCTCTTTATATCCGTAAGGAATTTTGTCGCTATTTTCAAATTTTTCTCTTAACAATCTATCTTCTTCTTTATTTAAGAATAATTTATGAATTTTATAAATATTATTTTCGTCAGGATTCTTTATTTCATTTGGGAGTTTGCTGTCTGTTGTGATACTCATTACTTTCTTTTTTATTTCTTCTTCTGGCGCAAACATTGATATTTGGTTACCTTTACTTTTGGCCATTTTATTACCATCAACACCTAAAACTGTCTCCATACCTTTTACTGAATAACTTTTTGGAGATTTAAAAGTATTTACATTATAAGCTCTATTATATTTTCCAGCTATATCTCTTGTGTATTCTATGTGTTGCTCTTGATCTTTACCAACTGGTACCACATCTGCATTATAAATTAATATATCCGCCGCCATGAGTACAGGATAATCAAAAAGTCCGACATTTACATCCTTCATTTTTTCTACATCGCTTTCTTTTTTATCTTTAAATGCATGAGATAAAAATAGCATGGGTATTGGAGTCACTGTATTTAATATCCAAGCAAGTTCTGTCACTTGTTTTACATCGCTTTGTTTAAAAATATTTACTTTTTTAGGATTAAGTCCGCACGCCAAATAACTAGCGACACTCTCGAAAGTATTTTTTAGCCTTTCTTCTCTATTTGTAAGAGACGTCATTGAGTGATAATCGGCTAAGAATATATAAGATTCATACTCTCCTGTGTTTACAAGGTCGACCATTTGCTTGATAGCTCCGAAATAATTTCCGATATGTAGCTGCCCGCTAGATTGGACACCAGATACCAAAACTTTTTTTTCTTTCATATTTTTTGATTATATCATGAAATAATAAAAAACAACCTTTTAAATTTGGTTGTTTCTTATTTTATCTTTTACTATTTTTTAATAGTTTTTTTAGTTGTTGAGGCTGTAGGCACTCCATTTTTTTGTGTGTTTAAGAAAGATTGTAAATCTTTAATTTTTTGGTCATTTGGCAATACTTTTTGTAATATATTGATCAATGATTGAGCATGATCAAAATCTTTCGCCAATATATATGTGATAGATAAATAATAAGCAGCAGTCACATTATTTGGATCAATATTTAACACAGACATAAAAGCTGAATATGCTTGATTTAAATCATCTTGATTCAAATCTTTTTTATTTAATACCAAGATGCCATATTGCATATAGGCTTCTATATTTTTAGGATCTGTCTGGATAGCTTGGGCAGCGTATTGTATTGCTGAATTTCTGTCATTATATTGTACCGCTAATTGCGATAAGACATAATATGCTGTAGAAAAATTTGGTTTTATATTTAGGGCCCTTTTTATATTTTCTAGTGTAGTAGTAGCGTTTTGATTGTAAGAATATTCTAAGCTGGCCATAGTTAAAGAAGTAGATGGATCTTTAGGGTAAAGATTTAAAGCTTTAGAATAATTATCCTTTGCTTTTTGATAATAAGAGTCTCTATTTTGCCCTCCTATAGACATCAAAAAATTATAAACAGATCCCAAGGTTATATAATTATTATAATTTTGATTGTCTATATTTATAGCCGTATTTGCTGATGAGATGGCCTCATTTACAGAATCTAAAATATTTTTTTGTAATTCATTTGCAGTAGAAGTCGCAGGTGTAGAATTTAAAATTCTTCCCGCTTTATATATATAGAATTGAGTTAAAGTTCTATAATCATTATCATCTCCTGATAGTCTAGCGGCTTTTCTAAGTCCGGATTCCAATTTAGATATATCATTGTCGATTTGATAATTATTTATTGCTCTCAATGACACAGAAGTACTTCTGACTCTATTAATAGAAATCAATGTTCCGAGTAAGGCTATAATTAAGATAGATAAAAATATACCATTAATTAATTTTGTAGATTCTTTGTCTTTCCATGTTGTCGTATTTGATGTCACAAAAGCTACAGATAAAGAGAATATTATTATAGATATGACTATATTTGTAAATACAAACATTGATGTGGTACTAAATATAAATAAAGCGACCGATGATATGAAATAAAATCTATCCTCATCGTCATGTCCAAGATAAGAATTTTCTGAATCTTTTTTTAGGCTTTTAATAATACTGATAAATATTGTGACTATGATTAATAAAAGCAACAATATCCCTACTATTCCCAGAGTTACTAGTAATGTAGTAAAAGCCGAATATGATGATGTAAAAGTAGTATTCCAATAAGATGAAGCGATCACTGAATCTGGTTTTTCTTTTTGCCAGACACTGTCAAAGCTAGCTGGACCAGATCCAAATATTTTACCCTTTCTCAATTCTGTAAATCCAAGATCTAGACTTATACCCAATTTTGGTTTAACAAAATTGTAATGAATACCAGAATATTTTTCTGTAAAATTAATTATTTTTTTAGAGAAATTTTGTATTTTACTATTTTGTATAGTAAAAGCCAGTGCGAAAAATATTGATATTATAAAGACATATAAAGAAAGTTTTTTATAAATATTAATTTTTTGATTTTTTGATCTGTCAGTAAACAAGGAGATAAGTAAGATACCTAGAGAAGAAAATGCTAAAGCGTACCAAATATCTGGAATTATTATGCAAATAATTAAAATTAGATGTATAAAAATTATGCTGGCAGATATTATTTTTTGCTTTCTGGAAAAAGCTATTGTCTCGAAGTATACTAGAGTGACTATTAAAAGAGTGCTGGAGATTATAGCGACAGTGTCCCAATTATCTACAAAAATGACCAATTTGTTGGCAATATTGAATAGATTGAACTTTGAAAAAAGTACCGCCAATATTACTGGTAAGGTCAATAAAAAATTACTAACCATAAAAACTGTCCAGGCAAATCTTTTAAACTTTTTAAGATAAGCAGATAAAATATAAACCAGAAAAGCGATAGATAAGAATGATGCGGCATTTTGAATTGAGATATATTTACCAAAAAAAGAAACAGATAAACTACCAGAAAATAAAGAGGACAGTAGGATCGCTACTGGAGTAGCAATAAACAACCATTTTACATATTTATTTTCAGGAAGACTTATTTGTTTTTTCATTATCAAATAAATATAAAAAGAAATAATTGACAAAAGACTCACTATGCTAAAAATAAAACTTTTTTCAGCATCTATTGATAAATATTTTAAGATAAAAGGAATTTTAAAGAAAGAAAAATAAGACAAACTAAACAGCCCTAGAAAAAGTGATACAAAAAGAAAAACTCTTTGTGATGATTTTGATAACATAAATTAATTTTTGTGAACTAAAAATTTTAATAAATAATTGTCGACTTTGTATCACAATATTATATCATGATAAAAATCTATATTTTCAAATATCTTCTAATAGCTAAGAGACAAGATATAAAAGAAAGAGCTAAACTCATGACTAGTAATATGAAAAATAAAGAAAGAAAATTGTCTGTGTAATATTTATAAATATTTAAACCATTAAGGAATAAGATTGTCTTTTTTGATAAATAATAAGTCATGGGCCAAAATAATATCATTGATAATATAGAAGATGACACTGCGTATATAGCAGCCTCTATCAAAAATGGTCCTCTTATATACATATTTGAAGCACCTACAAGCTTCATAACCGATATTTCGTCTTTATAAATAAAGATGGACAATCTTATGGTATTAAAAACTATAAGGGCGCTCAATATTATAAAAATCAAAGTAATCCAATATCCTATAGTATTTATCCAATTTACGATATTATTTAATTTATCTATACTTGATTTCAATTTATAATAATTTATATCTCCAATAATAGAGTATGAATTACCTAAAAACTCTGATCCTGAATCTAGAGATTGAGATATAGTCTCATAGCTCGTTATATCTTGGGCATTGATAGTGAGATAAGCTGGAAAAGGATTGTAGCCTATCTCATCCAATGCTTGCAAAGCCACAGGATCATTTGAGTGATTTTTCTTAAATATTTCGAGAGCATCTTCTGAGGTAGTGAGAGTCGCAGACTTTACTTCTGGCATAGATGATATTTTATCTTTTATTTGATTTATATCAGCATAATCAGCATTTAATTTAAATGAGATTTTTATGTCTAATTTATCTCTAATTTCACCAACAGTATAATCAAAAATACCTCTGAAAAAGAAAAATATCCCTATTATCACTAGAGTAGTAGTCAATATTCCGACTGAAGATATAGATACAGTCTTGTTTCTTAAAAAACTTTTTAATCCGGATCTAAATATTCTTTTGATTGTTATTTTCATATTTTATTAAAATTTAAATTGAGTATTTTCCTATTTTTTCATCTTTCACTATTTTACCATCTTCCATGGTTATCACTCTTTTCTTTAGGTGATCTATGATGCCTTTGTTGTGGGTAGTTAATATGACTGTAGTCCCTAGATCATTTATTTTTTTCAATATTTGTATAATGTCATAAGTATTCACAGGATCAAGATTTCCTGTAGGCTCATCAGCTATGATTATTTCTGGTCTATTTACAAGGGCTCTTGCTATGGCTACACGCTGTTTTTCTCCGCCTGAGAGCTGATCTGGAAAATGGGAAATTTTATTTCCGAGATCCACAAGATCAAGAACATGAGGTACGTCTTTGCGTATTTCCTCATCTGTTTTCCCAGAAGCCTCCATCGCAAAAGCAATGTTTTCAAACACAGTCCTATTTGATAATAATCTAAAATCCTGGAATACCATTCCTATTTTTCTACGAAAATCTACTAATTTATTTCCTTTTAATTTATGTATCTGACTAGAATTAAAAGATATTTTTCCGTGAGTTGGTTTCTCTTCTGCTAGTATCATCTTTATAAGAGTAGTCTTTCCGGCCCCAGAATGTCCCACAACAGATACAAGTTCACCTTTATCTATGGTCAAATTAATATCGTCTAAGACGATAAATCCTCCAGGATATTCTTTTCTTACATTTTCGAAGTAAAGCATAAAATAAAAGCGCTTATTTATTACATTTTTAATTCTATCATATATTAAAACTTCTCAAAAAAGTTATTAACAAAAAATTAAATATTCTTTTCTGCTTCAATAAATTCTTCCAAATCCCCTTTTTCTAAAATTTTATCGATGTCACTTGTTTCAATATTTGTCCTTAAATCTTTTACGAGTTTATATGGATGAAGGACATAGTTTCTGATCTGATTCCCCCATTCTATTTCGGTAATTTTAGATATTTTTCTACCTTCAGCTTCTGCTTTTTTATTTTCTTCTTCTATTTTAAATAATTTTGCATAGAGCATATTCATAGCTTTTTCTTTATTTTGCTCCTGACTTCTTTCTGTCGATACATGAACTGCAATATTTGTTGGTCTGTGTACCACTCTCACAGCTGTTTCTCTTTTATTTACATTCTGTCCTCCTGGTCCGCTTGATTTTGAAGTCTCTACTTCTATTTCATCAGAATTAATATTATTTTTAAATTTATCAAACTCTAATTTTGGAAGTATTGGTAATATTTCTACCATTGCAAAGCTTGTATGACGCTTTCCATTTGCATTAAATGGTGAAATTCTTACTAATCTATGCACTCCAGATTCGTTTTTTAATTTTCCATATACATTTTTACCAACGATCTCTAAAGATATATTTCTAAATCCTCCATGATCATTTTTGTTTTCGTGAAGAAAGTTTACACTCCAATTTTCTTTTTCAAAATATTTCAAATACATATTAAGGAGCATTCTGGCCCAGTCTTCACTATCATCACCGCCAGCTCCAGCTAAAATATTTAATATTGCTCCACCAGCATCAAGAATACTTCCTCCTTCAAGCTTCATTTTTAATTCTTTTATTTTTTGTATCACTTCTTGCGCTTTATTTTTATCATTCCAAAAATCAGCGCTATTCATTTGTGATTCAAGGTTTTCTATTTCTTTTTGAACATTTTGTTTATCAGGATTCATAATTATTAAAATTATATTCTAAAATCAAGATATTTTTAAGACTTGACAATATAGATTTATATATGATAAAATATATTCAGAATTTTAAACAAAATTATTCACGTTCTAAAACAATAAAAAATGAGAAAATCAAATTTATTGAAAGATATACAGGTATTATTTTCTGTATTACTTACTTGGGGATTTTATTATGTAGTCCAAAAGTATAATTTAAACTTTTGGCTATTTCCAGCACTTGTACTCTTTTTTGCTTTGGCATATCAGTACAAGTATATTACTTTAGTTGGCCTTGTCATAGGTAAAGCCGGAAAAGATTTGGTTTCTTTTGTTGGTATTGCTATAGGTAATGCTAAAAGAGATTTGACTTCTCTTGTTGGTATTACTATAGGTAATGCTGAAAGAGATTTGTTTTCTATTGTTGGCATTGCTATAGGTAATGCTGAAGGAGATTTGGTTTCTTTTGTTGGTATTGCTATAGGACAGTGTAAAAAAAATGAAATGAGAAGTACGTTTGGAATTATATATGAAAATTCTACAAAGACTTTGATTTTTTATTTTTTATGGTTAAAGATAAAGACCAAATTGATAGAGTAAACAGTAAACAGTATTTTTATAAAAGCTTTTCTTTTTGAAAAGCTTTTTTATTTTAATACCACTCCTCTTAATTTCTCATCCTCAAAACTTTCACAAATATAATTTGCAATAGATAAATCTTCATCTTTATTAAAAGCATTTTCATTTGGAATACAAACTACTTCTATTCCGGCATTCCTTGCAGACTCTATACCACTTCTCGCATCTTCTATTGCTAAACAATCAATCTTTTCTAATTTTTCAAAATTATTATTGTCGTTTAGCTTAGCAAAAACTTTTTCATAAATTTCAGGATCTGGTTTACTTTTTTCTATATCTTCACCACAAACTATAACTTCAAACTCTTTCCATAAATCATATTTATCAAAAAGAATTTTTATAGTTTTATTTCTCGCTGTTGTAGCTACAGCTTTTCTGATTTTATTTTCATTTAAAAAATTTAAAAATTCTCTAACTCCTTTTGTCATTTCAACTTTATTTTCATATTCATCAAAAACTAATTCATCTTGCTCTTTTAATAATTCTTCAGCTGAAATATTTTCTCCAGTTTGATCTTTAAGATATTCTGAAAAAGTTTGCATTAGTTCAAGAGTCTTACTACCTTTATCGTGTGGAAGAATTTTATATTCTAATCCTCTTTTAGAAAACATTTCTTTGTGTGCATCTTTATAGACATTTAAATTATTAAATAATGTTCCATCTAAATCAAAAATAATAGCTTTTTTCATATGTGATATACTTTAATAATAACATTTTTATGGAAGGCTTGCCAAAGAAAAATACAGAAAAAAGATATTTATATCATAGAGTCCCAGATGACATGAAAGGAAATATTATTTATCCACTAAACGAATTAAAAAATATTCATCCGGATTTATATTTATCAAAAGCTATAAAATATAAAGGTAGAGAAGATGTTATGGATAATCTTATAAAATCTCTAGAAGCAAAATGGAATGATGTAATTTTTATGTCAGCCGTAGACCCAAAAGAATTAAAAGAAGAATTGATAAAGGCAGGAATGAAGCCAAAAGAATTTAAATTTTTCCAAATAGATCCTACTAAATTGGACTTGCAAAAGACCAAAGTGTTTTTGTTTAAAGAAAATAATCGGAAAATATTCGATGATGAATTTACAGATTTTAAATTAGAAGATTTAGAGAAATATTCTATAATTCCAGAAAAATCTAAAAATTATTTTAAAGAATCATTTGCTAAAAATGGAAACGCTTTAATGTTTGCTTTTATTCCGCACATATTACACAAAGGTTCTATAGATATCTCAGATTTTCCAGTAATTACTGTATAGTGAGCCACTTCGCAGGATCGAACTGCGGACCTTGTCGTTACGAGTGACATGCTCTACCAACTGAGCTAAAGTGGCTTTTCATAAAAATATATCACAAATAAAAATAAAACATCCTAAATAAGATACTTGACTTTTTATAGAAATAGTTTATAATTATAATTGAAAAAGGTTAACAAAAATCCTTTAGGATTTTAAAAAGTCAGTTGCCTGAAATTCTTTTAAGATTCTAAAAGGTGATCCCCGTATTTCTACACGGGGATTTTATTTTTAAAATATTAATATATTATCTAAAACTAAATTCCTCAAAATGAAAATCTTTTATGCCTAATTCTTCGGCGTTTTCCATGACACTTTCTCTCATAGCGATCGGCCCACAAATGTATACTTTAGGATTTTCTGAAATACTAAATTTATCTTTTAGATTTTCAAATTTGAAAAATCCAGATTTACTCGTGTCGTGTAATATAAAGCTAATATTATTTGGTAAATCTTTTTCTATCTCTTCTTTATAGATTCCCTCTTTCTCATCTTTTACGCTCCAGACAAAAATTATTTTTTTATTTGGATTATTATTTAATTTATAATCCTCTAAAAATGCTAAAAATGGAGTAATGCCGATACCTCCAGCTATCCATATTTCAGTGTTATTATTTTCTTTTTCAGAATTAAATTTTCCATAAGGTCCATCAACTAAAATATTTGTACCTATTTTAATATTTGATTTTAATTTACTTGTCCAGTCGCCTAGTGATTTTATAGAAAGTCTTATTTTTTTATCTTCTTTTATAAAATTAGAAATAGTAAATGGATGTATCTCTTCTATCCCTTTTTCTAAAAATTTAAAAAATGCAAATTGTCCAGCTTTATTTTTTATAAATAGATGAGACTGAGGAGACATTGTTATCTCTATAGTATCCCCAAAATCTTTTATGTTTTCTATTTGATATTTGTATTTATTTTTCAATTTATCATAAAAGAAGGCTTTATAAATAAATGCTGATATTCCTAATATGTAAACTATGTACATATAGATAGATAGAGTTGGATTTGAAAAGGTAAAAGTCTTAACACCTAAGGAATGATAAACACCAATCAAAAAGAATAAGATCATAAACCTGTGCCCGTATTTCCAGATATGATATGGTATTTTTAAAATATTTTAAAAAAAAGGAATATGGGGTAGAGCAGATACAAATATAGCCAAGAAAAATGCCCACAAAAGTGGATTGGCTATATCTTTTGCAAAAATAAAAAACCCATCTGGATGTATGCGAGATCCTCGAATAAAAGTGTTGTGAAGCAACAAGAGTAAAACTATGAAATATGCATTATATTTGTGCACAACATATACCTTATCAAGTCCAGAAAATATATTTTCAAAAAAAGATAACCTGCAAGATAATATAATATTAAAGGCTATCATTATCATCAGTAAAGTAGCATAATATTCCCCTTGATTATTTATTAAAAAATCCCAAAAACTTGTATAAAGTCCCAAAGTATCGTTTATTGATAATAAATAAAAAGCTAAATATCATATAGTGGTGTGCAAAATTATTAGAAAAGGAAGTGTTGATCTTATTGAGATTTTCATATTTTTTAAATTTATATAATCATATCACATATTTAAAATTTTGAGCGTGATATAATTTAAATAGAGATAAATAATAATTTTATCTCTAAAAGTTTTCTTATTATTAATTAATAATGAAAAAATATGTCTTGGACAACTATCATTATTATTCTTGTAGTAGTTGTAGCTCTTTACTTTGTTTTGAAGAAAAAAGCTTAATAAAATAAGATAATAACAAAAAATATCCTCTCTTTTTGTGGGATATTTTTTGTTGGAGCCAATAATCGGGATCGAACCGATGACCTCATCCTTACCATGGATGTGCTCTACCAACTGAGCTATATTGGCATTTTTTTAAATTATTAACCTAAAAATGTGTCTCTCTTCATATAGAAGAGAATTATAACAAAATTTATCCTAGTCTTCAATTGAGAATATTTTACTAGGACTTGTATGTCCAGAGATTAGGCGTATATTATTTGTGTTTAATTGTTTCTTTAAAATTTCTAAAACTCTTTCATTTGCCCAACCATTTCTAGCTTCCTCTTTTACAGAAATTAAATATTCATCTTCTTTTTTAGACTTTTCAAAAGACTCTTTTTTAGCTTCAGTTTTTACTTTGACTTTGATATACATTTATTTATTTTCTGCTCGCCAATTTTCTATCTCTTTATGATTTCCAGAAAGAAGGACTTTTGGTACAGAGTATTTTTTTATTTTTCCATTTTTTTTATCACCAATTCTTCTTTCATATATTTCTGGTCTAGCATAGACATCGCTACTAGCGATTCTATTTTCCTCAAGACTCTCATTGTCATGTAGCACCCCTTCGATCTGTCTAGAAATAGCATCTATCATGACTAGAGCTGGCAATTCTCCTCCAGTCAAAACAAAATCCCCAATAGAGGTATTTTCTATCTTAAAATTCAAAGTTATATTTTTTTCTTTTAACTCTTTCTTTTTAGCACTCAAAATATCTTTTAAGACCAGATTAACTCTGGCATCGACACCTTCATATCTTCCACAAACAAATATAATATAATCATATTTCTTAGAATATTCTTGTGCTAGTTTATTATTAAAAATATTTGCAGATGGGACAAAATTCACGACTAAAATATTTTTCTTATTTTCTTTCTTTTTTAAAATATCTTTTAAGATCTTTTCAAAAGTATTTACAATTGGATCAACCCAAAGCACCATTCCAGGACCTCCACCATAAACTTTTCCATCCGTTCTCCTGTGTTTATCTTTAGTAAAATCACGCAATTGAATTGCTTCAGTTTTGATTAATTTATTGTTTTGAGCACGACCAAGAATTGACTCATTAGTATAAGAGTCGATAGTACTTGGAAAAAGTGTAATAACGAAATATTTCATAACTATGATTATACCAAATATAAAACCGCTTTAAAATATAAGGCGGTTTTATATTATTTATTTATTAAATACCTTTAATTCCATCCATTACTGCGTCGACATCATCAAGATGAGATCTGTATCCTTCTCCTGATTGAGAACCAAGCATTTCGGCTGGCTCATTAATCTTTAGATTTACTCTAGCATTATTTTTCATACCGACCACTCTTAAAAGTGTACGAATAGCCTTAGCTGTAGCACCTTGTCTACCAATAATTTTACCCATATCATCCTTTCCGACATCAACTGTGATAAGTACTCCCATCTCATCTACTTTTCTATCTATCTTCACATCATTTGGATTGTCTACTAAATTCTTTACAATGTATTCTACGAATTCTGAATCTTTAACCATATTTTTATTTGAATCTTATATTTGATTGTTAAATAAACTTATAACAAAATAATTATATCATAAAAAGAAAAGACAAATCAGATAAGTCTTTTCTTTTTAATAAGCCTTAAAAATCACTTACAAATTACTTTTTCTTTAGTTCTTTTTTAGCTTTTGTGACAGCTTTTTTAGGGAGGACATTCTTTTTCTTTCCTTCAATGATATTTTTAGCCACAAGAAGATTATGTACTGTAGGAGTAGCTGTAGCTCCAACACTCATCCAGTATTTTACACGATCAGCTTTAAATTCATACTTTCCACTTTTTACATCATAATGTCCAAGATCCTCAGTAAATTTATGAGTTTTTGATTTATATGTGTGTGGAGTGACGATCAATTTAAAATGAGGGTCATTCTTTCTTCCAAGTCTTTGTAATCTGATTTTTAGCATAATTATTTGTTATTAATTTTTATCGAGATAATATATCACATTTTTAAAAAAAAGGAAAGTCCTTAAAGACTAATTTTTTATGAGTTCGTAGTCAATTTGTCTTAATTCTAGATTGGTATTTTTAACTTTGATTTGCACTCTATCACCTATTCTCCATTCTTCTCCACTATTTTCTCCAAAAACTCTACCCTCTTTTTCATTATAAACATAAAAATCTTCACCAAGATCTTTTAGTCTGATCATACCTTCAGATTTACTTTTTTTATCCTCAACATATATACCCCATTGTGAGACACCAGAGACTACACCTTCAAATGTCTGGCCAATTCTATAGCTCATATATTCGACTTGTTTATACTTTATACTACCCCTCTCAGCATCGGCTGCTTCTTTTTCTCTTTTACTTGCTAGATCACACATACGATCAAAGTATGGCTTCTCATCAGCTTTTGGAAAATCTTTTTTGAGTACTCTCATGAGAATTCTGTGAAGCATAACATCCGGATATCTTCTGATAGGAGAGGTAAAATGAGAGTAAAATGGAAAAGCGAGTCCATAATGGCCAATATTTTTTGTAGAATAGATGGCTTTTTGCATAGATCTAGAAATATTCATAGAAAGCAGATCTTTTTCGGCTTCACGATTTTCATTTTTTAATTTTTCCATCAATTTGTTTAATTCTGTTGAAGGTATATTTCCGTCAATAAATCTGACTTTCTCTCCTAGAGATCTTATAAACAGATCGAGCTCATGCATCTTTTCTGGATCTGGAGTCTCGTGGACACGATAAATAGAAATATCTGGTCCTCCGTTTTTTTGTTCTTCATCAAAAATGAATTGAGACACTTTTCTGTTAGCAAGAAGCATCAATTCTTCAATTAATTTATTTGCATCTTTTCTTTCTTTTACATACACATCTACCGGTACACCTTTTTCATCTAGTTTAAACTTTACCTCTTCTGATTCTATGACAAGTGCTCCATCTTTTAATTTTTTAGCCTCCAATTTTTTTGCTAGATTATTAATGATATTCAATTCTTCACTATAAAGACCGTCTTCATTTTCAATACTATTTTGTGCATCTTCATAAGTAAATCTTTTATTTGAATTTATAATGGCTCTACCATACCAAGCATTTTTTACTTCAGCATTTTCATCAAGCTCAAAGACTGCACTCATGACCAATCTATCTTGAGCTTCTACAAGCGAGCAAAGATCGTTGGATAATACTTCTGGCAGCATTGGTATTGTCCTATCTACAAGATAGACACTGGTCTCACGAGCCACAGCCTCTTCATTCATCTTCATTTCATCTTGAAGATAGTGAGACACGTCAGCAATATGTATGCCGACTTCATAATTTCCATTTGATAATTTCTCAAAGCTGATAGCATCGTCAAAATCTTTCGCGTCAGCTGGATCAATAGTGAAAGTCAAAACATTTCTAAAATCCCTTCTTCCATCAATTCCATTCGGATTTATTTTTTTATCTTCGTCTGTGATGCCTTTTTTATGAATATCTTCAGCTTCTTTTTGTACTTCTTTACCATGCTCATCAGAAAATCCTCTCTCGAGAGCAAAAGCCAGCATTTCTGCATCATTTTCTCCTGGCTTTCCGAGAACTTTCACAACTTTAGCAAAAGGAGATTTTTTATGATCTGTCCAATTTATTATTTCTGCTATGACTTTGTCACCGACTTGCGCTCCGTCAGCATCTTCTTTTTTAATAATAAAATCAGTGTAAGTCTTTTTATCGTCAGGAATTAAAAAAAATACACCATGATCTTCTTCCAATTTTCCAGCATGACCATACTTTGATCTTTCCAGGATCTCATTGACTTTACCAAAAAATATATCTTCCCCTGTCTTGTGATTTTTGTTTTTACCGAGCACTTCTACTTCTACGAGATCTCCATGCAGAGCACAATTTAGATGCTCATGATCAATAAAAACAGATTCACCATCTTTAAAAGATGGGTCTATTTTTTCATGTTCTTCAGTCAATCTTACATATCCTTCACCTTTACTGGTCAAAGTGATTCTTCCGTGTATATTTTTTTTCATATTAAATTGCAATAAAAAGCTGTTATTTTTCTCAGTATAACATAAAATAAAAAACCTCCGGGAGTTGAATCCGGAGGCACGGTCTAATGATTGAACCATCTCGACCAAGCTTGAGCTTGATGAAATTGTCTTAGTACATCATATCATGAAAACAAAAATAAAAAAAAAAGATTGAAAAATATAAAAAAATAGATATTACCAATCCTTCGGCCACATCGTAAAAGACGTTGTGCAAATTTGGACACAATAAAAATAATATTACACCGACAAAAGCTAAAGAAAGAATCGCATATGAGATCTTTCTTAAAAGAAAGTACTTTTTTCCAAAAAATATGTAAAAAATACTTAGAGCGTAAAAAGTTGGCATAATACCAGACCTGAACAAATAAGTCCATATTTTTGATGACACATATCCTTCCATATTAGTATTTAGCCTTAACAAATGACCCAGCGTTTGAGAATCTATTTGTAAAGCCAAAAATGTAAAAAGAATTATCATGAAAAATAAAAGAGATATTTGCCAGATCTTTGCTTCTCTGATCGAAAATAAAATATATTTCATAATTCTAATTTTTAAAGAGCTCTAGAAAAATTTCTAGTAATAAAATACTAACAGAAATACTATATTTGGTCAATTTATATAATATATTATTTCACTATTCGTATTTCCCCTAATTCTTCTTTTATAAATCCTTTGATTTCAAGACTCATGAGAGCCACAAGTGAGTCGGTATAATTGATTTCTAAATCATTTTCCATTTCCGCTAAAAGTCTGTCTTTTTCAACACTTCCAGCCTGGATTATTTTTTCTAAAATTTCTTGCTCAACATCACTCAAGCCATCTAAAATATTTTTTAATTTATCAGTATGTTTTTTATTATTAAAATCTAAAGATAATAATCCTTGATCATCTTTACTGATTTTTAAGATTTCTAAAATATCATTTTCATTTAAAATTATTTGCGCTCCATCTTGAATCAATTTATTGGACCCTTTTGCTCCTTCTGCGAAAATATTATTTGGTATGACTCCTACATTTTTACCATATTCCATAGCTAGTCTTGCTGTAATCAATGTGCCACTTTTTTCTCCTGCTTCAACTATTAATACAGCATCAGAGATGGCAGCCATGATTCTATTTCTGGCCGGAAAAAAATAAAGCTCACTTTTTCTATCATCTTCATATTCTGATATGAGAATATTTTCACTATCAAGTATTTCTTGACTAAGAGAAATATTAGCTGAAGGGTACAAGACATTTTTATTTAGACCAGATCCAGGTATAGAAATAGTAGGAAAATTATTTTCCATTGCGTTTTTATGTGCTAAAGAATCTATGCCGAGAGCCAGACCTGATACTATCACTATTTTCTCTCCTATCAAATTTTTTAAAAGAAATTTTAATACATCTTTACTGTATCCAGAATTTTTTCTTGATCCTACAATTGTCAGTATTTTATATTCATTATTCTCCCAAGTTTTATTTAAAAAATTATTTAATATATCTTCATTTTTCGCTTTAAAAAATAATTGTTTTGGAGTGTCATGTATCTCAAGTAAAGGAACAAGAAGTTTGTATTTATGAAAATCTTCTTTCAAAATTTTTATAGATTCTTCTTTGTTCATATCTTTTTATATTTTAACACGAGAAAAAATATAAAAATAAAAAAGAGTGATATTAAAAAATATCACTCTTTTAAAAGAAAAGAAAAAATTAATAATTTGATCCTGGCGGATCTCCTCTCTTTCTTTTTTTGTTTGTCTTTGCGTTTAGCCTCCTCTCTTCTTCTGATTTCTGTTCTGGATTTGACTTTGAATCTGACAAATATTTACTATTCATTTCATTTGTCATTGGCCTATGCTCGCGGTATTGATGGCCGGTTCTTATCGTTTCATTTTGAGAAATGACAGATTGATAATCATGGTCTCTGTCATAAAGAAAAATCTCAAAACTTAAATCACCATCCCCATATCCGGCGTCAATTATGTGCCAAGAGTATTTACCTTTAAATTGATCTTTGAGATAAATTTTCACATCACGATAACAGGTATTATCAACTCTGCTCGTTGAGCTTACAATGTTTACATAATCACAAAAATCCATATTTCCATCTTGCCAAGTTTCTCCGTTTTTAAAAGTTAATTTTCTAATATAAACTTTGAAAAAATGACAAAAGAAATTTTGGTCTCCACGAAAACCATCAACAAATACGCTTGGAAAATAATTATAAGAATTTGAGCTAGAGACAAAATATCCACGCTCATTCACATAATCCATCTCTGTTGTCATTTTGGCTAGAGCTGTCCAGACATCACGAGTCTTTAAATTGTCCCAAGTGATTGTAGGATTATAAGCATCTTCCGGAGGAAGCCAATCGACTATAGGAGCAGGTGGTGCTTCTGTAGATTGATATGAATTTTGATTGACAACAGTCGTCGAATTATCTGCTTTTACCGAAGAATCTACAGGTCTTGTAGCAGTATCCATACCATTGTAATCTTTAGTCTTCTGCCCTGATGGAGCTGTGGCCTGATTATACTGAGGCTGATTTGTTGAGTTTTGTATTGTGGCAGTAGAAATATTATTTTGATTTTCTATTTGCTTTTTATAACCAAAAATTCCAGCAATATAATTTACAATCGGAGTTTGATTTTCCAAATAAGGAATAAATTTAATATTTAATCCATAAGAAATTATACAAGTCAAAACAAAAGCCCAGATACCTTTACCAAAAATAAAAGGAAAAAAGTGTTCTCGAGAAATGTCTTCTATAAGTCCGATTTTTCTGTGTTTTCGAGTTTCTCTTGTATCAACGTGCACATGAGATTCTTTTTTATCTTCTCGAAATTCTTTTGGAATGAACACTTCGCCCCATATCCATAAAAACGGAATAAAATAAACACCACTTTCAAGAGTGCTTATTTCTACTTTAAAAAGTCTAATAAGTAGTTTTCTGTGTTCTTCGTAAGGAACCTCTACCATTGAAGATATTAAAGAAATCCAGCACAAGATAAATTGTGTTGGTATGGAAGCTAAGATCCAGCGACCTTTAGATACTTCAAAACAATAAAGCAAAAACCAAACCGAAATAAAAATCAAAAACCATTTTAAGGAACGCATAATTGACAGATTTTAAATGAACAAATATTGTTTAAAATAAGTTAAAAATATATATTAAATTTTGCTATAAATAGCAAAATGGATAGCAAAATTTACTGGCAATAAAATACCACAAATATTAAAAGTAAGCAAACAAATTGTGGACCCTAGCGGATTCGAACCGCTCACCTCCGGAGTGCAAAACCGGCGCTCTACCAAATGAGCTAAGGGCCCAGTATTTTTATTTGAAAATTATAGCATATATTTATTTTTTTTCAAAAACAAAAAATCTTAGTCTCTGATTTTAAGTTTTTCTTCTATTTCATGAAGATGATCATCTATTTCCTTTATTAATTTCTGTGTTGCCAATTCTTTATTTTCTTCATTTAAAAGCTGCTCTTCTGTCTTATCAATCTCTTTTTCTTCTTTTTTTAATCCAGAAATAATAATATCTTGCCCAATAAAAGATTGTACGAGTAGACCTATAGATAAAAGAGTTATCACTCCAATTAAGATAGATCCTACTGGAGAAAAAATAGAAGACCACACACCACCACTACTTTCTAAAAGATCACTAGTATGCCAGACACCTCTCCAGTATAAGACCACACCAGCACCACCAATCAAAGCGTATAAAAATCTGTGTCTAGACAAAAAAGATCTATTTTTAAATTCAAAATTTGAAAAATAATTATAAATTCTTTGTAAAAAATTTTTCTTCATATACTTTATATATTATCACAAAACTTTAAATGAGGTGCGAGCGGGAGTCGAACCCGCGAATGGCGGTTTTGCAAACCGCAGCGTTAGGCCACTTCGCCATCGCACCATTTTGAGTATTCTAACATAAATTATGATAGAATGATAATAATGTATAAAAATATATGGAAAAATTTGAAAAAAATAAAAACCTTATAAGAAGATTAAAAAAGAACTCTCCTTCAGAAACAGAAAAAAGAAGAAGGTTGGCAGCTAAAAGAGCGATCGATAATATTTTTGGAAAAGAAAAAGAAAGTAAGAGAGGAAAACCATTAACCAAGGAGGGATTGGATAAATTGTTTGGAAAAAATAAATAAGATACAATAAAGCATTATTTAAATAAATAAAAGCTTTTTAAAAAGTGTTTTTTATGATAAAATACTTTTTATAAAAGCTCGGGTGGTGGAATGGTATACACGAAAGACTTAAAATCTTTTGCTTCACGGCTTGCGGGTTCGAGTCCCGCCCCGAGCACATATGATCTCTCATTTCCATTCAATAATTTTAGGAATAGTTGAAGGCATAACAGAATTTTTACCTATTTCATCTACTGGACACCTCATACTCACATCTCATTTATTAAAAATAGAAAACACAAATCTTTTAAAAGATTTCCAGATAATAATTCAGCTCGGAGCAATTTTGGCCGTTATAGTATTTTATTTTAAAGAATTATTTAATTTAGAAGTCATTAAAAAATTAATAGTCGCCTTTTTACCAACTGGTATTATTGGTCTCACTATTTATAAATTTCTAAAAGAATATTTATTGGATAATTATTTGATAGTGATTATTTCTCTTTTTGTTGGTGGTGTTGTGATGATCTTAATAGAAAAAAATAAGAAAATAGTAAAAGAAAATGCTGAAAATAAATTTAATATTAAAGAAATAACTTACAAAAAAGCATTTTATCTTGGCCTGTGGCAGAGTATAGCAATGATTCCTGGAGTATCAAGAAGTGGCGCCACAATTATTGGTGGACTTTTAATGGATCTCAAGAGAGAAACTATTGTAAAATTTTCTTTCTTATTAGCAGTACCAACAATGTTAGCAGCTACTGGATATGATTTATTAAAAAGCTATAAAGATATTTCTTTTTCAGAAATAAATTCTATTGCGATAGGATTTATTACCTCTTTTATATTTGCTTTAATATTTATAAAGTGGCTCATCAATTATGTGCAAAGACACAATTTTATAGCTTTTGGCTGGTATCGTATTATTATCTCAATAATTTTTGCTTTAGTATTTTTTATGTAAAATAAAAAACCACGGTTAATGCCGTGGTTTTTGCCTCGTCCCTCTAACGGATCTTGGCTGCTTGCTACAAGCGGTTTAGAAAAATGTTTTTCATTCCTTACAAGTAGCTAGTTCAAGGTACAATTGTCCTTTATGGCCTCAGCTGTGCAACGTACGAATGTTGTCGCAGTTCCATATTGGACTTACAATCTATCACAGCCAAAAAAATTTTGCAAGTTTTTAAAAAATATAAAAAATATTAGATATTTTTTGTGATATAATTTAATCAACTTTAAATTTTGAGTGAATTATTTTTATGTATTTAAAATCTATCAGCATGCAAGGCTTTAAAAGTTTTGCAAAAAAAATAAATCTCGACCTCTCTAGTAATGTGACTGGAGTGGTTGGTCCAAATGGATCTGGAAAGTCTAATGTTGCAGAAGCTATTCGCTTTGTACTCGGAGAACAGTCAATGAAAGGTCTACGCTCAAAATCAGGAAGTGATCTTATCTTTAAGGGATCCTCATTTCTTTCACCCCTTTCTCGTGCTAGTGTTTCAATTCATCTTGATAATACTCATAAAAATATCAATGAAAAACTTTTAAGTCGAAATGGAGAGACAAATGACACTCTTTTAAATTTCATAAATCTTGATGAGATAGTGCTGACAAGAGAAATATATTCTGATGGATCAAGTGAATATCTTATTAATGGTACAAAAGTAAGACTAAAAGATGTGCAAGAGCTTCTTGCGATGGCAAATATCTCAGCTTCAGGGCATACAATAGTCAATCAAGGTGAAGCTGATAGAATACTTCTTTCTAATAATAATGACAGAAGAGAAATGATAGAAGATGCCCTTGGTCTACGTATCTATCACATGCGTATCAAAGAAGGAGAGAAAAAACTAGAAAAAGTCAAAAATCATCTTCAGGAAATAGATCTGCTAAGAAGAGAAAATATTCCTCATTTAAATTTTCTTAAAAAGCAAGTCAAAGAACTCGAAAAAAGAGAAGAGGAAATAGACTTGGCTAGCAATCTTTTAAAGATCTATCTCTCTCGTGAGCACGTAGATATTTTAAATAAAAAAAATGAGTTGGCAGACCATCATGATTTTGAGCAAAAAATTCTATCTTTAGAAAAAGAATTAGAAAATCTGTCTAAAGAAAAATCAAAACAAAATGAAATTATTGATGATAATAAAAAAGAATTATCTCATGATTTAAATAGAATAATAAATGAAGAGACTGAAAAATTGCAGAAAATAAATAAGGATCGCGACGAAGTGTACAGATCTTTTGTAAATCTTGATCTAGAAATAAAATTCTTAAAAAATAAACAAGAAGAGATCTTAAAAAACAAAAATATTAATATTCATGAAGTTAAAAAAGAAGTAGAAAAATATTTTATAGATAAAAATAGTCTTGTCTCTTTTGAGGGTTCTAGAGAAAATCTTTGGAATAATATCTTTTCTTTATACGAAGATCAAAAATATTCTGATTTGAAAGAAAATCTTGAGTTAGCGCATAATGAAGAAAAAAATTTCATAAAGATTTTAAAAAATGAAAAAGATCAGGACAAAGAAGTAAAAAAAGAAAACATTACTGATAATTTTTCTAGTGAAATAGATAATCTCGAAGTAAGATTACAAGATGCAAAAGAGTTGCTAGACAAGCTAGATACTGAAAAAGAAAAAATATTAAGTCTTTTAAATTCTAAAAAAGAAGAGAAAGTTCAGATAGAAAATGAAGACAAAGAAAAATCTTATAAACTCGACAATCAGATTTTGTCTCTAAGATTAGAGCTTGAAAAACTTCATTCCCAAAAAGATTCTTTAAGAGTAAAATCTGAAATTATAAAAAATAAAGAAAATGAATTTGATAATCTTCTGCAAGAAATGAGTGCCTTGCTTGGTAGTGCTGCCTTTCAGTATAAAAATTGGAATGAAAATCAAGCAAAAGAAGATGAAAAAAGTATACTAAATATTAGCCAACACGATCTACTTCGTAAAATAGAAAGAAGTAAAATAAAAATAGAAGAAAGTGGTATTATAAATGCTAGTGAAATAATAGATGAATATCAGTCACTTTCTGAGCGAGATACATTTTTAGCAAATGAAATAGAAGATTTACAAAATTCTAGAATCAATCTAGAAAATCTAATAAAAGACCTGAAAGAGACTCTACTTTCTGACTTTAGTCTTGGATTACAAAAAATCAATCACAATTTTAATAATTATTTTAATGAAATCTTTCCAGGAGGAAAAGCTTCTTTGTCTTTAGAAAAGATAACGCGTCCAGAAATAGTAGAAGGAGAAGATTTGGAAGAAGAAAAATCTCGTGAGCCTGGTATTGAAATCTCAGTCAATCTTCCAGAAAAGAAAGTGAAGGATCTACAAATGCTCTCTGGTGGAGAGAGAGCTCTCTCTTCTATCGCTCTCATATTTGCTATGTCTTCTATCAATCATCCACCTTTTATGGTGCTCGATGAGACTGATGCAGCACTTGATGAAGCTAATGCTCGCAAATATGGCAAAATGATTCAAAAGCTATCAGAGAAGTCAAAATTGCTTGTCATCACACACAATAGAGAGACTATGAATCAGTGTGATGTACTTTATGGTGTGACTGTAGGAGCTGAAGGTTGCTCAAAATTACTTTCAATCAAATTCGAAGACGCGACAGAATATGCGAAGTAAAGTGATATAATTTAAGATATGAGAAGGAATAAAAAAATTACTATTAAAATTATCGTAATATTGATACCATTATCAATACTCGCTTTAATTTTATTTAAAATAAAATACTATAAAATATCTGGCGATTTTGCGAGCTCTGGCGCAGATAGAAAATATCAAGCTGTCTTAATATTTTTTGGAAATTCATTAATTAGCGGACACGAGTTTTACACTGTCGGTGAAGGCGCTGGCTGTACTTCAAATTGTGAAAAAACTATAAAATGTATTTACAAAAATAAAAGCTGGATATATGCAGAATCTGGCTCGGAATGCACCATTTCAAATTATAATTATAATCCTACCGACGACATAGATAAAAAACAATTGGAAGAGAAAATAAAACAAGGAGTAATAAAGCCGTCTACCATGTGCGGACATGGAGAGTTGTGTTATAAAAAGTTTTTTACAAATTTTTAAAGTAAAATATCAAAAAACAAAAATATGAATAATCAAAAAAATAAAAATATACTAAGTAAATCTATCTCATCATTATTTATAATAATATTTATAATTTTATTTATATTTTTATTTACAGGATATCCATACTCAATTATATATATTACTATATTTTGTATTGGTTTTTTACCTTTATCTATAATTTATTATGTAACTATAAAAATAATTAACAAGAAAAAAAATAGATTAGAACCTAATCTGATAGAAAATCAAGAAAATAAAGAAATTCACAATACTGATATCACTACAAAAATCTTAGGTATATTTATCATATTAACTACACTAATAGGTCTTATTTTTTATCTTATGAATTATGCAGGAGAAAAAAGAATTAGAGAAGATGATCAAAGGTTTCAATTAAAAGCAGAAAAAGATTCGCAAATTATAAAGCAATATTATGAAAAATATATAACATTATTTTCTAGCCCAAAAAATATATCCAGTTTATCTTTATATCAAGAAGATGCTTATAATGGCTTTTTATTATGGTTTGAATTTTCATTTTCAAATACTGATGTAAAAGTAAGAAACAATATATGGATTGCATCTAATTGTTCAACTGAGACTATACAAAAGATAGAAAATAAGATACAAAAAGAATATATTGGTAAATCGGTAATGATTAAATTACCGGATTCAGAATATGAGTTTGAAAAATATGTTACGACACACCGTACAATCAATGATTCTGGATATCTAGGATTAGATACTGAACTCACCAGAATAAAAGCTGATATATATATGGATGATTCTCTTATAAATAATAATATAAATAAAATTGTTACGAGTACTACAAATTAATTTTGCAAAAATAAATTTCTCGTGTATACTCGTGTGCTATAATGACAATTAATATTTATTTACATAATTAAAATCTTAATTGTCTTTTTATTTTAAAAAATCATTTTATGAAATTATTAATCGTAGAATCCCCTAGCAAAGCTAAAACAATAGAAAAATATCTTGGTGGTGAATATACAGTGAGAGCCAGTATTGGACATATTCGCGATTTGCCAAAATCAAACAAAAAAGCCATCGACATTGAAGGCGGATTTATTCCGACATACGAAATATCAAAAGGAAAAGAAAAAGTAATTTCTGAAATAAAATCTCTAGCTAAAAAAGCTGATAAAGTCATCTTAGCGACAGACCCCGACCGTGAAGGAGAGGCTATCGCTTGGCATGTCAAAGAAGCTTGTGATCTCAAAAAATCTGAGAGAGCTGTGTTTTATGAGATTACCAAAGATGCTGTAATAGAAGCTCTAAAGCATACTCGTGATATAGATATGAATCTGAAAGAAGCTCAAGAAGCTCGTCGTGTACTTGATAGACTAGTAGGATATGATCTTTCTGGAATAATTTGGAAAAAAGTCAGATATGGCCTCTCTGCTGGAAGAGTTCAATCACCTGCACTTCGTATAATAATGGAAAGAGAAAGAGAGATACGCGCTTTTGTACCTGTAAAATATTTTAATATTGCGGCAGAGCTTGAAACTGTAGGAAAATTAAAAGAATCTAAGAAATACAAATTAGTATTTGATTGTGAATTAGAGCCTGGTATAAATCCAGAATTGAGTGAAGAAGAAGCTAAAAAGCTGACAGATAAAATTTTGAAAGAAGGAAAAGAAAATGAGTGGACAGTCAAAGATGTAAAAGAAACAAATGTAAAATCTAGTCCAAAAGCTCCATTTACCACTTCAACTCTTCAGCAGACCGCATCGTCTCGGCTTGGCTTTGCTCCAAAAAAGACTATGATGATAGCTCAAAAATTGTATGAAAAAGGTCTGATCACATACATGCGTACAGATTCTACAAATTTAGCCGCTTCTGCGATTTCTGAAATAGAAAAATTTGTCTTAAAACAATATGGATCAGAATATCTAGAAAAAAGAATTTACAAAGCTAAATCTAAAAATGCACAAGAAGCTCATGAAGCTATTCGCCCTACTCATGCCAGTACACAATACGCTGGATCAAATTCAGACGAACAGAGACTTTATTCTTTGATCTGGAATAGGACTGTCGCCTCTCAGATGAGTGATGCAAAACTTTTAAGAACTAAAATCACTGCCAATTTAAAAAATAAAAAAGATTTTCCAAATTTTTCTGTAAATGGGTCTGTCGTATTATTTGATGGTTGGCTAAAAGTTGATCCAGATGGAAAAAGTGATGATGTAACTTTGCCAAAGATCTTTGTCCATGATGATTTGAATTTAAAAGCTATAGCAAGTACTGAAAAAGAGACAACTCCTCCAGGAAGATATAGTGAAGCTAGTCTGATTAAAGAACTCGAAAAAAGAGATATTGGTCGCCCATCGACTTATGCTTCTATTATTTCTACTATAGAAGATCGTGGCTATGTTGAAAAAATAAACAAAGCACTTTTTCCAACTGATACAGGAGAAGTAGTCTCTGATTTTCTAGAAAATAATTTTGCCAAATATATTTCTGATGATTTTACAAAAGAGATGGAAAATGAGCTAGATGAAGTAGCTGAAGGAAAATTAACTTATAAAAAATTATTAACTGATTTTTATGGACCATTTCAAAAAGAAATCAAAGCCAAAGACAAAATAGAAAAACAAAACAATTTCGGTGAAGCAGATGAAAATATTAAATGCCCAGTCTGTGGATCAAAAATGATAGTAAAATTATCAAAATCTGGAAAATTCTTGTCTTGCTCAAGATTCCCTGATTGCTCTGGAGCAAGAACAATAGATGGTGAAATAATGGAAGGTCCAAAAGATACTGGAAAAATTTGTCCAAAATGTGAAAAAGGTAAGTTGATAGAAAGAACTGGTAGATTTGGTAAATTTATCGCCTGCTCAAATTATCCGAAATGTAAATATATAGAGCAAAGTGAAGAAGAAAAACAAAAAAAGAATACCGGAGTAAAATGCAACAAATGCGAGACTGGATATCTCGAAGAAAGACGTGGAAGATTTGGAATATTTTATTCTTGTTCAAATTATCCTGATTGTAAATTGGCTATCAAAGCCAAGCCAACTGGAAACTATTGTAATCTTTGCCACGAACTCATGATGGAAGGTACCAAGACTATCCCAGAAAGATGCTCAAATAAATCTTGTCCAAATCACAATCCTCACAAATTAGATAAAAAATAAAAAAGAAACCACTGCACTGCAGTGGTTTTTTAGTTTTGGTATTAATAAATTTTTATGCTTTTACAGGGCATCTTATGCTCACGAAATTTTACTTTAATAGCCTTTATAGCTTCTCTGATATCAGAGAAGGTTGAGTACCATTTAAAGTTTTTTCGAGTTATAGCTACATAATAAGTGAGCTGATTGCCAATTCGAGAAACACAAATATATTTATAATTTGTTTTACAAATCCTTTCCAGTTGCTTTGGATGAAAATGACCTACTTCATCAAGTATATAATCATCAAACGAAATTTTACGATCAGCCATGATTTTTAATTCGATAATTTTTTCCTTTAATTCACTTGTTAATGATACTTTGTAAATGTCTTTTCTGGTTGTAGTGGAAACAGAGAGATCAGTAGGCATAATAAAAATTTTTTGATTTGAAAAATAAAAATTAAAAGAACAATAATATTATTATACACAAATATATAGTTTTGTCAAATAAGATACTAAAAGACTTGCCAAAATCTATTTAAATGTTAAAATAAAACAATAATTATGACCGAGACCCCTATTGATAAAAATAATGTAAACACTACTTTTTTAACTGCTGATGTAGAAGAGATATTTCAAGCTGTGCCAAAAGATCATATTTTAGAAGAAAACGATAAAGAAATAATAGAAAAAGCTTATAATTTTGCCAAATTAGCTCATGAGGGACAAAAAAGAAACTCTGGTGAACCTTATTTTAATCATTGTGTGGCTACAGCCATAAATATCGCCAAACAAAACATGGACGTCGATACAATAGTAGCCGGACTTCTACATGATACGCTTGAGGATACCAAAATCACAAAAGAAGAAATACAAAAAGAATTTGGACATGATGTATTATTTTTAATAGAAGGCGTGACAAAATTGGGAACTATAAAATACAAAGGAGTAGAAAGACATGTAGAAAGTATGCGTAAATTTTTCATTGCCATGGCAGACGATGTGCGCGTAGTCGTGATAAAGCTTTGCGATAGACTACACAATATCTCAACTCTAGAATATTTACCAAAAGAAAAACAAAAAAGAATAGCTATAGAGACTCTCGAAATACATGCTCGCCTGGCGGATCGTATCGGTATGGGTAAATTAAAAAGCGAATTAGAAGATAAAGCTTTTCCTTATGCTTATTCAGAGGATTTTCAGAAAGTGAAATCTATGTTTGATGCGACAAAATCTTCTTCTGAAAATTATCTTTTAGATATATTGGAAAGAGTAAAAGAAGAATTGAAGATTTTCAATATCCATTTTATAAAAATAGATCATAGATTAAAACATTTATTTTCTCTTTACGAAAAATTAAAAAAATATAATTGGGATATACAAAAAATCTATGACATTGCTGCTATGCGTATCATAGTAGATGATGTAGGAACCTGCTATCAAGTATTAGGAGTGATTCACGGACTTTACAAGCCTGTACCCGGAAGATTTAAAGATTATATCGCGATCCCAAAACCAAATGGATATCAATCTCTACACACCACAGTGTTTGATGGAGAAGGAGGAACATTTGAAGTACAAATAAGAACACAAAAAATGCATGAAGAAGCAGAATACGGTATTGCCTCTCACCTTTTCTACAAAGAAGCAGGAGACCAAGCAAAAATCAAAAATAAACATCAGGAAAACAATATAAAAAATCTAAATGAAAAGATTTCCTGGACAAAAGAATTGCTAAAAATTCAAGAAAATATACCAGAAAACAAAGATTTTATAAAAAATCTAAAAGAGCAATTTTTAGATAAAAAGATGTTTATCCATACACCAAAAGGAGACATTATAGAATTACCACAAGGTGCTGGAGTGATAGATTTTGCCTTTGCTGTTCACTCTGATATAGGAACACATGTCTCAGGAGTCATTGTGAATGGAAAGATGGTATCTTTAAATACAAAATTAAAAGACAGAGACATTGTTGAAATAATAACCAAAGAAGACGCCAAACCTTCTCGCAAATGGATAGATTACGCTTTTACTCCAAACGCTAAAAGACATATCCGCAACTACATAAAAGAGCACGGAGGTACTATCGATAAATTTTTTGTAAATTAAATACTAAAATTTGTGATATCGTATAGATCGTCTTCCCTTTCTTCGTCAGCTTTTATCTCTTCTTTACTTCTGTCGTCCAGAGTAAAAGTATCTATATCATTTTGATTTTCTTCTATTGCTTGATTTGGAGAAATTATTTCATTGATATGATTTTCTGGATTAATAGTATCAGGCAAAATATTCTCTATATTTTTTGTAGGCAAAATTTCTTCTTTGTTATTTTCTAAATTTTGATTAGCCATTTCCATCATGACGGCATTTGCGAGTGGTGAAGCTGAATCTATATCCATCTCTTTTCTGATTTTATCAAACATACCTTCATGAGTCTTTTCTGTACCAGCTCTTTTTAAGAGTGTAGTGAGAGCAAGCAATTCATCATGAGAAAAATAATCAATAGTTATCTTTCCACCTTTTTCTTTTGGCTCTATATGTACACGAGTACCAAGGCTGGTAGCAAGTCTTTCTTCGAGATCTATCACTTCAGGATTGCTCATGAGAGATTTTTTGCGTATCTTTTCATAGGCTACTCTGCGAGCAAGACTCTCTGCTTCGCGTACAGTCATTTTTCGCATGAGCATCTCTTTAAAAAGAGTGATCTGCTCAGCAGGCTTATCTATGAGCATGAGTAGAGGTCTTGTGTGTCCTTCTGATATCTTTCCAGCGACCAATGCGTCTAGTATTTCTTGTGGAAGCATCAAAATACGAACTGTATTAGAAACATATTCACGACTTTTACCGACTTTTTTGCCAATATCACTCCAAGAAAGTTTAAATTCGTCGGCAAGCTGCTGAAATGATTTTGCACGATCAACAGAATTGAGATCTTCTCTCTGAATATTTTCAATGATAGCCAGTTCGAGTTTTGATCTATTATCATCACCGACACGTACCACACAAGGCACTTCTTTTACTCCGGCCAATTTTGATGCTCGCAATCTTCTTTCTCCAGCAATCAATTCGTAAGCAACAGAGATAGACCCATCGTCATGTGGATCCTCTCTTCTTGTGACTACTAGAGGTTGAAGCACTCCATATTGACGAATACTTTCAGCTAAATCCTTTAAATTTTTCTCATCAAATTCTCTTCTTGGCTGATAAGGATTTGGTAATATTTTACTTGTCTCTATCCAAAAGACTGCATTTTGTAACTCTGCCATAAAATTAAAATAATATTTTTATTTATCCAGTATAGCATTAAAAAAGTCGCCCCATTAAAGAAGCGACTGTGGAAATCTACCTTTCTCTTCTGATTGAAAAAATAAGATGTTTATACAGGAACATTTTTCATTAAATCTCTCAGGGTCGTGGTTTTCTGAATAAAAATAGACATTAGTTGATCCAATTCTATCCTGAAGTAAACCTCTTTTTAGAAGGTGCTGAATATCTTCTCTGCTTAAATTTAGTTCAATTTTTTTAAACTTTTTACTAAACAAAAGCCCAGAAACATCAATTTTCTTTTTTGGAGTTTTTAATAAAAATTTCCAGATATTATCATAAACTAATATAAAACCGCTGATCTGTTTTTGTTGTTTTAATATTTCCAAGTCTTTTGAAGAAAGGCAGATCAAAAAATCGTCAGATACATAAGCTGCTCTCATTTGAGAAATTTTACTAAAAACAAATATATACCAAAATTAAAAAATATGCTAATATATTAAAATCACTTGCCGAAGTGGTGGAATGGTATACACGTGCGACTCAAAATCGCATGCCTTACGGCTTGTGGGTTCAAGTCCCACCTTCGGCACCAGACTAAATTTTATAAAAATAAAAACCCTTTTAATTTTTAAAATTAAAAAGGTTTTAGCTGTTTGGAAATGTTTTTATCGACTCGAATATTCCAGAATTTGTGGAAGTGCTAAAAAAGAAAAAACAATGAATGCTGTTTGATATAAAATCATAGCGAGCATATAATCATTGATATTTTTATTTTTGACCACACCCTGGAAAGATTTAACAAAAATATAAATCCAAACTCCAAATAAAATCGCAAAACAGACAAAAGAATAATTGTCAGCTCTTGTATAATTACTCAAGCCAACATCACTCCATGTCCAGAATGAAAATGCGAGATACCTGAAAATGCCATGATTCTGGATAAATATGTAAGGATCTGGCTTGTGATCAAGATGACCATTGAATCCATTCATAAATCGAGTTGTCGTAAGCAATATAGAAAATACTGCCGCCAACACGATCTGAAAAAATAAGAACCAATGTTCCTTTGTCATTTTTTGCGTCGTGCTTTGTGTTTGACAATCTTTCATCTTATTTAGAATTTTAATGATTTTTTGTTGAAATAATTATAATCTCAACCTATATATATCTTAGCATAAGATACATATTTTGTCAATAATTTAAAAATAATGACTTTTTTATTAAAAATTGCTATTATCTAGCCATAATATGAAAAAGATATCTATTTTCAATAATATATCTTTCCGAAAAATATTTAAAAAAATATTCATCTTTTTCTTAGTCTTGCTCACAATTTTCATCCTAATTTCTCTTTTCATTTACTTTTATATATCTCATTATTCTAAAAATTTTATTTATTCCGATCTGGAAAAATTACCAGAAAACAAAGTAGGCCTATCGCTTGGTACCTCGCCTGTCACATCCAGCGGAGAAGTTAGCAAATTTTTTGTGACCAGAATGAAAGCAGCTGACGATCTAATTAAAAATAAGAAAATAGAATATGTCCTAGTCTCTGGCGATAATCGCACAGTCTCTTATAATGAGCCAAAATATATGAGAAATTATCTGTTAAAGCTGGGCGTCGACTCTGGATACATAATATCTGATTTTGCTGGAAGACGAACTCTAGACTCAGTACTGCGAAGCTATGAAATTTTTAATCAAAATAATATCACCATCATCTCTCAAAAATTTCACAATGAAAGAGCTGTCTTTATTGCTCGTAAAAATGGAATAGTCGCAATAGGATTTAATGCAGAGTATCCATACCCAAATAACTTTCAAAATATTTTTATAAATATAAAAACTTTTGGTAGAGAAATACTCGCTCGCGATATCGCTGTCTATGATTTTTTAATTGGTAAACAGCCGGAAATATTGGGAGATAGTATCGAAGTAAAAAATTATAATATTTTAGAAATCAAAAGTTTAATATTAGAGAAATAAAAATATACTTTATTTTGTTTTGTGATATTATCTAAATTATGAAAAAAGTTTTGCCTAAAATTATCGTTGTGGCTGGGCCGACAGCTAGTGGAAAAAGTGATCTGGCTGTAAAAATAGCTAAAGAAAAAAATGGAGAAATTATTTCTGCTGACTCGAGACAGATCTATAGATACCTAGATATTGGCTCTGGAAAAATAACTAAAAAAGAAATGAAAAATGTGAGGCATTATTGTCTTGATATTTTTGATCCAACAGAAATTAAAAAAACAAAAAGTGTGACTGATTATCTAAAATTCGCCAATGAAGCGATCAAAGAAATTTTAAAGAAAAAGAAAACTCCAATCATTTGTGGTGGTACAGGATTTTATATTGATGCAATAATTTATGGTCTTCCAAAAAATGCTAAACCAAATCCCCTATTAAGAAAAGAATTAGAAAATGAAGATTTAGAAAAATTACTTTTAAGAATTAAAAAACTCAATAAAGAAAAATGGGGAGAGCTCACTAAAAATGAAAATCCTAGCGAGAGAAACAATAAAAGAAGACTAATAAGAATAGTAGAAATATTAGAAACTAAAAAAGCAGAAAATGAAATACCAAAAATTTCTCAGATAAATAAAAATCCAAAATACGATGTAGAGTTTATTTTTACTAACTTAAACAAAGAAGAACTATTGGAAAAGATAAAAATAAGATTAGAAAAAAGATTGGAAGCAAAAGAAAAAAATAATCTCATAAATGAGATAAAATTTTTGAGAGATAATTTAAAAATAAAAGATGAGTGGCTACTTTCACTTGGTCTTGAATATAAATATGTGACTATGTATCTGAGAAATGAGATAACTTTAGAAAAAATGAAAGAAGAGATTTTAAATAAATCTTGGCAATATGCGAAAAGACAAATCCTTTGGAATAAAAGGTATAAAAATGCTATAATAGCGAAATAATTTTATGGAAAAATATTTTATAACAATCGGCCTAGAAATCCACGCAGAATTAAAAACTAATTCAAAAATGTTCTGCTCTTGTGCTAATGTACCGCTCGAAGACTCTCCAAATAAAAATGTCTGCCCTATTTGTATGGCTCATCCAGGAACTCTGCCGACTCTAAATAAAGAAGCTATAGAAAAGATGATAAAGCTAGGGACTTATATAGGATCAGATATCGCTGACTTCACAGAGTGGGATAGAAAGCATTATTTTTACCCTGATATGCCAAAAGCTTATCAGCTCACTCAATACAAATATCCAATAATAAGTGGAGGAAAAATAAATAATTGGCCACTCACCCGTATTCATCTTGAAGAAGATACTGCTAAATCGACCCATGATCAAGGAGATCACACTTTGATAGACTTTAATAGATCTGGAGTACCTTTGTCAGAGCTTGTGACAGAGCCTATGACTTTTGAGAATATAGAAGAGGCTGCAAAAGCTTGTAGTGATTTTGCAAAAGAATATTCACTGATATTGCGCACACTAGATGTAGGAGAAGCTGAAATGAGTAAAGGTCAGATGAGAATAGAAGTTAATCTTTCTGTATCAAAAGACAAAAATAAATATGGTACCAAAGTCGAAGTAAAAAATATTAATTCATTCAAATCTGTAGAAGACTCTGTGAGATACGAAGCTGCTAGACATACAGAATTAATCGAGACCGGAAAAGAAAATGAAATAATCCAAGAGACAAGAGGTTTTGAAGAAAATAAAAGAGTGACTGTATCACAAAGAAAAAAAGAGACTTCTGCTGATTATAAATATTTCCCAGATCCAGATTTACCAAAATTATATCTACATTCAATGTTTGATCTAGATAAAATAAAAGCCAGTCTACCAGAATCTCTGTCAAACATAAGAAAAGAAATGAGTGATATGGGCGTAAAAGAAGAATATGTGGAATTATTACTAAACAACTCTAGTCTGTTTAAATATTTCAATGAAATAAAAAACGAAATAGAATCTCATGACTTTGAAAAAGTAAAGATCAATAAACTGATAAATCTGTCTGTAAATTATATAATAGTAGATGTGTCTAGTATATTGCAAAAATCAAGTACAGAAAAATTAATACACTATATAGACAGAGAAGATTTTGTGCAGATCATGAAAATGATAGATGCTAATGAATTATCAAGTCGCGGAGCAAAAGATTTAATTTTATTCATGATGACAGAATTGCCTTATGACTCAATGCTTGAGATGAGTGAAAATGATATGGATGCAAGACAGATCGCAGAAATAAAAGGACTGATTCAAAAAAATGATAAAGAGTCTCTAGAAAAAATCATAGATACAGTAATAGAAAATAATCAAAAACAGTGGGAAGACTTAAAATCTGGAAATGATAAGTTGATGATGTTTTTCGTCGGACAGGCTATGAAAGAAGCAAAAGGCTCTGGTAATCCTCAATTATTTACAGAAATAATAAAAGAGAAAGCAAAATAATTTTATCTATTTTTTAAAACTTTTTCCAAATGTTTTTCAAATTCTTTTACAGATTTATCATCGTAAAGAGAAAGTAAAATAATATCTTCTTTTTTCTGCTTTGAAACTTTTACAAGATCAGAAATCTTTTTATCAAGCTCTTTTTTATCTGTCACCTCGTCTACTTTAGATAAAACCAATATCTCTTTTTTATTTTCAAGTAAATTATCTTTGTCTATCAAAAGATCATTGTCTTTATTCTTCTTGTCATACGATTTCAATTCGTTTCTGATTGTCTTATAAGATTCTTTCACATCTTTATCACTAGCTGCCACTAAATGAAATAATATTTTAGTGCGAGAAATATGTTTTAAAAATCTAAAACCAAGACCTTTCCCCTCACTTGCGCCTTCAATTATCCCTGGAATATCAGCTAAAATAAATTTTCTGAAAGCTCCTAAATTTGGATCTAGAGTAGTAAAAGGATAATTACCTATCTTTGCAGTACTATTGGTGATAGCGTTGAGTAGAGAGCTTTTTCCGGCGTTTGGGAGGCCTATAAAGCCAGCATCTGCTATCAGTTTTAATTCTATTTCAAATTCCGCATCTTCTCCTCTGTCACCTTTAGTAAATTCTTCTGGAGCACGATTGGTACTAGTTTTAAAATTTTCATTTCCAAGACCCCCTTTGCCACCGTGAAGTACTAAAATTTCTTCACCTTCTTTATCACATTCATACTTAATATTATAGGTTTTATTATAAACTACAGATCCGACAGGTATTCTAAGATATAGATCTTCAGCATTAGCGCCAAACATACTTTTCTTTTTCCCAGCTTCTCCATTGTCAGCCGCCCACTCTTTTTTATTTTTATAATCATTTAAAGCGTGTATATCATGTACAACACGAAAATACACGTCTCCACCTTTTCCTCCATCTCCCCCAGCTGGCCCTCCAAAAGCAATATGCTTTTCTCTTCTCCATCTGACTACTCCAGTGCCTCCATCTCCAGCTTTTACTTTTAAGTTTACATGATCGATTAACATAATATTAATATTATATCACAAAATATAATTAAAATCTAGTCAAATAAGATATGAAATTTATAAAGAAAAGTATTTGTGATATAATCAAAAAGTAATAAAATATATAAATCTATGCAAGAAACAATAAAAGCAGAAATTAAAAAAGCCATGATGGAAAAAAATATGGAAAGACTCGGAGTACTCCGTATGCTCTCTGCAGCTTTTACAAATGAGCTCGTATCTATGAGTAAAATGCCTACCGAAACTCTGACCGATGAAGAAGCTTTAAAAGTTATTAAAAGAGAAGTAAAAAAGAGAAAAGATTCTATTGATCAATTTACTAATGCTGGCAGACCAGAGCTCGCAGAAGATGAGACGGCTGAGATGAAAATCTTAGAAGAATTTTTACCAGCCCAGATGACTCGTGAAGAAGTTGTGGCTAAAGTCTCAGCTAAATTAGCAGAATCGCCTATCGATCCTACTAAAAAAGGACAATTTATGGGTATGATGATGAAAGAACTTGGCACAAATGTAGATGGAAATCTCGTAAAAGAAGTCATTGATGAACTAGTAAAGTAAAACAGATTATGTTAGAAAAATTACCTCATAAGCCTGAAGTTTTGACGGAAGAACAAGTTAGAAATATCTTAAATGAATTAAAAACCTATAGGGATAAAAAAATAGAATTTAAAGACTTGAGTTTAGCTGCAAAAAAAATGATGCATAACTCTGATCAATACTTAAACACGACAATAGAAAGTCTAGAAAAAGAATGTAAAATTTTTGATGATATAAATGAAAAATTTGAAACATTATCTAAAGAAAAAATAAAGCTAGAGCAAAATATTGCAACATTAGAATCAGAATATCAAACATTAGAGAATGAGCACGAAAGAAGAGATCGCGCAGGAGGAGGGGCTCACGCTGAAGATGTAGCAAAAGAGATGATATTTATTGAAGAACAAATAAAAGATCTTAAAGAAAAATTAGAATCAGTATTAGAATTAATGAAAAAAGAATTATAAATCTACTTTATAAGTATCTTTATTAAAACTATACCTTCAACATTAGGATCGTCAGAATATATAGCCATATACCCATCTCCTTGATAATTTTTATAATTAAAATTTTTATTGTAGACTCCATAAAAAGTAGAGTTGTCTATATTTTTTAAATCTTTTGCTGAGCTGACAGGTATAAAGAATAAAAAATTACCATCTATATCATAGATATTTAGATTGAAATAATATTGACTTTGAAAGCCTGTAAAAATATTGCCAGTGATAATACTTCCATCAACTAAAATATTTTTATTGTAAGTATTTATTAAAAGGTTATTGATAGACATCTTTTGTATTGGAGATTTGGCGGTATTGGCAGAAATAAATACTCCCGATCTGATAGACAATTTATCATATGATCTGCCACCTCCCCAAGTATTATCGCTCACACTACTTCCCCAAGTAGTAGAAGAACTGTCGCCCCAGACAGTATTTTCTCCGTCGCCACTCCAAAAAGATTTCCTTTTAACGATTTCTCCACTACTAGGATTTTGAGTAATATTGGATTTTTTACTATTAAAAAATAGATTATACATTCTGTATCCAAAAGATTGATTTTCTACTACAGTCGAAGATGCGCTTCCTACATTTTGAGTTCTAAATCTATCAAAAGTATGAGGGAAAAAATAATTAATCAAAAAATATATTATTAATATAATAAAGATAAATAATAATATCTTTAATCCTGTAAAAAACATTTTCTTAAAAAATTCTTGCATAAATTTATGAGTTAGTATTATTATAATACGAAACATTTCCATCTCTAGTATCTACAGGAGGAGCTACAGGGGTCTTTAATCCGTTGCAAGTATTAAGCCCCCAGAGACCTGTATAATTATTTTTAGCAATTAATTCTAAAGATTTAAATTCATCTTGATATTTATAAGGTAAATCGTATGTGTATTCATAAGCATACCCATTTTTAATCATGTCACTATTTAGCATAAATATATTCTGATCCTTTATTCCAGCTCTTTTAATATAAACATAAGCCAAAATCCTACCATATTTATCATGTACAGTTTGTGTATTGTCGAGCTCTATAGCTGCCAATTTACCGTCAGCAATACTTTTTAAATAGCCGCTAGCCTCTTTACCATAACATTCTACAGGTCTTCTAGGGTCTACAGTTTCTGGAGAATTTATACCTAAAAGCCTCACTTTCATCACCTCTTTCTCATCTAAGACTTTACCACCATCGACCCTTTCAATATCGATAGTATCCCCATCAACTACTTTTGTTATTTTGTAATCAAAAGTTAAGTTTTTTAAAAAATCTTGATTTGAGGAATTGGATATTATCTCATTATTATCAGATCCAAAATACAAATTAAATTGATTAGTAAAAAAATAAAAAATAGCTATCAAGATAGCAAGAATTATCAATCTACCAAAGGTCTTGGCTGGCTGACCAAGTTTTGAAATATCTGGTAATATCATAAAATTAATCTTTTTTAAAGATTAAAACAAAAGCTGAAACTCCTATCAATAAATACAAAATTGTAGGAAGTAAAGGATGAAAATTGCGAAACAGCTCTATAATGTTTAAGTCTTTTTCGGAATTAATCAATTTTCCTACTCCAAGTATACCTAATTCTAGTCCTCCAATTATAAGTAAAATTTTTGCCAAATGTGCCATATTTTTAATCGTTTATCATTCCTTTATTTTTCAAATGTTGCTCGAGCTGATTTATTTCGTCCTCTACAATCTGATCCCAAGATCTACCTGATGTATCCTCTTCTAGAGCTGTAAGCTTTGCTTTGAAATTTATATAGAGAGGATAAATTAATTCTGGATCTTGCTCTATCATAGCGATAAATTGCCTCTTATCTTCTACCGGTAAATACTGCAATCCATCAAAAAAAGCTCTTGTCTCATCAAAAGACAACTTAGATTTATGTAAAATATTTTTTATATTTACATTTAAATCTTGATCTTCTTGGTCTTCGTAGTCCATATTTTTAAATAAAATTTAATTTTTAATCTGTTAATAATGCTTAAAATACTTAAAGTAAGAGCTTTTATTACTAGTTTAGTTTAGCATATCAAAAAATATAAAACTAAATTTTATCCACAGCAAATTTTATGTTAAGAATTAGACTGATTGGCTGATTTTATTTTGCACAGAAGATTTAAAAGCGGCACTTGTGATAATGTTGTAAATATTTAAAAATTGACTAATTTTTGGATCTTGAAACTTTTCTTTTTCTATACCAGTAACAAAATGTAAATCGACATTTTGATCATTATTAATATCTTTGTCAGGTGTCATATATTTTAAATATTATATTTTTTTAAATAAAAATAAATTCACATTCACTCACAAATTTTTATGTATAAATTATACTCCAAAGCAAAATACGAATGCAATCTAGCGGAAAATATTTTTTATGTCAAAATAAATTTTCGAGTAAAAATAAGAGTTTTTTCTATTGACAGAATCAATTAAAAATCCTAATGTTCTTAAAATTTTTAATTTAACTCTTTTGTTATATAATTTTAATATAAATATGTATATATTACAGGTCACACCTATAGCTACAGGATTGCCAGAAAATTATTTTTCCTATTTTTCAAAAGACAAGATTCTGTTAGGATCTCTCGTAGAAATAAAAATCCGAAATAGAAAAATTTTTGGAATTATTTCTGAAGTCATACCAGCAAAAAACAAAAAAATAGATTTAAAATCCCAGAATTTTATTTTGAAAAAAATTGAAAGAAAAATCATGGATAATTTTCTTCCTGAAAAATTGGAGACAAGTATAAAGAACATTTCAATACTGCTCGGAGTCAAAGAAAGTGATATTTTAGATGGTTTTATACCTAAATTTTTAATAGATTCATCAGATTTATTATTGATAAATAATTCAGACTCTGAAATTAAAAAAAATATCCACAAAAATCAAGGGATAATATTACCAATTGATTTGCGCATAGATTTTTATAAAGAAAAAATAGGAAAATTATTAAAAGAAAAAAGATCACTCGTAATATTTTTGCCAACTATTAATGATTTAGAAAATATGAGAAAAATTTTAGAAAAAGATTTTTCTGAATCTTTAACATATTTTCATTCTGGACAGACAAAAAAAGATCAAGAAAAAAATATCAATAAATTAAAAAAGGAGAATACTGTCTTGATTTTATCGACTCCATCACTTTTGCCTTTCATTTTAAAAGATAAGATAAATTTAAAAACCGTGATAATTGAAAAAGAAAATTCATACAATTATTTTTCACATAGCGCTAAAAGACAAATAGATAGTAGAAAAATAATACAAAATACATCAAAAGATTTAGAGCTGGAGACAATATCTGCTGGAGAGATAATTTCTTTAGAAACTTTTAAAAATATCCAAAAGAAAAATCTCTTGGAAAGAGATAATAAAAAAACTGAAAATTTTAAGATAATAGATATAAGTAAAAATAAGCAAAAAAAAGAAGATCTAGAAAATAGGATAAAAAGAATATCAGAAAGCAAAAACCCTAAATACAGCAAAGTATATTTTGCGGAAGAATTAATTGAAAAACTCGAAGAGTTTAAAAATAAAAAAGAAGGAAAAATCTTTTTATACACAAAAAGAAAAGGACTTTACACAGAGACTATCTGCCAAGATTGTAATACAATATTGAAATGCGAGACTTGTGATAAACCTCTCATTTTATTTAAAAAAAATGACAATCACAGAGAATATGTGTGTACTAACTGCAAAACAAAAAAAGAATTAAAAAAAGATGAAAATCTAATTTGTAAAAATTGTGCTAGCTGGAGAATGGAGACTATTGGTATCGGAGTAGAAGGTATAGAAAATAATCTAAAAGAAATAGAATGGAAAACTTTTTTACTCGACTCTAAAAATGCAAACACTAAGAAAAAAATAAATGATACTATAAAAGCTTGGCAAGAAGAAAAACTTTCTATCTTAATAGGTACAGACCTGGCCCTCGCCTCTTTTGATCAAAATTTAAAAATAGATTTTGCTGCCATTATTTCTATAGACACACTATTTTCAATTCCAGAAATAAACATTGATGAAAAAATAATAAATCTGATTTTAGAGATAAAAGAAAAATGTAAAACTAAAGAAAAAATTTTGATAGAAACCAGGCTGCCAGAAAATAATATTTGGAAATATATAAAAGAAAATGATTATAAGAAATTTTTAGAAGATGAAATAAAAACTCGAGAAGAATTATCACTTCCACCGTTTGTAAATATTATAAAGTTTAAATTATCGGAAAAAGAATTGAAACTTAAAAATGATATAGAAAATCTGCTCGATAGAATATTCAAGGAAGAAAAAGTAGAAAAAAATAAAATAGTCTGGTGGAAAGAAAATATTTCTAAAAGCTATGTTGGTATGTTTATGCTAAAAAAAGAATATTGGGAATTTGAAAAAGAAAATATTATATATCCGACAAATTTAGCAAAAAAAATAAACACCTTACTGTCTGACTTCCGTCTGGAAATCAATCCGCAAAGTGTTTATTAAGAATCAGTTCACTCTCAAAAGATATTTTGGTAAAAGAGTCGAATGTTGTTGACCCTTATCAGGATAAAATGTTCCAAAAAGATTGGGTATCCATTTCCCAGATTTTTTATCCCATTTAATCTTATAACGAGTCCTAGAACCTTTAATTTTAATAATTTCGACAACGGTTCCAACCAATCCTTTATATCTTTTGTAGTGTGGGTGATTTTCACTTCTTGTTACTCTGTCACCCTTTTTGAGATTAAACAATATACTATTTTTTAATACTGAAAATATGATAATTTATTTAAGGCGTATTGTCAAGTATGTTTAGAAAAACTAATATGTTAAAATCAATTCATAAATGAGCATTTAAATATATGGTCAAAATAGTCCAAATTGATTGGAAAAAGGAAGAAAAAGAGCAAAAACTCGACGAAAAGAGTGTTTTGAGAATGGAAGCTAAAGAAGTCTTGAAAAGAGAATTTGGCACACCGGAACTAAAAAAAATCATAGACGATATGCGTGAAGCTATGAATAAAGAAGATGATGGTGTAGCTATCGCCGCTCCACAAATTGGCATTTCTAAAAAAATATTTCTAGTAAAAGAATCCGCTTATTCTGTAGCAAATAAAGATGCAAAATGGAAACCCTTAATATTTATTAATCCAAAAATCACAAAAGCCAGCAAAAAAACAATGCTCGCAGACGAAGGGTGTCTATCTGTCAGACCTCTCTACGGGACTACTGAGCGTCATGCTAGCGTGACTATCGAGGCGCAAGACTTTGTAGGAAATAAATTTTCTTTCGGAGCATCAGGACTCATATCTCAAATCTTTCAACATGAATGTGATCATCTTGAGGGAATACTTTTTATAGATCACGCAGAAAATATTCAAGAAATAGAAATAGAAAAACATGCAAAATAAAAATATTAAATTCGCTTTTTTTGGTAGTGGTCCGCTGGCTGAAAGTTCGCTTTATAATTTGTATCAAAATGGATTTATTCCGTCTTTAGTTATAACTTCTCCAGACAAAAAATCAGGTCGCCACATGGAAATTCACCCTTCTATAATAAAGACTTGGTGTGAGAGTAAAAATATAAAAATCTGGCAGCCGGAAACTCTAAAAAATCTAGAAATAGAAAATTCACCACTTTCTGAAAAGTTTGATGTATTTATAGTAGCTAGCTATCCAAAAATACTTTCAGAAAACATTTTAAATATTCCAGCACATGGATCATTAAATATTCATCCATCACTTCTGCCAAAATATCGAGGCCCATCGCCTATTCAGACGGCTTTACTAAATGGAGACAATACTACAGGTATCACGATTATAAAGCTAGACAAAGAAGTCGACCACGGACCAATATTAATACAAAAAGAAATAAATATATTAGATGAAGATATCAATGAAAAACTAGAAAGAAAATGTGGGTCGGAAGGAGTGGAAATGCTAATCCAGATCTTAGAACATTATCTAGAAGGAAATATAAAGCTGATAGAGCAAGATCACGATCTGGCTACTTTTACTCGTAAATTTGAAAAGAAGGAAGGAGAAATAAAATTAGAAGACAACGCAGAAGAGATACAAAATAAATTTAAGGCTTTTCTACCTCATATTCCACTTTTCTTTTTTATAAATCATAAAGACAGAGAAATAAGAGTGAAAGTCACAGAAATAAATCTCTCAAAAGATTTTGCAAAAAATAAATTGGCGAAAGATATAATAGAAAAAGTCATCCCAGAAGGAAAATCTGAGATGTCTTTTCAAGATTTTGAAAAAGGATACTCAAAATAATAAAAATAAAAACTCTTGAAAATTCTCAAGAGTTTTTATTTTGAGTTTTTTACTTTTTTATTTCAAATCTACTGAATTTATAGTGACAGGAGAAAGTGGTTTATCACTAGCATCTGTCGCTACTTCTTGGATTTTCATAGCCACATCAATACCTGCTACAACCTTACCAAATACTGTATAAGAAGGAGGCAATCCCATATTGCTGGTCATGATAAAAAATTGTGATCCGTTTGTATTTGGCCCACTATTTGCCATAGCTACTGTACCTATAGTATATTTTTCAGCCCCTGTTAATTCATCTTGGAATTTATATCCTGGTCCACCAGTACCCCAATATGCTTTTTTTGTATCATCCTTTGACAGTGGATCCCCTGTCTGAATCATAAAATCTTTTATAACTCTGTGAAATTTTACACCATCATAAAATCCACTTTCTGCAAGTTTTTGAAAATTAGCAGTTGTAAGAGGTTTGTCTTTTGAAAATTCAAAAGATATGTCTCCCATACTTGTGTGAAGTATAGCTTCTGTGTAAGTTTTTTGTTCGTTTGTATTGTCCATAGTTTTTTGATTATTTTTTTTTAAATTTATATCTTGATTTGTAGTAGTTGCTATACCTTTATCACTCGTATCCGGTACATATTCACCTTTATTTCTAAAAATTATCCCTATACCAATTAATATTAATACTAAAATTATAAGTAAAATACTTTTCCAATTTAATTTCATATAAATAAAAATATTCTAATTATCTCTTTTAAATAGATTTTTAAATTTTAAAGCAAGTTTATGAGAAACTGTTTTCTTTTTATCTTTCGCATCAGCCAATTTATTTTCTAATTTTTCTTTAGCTTCATCGATAGATGCATAAAGATCATCTTTTATGACATCAACAAAGATATTTTTATGAGATCCATGTACGATGACAGAAGTCTTATAAATATCACCGTGTTGATGATGGCTAGTAGTCTTGCCGAGCTCAACTTCTGCTGACAAATTTTGACTATTAAATTTTTCTAAAGCTTCACCAATTTTCTTTTCCGCATAATCACGAATAGCTTCTGTTATTTCAATTTCACCACCTTTTACTTTTATATTCATAAATTGTTTATATTTTAATGCTTTATTTATAAATCCTATAAATTAACTAATAATACCTATATTATAGCAAAAATTAGACAAACTAAAATCCTCTGTCGTGGGAGACGCAGAGGATTCTAGTTTAAGATAAAAAGTTAATTACTTTTTTTTCTTAGCTGCTTTTTTCTTTGCAGTTTTCTTAGCTGCTTTCTTTGCAACTTTCTTTGCTGCTTTTTTCTTTGCTGCCATATTTTTTATTTAGTATTTAATACTAGAGAGTGCGCTTTTAATTTTTTGACCTTGGACCTTCGGTCTGCCTCTCTTAATATAATTATCTCATTCAAAAAAAATTTATACAATACTTTTTTAAAAAATTTTTGTGGATAACTTTTTTATTTATAAAAAATATTTTTGAAAATTTTTTTAAATTTTATTTTTTATTTTCTAATCATGATACAAATGTTTTTTTGCATCGCACCCACATCCACCATCTCTCTCTATTAAAATTTCTTTCACATATTCTTCACCGTAATCATAAACTATCTCTTCACCTTCTTTTATATTTTTTATTGCTCTTACAAAAACTCTATTTTTTTTCACTTCACTTTCAGCGTTCCCGTCACAAGAATGATTGCAATATCTAGCTATATTCCATCTAGGTGATCCGTCGATATTGTAATCTTTTTTTACTGAAAAAATATATCTACTATCAGCTATCTTATCTGTCTCTTTATCTGTCAAAATATTTCCAATATACTCTATTATCACCTCGCCTTTTTTAATAGGTTCACCAGCAAAAAGGCCAAGACCAAATTTACTTTTCTTTACTGAGACTTTTTTAAAATGATGATCTGGAAGATGATGCTTTTCAGCGGCATTTATTTTTTTAGAATTATTTTTATTTAAAGTTTTAGAAATATTTTTTGCTAAAGGAGAAACTTTTTTTAAAACCTTGTCTTGCTTTTTTAATTTTGTATTCATAAATTTTTATTAATCGAAAACTATTCTATCACAATTATTTCTTAAACTTAAGATAATTTCTTCTAAAGATCAACATCAAAGCAAAAGCTGTAGCTGATAAAAATACTAAAACTGGAAAAGCTAAAGTAATAAAATTAAATTTAGATAAAGCAAAAATTGATAGTAAAGCTCTGAGAGAATTTATAGCCCAAAGAGTGATGATCTCAGAATATGGATCTATCCAAGACTTTCTGATAGTAGCTTCACCAGCTAATGAATAAACCACTATTAATAGTATAGTAGAAATCATCGGCGCTTTGGCTAGGACCCAGATAGGTATAGCTAAAATTGTAATAATTAAAAATACTATATCTACAGTACGGATATTTTTATTACTTTCTTTTATTAAACTTAAAATTAAAATTACTAAACACAATATGGCGACTACAAGCGTCGGCAAAGCTCCAAATCCTGCTCCAGAGGATCTTTGTAATAAGAATAGTATAAATACTATGACGGCCCACAATCCCCAAGTAAAAACATGAGGCCTAGACTTGCCTTTTAAAATACTTTTAATATAAAAAAAATAACTAACTAAAACCAAAATCCCTGCTACTATACTTATAATTGTCTTAATTTCCATAAAAAATAATGTGTTTTTAAAATATTTAACATTTTATCATAAAAAGAAAATATGATACTATAGATATACAAGCTAAGAAAAATCTAGCTATTATTTAAAATTATGAAAAATGTACCAGAAAATTTTCTAAAACCATACAATCCTCAAGAAGTGGAAGGTAATATATATCAAAATTGGATAGATTCGGGATATTTCAATCCTGATAATTTAAAATCAGAAAATATAGTAAAAGACGAAAATGGGAAAGAAAAAGTATTTTCTATTGTTCTTCCACCTCCAAATGTGACTGGCACATTACACACTGGTCACTCTCTAATGCTGTCAATACAAGACACGGTAATAAGATTCCATAGAATGAATGGAAAAAGAGCTCTTTGGCTTCCTGGTACAGATCACGCCGCCATAGCTACTCAATCTGTAGTAGAAAAAAAAATACAAAAAGAAGAAGGCAAAAATAGACATGATTTAGGAAGAGAAGATTTATTAAAAAGAGTAAACGATTTTGCTTTAGAGTCACAAAATACCATATTGTCTCAATTCAAATCTATGGGAGCATCTCTAGATTGGTCTCGTATAGCTTTTACACTTGATGAAAAAAGAAACATAGCAGTAAATACAATGTTTAAAAAAATGTATGATGATGGACTAATATATCAAGGAAATAGAATAGTAAACTGGGATCCAAAAGGACAGACGGTCATCAGTGATGATGAAGTAATATATGAAGAAAGAAAAGCGACCCTTTACACTTTTAAATACAATCACGATTTTCCTATAACTATATCCACTACCAGACCAGAGACAAAAGTCGGAGACACTGCTGTAGCTGTGCATCCAGACGATATTAGATACAAAGATTATGTAGGAAAAACTTTTGAGACAAATTTTTGTAATGTTCCAATAAAAATAAAAATTATCGCCGATAAAGAAGTTGATCCAGAATTTGGTACTGGAGCTCTAGGTGTGACACCTGCTCACTCTCAAATAGATTGGGATATGGCAGAGAGACATGGTCTAGATAAAAAACAAGTCATCAACGAATATGCAAAAATGATAAATTGTAACGAAGAACTTGACGGCAAAAAAACTTTGGAAGCTAGAGAAATAGTTGTCTCTTGGCTCAAAGAAAACAATCTGCTAGAAAAAGAAGAAGAAATATCACAAAATGTAAGTACTGCTGAGAGAACCGGAGGAATCATAGAGCCTCTTCCAAAATTGCAATGGTTCATAGCAGTTAATAAAGAATTTGATCATTTTAATAAAAAAACTACACTTAAAAATCTAATGCTAGAAGCTGTAGAAGAAAAAGGTCTCAAAATAATACCTGACAGATTCGAAAAAGTATATTTTCACTGGATAAACAATCTCCGTGACTGGTGTATAAGTAGACAAATCTGGTATGGTCACAGAGTGCCTGTGTGGTACGACAATGAGAATAATATAGTAAGCGTAGGAATTCTAGAAGATAAATATAAAAACAATACAAATATAAGACAAGATGAAGATACACTAGATACTTGGTTCTCATCTGGCATGTGGACATTTTCTACTCTTGGTTGGCCAGAAAAAACAAAAGATTTAGAAATGTATCACCCTACAGATCTATTGGAGACTGGGCACGACATTATATTCTTTTGGGTAGCCAGAATGATCATGATGAGTACATACGCACTTGATGAGATACCATTCAAGACTACATATTTGCACGGATTGGTCCGTGATGCTCAAGGAAGAAAAATGAGCAAATCACTAAATAATGCATTAGATCCTAGAGATTTGATATCCAAATACGGATCTGACGCTCTACGTATGTCACAGATAGTAGGCAACGGCCCAGGAAACGATCTAAAATTAGGAGAAGATAAAATAAAAGCTTATAAAAATTTTGCAAATAAAATATGGAATGCTACTAGATTTGTATTAGAAAAAACAAATGATTTAGAAGATGAAATAAATATATCAAATTTAAATGAAAATCATCTTGCTATTTATAATAACTGGAAAGAAAAAATCAGAGATATAACTTTAGATTTAGAAAATTATAGACTGCATCTTGCAGGAGAAAAGATATATGACTATTTCTGGCATACATTTGCAGATATAGTGATAGAAGAATGCAAAAAAGAAATAATGGATAATACAGAAAATAAAAAATCAGCTCAAAATCTATTATTGATACTTTTAAGGGAACAAATTATCTCTCTTCATCCATTTATGCCTTTTGTGACAGAAGAAATTTGGAAATATATAAAAAATGAAAATGACGATTTATTGTTGATAACAAAATGGCAAAGCTAATATAATTTTTATTTTTAAAAAAAGAGGCGGAATATCCATTCTGTGGATAACTCCCCTCTTTTTTATTGATAGAAATCAAAATAATAGTTATAATTAAATCAATCTTAGAAATTAATTAGATACTATTAAAATTATGTCAAAAGAAAAAAAATCATTTTTTGAAAGACTTGCTGGATCTGTCATGGTAGAAGATAATGATCCAGAAGAGGAAGAACTGGAAGTCGAAATAGGAAGAAGTAATAAAAAATTTAACGAAGCAGAAAGAACTATTTCAAATATTCAACCAGAAGAAGAATATGAAGAAGGAGATGGAGAACTTTCAGTCGATGTCTACCAAACTCCAAATGAAATAATAATAGAAGCTATGCTCGCTGGTGTAAAGCCAGAAGATCTTCAAATATCAATCACTCGTGATATGGTGACCATCAAAGGTAGAAGAGATGGAAATACTCAGATATCAGAAGATGATTATTTTTATAGAGAATTGTACTGGGGATCATTTTCAAGAAGTATTTTACTTCCACACGAAATAGAAATTGAAAATGTGGAAGCGGTAGAAAAACATGGACTCTTAATAATCAGACTACCAAAAATAGATAAAGCAAGACAAGCAAAAATAAAAGTAAAAAGTATCTAATCTAAAAAAATAAAAATAAAACCTGTCAAATTTTGATAGGTTTTATTTTTTAATAAATACAAATTTGTGATATATTTATCTCAAATTAGCTCTCGTAGTTAAATGGACATAACTCTTCCGTCCTAAGGAAGGTTTGTAGGTTCGATTCCTGCCGAGAGCACATGTTATAATATACTTAAATTAAAATATATGAACCCAGAAAAAAGTGAACTAGAAGAAATTCTAAAAGTGGCAAAAGAAAATAATGAATTACTAAAAAAAATAAGAAAAAATCAAAAATTAACTATGGGTTTCAGGATAGCTTATTGGACATTTATAATAGCTGCGGCCTGGGGTATTTTATACATATTTAAATATCCTTTTATATCTATAATAAATGAATTTAATGGTCTAAAGACTACAATTATTAGCATATCTAGTAAAATAGATAACTTGACCGATGTAGCAAATATTAAAAGCTTTATAAATAATGTAAAGAAATAATATTTATTTTGTGCCGAGAGCCAGGCTCGAACTGGCGACCCCTTCCTCTTCAGGGAAATGCTCTACCAACTGAGCTATCTCGGCAAGGGATAAATACATAATATCATAAAACCCAAATTTTTCCAAAAATAAAAACCTATTTTCAATAGGTTTTTATTTTATAAATCTTATAAATTTTAGACTGTTACAGCTAAGATTTCCGCCATCTTGTTTGGATTAAAACCAATTAAAACATCTTCTCCTATCTTTATAACTGGCACACCTAATTGACCTGTCATTTCTACCATTTCTTTTCTTTTATCAAGATCAGATGCTACGTTATACTCTACATATTCAAGCTTTTTTTCAGCAAACCACTCCTTAGCTAAATGGCAAAAATGGCAAGTTGGTGTACTAAAAATCTCTATTTTTTTTGTATCGCTCATATTTTTGCTTATTTTTAATTTTTTATAATATCCTATTTATAAAAATAGTATAGCATGAATATTTTTTACCACAAATTTTTGAAAAATTTTTTAACAGTTTCCCAAAAAGTCTCACTTCTTGGTATCGGATAAGTAGATGAGGGATTATTGTAAACCACAACTACTTCTTCTCCAGCTTTTTTTACAGAATAAGTCTCACGTATATATTTTTCTCGTCCAGCCTCTGTATTTATATTATTAAATTTATTTTGAGTCAAAATCAACTTATCTTTCTCTTCTTGCATATCTTTAGAGACAGAAGCTAAATCATTTTTAGTAAATTCATACTTTATATACAGCTTATATAGTCCATTTATCAAAAAGAAAAGTAGAAATAAAATAAAAACAATAGTAAAGTTAGAATAAAACAAATTCCTCCATAAAAATCTTTGTTTATATTTTTTCATATTTATGCTCTGTATTTAGATATTTTAGCATAAAAAAATAATGTCATTTTGGCTTTTAAAAAGATGATGAAAATGATATACTAAGTAAAATAAAATAAATTTATGTTTAAAAGTCACCATAAAAAAACCGTGAATAAAATATACAGAGTCTTGGCCATATTGATGGCTATAGCTATGATAGGATTCTTACTTATCCCTCTTTTAAGAGCTTAATAAACCGAGATTAAAAACTGTAGATTTAAAATCTACAGTTTTTAATTTATTTATATTATATTTTATTTCTTCATCAATTCTAAGAAAGTGTCATGCTCAATGCGTACTTTTCCAGATTCTTGCATTCTCTTTTTACCTCTCTTTTGCTTTTCTCGCAGCTTCATCTTTCTTGTGATATCTCCTCCATAAAGATATCCTGTCACATCTTTTTTCATAGGAGCAATACTTCTTGAGGCTATGATTCTTCCTTTTATCACAGCTTGGATTTTTACTCTAAACAATTCTCTAGGCAGAATCTTGTAAAGCTTTTCTACTACCTCTTCCGCTTCTTCATTAGCTCTCCATTCAGCCACAACCCTAGAAAATGCTGGCACCCTTTCTTCTGCTACCAATATATCGAGCCTTGTAACACTAGCATCTCTCATCTCTCCAATCTTGTAAGAGATAGACGCATATCCACTAGAAGCAGACTTCAATTCATCAAAAAAATTTCTCATGAGCTCACGAAGTGGCATAGATAAATGAATATTCACCCTTCCCTCTCCCCAATCAGTCATATCAACAATATCACCTTCGTGCTTTTGAAAGAGCTGCATCATATTGGAGAGATAATCATTTGGTACTATGATGGTCAACAAAATCCAAGGCTCTCTGACTGATAAATATTGTCCATGATCTGGAAAATGTATAGGCGTATAAACCTTTTCTATAGAGTGATCACGCATTTCTACTTCATATGTGATAGAAGGTTGAGTAACTATGAGCTCCTGGTCAAATTCTCTTCGGAGTCTCTCTGTGACTATCTCAAGATGAAGCATTCCTAAAAATCCACAACGAAAGCCTCTACCAAGCGCGCCACTAGCCTCTTCTTCAAAAGTCAGAGAAGAATCTGACAATCTTAATTTTCCCAAACTACTACGAAGATCATCAAATTCGTCTTGTGTCTCCGGATAAACAGAAGCAAAAACAAGTGGTGTAGGCTCTTCATACCCAGCAAAAGCTGATAATGGATGAGCGAATGTAGTGACAGTATCCCCAACTCTCGCTACTCCAGGCTCTTTTATACCTGTCACAATATATCCGATTTGCCCTTCTTCCAATTCTTTACTTTCAACTTTTTCAGGCTTAAATATTCCTACACTTCTTACCAAGAATCTATATTTAGATTTTAGAAAAACTAGCTCATCATTTCTTTTTACTGTGCCATTTAAAATTCTGACATAAAGAATCACACCTTCATGATTTGAGTATTCAAAATCAAAAATAAGAGCACGAAAAGATTTACTATTTTCTTTTTTTTCTATAGGCTCTATTTTGGGTGAAGGTATTTTTTCTATGATGTTGTTTAATAAAATCTCCACTCCTTCACCAGTCTTTCCTGATACTAAAATTATATCTTTTTCTTCTACACTCAGTAATTTTATAATTTGCTCTTTTACTCCATCTAAATCAGCTATCGGTGAATCAATTTTATTGATAACTGGAATGATTTTCAATTCGGCATTTTTGGCCATTTCAAGAGTGGTGAGAGTCTGAGCTTGTACTCCTTGAGTAGCATCAACTAAAAGCAAAGCCCCTTCTACAGCTCTCAAACTACGAGAAACTTCATAAGAAAAATCGATATGTCCCGGGGTATCAATCAGATTTAGAATGTGATTTTTGTATTCCATTCTGACAGGTGTCATCTTGATAGTGATACCTCTTTCTCTTTCGAGATCCATAGAATCTAGTACCTGATTTTTCATCTTTCTATTTTCTACTGTATGGGTAAACTCTAAAAGACGGTCAGCCAAAGTAGACTTTCCGTGATCAATATGGGCAATAATAGAAAAATTCCTTATATTTTGCATATATATTTATTAAAATATAGCATAAAATAGACTAAAAAAGAAAGATAAATTATTTGAAAAATTTGACTTTATTAATTAAAAACCAAAACGTCTCCATCTTTTAGACCCATTTCATCTGACAATCCAGAGTTTATTTCAAGAACATATTTTGCTAAATGATCTGGTCCGTTGGTAAAAAATCTGGATGAAGATGTATCTGTAGGATTATAAGAGCTTGCTAGAGTATTTTTTTCTATATGGACTATCTTATAATTTGAATCAAGCCAAATCATATCAAGATCAAAATTCATATCTTTCATCCAAAAACTTTGAACCATCTCTTCTTCAAAAACAAACAACATACCTTCAGTTGTAATTTTTCCTTTTCTCTCATAAAATTTTAACTTATCTTTAAAAGAAAGACCGTCTGCAAGATCTTTAGATGATGAAGCTATTTGCACAAATATCTCATGACCATCTTTTGTAGTCAATAGATTTTTAGAATCCAAAATCCAAGCAGGACCAAGATTGTCGTCTACGACGACTTTTTTATTTAAAAAATTGAATTTAAATTTATAACTTTTGGAAAAATTACTAAGAGAATATATAAAGCCTAGTATCACAAATACAAAAGCTATAGCAAAAATTAATCTTATAATTTTTTTGGAATTATAATCTGATTTTGTTTGTATTTTGGATCTTTGGTGCATATATTTTTATTTTACATTTTAGCATGAAAAAATACAATTTATTTTTAAGAATATTCCATCTCAAAATAATAATTTATATAAAATATTAAAAATATTTGTCAATAAACATTTGAAATGATAATATTATATAATAAAAATATAAAAATAATTAATAAAAATATGCTTGAATTTTTTAAGATAAAACAAAAAGTAAAAGAAAGTGATCCTGAGTTTGAAAAACAAAAACAAGATTTGGAATCAAAAAATAATAGACATATAATAGAAGGATTGGAATCTAAATACAAAGAAAAACTTACAGAAAATCCTATAAAAATTATCCCGTCTTTAGGTGAGGCTAGAGAGATAAAAGATATATATAAGTTATCTACATCTATTTCTGGAGACGGTGAAGATATTGGGGTAAATTTTGATAAAGGTGATAAATATTTTTATACAGATAAAAATGGAAAAATAAATGACCGAGTTTTTGATAATATGTATAAAACCGATGAAGAATCAATGCAAACCATAACTACAATAATGACGGACTTAATAAATAGATCCGGATATAGTGATGTAGAAAAAAATAAAATGCAAACAAATGTAATAAATCATTTAAATTCACTTGTTAAAAAAGACTAATTAATACTAAATAAAACCACTCATTATTTGAGTGGTTTTATTTTTATTTAAAATTACTTTCTATTTGCTTTTGCGCGCATTGATTCATTTAAGATTTGCTTTCTTAGTCTGACAGATTTTGGAGTGACTTCCAAATATTCATCTTCATTCATTATTTCAAGTCCTCTTTCTATTGAAAGCTCCCACGCTGGGACAAGATTGATAGCTTCATCAGCTCCTGAGGCACGCATATTTGTGAGCTGTTTACCTTTGGTCGGATTGACTACCATCTCTTCACCCTTACTTGTATTACCAATTATCATACCATCGTACACTTCAGTTCCTGGACCGATATAAAGCACACCTCTTTCTTGAAGATTCCAAAGTGAAAATCCGAGAGCCTTACCATTTTCCATACTTGTCATAGATCCTGCGAGCTTTCTTTGAATTGGACCAACAAAGTCCCCGAATTTTCTAAATCTTGAAGACAAAATACCAAGACCCTTTGTATCAATGATAAATTCACCTCTGTATCCAAGTAGTCCTCTAGTTGGTACTTCGGCCTTGATACGTGTGATACCCTCTCTTTCACTCATATCAAGTACAATACCTTTTCTTCTGCCAAGCTTTTCCATGACTACACCAGAAAACTCTGTAGGCACATCTACCACCACTTCCTCAAAAGGCTCTTCTTTGTCTCCATTTTCTTTTTCATGGAAAATAACTTGTGGTTGAGAAACTTGTAATTCATATCCCTCTCTTCTCATATTTTCAAGAAGCACAGCGATATGCATTTCTCCTCTTCCGTAAACTAAATATTTATCAGTATCAAAATCTACTTTTAATCCTACATTTACTTCTAGCTCTTTTTCTAACCTATCTCTGATTTGTCTACTTGTGACAAATTTTCCTTCACGACCAGCAAACGGACTGTCATTCACTAAAAAATTTAGAGAGATCGTTGGTTCATCGACATGAATAGCAGGCTTGCCTTGTCCTTCTGGATCTTTCAAGAAACTTTCTCCTATGAAAATATCTGGAAATCCAGCGATCATGACGATATCTCCTGCGACAGCTGTATCTGATTCAATCTTTTTTACACCGACAAAAGTATAAATCTTTGTGATCTTTCCGCTGGTCACCTTTCCAGAAAATTGATCTCTCACAAAAATAGTCTCTCCGACTTTTGCTTCACCGTCATAAACACGAGCTACCGCCATACGTCCGAGAAAATTGTCATAAGCAAGATTGAATACTTGCGCTACAAAAGAATTTGCTTTGTCACCTGTCGCTTTTGGCACTTTTTCAAGTATTGTATTAAGTAATGGCTCGAGATTTTTTCTTTCATCATTTAAATTTTTCATAGCCACACCCTCACGACCGATAGCGTAGACAGTAGTAAAATCGAGCTGATCATCATTGGCACCTAATTCTAAAAATAGCTCAAAAACCTCATCATGTACTCTCTGACAATCTGAAGCTGGCTTGTCTATCTTATTAATGACCACTATAGGCTTTAAACCGAGCTCTAGAGACTTTTTTAGCACAAACCTTGTCTGTGGCATAGGTCCTTCTTGCGCATCAACCAGAAGCAAAACTGAGTCAATAGAGCGAAGTACACGCTCTACCTCTGATCCGAAATCGGCATGTCCAGGAGTATCGAGAATATTTATTTTTGTACCTTTGTATATCACAGAAGTATTTTTGGCATAGATTGTAATACCACGCTCTTTTTCTAGATCATTTGTATCCATTGAAAAGCCTTCTTCTAGCACTCCACACTCTTTCATGAGGGCGTCAGTCAAAGTAGTCTTTCCATGGTCCACGTGTGCAATGATCGCAATATTTCTAATTTCTGTGTATTCTTGATTCATAATTTTATTAATATTTAATTAAAAATTATTTTTGAAAATTTTTCGCGAAGCGGGGCTCAATTTGAAAAAATAATTTTTAATTTTTTGGATTATTTGGTGATAAAAATAAAAGCATCGCCTGCTTTTAAGATATTAAAATAATACCACAAAATCTAAATTAAAGCAAAATTAAAACTCCTTTTAACTTTTAATTAAAAGGAGTTTTAAAATTTTATTTTATACCGAGCTCTTGCAAAAAGGCTTTGTTGTTTGGATTTCTCTTTAAGAATTTTTTAGCAGATTCCATCTCGTCCCTACTTCCACCAACTTCAAGTATTTCTTTTCTATATCTTTCGCCTATCTCTTTCAATTTATTTTTATCATTCATCACCTTTTTGAATTCAGAATAAAAATCTTGGGCATAGACCAACGCCCACATATAAGAATAGTAGCCAGCATCATATCCATTTAGATGGCCAAAGCCAGCGGGAAAAATAGAGTCTTTTTGTAAATTAAAATTAATGTATTTTTTAATTAAATCATTAAAATATTTTGAAGAGTTATTACTTTTTATTTTATTTGAGTGTAGATCTAAATCAAATAAAGATTGTATGTTTTGTCTCAAAAATGAATAACCAATTAAAAAGTTTTTTCCAGCAATTATTTTTTTAATAGTAGAAACATCTAAAGGTTTTTTAGTTTTATAGTGAACCGCTAACTTTTTAAAATTATTTTCTTCGAATAAAAACTCTTCCAAAAATTGACTAGGAGTCTCTACGAAATCCCAAGCAGTATTATATCCAGCCTGAGAACCATAAACACAATCAGTCAACATGTAATGTAGTGCGTGGCCAAATTCATGAAATAATGTTTCAACTTCTCCAAGATTTAACAATGAAGGTGTACTTTTTATTGGTTGTTGAAAATTACAAATTATTTCGTTTATAGGCACAACTCTCTTGGAATCTCTGTATTCACTATTTATAAATTCCGAAGAGCAAGCGTGTCCGTATTTACCATCTCTAGGAAATAGATCCAGAATTAAATATGACATTATTTGTTTTGTATTTTTATCTTTCAATTCAAAAAGTTTAACTTCTTTATCTGATAAAACAATACTTTTTTCCTTTTTTTCTTTTTCTTCTATCTCTCTTACAGAAAAATTAAACAAATTTCCAAAAATATTAAACATCTGTTTCAATACGTGATCTAGTTCAAAATATTCTTTTAATTTAGAGCTGTCATATGAGTATTTTGATTCCTTTAACTTGTTGCCTACATAAGACAAATCGTAATATTCAATACTTTTTACGTTTTTATATTGCGATAAATTATTCTTTGCAAAAATATTTAATTCATCTAATTCTTTTTTATATTTTGGTAATAATTTTTTTATCATTGATTCCACAAAATCTCTCACATTTTTTTCTGATTTTGCCATTCTATTTTCTGTTTTAAAATCTGCATGATTTTTATAACCCAAAAGTTTTGCGTTCTCATCACGAATTTTTACCATCTCAGTAAGTATTTTTAAATTTTTTTCTCCTCCCTTTCTATAGTTTTTATCAGAAATCTCTTTTCTTTTTTCTCTACTATATGCATATTGTAAAAATGGACCAATACTTGGATAATCCAAAGTTATTTTATATTTTCCATTTACTTTTTCTAAAGTGTTTACAAAGTTTTCTGGAAGACCTTTTATTTCTTCTTCATTACACAAAATGAAATCTTTATGTTCAGTAATGTTTTGTGAGAAATCTATAGAGATTTTTGAGAGTTTCTTAAGATTATTCTTAAATTTATCTTGCTTTACTTTTATCAAATCAAATCCCATCCTTTTGTATTCTTTGAAAGAATCTTCCACCAACTTTACACTGCCTGTACCATATTTATTATCTAAATACTTTTTTTCTTTTTTATAATTGCCTTCTATATAATCTTTTATATATAAATAAATATCTTTATCGTACTCGATATTTATCATATTTTCTGACAACGTCTTTTGAAAGCTGTTAGCTAAATCTATAAAATTCTTATCTTTGTGTGTCTTGGAAAATGTTCCTATCTGATATAAAAGACTGACAAACGCATCACTACTTTTTTCGATCGCTAAAATTGTATTTTCAAAATTTCTATCTTCTTTTTTGATAGATTTTATTTTTTGATAAACCTCTTTTTTATGATTTACATATCTTTCTAAAAGATTATCGAAATCTGCCTTTTTCCATTTTTGTAATTTTGAGATAGCTTTCCAATCAGGAAAAAGCTGAGTATTTTCTGTATGCTTCATATTTTAATTTTTATTATTTTATTTTACTTTAAAACTGACTCTGACTACTGCTGTGATCTTTTTATCTATAGTACTGGTATCATATGAACCATAATCACTAGTGTCTATGCTATCACGACTTGTAATCTGAAATACTCCCTGTGAAGCTGTGATGACAGCTCCAGCATGATTGCTGGTAGAATTGGCTATCGCCTCTGCTCTCTCAAAAGCATTCTTAGTAGCCTCATTGAGCATTTCTGTCTTTACATCAGCTAATTTTGTATAAAAATATTGTGTACTCTGGACAGTCACAGACATATCTGCAAAATAATTTGCGATATTGTTGTTGATATAGCTATTAATATTCAAAGAGAGATCTTTGATCTTATTTACATCATTTGAGGATATATTGATAGTCTGATTGAATTCTAAATATTTTTTACCAAGACAAGTATCCCAGCTATTTTTATCACGAAGTGTACATTGATCTAGTGTGTTGAAAGAAAGCACATCTATGTCTTTTGCTTCAATACCATAATTGACTAAATATTTGATTAAAGAATCTCTTGCATCAGATAATTTTTTGACAGCTACTGCAGGAGAAGAATCTAGTGAATCAGTCTTGATATTTAGATAGATAGTACCTCTGTCACTAGTCACAAATTTTTCAGCTGTACCAGAGACTGTGATGCCTTGGGCATTGGTGAGGACTGAGATATTGTTTAGTCCAGATTTGAAATATGCTCCTAGTACTACAAATCCTAATAAAAATAGGACACCGAGAACAAAAGCTGGACGAGAAATCACACTTTTAAGATCGTTTTTAAAATAATTTTTTACTGTGTTTAGCATATTTATATATTTAGAAAATGTTTATAATGTTATAATTATAACACTACAAAATATCTATGCAAAATTTTGCTTTTAAATATTAAATTTTATGAATCAAGACAAATTAAAAGAAATACACGGTCATATTTTAAAGATTGCCAGTATGCAGCGAGCTGAGTTAGCACTCAGATTTTTTAAAACTGGAAAAGGAGAATATGGGGAAGGAGATAAATTTCTCGGTCTCACCGTCCCCCAAACTAGAAAATTGGTCAGAGTATATGGAGATATAAATTTAAAAGATACGGAAAAACTTTTAAAATCAGAATTTCATGATGAGAGACTCCTCGCCCTACTCATAATGGTCAACAAATTTGAAAAAGCCAAAGATGAAAAAATAAGAAGAGAGATTTTTGAGATTTATCTAAAAAATATCAAAAAATATATCAACAATTGGGATCTGGTGGACACATCTGCTCCAAAGATAGTCGGCGCCTATCTCTCGGATACAAAAAATAAAAAAGAAAGAAAAGAAATACTGCAAAAATTATCAGATAGTAAAAATCTCTGGGAAAATAGAGTCTCCATCATAGCGACGCTCTACTTTATAATGAAAGAAAAGAATTTTAAAGATACACTAGAAATGGTAGACAAACTATTGCATCACGAGCATGATCTCATACATAAAGCCAATGGCTGGATGCTGAGAGAAGTCTACAAAAGAGTCGATCAAGAAATAATCAGAAAATTTTTAAAAAAGAATTATCATAAAATCCCAAGAACCACACTGAGATATGCGATAGAAAAAATGGAGGAAGCGGAAAGAAAAAATTGGATTAAAGGAAATATCTAATCAAAATAAGATAAAATGTCTCTTTATTTTTTAAGGTTTTTCTGATATACTATTTAGACAAAAATATTGCCAGATCGTCTAATGGTAGGACAGCAGCCTTTGAAGCTGTGAATATTGGTTCGATTCCAGTTCTGGCAGCAAACAAGAGCGTCGCTCAAGATGCGTCAGGGCTATATTTCGTGAGTTCTGCATAGAGCGAAATGCACTGAACGTGTGATATAATTATATGAGTATGGGAAAATATAAATCACTAGAATTTGTTTTAAAAACAAAAGATGGGTATAAAGTTATTTGGGGTAAAAATAAAGACACTACCGAGAAAAATATAGTTCCAATTGACACAGATATTCGTATTTTGTCTTTAAAACCAGCAAAGCAGAAATATTTATTTCATGCATCTCCAAAAAGATTTTCTATTCTTGATCCTCAAAAAAATAAAAATACTTATGGTGAAGGAGGGTATGAATTTGGAAGTCCTGTTGTTTTTGCTAGAGCAAAGCCAACAGATGATTTTTGCAAAGTTTACTCCAAAGATTATTTAAAAGTCCGTAAAAATATATCAGGCCGTATATATCACAATCTGATTTATAAAGGCAGGACATTGCATCTGGGCAGTAAGCATTATGGATATATTTATGTGCTTGAAGGATTTGATTTTTTTGAGATGACATATGAAATACTCCAACTGGGTAAGTGGAATAAATACAAAGAATGGATTTCTTTCTTTCCTGTAAGACCTATAGAGAGAATAAAAATAAAAAAACCATTTGAATGGGATAAAATTCAAGAATATGAATTCGTTGGAAAAAAATATGTTGGGAAATTACCAGCGAAAAAATATTTAAAATTGGTAAAAGAGAACAAAGTAAAGAAAGCAGTAAGTGCCTGGATAAAAAATGAGACCAAAAAGTCCTTGCCTGTAGAATTAAAAAAATATATAAAATAATTAAATGCTCAAAGTGCTTCATTTATGGTAAAATGAAATAAATAAAATAGCCTTACAGAGCTTGAACGATTACTGTTCGGTCTCGAAGATCACAGCAAAAATATGAAGGACGATCAACCAGTTTATTTTTTATCTTTTGAAGAACTAATCAAATCTACAAAAGAGACTTCTACCAAGTTGGATAATTTATTTAAAGAATTACTTCCTTTTTCTGACGTGGAACATGTTGGTAGTTCTTCTGTACCTGGAGCCGTTGGAAAATTAGATTTGGATTTTCAAATAAGGGTCGAAGAAAAAGATTTTGAGGAAGCAATTAAAATATTAAAATCTCATTTCAAAGAAAAAAGAAAAGAATTCTGGAAAGAAGGATTTGCTATTTTTAAAACCACAAAAAATAATATACCAATAGATCTCGTAGTCACCACTAAAGATTCCATATACGATGATTGTTATAAAGTGAGAGACGAATTAAGATCAAATAAAAATCTTTTGGAAGAATATAATAAATTAAAAATGAAATACCAAGGTAAACCTTATTCTGAATACAGTAAAGACAAAAGTGATTTTTTGGGAGAAAATGGCAATATTAGGTTTTTACAAAAATGATATAATCTAAAATATGAAAACATCATTAATATTAATTCACGGAGGATCAACTTTTGATAATTATGAAGAATACTGGTCTTATTTAGAATCTTGTGAATTATCACTTGAAAAAATAAACAGAAAAGATTGGAAAGATTTTTTAGCTTCAGAATTACCAGAATACGAAGTGATTTATCCTAAAATGCCAAACGCTAAAAATGCACGCTACTCGGAATGGAAATTATGGTTTGAAAAACTATTTCCCCTATTAACAGAAGAAGTGGTTTTAGTAGGACATTCTCTTGGTGGAATATTTTTAGCTAAATATTTATCAGAAAATACTTTTCCTAAAAAAATAAAATCCTTACATTTGGTTGCTGCGCCATATGATACTGAAGTAATAAAAGAATCACTTGCTGATTTCGCTTTAGAAAATACTGTTGAAAAATTAAGTGATTATACTGATAAGATATTCTTATATCAAAGCAAAGACGATACTGCTGTAGCTTTTTTTGATGTAGAAAAATATAAACGAGATTTACCTAATGCGACATTGAGAATTTTTGAAGACAGAGGACATTTTACACAAGAAAAATTCCCAGAATTGATTAATGATATAAAATAATTAATCTATATAATTAAATAATTATGCCGCCAAAAGAAGATTATATAAATCCAAAAATTGAAATAAAAGAAACTCTTGATCGTGGAAAAGGTATGTTTGCAACTGAGCAAATACCAAAAGGAGAAACTGTAATAATCTGGGGAGGAAATTATTTTGGAAAAGAAGAAGCTGAGAAAGCAAAGAGCGAAGGAAAACTCGTAATGCAATTTGATGAGAATTTATTTTCTATTGAAGATCGTGGCGAGAGTAATACCTATTTTATAAACCATTCTTGCGAGCCAAATGTTTGGATGAGAAATGCTTTCACACTCGAAGCGATGATAGATATTGAAAAAGGAGAAGAAATCACAGCGGATTATGCAATGTGGGAAAATGATGAAAATAAAATTTCAAAATGGGAATGTAAATGCGGATCCCCTAATTGTCGACATATTGTGACCGGTAAAGATTGGCAACTAAAAGAATTACAAGAAAAATATAAAGATCATTTTTTGCCTTTAATAAATAAGAAAATCTTAAAAATGATATAATCTAAAAATATGGAAAAACTTATACAAGAATTTAAAAATCAGATTATAGAATCTTGCAAAAATCCAGATTTTTTACATCATGAATGGTATGTAAAATATCATCTCGATCTTGTAGAAAGGATATCTTTAGAATTGTGCGAAATCTATAAAGACGCTGATAAGAACATTGTTCTTACATTAGTCTGGTCACACGATTATGCAAAAATCATAAGCAGAGAAAAGGAACACGATGTCTCTATGTTTGAAAAAACAAAAGAAAAACTTTTAGAATTAGGGTTTGAAATTGATTTTATTAATACTATTTTAGAATATTTAGACATTTTTGAAAAGAAAATGGAAATAGATCTAAATCAAGCTCCTATCGAAGTCAAAATAGTCTCTTCTGCTGATGCTGCAGCACATCTGGTTGGTCCTTTTTGGAATATTTATTATAAAGAATTTAATAATAAAAGTATTGAGGAGCTAATGCAGGACAATAGAAATAAATTAAAAAAAGATTGGGAAAGAAAGATAGTATTGCCAGAAATCAAAAAAGCTTTTGAGGATAGAAATAGGTTTGTAAATGAGCAGGCTGGAAATTTTCCAAATAAATTTTTATAAAAATTATGAAATTACTTTTAACATCAAGCGGAATATCAAACCCATCAATCGCAAAAGCTCTTTTTGAATTAGTCGGAAAAAATCCAGAAGATACTTCCCTCGTCTTCATCCCAACTGCTAGCAATGTAGAAATGGGAGACAAAGATTGGTTAATTGAAGATCTGAATAATTTATACAAGCTCGGACTAAAATCAATCAGTATCGCTGATATCTCTGCTGTACCAGAAAATATTTGGCGACCACAAATCGAGGAGGCTGATGTGATATTTTTTGAAGGAGGAAATACTTATCATCTGATGGAGTGGGTAAATAAATCCGGCCTCGCCTCCCTTCTACCAGAATTTCTAAAAACCAAAGTCTATGTCGGCGTCTCTGCTGGAAGTCTAATAACTAATCCAAAAATCGGACAAAGTATATCTAAAATTGTTAATGATCTAGATTCAAAAAATGAATTTAGTAATATGGAAGCATTAAATCTAGTAGATCTATATTCTATACCACATCTTAATTCTCCTCACTTTTTAAAAACAAGAGAAGAAAATATAAAAAAGATAGCTGATTTTCTTCAAAAGAAAGTCTATGCACTCGATGACAATTCTTCACTAAAGATAGTTGACGATAAAGTAGAAGTGATATCAGAAGGAGAATATCTAGAATTTAACTAATATTTAACAAATATTTTTTTGCTAAATAAAAATGCTAAAATAATAGCATGAGAAAAATATCCAGCTATACTTTTATAAACATAACACTTTTGCTAGTTTTACTTTTAATCTTAGCAGGATATTTTCAATCTATCAGTAAAGAAAAAATACTAAAAGAAGAAATAAAAAATCAAGAAGTCTATTCTGATTTTAAATATTTAAATATAGATAATCCTACAACTACATATAATCCTGTCTCATCTTCCACCCCTGATATCACAACAAAAAATAATGGAGTAAAAATAGAAACTACAAATCATGAATACGTAAAAATAATAAATAGTTGCGATGTACATTTTGGTGGATCTTGTGTGCGAGCTCGATCTTGCCCTGGTCTCTCATGTCCTACCATAGCCAATCTGAGAGACAACATGATACTGGAAACAAATGGAGAAGTGATACATTCTGACGGGATAGATTGGTATCATATAATATTTTCAGAGTGGGTCAGATATCCAGAGAGAACAGCCAAAGATTGGTATATTTCATCAGAATATCTAGAACCAATACAAAGCTATAAAGAAAAAATAACAAGTGGCAAAGCCTCAAAAATCTCAACTAATAAAAAAATAATAGTAAAACTAAGTGAACAAAAACTCTACGCTTATGATGGAGACAATATCTTTATGGAGACATATATCTCATCTGGACTGAGCGATCTACCAACTCCAAGAGGAACTTTTCATATATTTGAAAAGACACCGAGCAGATATATGCAAGGGCCTCTACCTGGTATATCTGATCAATACTATGATCTGCCAGGAGTACCTTGGACTATGTATTTTACAGATCAAGGAGCAGCTATACATGGAGCCTATTGGCACAATAGCTTTGGGACACAATGGTCTCATGGCTGTGTAAATTTAAATCCACAAGAAGCCGAAATAATATACAATTGGGCAGATATTGGTACGACAGTGATAGTAAAAGATTAATTATAAAATTAACGGAAAAATCTTTTGACTGCTTTAAATAATTTTGTCCTAGATTCAAATATAATCCAAACAAAAAAGATGACAAAAGGTAAAGCAACTATCAAGATTTTTAAATCTTTTGGCACGACAAATCTATCCATAGACACTCCCAAAAAGAATCCGAGACCCAAATAAAGTACAGCCCAGATAAACCCTGAAATAAGATTTAAATAAATAAACTTCTTAAAATCCATACGCACAAGTCCTGCCACAAAAGGTACGACGGCTTTTATAACTCCCATAAATCTGCCAAGGACAATACTTTTGTCTCCATGCTTTTCAAAAAAATCTTGACCTTTTTTAAGATAAGTAAACTTTAATAATTTACTTTCATTTTTAAACCAATTTGTGCCATGAGTTCCAAAAAAATAAGTCAATGCGTCACCGCATAGTCCGCCAAGCACCACAAAGAAAAGACAAACCCAAACATTTAAAACCGAAAAGGCCGCTAAAAATCCAATACCCATGACCATGAGGCTACCAGGGAAAATAGTACCGATCACAAATACTGTATCCAAGAAAGCTAAAAAAAGTATTATCAAATAGCTCCAAAAAGATCCTAATCCACTTGAAACCAACATTGAATGACCTATAAAGTCCATAAAATAAAATATCTAATAAATTTAGATTTAAATTATCAATTAAAAAATAAATTTTTATATAAATATATTATACACCAAAAAATAAAAAGACATTGTTGACAGGCAAAAGAAAAATAGATATCGTAGGATATCTATTTTTCTTTGAAAATATTTTTATTTATTATCCCCTTTTAATAATACTTGATCTATCTCATCGAGACCGCCTTCTATATTTTCTTTCATCTCTCTTTCTTCTTTAGTCAAAAGACGATCATGTCTAATATTTTGCAATATCTCTAAATGTCTCTCAAGATTTTTCTTTAATAGACTTAGAGTCCTAGAATGATCTCTTCTTGCTGATAGAGGTCTGGATCTCTGTCTGCGTCTAGGTCTCAATTTTATGGTCAGATAGTGTCCAAAGTAGAAAGATAATATCATCAAAACTAAAACCACAATAATCAAGTAAAGCAAAGTAAAGCTGTAGCTACCTATAGTGACTATAGTTTGTGATATAGCTTTTGTATTTATATGTTCAGACTGAGCTCCGTTAATAGATTCTGCCCAGATTTCATAATTACCAGACTCCAATTTAGGTAATAAGACTAAGAAATCTCCATTTGCATTTGATTTTACTTCTAGAATTATTTCTTGTCCTTCATCTTTTCTAAATTTGACTAAAAGATTAGTATTTGCACTTTGTATAGAGCCGCTGACTATCAGATTTTCATTAGCAGATACTAGACTTGGAATATCATTAAGTTTTGGAGCTATAGAACTTGTAGATTCAAATGAAGAAGTATCGGATTCTACACTGTTGCCAGCTTTATCATATACGACCAATTTTACTTTATTACTTCCTGAGTTACTGAAAGGTAGAGAATACTTTCCATTTACAAAATCTTTTGCTGAAATACTCTTTATTAAAACATTATTAATTATGACATCATAATGATCTATACCAGAAGTAGAATCTTGAGCGTCTACATTTATACTTAAAATTTTTGATTTATCATCGTAATCAAAAGAAGTAGATTTTAATTGTGGAGCGACGGTATCAACTCTGACTATATATTTACTTGTCGATCCCCAAACACCATCTTTGCGAGCACGCACCTTAAAATACCAAACTCCATCTTTTACTTTGTCTACAGTTTTACTATCTATTGCTGGACTATAAGTGACATGTGGTACTCCAGAAGTATTGTTGTCTATAGTTGTCTGAACTGCATTAGCTCCTGAAGGTATATTCCACTTAAATGTAGGCGTATTATCTTTATACCAACTATCTTGATCTGGATGAGAAGTTGAAGTTATCTGTATAGAAGTAGAAGTCTGAGTCGTGGTAGGAGTAGTAGGCTTCGTCTCTTCTACGACTGGTTTTAAGGATTCATTTATTGTGAGAGTTTTACCTGTTTTACTATTTAAAACATCTGTACCAAGACCATCATTTGCTCTGGCGGCAGCACTAGAAAAAGAAATATTAGCAGATCCGGCTTTTTTGGCTTTGACAACAAAAGTCACAACTAATCCTTGTGATCCACTATATCCTGGAGTAGGTAATCCTCCATTGAATGTTATAGTACCTGAATTGTTTGAAAAAGCAGGGTCTTCTACCCAGAGAGAAAATATAGAACTACTCTTGCTGACAGATAAGACATCAAGCATATCGGTAGGATATTGCAAAACTGCTTCTACATTATTGACAGCAAAACCTTCAGAATTTAAAAATACACTTATAGTAGCAGTGTCACCAACTGAAAGAGTGGAAACATTTGAATTTATTTTTAGAATCGCGGCCTCAGTATAAAGACATGAAGAAAAAACAAAAATAAAAAATAATATTGTCCTAATGAAGAATATTTTATTTTTTAATATTTTTTTTATATACATAAAAAATTGTAAAAATAGCTATGACTATAACAGATAAAATTATTATAACATCTTTTATGTTAATAATTTTTTTATTGATCTCAAAAACTTTTCCAGTCTTAACAAGATTCCCACTAATAGCAAGAGGACTAGAAGAAATATTTTCTTGAGTGCCTTTACCGTCATTTAAATAAGCAAAACCGTTTGAAAATAAAACTGATAAATCGCCTGCGGACTTTTGATCTATCTTTAAGACAAAAAGTAAGCCTTCTTTATCAAATCCATTTGGAATTCCACCTATAAAATGGATAGATTTACTATCTTTATCGTAAATTGGTGGCGTAGGCCAAAGAGATAGAATAGAATTTCCATTTTCAACTTGCACATAAAGATTGTCTGAACCTGATCCGTCAAAAGATATAACACCATCTATAACATTTAACATTTTTCCTTTTGGATCTATGCGTACTTCGACTACTTTAGAAGCTGGATCTGAACTTTTGTCTGATAGGATTTTAAAATTTAATTCTGCCGCAAAAATATTTTGTGGTAAGAAAAATAATTTTAATCCAATAAATGTAAACATTATATATAATAAATATTTTTTATTCATAATTATTGTTTATTAATCTTTTTTAAATAATACAGGATCTTTTCCCCATTGATAAAGTAGAATTGAAAAGTCTACAGAGTTTACTTGTTTATCCTTGTTTATATCCACACAAGCATTTTTGAATGGATAAGCTGTCTTCCAAAATGCTAACATAATTGAAAAGTCTACAGAGTTTACTTTTCCATCATGATTGAAATCTGCTCCGATACAAGAAGTGTTTGTGGCAGGCACATCAACTACCGGTAAAGGAGAACCTCCCCCTCCACCGCCACCACCTCCTCCACCCCCACTTGGTGGAGTCACTGGAGTGGTAACTGTTGTAGCTGTAAATGATTGTTTAGCTGTTGAAGAATCAGATCCAAATTGAACATTTATATGGAAGAAATAATTACCAGCTGTCGGCACTGTTGAAGTCAATGTTGTGTCAAAATTCGCTCCAGGCTGAATCAATTTTGCAGCAGTAGAACTGAAGATGTCGTCTCCTCCTCCACAAGTATTCGTAGAAGAATTCGTAACACACCATGTATATGTGTACTCATAAGCGACAGAACCTTCATTTGTAATACGTACCAAAGTAGCTATGTTTGGTGTAGTCAAATTACTGAAACTCTGAATCAAAACTTGTGCTGGAGCACCAGGAGCGGCACTGACTTGAGTAGAAGGAGAACTTGTTCCTACAATATTTTTTGCATAAACACGAAAGTCATAAGAATTGTTGTTTGATAAACTTGTGATCGTCACAGCAGGTACAGTACTTATACCGTCAGCAAATGTTGTCCAAGTCCCACCTGTTGTAAGTTTATATTGAATAACATAATCAATTAAAGGTGAACCTCCATTTGAAGCTGGAGCTGTCCAAGAAAGATCTATACTAGAGTCTCTTACGACCGCAGCCAAGTTTGTAGGAGTACCAGGAACATCGGCTGGAGTCAGACCCGCACTCGAACCAGAAGAAACACTGGTACCGTAAATATTTGTAGCTGTCACTGTAAAGGTGTAAGTGGTACCATTGTTTAATCCTGTCATCGTCAAATTTGTAGCAGTTGAAGTAGCAGTTTGTCCTCCAGGACTAGCTGTGACAGTGTACAAAATTATAGGAGATCCTCCATTTGAAGCTGGAGCTGACCAAGAAACACTAACACTTCCATTTCCAATAGTTCCAGCAACATTAGTTGGAGCATCAGGAACAGTGGCAGGAGTGACGGAATTACTTGTAGAAGATGGAGTACTGGTACCAACTGCATTTGTAGCTGTCACTGTAAAGGTGTAAGTGGTACCGTTGTTTAATCCTAGAACTGTAATTGGTGATGATCCACCTGTAGCAGTTTGTCCTCCACTTGAAGTGACAGTGTAATATGTGATTGATGATCCACCATTTGATACTGGAGGAGTGAATGTGACTGTTGCTTGTCCATTTCCAGCAGTTACTGAACCAATAGTTGGAGCATCAGGAACAGTGGCAGGAGTTATTGGGGCACTAATTGTAGAAGAAGAACTTGTACCTACAATATTAGTTGCAGTAACAGTGAATGTGTATGAGGAACCATTTGAAAGACCTGTCACTGTAATTGGTGATGATCCACCTGTAGCAGTTTGTCCTCCACTTGAAGTGACAGTGTAATACAAAATAGTTGAACCTCCGTTGTTACCTGGAGTAAATGATATATAAGCTTCTCCATTTCCACGAACAGCTGTGACTCCTGTTGGAGCATCAGGAACAGTGGCAGGAGTGACGGAATTACTTGTAGAAGATGGAGTACTGGTACCAACTGCATTTGTAGCTGTCACTGTAAAGGTGTAAGTGGTACCGTTGTTTAATCCTAGAACTGTAATTGGTGATGATCCACCTGTAGCAGTTTGTCCTCCACTTGAAGTGACAGTGTAATATGTGATTGATGATCCTCCATTTGATACTGGAGGAGTGAATGTGACTGTTGCTTGTCCATTTCCAGCAGTTACTGAACCAATAGTTGGGGCATCAGGAACAGTGGCAGGAGTTACGGAATTACTTGTAGAAGATGGAGTACTGGTGCCGACTGCATTTGTAGCTGTCACTGTGAAGGTGTAAGTGGTACCGTTGTTTAATCCTAGAACTGTAATTGGTGATGATCCACCTGTAGCAGTTTGTCCTCCACTTGAAGTGACAGTGTAATATGTGATTGATGATCCACCATTTGATACTGGAGGAGTGAATGTGACTGTTGCTTGTCCATTTCCAGCAGTTACTGAACCAATAGTTGGAGCATCAGGAACAGTGGCAGGAGTGACGGAATTACTTGTAGAAGATGGAGTACTGGTGCCGACTGCATTTGTAGCTGTCACTGTGAAGGTGTAAGTGGTACCGTTGTTTAATCCTAGAACTGTAATTGGTGATGATCCACCTGTAGCAGTTTGTCCTCCACTTGAAGTGACAGTGTAATACAAAACAGTTGAGCCTCCATTGTTTCCAGGAGTAAATGATATATAAGCTTCTCCATTTCCACGAACAGCTGTGACTCCTGTTGGGGCATCAGGAACAGTGGCAGGAGTTACGGAATTACTTTGTAGAAGATGGAGTACTGGTACCAACTGCATTTGTAGCTGTCACTGTAAAGGTGTAAGTGGTACCGTTGTTTAATCCTAGAACTGTAATTGGTGATGATCCACCTGTAGCAGTTTGTCCTCCACTTGAAGTGACAGTGTAATATGTGATTGATGATCCACCATTTGATACTGGAGGAGTGAATGTGACTGTTGCTTGTCCATTTCCAGCAGTTACTGAACCAATAGTTGGAGCATCAGGAACAGTGGCAGGAGTTATTGGGGCACTAATTGTAGAAGAAGAACTTGTACCTACAATATTAGTTGCAGTAACAGTGAATGTGTATGAGGAACCATTTGAAAGACCTGTCACTGTAATTGGTGATGATCCACTCAGCAGTTTGTCCTCCACTTGAAGTGACAGTGTAATACAAAATAGTTGAACCTCCGTTGTTACCTGGAGTAAACATATATAAGCTTCTCCATTTCCACGAACAGCTGTGACTCCTGTTGGAGCATCAGGAACAGTGGCAGGAGTGACGGAATTACTTGTAGAAGATGGAGTACTGGTACCAACTGCATTTGTAGCTGTCACTGTGAAGGTGTAAGTGGTACCGTTGTTTAATCCTAGAACTGTAATTGGTGATGATCCACCTGTAGCAGTTTGTCCTCCACTTGAAGTGACAGTGTAATATGTGATTGATGATCCACCATTTGATACTGAGTATGAATGTGACTGTTGCTTGTCCATTTCCAGCAGTTACTGAACCAATAGTTGGAGCATCAGGAACAGTGGCAGGAGTGACGGAATTACTTGTAGAAGATGGAGTACTGGTGCCGACTGCATTTGTAGCTGTCACTGTAAAGGTGTAAGTGGTACTGTTGTTTAATCCTAGAACTGTAATTGGTGATGATCCACCTGTAGCAGTTTGTCCTCCACTTGAAGTGACAGTGTAATATGTGATTGATGATCCACCATTTGATACTGGAGGAGTGAATGTGACTGTTGCTTGTCCATTTCCAGCAGTTACTGAACCAATAGTTGGAGCATCAGGAACAGTGGCAGGAGTTATTGGGGCACTAATTGTAGAAGAAGAACTTGTACCCACAATATTAGTTGCAGTAACAGAATGTGTATGAGAACCATTTGAAAGACCTGTCACTGTAATTGGTGATGATCCACCTGTAGCAGTTTGTCCTCCACTTGAAGTGACAGTGTAATACAAAATAGTTGAACCTCCGTTGTTACCTGGAGTAAATGATATATGCTTCTCCATTTCCACGAACAGCTGTGACTCCTGTTGGAGCATCAGGAACAGTGGCAGGAGTGACGGAATTACTTGTAGAAGATGGAGTACTGGTACCAACTGCATTTGTAGCTGTCACTGTGAAGGTGTAAGTGGTACCGTTGTTTAATCCTAGAACTGTAATTGGTGATGATCCACCTGTAGCAGTTTGTCCTCCACTTGAAGTGACAGTGTAATATGTGATTGATGATCCACCATTTGATACTGGAGGAGTGAATGTGACTGTTGCTTGTCCATTTCCAGCAGTTACTGAACCAATAGTTGGAGCATCAGGAACAGTGGCAGGAGGATGGAATTACTTGTAGAAGATGGAGTACTGGTACCAACTGCATTTGTAGCTGTCACTGTAAAGGTGTAAGTGGTACCGTTGTTTAATCCTAGAACTGTAATTGGTGATGATCCACCTGTAGCAGTTTGTCCTCCACTTGAAGTGACAGTGTAATATGTGATTGATGATCCTCCATTTGATACTGGAGGAGTGAATGTGACTGTTGCTTGTCCATTTCCAGCAGTTACTGAACCAATAGTTGGAGCATCAGGAACAGTGGCAGGAGTGACGGAATTACTTGTAGAAGATGGAGTACTGGTGCCGACTTGGGCCTTGTAGCTGTCACTGTGAAGGTGTAAGTGGTACCGTTGTTTAATCCTAGAACTGTAATTGGTGATGATCCACCTGTAGCAGTTTGTCCTCCACTTGAAGTGACAGTGTAATACAAAACAGTTGAGCCTCCATTGTTTCCAGGAGTAAAATGATATATAAGCTTCCATTTCCACGAACAGCTGTGACTCCTGTTGGGGCATCAGGAACAGTGGCAGGAGTTACGGAATTACTTGTAGAAGATGAGTAACAAGTACCAACTGCATTTGTAGCTGTCACTGTGAAGTGTGCAAGTGGTACCGTTGTTTAACTCTAGAACTGCAATTGGTGATGATCCACCTGTAGCAGTTTGTCCTCCACTAAAGTGACAGTGTAATATGTGATTGATGATCCACCATTTGATACTGGAGGAGTGAATGTGACTGTTGCTTGTCCATTTCCAGCAGTTACTGAACCAATAGTTGGAGCATCAGGAACAGTGGCAGGAGTTATTGGGGCACTAATTGTAGAAGAAGAACTTGTACCTACAATATTAGTTGCAGTGTCATGAATGTGTATGAGGAACCATTTGAAAGACCTGTCACTGTAATTGGTGATGATCCACCTGTAGCAGTTTGTCCTCCACTCTGAAGTGACAGTGTAATACAAAATAGTTGAACCTCCGTTGTTACCTGGAGTAAATGATATATAAGCTTCTCCATTTCCACGAACAGCTGTGACTCCTGTTGGAGCATCAGGAACAGTGGCAGGAGTGACGGAATTACTTGTAGAAGATGGAGTACTGGTACCAACTGCATTTGTAGCTGTCACTGTGAAGGTGTAAGTGGTACCGTTGTTTAATCCTAGAACTGTAATTGGTGATGATCCACCTGTAGCAGTTTGTCCTCCACTTGAAGTGACAGTGTAATATGTGATTGATGATCCACCATTTGATACTGGAGGAGTGAATGTGACTGTTGCTTGTCCATTTCCAGCAGTTACTGAACCAATAGTTGGAGCATCAGGAACAGCAGGAGTTATTGGGGCACTAATTGTAGAAGAAGAACTTGTACCTACAATATTAGTTGCAGTAACAGTGAATGTGTATGAGGAACCATTTGAAAGACCTGTCACTGTAATTGGTGATGATCCACCTGTAGCAGTTTGTCCTCCACTTGAAGTGACAGTGTAATACAAAATAGTTGAACCTCCGTTGTTACCTGGAGTAAATGATATATAAGCCTCTCCATTTCCACGAACAGCTGTGACTCCTGTTGGAGCATCAGGAACAGTGGCAGGAGTGACGGAATTACTTGTAGAAGATGGAGTACTGGTACCAACTGTGACGTTTGTAGCTGTCACTGTGAAGGTGTAAGTGGTACCGTTGTTTAATCCTAGAACTGTAATTGGTGATGATCCACCTGTAGCAGTTTGTCCTCCACTTGAAGTGACAGTGTAATATGTGATTGATGATCCTCCATTTGATACTGGAGGAGTGAATGACTGTTGCTTGTCCATTTCCAGCAGTTACTGAACCAATAGTTGGGGCATCAGGAACAGTGGCAGGAGTTACGGAATTTGTAGTAGCAGAAGAAATACTTGTGCCGTATGCGTTAGTTGCAGTAACAGTGAATGTGTATGTAGTACCGTTTGTAAGTCCAGTAATCGTAATTGGAGAAGTGCCTGCTGATGCAGTAAATCCGCCAGGATTCGAAGTGACTGTATAACTTGTGATAGGTGCTCCGCCAATATTTGCAGGCTGTGTAAATGTAATTGTTGCTTGTCCATTTCCAGCGGTAGCTGTACCGATAATTGGAGCATCAGGAGCTGTCTGATAATTAAAATATGGATATGTGGTATTCTCCATAATCTTCCAAGTTGGAAAACTAGTAAAATCCCAACCAGAAAAAGTTGATTGTTGCTTCATCTGATTAGTAGTTTTTCCTGAAGTGTTGCTTGGAGTTGTAGCATTTCCAGCTCCATCAGTTTTTCCTGAAGTGTTGGTATTCCAATAACTAGAAGACCATGTACCACTGACCGGATTACCCACTATACCTCCAGCATATTGTAATGCTGTGGAAGCTCCTGTGGTTCCAGTACTACCATTAGTTCCACCAGATCCACCAACACCTTTTAATCCTCCACTACCACCATTAGCACCTGAAGTCTTACTTGCTAAAGGTACCCCAGTAGAATAGGTATTTGTAACGAGAGAAGTTGCATGACTACCTAAAAGTCCACCGACATAAGCACTAGCACCAGCACCTCCGGCTCCACCATTACCACCGCTACCATTTGCTCCAACTGTTCCACCTCCAGCAGCTCCTCCGTTTCCTCCATTTCCACCGGTACCACCAACAGCAGGACTTCCGGCTGTAGCTGTGACATTCCCACTAGAATAAGCGTTTGTTATTATTCCAGTATTATCTCCTACTAAACCACCTGCAACAACCAAACCTCCAGCTCCTCCCGCACCACCTATCAAACCATTTTGTCCGGTACCGCCATTTCCTGATCCGCTTGATCCTCCAGCACCACCAGAGCCTCCATTTCCTCCAACACCACCAACCGAGCCATTTCCTCCTATAACTATAACAGTCGTAGATGCGTAACTAGTATTTAAAGAACCTGTAGTAATATTAGAACCAATCAAACCTCCCACATTACTTGTTCCTCCAGCTCCTCCAGCACTACCAGCAACACCAGTTCCACCATTTCCACCAGCAAGAGTTCCTCCGGCTCCACCATTACCACCATTACCTCTTGTGCCAGGAGATCCGCCTGATCCACCTGTAGCCAAAACAGTATTGCCAGCAGTCCAAGAATACTGGACTATACCTCCTGTAAAATTGTATCCGATCAATCCTCCAGCATGTAAAGCTCCGCCAGCTCCAGCTGCTGCTGTAGCTCCTTCATTACCACCTACTCCCCCAGCACCGCTTATTCCTCCACTTGCACCATTACCAGCTGTGCCTCCATTACCAGCCGCACCACCATCTGATCCTATAACTGACACATTACCTAAAGAATAAACATTGCTAATTGTACCTAAATTATAGCCAGTAAATCCACCACCATATTTAACTCCTCCTACTGTTCCAGCGCCAACAGTTCCTGAATTACCACCATTACCTCCGGTACCGGCAGATACACCATTTCCACCATTTCCACCACTTCCACCAGAGCCACCATTACCTCCTGCTCCACCAGACAAAGTTAAATTTCCTGTTGCATAAGAATCCTTGATTGTTCTGGAAGTCTGATTGGTTCCAGAAAATCCTCCAGCATAACCAATACCTCCTGCTCCGCCAGCAGTAGCATCACCACCATAACCTCCCCTACCTCCATTGCCAGAAGTACCAGCTCCACCATTTGCACCATTACCACCAGATCCTCCAGTACCACCAGATCCAACCATACCAACAACATTAGATGTTGAATAAGAGTATGTTTGAACTGTTCCATTATTATAACCAATCAATCCTCCAATATATAAAGTTCCGCCGGCTCCAGCTGCACCACCATTTCCTGCTGTACCTCCAAAAGCAGCTAAACCAGCTTCACCTCCGCCTCCACCAGTACCACCAGTACCACCAGTACCACTAGTTCCTGTAATTGTCGATCCAATTGAATAACTTGCTGCAATTATATTTGCCACATTTAAATTGCTACCTATTAAACCACCAGCATAACTTGTACCGCCAGCACCAGCTATACCACCAACCACTCCAGATCCACCCACCCCAGTACTTGAAGCAGCATTTCCTCCAGCTCCTCCTGTACCACCATTACCACCATTACCAGCCAAGGAAGTTACAGATCCTGATGCGTATGAATTTAGAATAATACCTGTTGCACCATTAATAGAAACTAAACCACCAGCATAACTTATACCTCCTGCTCCAGAAGTACCTACTGTACCACCAGATGCTGCAGTTGTAGCTGTACCACTATTACTTGGACCACCAGCTCCACCATTTCCAGACACGCCTACGGATCCTCCAACAGAAGAAACATCTCCTGAAGCATAAGAATTATTTTGAATAATGCCTCCACCAGCTCCAGCAGTTGTTCCATTTACACCCACAAGACCTCCAGCATAAGCATTGCCTCCGGCTCCAGCGACACCAGCACCACCACCTACTCCTCCTATTGAAGCAGTTCCTCCTGCGCCACCAATAACACCATTTGCTCCATTACCACTAGTACCTCCAGTAGCAGTTACTGAACGATTTGAATAACTTGAAGTTATTTGAATATTATTACTTCCGTTTGAATTTATTTGAGCTATAAATCCTCCAGCAAGAGCTGAACCTCCTGCAGCACTAGAGCCAGAAGCTCCTGTCGCTCCACCAGCTCCAGTCCCGCCACTAGAAGATAAGCCAGCACTTCCGCCATCACCAGAGTTTCCTCCTGTAGCAGCGACATTTCCTGTGATTGCATAACTACCTTGATAATTTATTAATCCGGTCGTAACTGTTGTAAAACCTACAAATCCTCCAGCATAACCATCACCTCCAGCTCCTGACGCTCCACCAGCTCCACCAGATCCTCCTACTGTACCACCAGCTCCACCATTACCACCTTGACTTCCTATGGCTCCACGCCCCCCTTGGGCATTTACAAAACCTGTAGAATAAGAATTTGTTATATCACTATTTCCTGTAGTTATTCTATTTGAACCAATAAGTCCTCCAGAAATAGCATAACCTCCAGCTTGAGGAGTCAACACAGATCCTCCTCCTGCGGCTCCAGCAGCACCACTAGCTGATGATCCTCCGGCTCCAGATGTTCCTTGTATTCCAGCATTGCCACCATTTGCAGTTACATTTCCTGTAGCATATACATAAATATAGTCTATAGATCCAGTGGTTAAATTACTAAATCCTACCAATCCTCCAGCTTCAGTTCCACCACCAGCCCCAGCAACACCCCCAAGACCACCTGTGGCTCCAGTATGAGTACCACTTCCAGTTGAAGCATTTCCACCATTTCCACCAGATCCACCATTGCCTCCAACACCACCATTAGCAACAACATTTCCTGTAGCATAAGAATTAGCAATTTGAATTATTTGAGTCGTTCCTGATATACGACCAACCAATCCTCCAGCATAAGCAATTCCTCCAGCAGCACCAGCACCACCAACTCCGGCAGTAGCTAGTGTAGTTCCTGATGATTGACCATTTCCAGAAGATCCACCACTTCCCGCTGCTCCGCCAGCGCCTCCATTTCCACCATTAACGGTGAGATTTATATTTGAATAAGAACCACTTTGAATTGAACCAAGTGTTGGTAAATAATCTCCTACGAGTCCACCAAAAATTCTTAAACTACCAGCTCCTCCGGCTCCACCATTTCCACCAGCGCCTCCATTGTTTGCTCCTACACCATTTCCACCTGATCCTCCGGCTCCACCATTTCCACCTGATAAGAAATTACCGGAAATAGAAAATCCATCAGCATAAGATGTTGTGATGACTCCAGAACTAAAACCAATAAGTCCTCCTACATACACAGCAGAAGATGCACCTCCTGGACCAGCTGTAGCAGCGGCACCAGCACCACCGACGCCTCCAGTAACAAGAGCTGATCCACCACTTCCGGCATTTCCTCCATTACCAGATGATCCACCATTGACGACAATATTTCCTTTTCCAGATATAGGGTCATAAATAGCATAAGAAGAAATTACATCAGAAGTAGAATATGCAGTTAATCCTCCAACATAAATAACACCAGAGGCTCCGCCAGCTCCAGGAACACTACCAGCAGCACCACTATTTGGAGCAGCTGTTAAACCAGAAGATCCGTCAGCGCCAGATCCACCATTAATCAACAATGAATCCTTAGAATAAGATCCACCCTCAATGATACCAGTTGTATAACCCACTAATCCTCCAGCATATATAGATCCACCAGCACCTCCAGCGGCACCAGCACCACCGACACCATAAATTCCTGTACCAGATCCTGCACCTCCGGCTCCACCAATGCCAGCTGCACCACCATTTCCAGCATTCGCTGTCACAGTTCCATTTTTTGCATAACTCGTAGTGATTGTTCCTAAAATATTTTGTCCTACCAGCCCTCCAACTTGTAAAGCTGATGCTAAAGTAGTTGCCGCATTTCCTCCCGCACCTCCGGCGCCACCGACTCCTCCAATATGATTTGTTCCATTAGAGCCATTTCCACCAGCACCACCAGCTCCACCTGTTCCTCCATTTCCACTAACAGCTATAACATCAGTTGTAGAATAAGAATTACTGATAGTTGAAGAAGCTGCAGTTAAACCATTTCTACCTACCAATCCTCCGACTGAAACAGCGGCACCAGCACCTCCAGCGGCGCCAGCACCTCCAGCAACAGCTGTACCGTTTGTTATACTACCAGAAGCTCCTCCTGCTCCACCTGCTCCACCAGCGCCTCCAGATCCACTTGTACCAGTTACTGAACCACCAATGTGATAAGAATTTAAAATTGCAGATGTGTTATCACCTACCAATCCTCCAGTATAATTTATACCACCATTTGCTCCTGCTGTACCGGCTGTTCCTATTGTTCCAGTAACGCCTGATCCTCCAGCACCGCCAGCGCCACCATTACCAGAATTTCCTCCGTTACCAGAAGTTCCCGAAACAATTCCTGTAGAATAAGAATTTGCAATACTTCCAGATGTTATGATAGCAGCAAATCCTCCTGTATAAGCAGCTCCTCCTGCTCCACCAGCTCCTCCAGCACCACCAACACCTCCAACCTGAGAGCTTCCTCCAGTTGCTCCAGCACCACCATTTCCACCAGTACCACCATTACCAGAAACCAATAATACATTACCTGTAGAATATGAATCTGCAATTGATATTTGATTTCCTATAAATCCTACCAATCCTCCACCATAAGCAAATCCTCCCGCTCCTCCAGCTCCGCCATTTGCTCCAGCTCCTCCTACAACAGAACTAATAGCGTTAGCACCCGAACCTCCTGCACCACCAGCACCACCACTATCTCCATATATAGTTATATTTCCAGTCGAATAAGAATCTTTTACAATACTTCCTACACCAGAAAGATATCCGATTAATCCTCCAGCAACTGTAGCTGTTGTTTGAGTGTTACCTCCCGATCCACCATTACCTCCAGCACTACCGGCCGCACCATTTATACCTATACTTCCAGATCCTCCAGCACCTCCTGAAGCGGGATTGATATATATATCATCATCTGAAAACAAATTGTTAATAGAAACTAATGAAGTGTTATAACCAATTACACCACCGACAAAAACTGCTCCGGTACCTCCACCAGCACCTCCAGCACCAGCTACTCCATTCTTTCCACTTCCGGCACCTCCTGCTCCACCGGCACCTCCAAGGGCACCAGCTCCACCGTATCCACCAGCATACACATATATATCACCATTCTGAGCACTTGAATTTGCTATATTTCCATTTCCTTGACCAACCAATCCTCCCATATACAAAGCGCCGCTCGATCCTCCAGCACCTCCGGCGCCACCGACGCCTCCAGCATGGCCACCTGTTCCACTTGATCCATTACCTCCTATCCCTCCTACTCCGCCAGCACCACCATCAATATTGTTACTTGCTAAATTTCCATAAACGATTGATGTATTTATTAATCCAGAATTATCTCCTACGAGACCTCCTATATATGTAGCACCACCAGCACCACCAGCGCCACCAGCGCCAGCAGTTGCACCAGCACCACCAGATATATTACCTGAAGCTCCAGCATTACCTCCTGAGCCACCTACTCCAGCTTCACCTCCACCTACAGTAATACTAGTAATTGTATAAGTAACATTTCTTATCACTCCAGCATTTGAGCCAGCTATTCCACCGCCATACCCTGCTCCTCCAGTACCACCAGTCCCGCCAAGGCCTCCTGCGCCACCAATAGCGCCGGTTGAACTACCGCCATTTCCGCCATTTCCACCAGCTCCTCCGGCGCCACCAGCTCCTCCTTTTGAATATATTGTTCCCGTACTATTTGCAATATTAATTGTGCCAGCCAAAACAGTGTTGGAACCAATGACTCCACCTGCATAAGACACACCGCCGGTACCACCACCAGCAGCAGCAGCACCTGCGGTACCTGCTACTCCAGCACCACTAGACCCTCCATTTCCTCCATTTCCACCAGCTCCTCCGGCACCACCAATTGAAAATACAGAGCCTTCAGCATAAGAATCAGAAGAAACTGACCAAGAATTATATCCCACAAGTCCTCCAGAGCCAGAAAATCCACCAGCCGTTCCAGCAGTACCAGCAACAGCAGCGCCTCCAGCAAAAGCCCCAGTAGAATTTCCACCTGAGGCACCATTTGCTCCAGCCGCGCCAGCTCCACCTACAGCTATCGAATTTCCACTCGCATGAGAAGCTCCTTGAATTACTCCGTTGGTAAAATTTAGACCTACAAGTCCTCCAGCATAAGCATTACCTCCAGATCCGGCTATAGCACCAGAGGCTCCTCCGGCTCCTCCGGCTGATATACTACTTGATCCACCATTTCCTCCACTACCATTAGATCCCGGAATTCCTCCAGTAGTGGAAGCATTTCCTGAAGCATAAATGTTGTTTAAAATACCAACATTATATGCTACAGCACCTCCAACATATCCTACAGCTCCAACTCCAGAGCTAGCTCCGCCAACTCCTCCATTTGCACCCGCTCCACCAGTACCACCAGTACCACCATTTCCTCCACGACCAGAAATAGAGCTTACATTTATAGTCGCATGAGAATTATCGACAGTACCACCAAGATTTTGACCAACTATACCACCAGCCAAACCAAAAGATCCTGTTCCACCAGCTCCACCAGTACCTCCTACAGCTCCAAGAGCTCCTGTACCAGCCACCCCTCCAGCCCCTCCAGTTGCACCATTTCCACCATTTCCTCCTATAGCCATGACAGATCCTGACTCTATATAAGAATTTGCAATTGTAGCACCGTTATTTGAAGTAGCAATACCACCAGCATAAGCAGCTGCACTGGCTCCGCCAGCACCACCAGCAACACCCGCTGCTCCAGTACTCGATGATCCACCTGTAGCATTACTTCCTCCTGATCCAGCAGCCCCACCATTTCCTCCAGAGGATCCTGTAGCTATAATATTTCCACTTGCGTATGTATTTATAATAGTATTACTGTTGTCACCAACAATACCTGCGGCATATGCTAATGCACCAGCTCCTCCTGCACCACCAGCACCACCAACTGCTCCAGCACCGACAAATGTTCCAGAAGAAGCGCCACCATTTCCACCGATTCCACCAACTCTAGCTGTACCTCCTGTAGCAGTAATATCTCCAATTGAATAAGAATTTTCTTGTATTACTCCGGCGCTCTGTCCAGATATACCTCCAACTTTTGCAGCGCCTCCAGATCCACCGGCTCCAGCTATTGCTCCTACTCCACCAGCAAAATTCGTACCACCGACTCCACCATTTCCTCCATTTCCAGCAGTACCTCCTGATCCTCCAGTACCAATTACATTTCCAATATTATAGCTTGACGTTACTGTTCCTAAAATAATCTGTCCAGCTACTCCACCAGCAAAAACGGCGCCTCCAGTACCTCCAGCAGCACCAGCGCCTCCAGCTCCCCCAGTACTCGATGTGCCAGCACCTCCATTTCCTCCATTCCCTCCATTTCCTCCAGATCCGCCATTTGCTGTAATATTTCCAATAGAATATGAATTAGAAATTTCTCCGTTATTATTATAACCCACCACACCTCCTGTATATGCTATACCACCAATAGCACCAGCACTACCAGCCACACCAGCGACACCTGTAGTAAAAGTATATCCATCTCTACCATTAGCTCCAGCAACACCAGCGCCACCGGTAGCTGTAATATCTGAAATAGAGTAGTTATTTAAAACAGAGTTACCATAATTAATACCTATTACTCCACCAGCAATAATATATCCACCAGCAGTAGAAGTACCTGACACTCCAGCAATTCCACCAGTCCAAGCTCCACCAGCTCCACCGATACCGCCGGCTCCACCAGCACCAGAAAATCCGATAATTGTCCCTGTCGCGTGATAACTGCCAACCACTGATAGATTATTTCTACCAGTTATACCTCCAATATTTAAAATTCCTCCAGCTCCGCCGACACCTCCCGCCAATCCAGCAAGACCAGTTTGTGCCGCGACTCCTGCACCGCCGGCTCCACCAGTACCAGCGACTCCATAAACAGGATTTGTGGAATACGTATTTTGAATAATCCCTTCATTTATTCCAACTAATCCTCCAGCATAAATAATACCAGCACCGACAGCAGCAGTTCCTCCTGCACCCGACGCTCCGCCAGCACCAGAAGTACCAGCCGATCCTTTTGCTCCACCTGATCCACCAGTACCACCTACTCCTCCTGATCCACCGACTATACTTACAAGTCCAGTCTTTGAATACGAAGATCCTATAGTACCATAATTATATCCTACCAATCCTCCTACATAAGCAAGTCCTCCCGCACCTCCTGTTCCTCCTGCTCCACCGACTCCTCCAGTTCCAGAAGTTGTAAGTGCAGCACTACCTCCAGTTCCACCAAATCCAGCATTTTTACCATTAGATCCAGTCGCTGTCACAGTACTTGAGGCATACACAGAAGATACAGCTCCGTCAATTATTCCAGATATATAATTTAATCCGACCAATCCTCCAGCATAAGCTGCACCTCCGGCAGCGCCAGCACCACCAACAGCTGTAGCTCCTGATGCAGCTGTAGTCACAGATCCAGCAGCAGATGCTCCACCAGCAGCTCCAGATGAACTATTACCAGGAGTACCACCAGTTACTTGGACTATTCCTGTGGCATAGCTTCCATTCTGGATAGTACCAGAATTGTATCCGACCAGTCCTCCTCCATATGCTATTCCTCCAGCACCTCCAGCGGCACCAGCACCACCAATACCTCCAATAGCAGACCCTCCAGCTCCTACTCCGGCGTTACCACCAGTACCTGCCGTACCAGCATTTCCCCCAGCTCCACCTATCGCTGTCACATTGCCGGTAGAGTTTGACTGTGATATGACGCCAGTATTTATCATTCCCACCAATCCTCCGACATAGGCCACATTACCTGCAGCACCTATTCCACCAGCTCCACCAGCACCGCCAGCTCCAGTTCCAACTCCGGCCACAGACCCATTTCCACCATTTCCACCAGCGCCTCCATTTCCACCAGCTCCACCCTGTCCAGTGACCGTCAAAGAGCTTGAAGCTGAATTTATGATACCTTGCTGAGAATATCCTACCAGACCTCCGACATATGCTACACCTCCTACAGCTACTGCATTTGTAGGAGCAGATGCACCAGATCCAGCTGTATTACTCCCACTTGTGATATTTCCTCCATTTCCACCTCTTGATCCACTACCTCCACTTCCTGCGGTACCTGATACACTTCCACTGATATTTACATTACTAATATTACCCGTATTATAACCTACTAGACCACCCAAATATAAGACAGAGCCAGCATTTCCCGCAAACCCAGCTATTCCATTAGAAGTAGATATACCATCAACCCCATCACCATAAGAAGAACCATTTGATCCAGATGAACTTGTTGCTGTAATTGATAAATTATTAAGTGTTACATCTTTTATAAGATTAGTAGAATATCCAAAAAGTCCAATATAGCTTGTTACTGCTATACCATTAGAAAAAGCATTGATGTAAAGATTGTTTATAGAATGTCCTGCTCCATCAAAAACTCCTGAAAATGGAGTCGTATTATTTCCTACGGGTCTAAATCCATATCCATAAAAAATGGTATCCCATAGGCGAGTACTTGTCGCCTCAATATCATTATTTAATTTATAAGAATTAGAAAGTCCTGTAAACATCCCTTGTAAACCATAGACATCATAAATCAAATACGGATCATTGGTTGTCCCAAGTCCAGTGTAGCGACGAAATATTCCACTGTTAATAGATATAACAAAAGATCCTGTAACAGAAAAATTATTAACCAAAGGATTTGTTGATGTAAATGTTCCTCCTTGACTTATAATAAATCCGCCAGGCTGTCCTCCAGAATCTGTTATATCTAAATCCGCATCTTGAACAATTGTTCCCAAATACCCAGAAAGGCTAAAAAATCCTACTGTAGCTGATGTATCAATTGTTACAATGGTAGTAGAAGCTCCAGAAGAAGAATCAAAATAGACTCTTGTTGTAGCATTAGGTATACCTCCAAAGCTACCACCCACACCACCAGATGAAGAGGCCCAGTGACTTGGATCAGACCAGTTGCCTGTACCTCCTACCCAATACGCATCAGGATCTGTAATATAGTCGATATCTACATTGCCAATGATTTTTAAATCAAAAACATCTGTAGATGTAGCAAGATTATTTAGGACTAGAGTATATTTTCCGTCATGATCTATATTAGATATAGTTCCTACATATGTACCATCTTTTGTATAGACTTCTATTGATGCGGGAGAACTATTATCTGTTGGTCTAGCAAAGATTGTGATGTCTCTAGTACTGTCTAGCAAATGCTCAAAAGTCACTCTCACATATTGACCATTCAAAATGCTAGCAAAATTTTTATCCCACTCTCCGACTGAGCTGAAAATATCTTCGATGATGTTTTTGTCAGAATCCAAGCGTAAAGCGTTTGAAATAAAAATAATCTCAAAAGTCTGAGTTGAGAGATGTGGCACTATCCAACTGATGTGATCTATGTATCCATTTCCATCTTCATCAGAAGTGGTAAATTGCATTTCTTGATTTAAATTATTTTTCCATTTAATTTTTATTTTGTCTTCTTGACCAACTTTAAAAATTTCTGGAATAGAAGTCGAGACTGGTATGTCTATCATCGGCTTGATCGCTTCTTGCTCATCGGTCGCAGATATAGTGACGAGTTTTCCTACCTCTGTAAATTCTTCGACCACCTTTGGTGTGAGATCTATTTCTGTAGTAGAAGAAAAATTATTTTCTATCGAAGAAGATGGAGTTTCGAGAGTGGTGCTAGAAGAAATTTCATTTAAAATATTTTCTGTAAAATTATTTTCTAAAGTTGATGAAGAAATATTTTCATTTGTGGTTGTGCTACTCGTGCTGTTTGTAGAAAAAATATTTTCTACAGTTGATGAAGAATTTTCGTTTGAAATATTTTCTATAATATTTTCTATAGTAGTAGAAGAATTATTTTCTGTAACTTGAGTTGAAGAAGAAGTGTCTGATGATGCTGATGAAGTAGTAGTATCAGGGGTCACGGCATCACTTGTGACTTCTGTAGAATTTATTGTAGATAAATTTTCTACTGGAGCATCTGCCAAGACAGCTGACTGCTCAACAGGAAAATCCGTAGTTTGTACCACAACTATTTCATCAGCTGAAGCTTTAAAAACAAAGACAGCAAAAAAGAAAATAAAAATGAAAACTATTTTAATTTTTTGGAAAAATCTCGACCACATAATATAAATATTATACCAAAAAATAATGACAAAAAATTGCTTTTTAAGATAAAACTGGGGATAAAAATATTAACAAAAAAGCCCTAATAAAATTTTTAATTTCTTTTTAATTTTAAAATAATTTTTTATAAGAAAAAATAAAAAATGAAAAAAATAATTTATAAAAATATTCTAAAAATAAAAAATAGATACCACAACTTGATATCTATTTTTTATTTTTATTTTTTGAAAAAAATTATTTCTTTTTTGAAATTGATTTTTTAGCGACTGATTTTTTTGCTACTTTTTTAATTTCTTTTTCTTCTTCATTTTTCACTTCTACAACTGATGACTTTTCTAAGAGAGAAATTAATTTATTTAATTTATCGTTTATCTCTAAAAATTGTTTACTAAAATCTGCTAATGGAGCTGATGATCTAGATGAGGATCTTGATTCATTTCTACTTCCTTCTCTTTTACCACCAAAGCATGCATCACAAAAAATTGGTTTATCATTTGAAGGTCTAAAAGGCACTTCACAATCTTTACCACATTGATCACAGACAGCTTTGTGCATAGCAGGTTTCTCCCTAAAACCTCCTCTACTTCCACCTCTGTCACCACCTCTACCACCACTAAAGCCCCCAGATCTTCCTCCTCCACGACTACCACCAAATCCACCTCTACCATTTCCACCCCTGTTACCACCTCTTTCAAATCCCATATTTTTATTTTAATTATTTTTATTTACACCTACAGACTAGACAGGTATATTTTTCTATTATATTGTAAATATACACTATATTGATAAAAAAAGCAACATCTGTCAAGATTAAAAAATAATTCTAAATTCTTCTACTATCGTAGGCCCAATGTAGCAAAGCTTGTCTTTGTCTCGGACGGCAATTTATATCACCGACTCTACACGCTGACTTTAAACCACCAATATGTCTTCTTATAGCTTTCCATCTTTTTATTTGTCTTTCATCTTCATCTTTTATTCTGCGACCCATATAATATCGACAATACCATTGAAACCATCCCCTAGGATCATCTTTATATATCCAACCCTTTTCTCTCCAGACAGATAATGGTTGTGAGGCATCCACTTTAAAAAAGTTTAAATTTTTATCATGACCTGGCGCACCTTGCTTATGAAGCTTGGCTTTGACGAACCAACTTTTAGGAAATTCTTTTGTGCAGTCTCGCATATATCTGCCACCAAAAACTCCGAGCTCAAGCATTTCTTTTGGAGTGAGATCCGGTTTAAAATCTTTGTGAAAATTTTTACCAACAGCCGCTACAAGACTGTACTTGTATCCATTTTGCATTTTGTCATTAACGATGACTGTTTTCATAAAAATCTCTTTTAATTTTTTCTAATTCTTCAATTATTTTTGAATCATTAATTTTTGTAAATCTTTTTTGAGTATTTCCATTTATTTCTACATCTCCCATCCACATTTCAAGTGGTCTCGCATCAAAACAAGGAATATTAAATTCTTTTTCTGCTTCATATACTGAAGAAATATATAATGGTCTATAAATTACGAAATGCTCTTCACCTTCTCTCGCTTCTTCGGTATGAAATCCTACTCCAACGACTTCAAAAGAGCAATTATTAATGGGTCCATTTGGGTCATGTTTATAGTGATAATAAAATCCTAATTCTGGAACTTTTTTTGGTTTTGGAAGTGACATGTAATTATTATATCATTAAGATATTAGTTTAAAGCTTGCTGCCCGACAGGGATTCGAACCCCAATTAACGGTGCCAGAAACCGTTGTCCTACCATTAGACGATCAGGCAATTTATTTTTGACATTATACACTAAAATGTGGAAAAATTAAAAACAATATTTTATATATGTTATAATTTATTTATAGAATAATATATTAAAAAATAATTATGGAAAATATGGAAAATTTAAATAACCAGATACCAACTCCACCAGAAAATAGTGTTGAAAAAAATACTACTGATGTAAACAAAGATCAGAATCAAAGGATATTTGCAGCAGAAGCTAGAGTTGCAAAAGTTGAAGATCTTTATGAAAAGTGTGAAGAAGAATCAGAAAAAGAGCAAAAGAAATTGACGGCATCAATGATGGTCATCTTCGCTTTACTCATAATAATAATAACTCTCTTTATAATCTCTTATATAAACGGCGCTAAAGTATTATCAAATTAATTCTGATAATTTAATATTAGAGACCTTCTTCTTTTAGTTTATGGACCATCTCCTCGGCTTTCTTTGAAAGTTTTTTAGGTATCTGAATATTTAGTCTTATCAAAATGTCTCCTCTCAATTTTGGATTTGAAGTATGAGGCACTCCTCTACCTTTTATCCTTAAGACATCATTAGTGTGTGCTCCTGCAGGGATTATTATTTCAACATTTCCATCAAGAGCCGATATTGTGTGCTTTGCACCGAGTAATGCATCAGACAATTTTATATTGTGATCCATCACAAGATCATTGCCCTCTCTTTTCCACACCTTGCTTGGCTTAACTAAAATTTTAATATAGAGATCTCCACTCTTTCCATCTTTGATGGCTTCACCCATGCCACTCATTCTTATCACCTCTCCATTATTGATACCTGCTGGTATTGAGATCTTGATATCTTCTTTTTGATTCATCACACCATGACCCTTACAAGTCTCACATTTATCTTTTGGCACTTCTCCTTTTCCGTGACAGTCATCACAAATTTTTACAGATTGCATTGCTCCAAAGATAGTCCTTTTTATATCTTGAATCTTTCCTTTTCCGTTACATTTTTTACAAGTCTCCATTTTTGTACCAGCTTTAGCACCACTACCAGCACAAGTTTTACATTTAGAAATTTTTGAGATCAAGACATTTCTCTCTACGCCAAAAATAGATTCTTCGAAAGATATATCCATCTCGAGAGACATGTCACGACCTCTTTTTTCTCTTTCTCTAGCTCCAAATCCACCACCAAAGATATCACCAAAAATATCTCCGAGATCTTCAAAATCAAAATTCATATTTTGAAAATCGCCTTGATTGAATCCAGAAAAATCAAATCCACCAAATCCTTGACCTTGTCCAAATGGTCCAGCTCCGCCTTGTGATCCAGCGCCAGAGAATGTTTGTCCATAGGTATCGTACTCCTTTCTTTTTTGATCATTAGAGAGTACTTGATAGGCTTCGTTTACTTCTTTAAATTTTGCTTCGTCTCCACCTTTTTTGTCTGGGTGATATTTAGCCGCTAGCTTATAAAAAGCTTTTTTAATTTCTTCTTTACTTGCATTTTTTGCTACTCCCAATAATTCGTAATAATTTTTCTGTGACATATATTTTTATTATATACCAAAATTAAACTCTTTACCAAGTAGAAAATATTTTCATATTTTCTACTTTAAAAACTTTTAATTAGCTTTGTGTTTCGTTATTATTTGTATTTTCTTGTGAAGGATTTTCAGTGGCAGCATTTTGACCAGCCTGATCATTTGCAGTCTTCATAGCTTCACCGATCTTCATCATTGATTGTGACAATTCTTCTGTGGCTTTTTCGATTTGCTCTTTTGTTGAATCGGGATTATTTTTAATTGAAGTTAAATTAATTCTCTTTTCTGTGACTTCATTTTTAATCTCGTCAGAGATTTTTCCTTCTGCATCTTTGAGAGCTTTTTCAGCAGTATGGATCATTTGATCTGCAAGATTTTTCACTTCTGCCAGCTCCATTTTCTTTTTATCAGCTTCAGCATTCATTTCTGCTTCTTGCTGCATCTTGGCAATATCATCTTTTGAAAGACCTGAAGAAGCCTCAATTCTGATTGATTGCTCTTTACCGCTTGTTTTGTCTTTTGCTTTTACTTGTAGGATACCATTGGCATCGATATCAAAAGTCACTTCGACTTGTGGTACTCCGCGAGGTGCTGGAGGAATGCCGTCAAGAATAAATCTTCCAAGAGATTTATTATCGGCGGCCATTGGTCTCTCACCTTGGACGATATGGATCTCTACAGATGTCTGATTATCAGCGGCGGTAGAAAACACTTGTGATCTCTGTGTTGGGATTGTAGTATTTTTTTCTACGAGCTTTGTAGCAACATTTCCCATTGTCTCAATACCAAGTGATAGAGGTATCACGTCTAATAGAAGAACATCTTTTACGTCTCCTTGAAGAACTCCAGCTTGTACAGCCGCTCCGAGAGCTACCACTTCATCTGGATTGATTGATCTATTTGGATCTTTACCAAAAAGATTTTTCACAGCTTCTATCACCATTGGCATTCTTGTTTGTCCTCCGACAAGGATCACATCATGAATCTCTTCTTTTTTAAATGGAGAATTTGCAAGAGCTCTCTTTGTGATTTCAATTGCTCTCTCTACAAATGGACGAGCAATATTTTCAAGCTCAGCACGAGTCAACTTCATTTGAAGATTTTTTGGACCATCTTGTCCTGCTGCTAAGAATGGTAAAAAGATCTCTGACTCAGATTGAGTTGATAGTTCATGCTTTGCCTTTTCTGCTGCCTCATCAATTCTTTGTAGAGCAAGAGGATCTTTGGTGACATCGATACCAGTCTCCGCTTTAAATTTATCAGCGATAAATTTGATTATTTGTTGATCAATATCACGACCTCCAAGATGTGAGTCCCCATCCACTGATTTTACTTCTACTACTCCATCACCGACTTCAAGAATTGAGATATCAAAAGTACCTCCTCCGAGATCAAAGACAGCTAATTTTTCGTTTTTATTTGAATTAAATCCATAAGCAAGTGCTGCTGCTGTAGGCTCTGGGATAATTCTTTTCACATCAAGTCCTGCGATCTTTCCAGCATCGACTGTCGCTTGTCTTTGGGTATCATTAAAATATGCTGGTACAGTAATGACTGCTTCTGTCACTTTTTCTCCGAGCTTTGCTTCGACGTCTGCTTTTATTTTTTGAAGAATCATAGCTGAGACTTCTTCTGGACGATAATCTTTTCCTGACAAAGTCACGAGTACAGATCCGTTTGGACCTTCTTTCAATTTATAAGCTACATTTCCCATATCATCTTGCACTTCTTTATCTTTAAAAGAGTGTCCCATGTATCTCTTTACTCCATAGATAGTATTTTCTGGATTGATCACAGATTGACGCTTTGCTGTCACTCCGACTGATTTTTCTCCTGTCTTTGAAAAAGAGACCACAGAAGGAGTCGTACGATATCCTTCTACATTCTCAATAATTTTTGGATGACCACCTTCGATGATAGCCACCGCTGAATTTGTTGTTCCTAAGTCAATACCAATAATTTTACTCATATATTTTTAAGAATTTTATAGATTAATATAATATTTAATAATTATTCCTGATAATGTCCGACCTTGACTCTTGCTGGTCGCAATATTTTCTCACCAATCTTATATCCTTTTTGTATTACAGATATAATTTTATCATCTTTGTCTTTTTCTTCATCTTTTAAATCTATCATTTCTATCGCTTCATGAAGATTTGGATTATAAGCTTCACCTTCACTACCAAACATTTCTACACCATTATTTTCTAATACTTTTAATAATTGAGAAAATAGATATTCTATACCCATCCTCCAATTACTGTCCACTCCTTCCCATTGCTCTTTATTACTTCTTGCCATATCATAGCCATCGAGCACTGGTAGGATATCTTTTACTAAATCAGAATTAGCTAATTTGATGACTGATTTTTTGTATTCTTCTATTTCTTTCTCACGATTTTTATAATCAGCTTGAACTCTTTGCCAACCTCTCAAGTATTCATCTCTCTCTTTTTCAAGCCTTTCTATTTTATCTTCAAACTTCTCTTTTAACTTATCTTCTTTATTTTTACTTTTTTGTTTTTCATTCATTTCTTCTCCGTCAGAATTTAATTCTTCAAAAACCACATCATCCTTTTCCAATTCTTCTTCGTTTTTTAAATTTTTATCTTGCATATTTGTTTGAAATAACAAAACACTATTTTGTCTATCATTTCTGAAAATAATCAATCTTTTGCACCTATTAGTGTTGTAAATATAATATCATAAAAAATATTTTCAAGCAAAAAAACATCCTTGTCTTAAAAATTATTAATAATAAGGATGTTTTGATCAAATCTGTAAAATTTTCACATTAAAAAAGTTGAGGAATCTTTCTAAAAAACTCAACCTCCTTTCTCCAAAGAAATAAAATTCTTTTGATATAACACTGTCTTTAGTTATAATATCAAGACTCATTTTATCTTCACCTTTTTGTTTTAAAAAACTAAGTGTGTAATAAAATTTACCTTTTTTACTAGAATTAAGATATGTCAGACCGGGAATCTTTTCTTTAAATTCAGGATTTTTAAGATTGAACTTTAAAAGCAAAGCCGCATTTGTCGGCCTTAAATTTCTAAAGCGATACTCCTCTATCAGGCGACCAAATTTTGGAGAATAATTTAAAGAAAAAATATAAATAACATTATCACTCTTTTCTATTTGTGGTATCTTTTTTAAAAAGTGAGTGTTAAAAAATAATTTTTCCTTAAAGGCTTTGCTAATCCTCTTTTTTTCTTGTTTTAATTTTAAGATTCGAAATTCAATTTTTTGAATGTTTGGATCTATGATTTCAGGATCAAAACCAAACAAAAATTCTTTGAAGGTACACATTTTTTAGAGTTTTAACTTGTTACAATATATATTAAATAGATAGAGCGGTCAAATAAAAACCTCGACAATCTGTCGAGGTTTTTATTTTTACTATCTTTTTGACCATGTTGGTCCCTTGCGAGCTTTTTTGAGACCGAATTTCTTTCTTTCTTTACTTCTAGGATCTCTTTTAAGGAATCCAAGCTTCTTTAATTGTGATCTAAGTGTCTCATCTTCTTTGACTAGCGCACGAGTGATACCATGTCTCACGGCTTCAGCTTGAGAATGAATACCTGATCCAACTACTTTTACAGTAATAGTGTATTTATTTGGAAGATCTCCTTTTGTGAAAGCTGATTCTACTATTGAGCGTAATTCTGATGTTTGAAAATAATCATTTACATCTTTATCATTTACAATAAATGATGATTTTGAAGAAGGCGCCATACGAACTCTAGCTGTAGCTGTCTTTCTTCTTCCTATTGTTTCTATATATTTGTCTTTATTCATATCTTTATTAAAAATTTATTTCTCTTATTCTTCTACAGAAAGATTCATCATCTTTTTATCTTGTAATTTATTCTTAGGAAGCATTCCTTCTACAGCATGAAGAATAATTTCTCCATAGCCTTTTCTTTCAATAACATTAGCTAGACTTCTCACTCTTTGTCCTCCTGGAAATCCAGAGTAAGTCTTGTGAATGCTTTGTTTTAATTTATTGCCAGTCAATTTTATTTTAGAAGCATTAATAACTTTTACTTTGACAGCTGTCACTATATTCTTTGCGAAGCTTGTAGAATTTTTTCCATTTAAAATAGCAGCCACTTCTGTAGAAAGTCTTCCAAGAGGTTTTCCTGTAGCATCAATTGTATATTCTTTTGTGTCTTTGATATTTGTCATATATTTTAAATAAATTCTATTACAGCCATTGAAGAACCATCACCCAATCTTTGACCGAGCTTAGTAATTCTCAAGTATCCCCCTTGGACATCTTGATACTTTTTAGCATAATCAGAAAATAGCTTTTTGGTCTCATCTTCTTGATTTAAGATTCTACTAGCAATCAATCTTCTTCTGGCTACACTGTCAACCTTTGCAAGAGTTACAAGTCTCTCTACATAAGGGCGAATCTCTTTTGCGCGAGCAAGAGTAGTTTCAATTTTGCCATGGCGAATAAGATTAATAGCCAATCCTTTTATAAAGGATTTTCTTTGATTTTTCTCTCTACCAAATTTTCGGAAATTTTTGTGATGCTTCATGTTTTTATTTTCTATATTTTATACACTTTTTTTAGGAATTTTGCAAATTATTTTTGTTTTTCCTTTTTAAGAGAAAGACCTTTACCATCTAATAATTCTTTTATCTCTTCTATAGCCTTGTCTCCAAGTCCACCTAAATTTTTAAGGTCTTGCTCTGATTTCTTTAAAAGGCCAGACAAAGTTTTGATACCTCCAGAGATTAATGCATTTTCAGTTCTTGTTGAAAATTCTAATTCTTCGATTTTTATCTTAGCTGGTGAACTATCAGAATCAACTTTTTCATCTGACATATTATCTGAAAACATTACTTCATCTTGTGAGACGGTCTCCTTAAATCCTACAATAGCTTGAAGTTGAGTAATCATAGTAGCAATAGAAAATTCTAATACTTCTTTTGGTGATATAGATCCGTCAGTCTCAATTGATAATCTTAATCTATTGTGATCTGTTCTGTCACCGACACGCATATTTTCTACTTCATAGCTAGCTCTTTTTACTGGAGTAAAAGCTGCATCTAGTGAGATAGCGCCGATAGCTGTTCTTTCTTTTTCGACTTGCTCTTTAGAGATATATCCAATACCTTTTTCAAGAGTCATTTCAACATTTAAGCCGACTTTTCCAGTAATCTCACAAATATAAGCATCCTTGTTTATTATTTCAACATTAGATGGTATTTCAATATCTTCAGCGGTCACTACTTTTGGTCCTTTTATTTTAAGTGATATTTTTTGTGGCTCATCAGAATGTAGAGTAAAGTGAATAGCTTTTAAGTTCAATATCATAGAAATGACATCTTCCTTTACTCCTTCGATTGAAGAAAATTCATGCTTTACACCTTCAATAGAAAGTGAAGTTATAGCAACTCCAGGAATAGATGAAATTATAATTCTACGAATAGAATTTCCTAATGTATATCCATATCCAGGATAAAGACCATCTATCTCATAGATACCCTTATTTCCTTCTTCTTTGATAATTTTTGGCTTTGATGGCAAATTGATATTTTGTGAATGCATAAATTTATTTATTTTCTTATTTTTCTGACCTATTGTTCTTTAAGATTAATAAAATTAACGTGTGAAATTATAACACGAAATCACTATAAAAAGCAAGTATATAATATTTAATTAAAATTATTTATTATAAAATTCAAGAACCTTAGCAAAATCGAATCCACTCTCTACTTCTTTTGGAAGAGAAGTAAGTTTAGCTTCACCTTTTGCAGCATCCAAAGTAATCCAATTTGGAGCAGTGAAGTCTTTCAATTTATTATTTAAATCAGAGAATAGCTTTGTAGCTTTTGATCCTTCTCTTATAGAGACGACGTCTCCCAATCTCACTTTATGAGATGCTACATTGATTTTCTTTCCATTTACTAAAATGTGTCCGTGAGATACCACTTGTCTTGCAAGTGCTCTGTTTTTAGCAAATCCCATTCTATACACAAGATTATCAAGACGTGATTCTAGAGATAAGTAAATAGCAAGAGTAGGTACAACATCAGAAGATTTTTCAGAAGCTTTTACATAAGAAGCAAATTGCTTCTCAGAAAGACCATAAATATTTTTAATCTTTTGTTTTTCTTTCATTTGAAGACCGTATTCAGATACAGCTGATCTGTGTTTCTTTTCTGAATCCAATTTTCCCGGAGCGTATGGACGATTGTTCATAGCACACTTAGGAGAAAAACATCTGTCTCCTTTTAGGAAAAGTTTTTCACCGGCTCTTCTACAAACTTTACATTTTTTATCTGTCATAATTTTATTTTAATAATTTTTCTAAATTCTTCTTGGCTTCTTTGGCTTTGGACCATTGTGAGGCACAGGAGTCTGATCTTCAAGTGAAGTTACTTCGATACCAAAAGCTGCAAATGATCTGATTGCTGCCTCTCTTCCAGATCCCACACCTTTGACTATAATCTTTACTTCTTTAACTCCAGCTTGAGAAGCCTTTTCTCCAATAACTTCGGCAATTTTTCCAGCTGCAAAAGGTGTACCTTTTTTAGCTCCTTTAAATCCAAGAGATCCAGATGTTGACCATGTCATCACATTCCCTTTTAGATCAGTCAAAGTTAATTTTGTGTTGTTATAAGTTGACTCGATATACAAAATCCCTTCTGAGACTTTTTTCTTTAGACCCTTTGAAAGAGATCTTGCCTTTAGAGCATTATCTATTCCTGAACCAACTTGTTTTACTACGCGTTTCTTTCCCATAATTTTATTTTATTTTTTAATTTTATGTCTTTTCTACCTTTCTTCTACCAGATCCCATTGTCTTTCTAGTATTTCCTCTCACAGTACGATTATTGGTCTTTGTTCTTTGTCCACGCACTGGTAAATGTCTTAGATGTCTTATACCTCTGTAACATTTTACATCCTTTAGTCTTTTTATATTTAATTGTACATCTCTTCTTAAATCTCCTTCTATTTTAAAAGACTCAACTTCTCTTCTGATGTCTTTCTCTTCATCAGCAGTCAATTCTTCTACTTTTTTACCAAGATCGATATTTAGCTTTTCTAAAATCATCTTAACTCTTGGACGGCCAATACCATAAACAGCAGTCAAAGCTACTTCTAATCTCTTTTTTTCTGGAATTGTGATACCTGCGATACGCATAAAAATTAATTAATTTTAATAGTTTATTATCCTTGAGCTTGTTTATGTTTTGGGTTAGTACAAATCACACGTAATGTTCCACTACGCTTTATCATTTTGCAATTAGCACAAATTTTTTTGATAGATGATTTTACTTTCATAATTTAGAGCACAAAAATAAAAAACTAATTTTTATAGTTATGGAGAGAGTATACTATAAATCTTTAAAAAATGCAAATCTTTTAAGGATAAATTAAAATATCTACTGCCAGAGTTTTAAAACCTTTAAATTCTTCTTACAATTCTACCTTTTCCACCATATGGATCAAGCTCAACTAGCACCTTGTCACCCACCAATATTTTAATCTTAAAAACCTTTATTTTTCCTCTCAAAAAGCAAATAAGATCCTTTCCGTCATCAAATTTTACCCTAAAAAGAGCGGCCGGCAAAGCCTCTATCACTCTTCCTTCTTTTACTTCCATGCCATCCTCAACATCATCGAGCTCTGGTTGATTTTTTGTATTTTGTTTCTTTTTGTTTGTTTTTTTACTATTGAATTGTTGCTTTTTCATGTGCTTTTATTTTAATACTTCTTCTATTTTTATTCTATTTATGTCTTTAGGAAAGGCTTTTATCCATGGAGGACTAACTTTAAAACTGCTATGAATAATAGAAGAAGAATATTTATTTATAATAGTATCAAATTGTGATGTAGATTGTCCAGCTATAGATTTTTTAACATTATCAGGACCATAAGTCCAAATAATTCTGACTTTTCCGTTTATTAGAATCTTTATAATATTGCTATTTATATCAGCATTTGGATCTATAGTGAAAGTCAAACTATCTATATCGTCGATATGTACTGGCTGAGAAGCGTTATAATTGTCCTGTAAAACTTGCTTTGCAATGACAGAAGCTAATACATCTTTTTTAATAGAAAGCAATAATGCTATACCGGTCAAATTATAAGAATTCTGATCAGAAGTCATTAATACATTCTGGTTATCAGAATAATTTATTATCAGATTATTGTATAAACTAAAATATCCATCATGAGTAATCTTTTTTGTAGATGTTGTGAGGGTTGAATTTATAGATGGTTTTAAATCATTATTTACCACCATTATATCTTCTGGAGAAACTGTAGAGACAGTGCCAGACATACCCCCTGACATAGGAGATACTGATTTAGCATAAAATCCAGCATATCTGGGTGTACCCTTAAATCCTGGGATGGTAAAATCTGAAGGTTTAATATTATAATCACTACCATAAGTGTCAGCAGAAACCTTGGCTGTGACAGATCCTGGGGTGTTTCCATTTTTACCTGGGACCGTGACACTATCGTTTATCCTAAATATCTTTCCATCAGAAGTCTGAAAGCGAGTATTTTTTATGAGTATTTGAGGATTGGTAGAATAATTATTATAAATTGTAATCTCGCCAGAAGATTTTTGATTTACTTCTTTTGGGGCAGATTTCATTACATCTTTAGATATGGTAGTACTAGAATAATCCATTATTAAATCCTCTTTAAAAAAGATAAAAGTATCTGACACATCTACATCTTTATATTTTGGATTGATGACGACACCGGCAGAATCAAATACAAAAGTCCAAAGTATCAAAGCTAAAGCTATGATTGAAATAGAAAAATATAAAATAGTCTTTCGTACTTTTTTCTTTTTATTTTTTGAGCGACGAAAATTTTGTATGTCCTCTTCGTCAAAATCATGACTCTTACTATTAAAAAAAGCCTCTCTTTTTAAAATATCATATTCACCTCTCTTTTTAGATCTTTTACCAAATCCAGCCAAGTCAAAATGTGTGACAGCCTTCATGGTCGGCTTACCATTTTTATCATAAGCAATATCTTTATATTCATTTGTATAGGCATCTTTTTCAAAATTCTCTACCTCTCGAGCTTTATCAGTTGGTCTTTTTTTTACCCTGATCTCAGTCGAGGCGCTAGACCTTGAATTGCGATATGGTCTTCGTATATCTCTCATATGATTTGGATTTATTATTTGAATTATCTTTTAAATGTTTTGGTAAATTAGAATCGGAAGTCAAACTATTTATATTCGCATAATTTATCTTTTTTATTATAACATGCACACCTTTACCATAATTATTATTTTCAATGTAAAACTGTGAATAAGTGTTTTTATTTTTTATCTGTCTCTCGAAAACATTTCCATATTTTTCTGTGGTGAGATAAATAAAAGTTGGTACTCGATCTGTGAGAGAGATAATATTGAGAGTGTGAATGAGTCCATTCACCCAATCACTCATTATTAATTCACTTACTAATTCTTTTTCTATATGAGACAATCCGACTGGATGCTCATGAGTAAAAGAGAGAATATCATCGTGCCAATATTTTATGAGAGTCTTATCTGGAAATACAACAATATCTAAATATTTTTTAAGATAATTTTGATTCATATTTATATATAAGTATATTTTAGCATGAAAAAAATTAATTTTTGACAAGTTACAACAAATAGAATAGTATAAATAAAGATACGTTATTTTTAACTAAAACAAGTAAAAAATGAGAACAATAATACTTGCTGGTGGTGGTGTATTAAAAGTACATGACACTCTTTATGATGAAAATACAAAATTCATTACTGGTATAACCAATACAAAAAAAGCACAAGAGGAATATGAAAAAATTCCTAAAGGTGAAGGATTGGTGATATTCAGAGCTAGAAAGGATTTTCCTTGCAATGATAGCCTGCTGGTACAAAAAATTATTGACGGAAAAGGTTGTAAAGATTTTTTCTGGAATGAAAGACCAGACATTGATGTCGACGCTTCACCAACTTGTATAGGGATTGATCATCGCATAAAAAGAATAATAAGTCAATATACAAGTATTATTTCAAAACTCCTTTAAATCTTCTGACGCCAGCTGAGACAGATTCTTGTTTTGATATTTCAAAAGTTTTTCCTTCTAAATAGTCTTTACTATTTTCAACATGAGGACCACCACACAATTCACGAGAATAAATCACATCACCACCTTTCATTGTATAGACTTTCACTGTCTCTGGATATTTATCCCAAAATGATCCCACCACTCCTGATTCTTTTGCGACACTCTTTGGCATTTCTTCAATCGATACTATAAATCCATTTTTGATAGCAGTATTCACATAATTTTCTATTTCTTTTATTTCATCATCCTCTACTTTTCTATCAAATGTAAAATCAAAACGCACTCTCTCTGGCGTGATATTGCTGCCAGCTTGAGATACTTTATCACCAAGTACTTTTCTCATACCAGCGAGCATGAGATGACATACTGTATGAAGGGCTGTAGTGACTTCAGATTGATCCGCCAGTCCTCCCTTAAACATTCCTTCACTGGCCGTACGACTTTTTTCCGCATGCTCCTCTTTTAATTTATAAAATCCATCAAGATCTACTTTTAGATTATTTTCTTTTGCGAGTTCTTCTGTTAATTCAATTGGGAACCCAAAACTTTGTAAAAGATTAAAAGCGTCTTCACTAGAAATATCTTTATGAGAAAGTTTTTCAAATTCTCTCATTCCTAAAATCAAAGTCTTTCTAAATTTACTTTCTTCTTTATCAAGTTCTTCTAAAATTTTATTTTTATTTTGAGAAAGATTATCTCCGAGGTATTCTTCAGCTTCTTTATACTTTTCAATAAATGTCTCGGCAATATTTTTTGTAAAATTATTTTGAATTCCTAATTTGTGTCCAGCTACAATTGCGCGACGAATCAGTCTTCTCACAAAATACATCTGGTCCTTATTGCCGGGCACTACTCCATCACCAACGAGAAATGTCGCCGCATGAATATGATCAAAAATTATTCTAAAATTAATTTTGTCCTCATTATACTTTTTACTTGAGATCTCTTCTAAAATATCTTTAGCAGGAGAAAAAATATCTAAATTAAAAATATCATTGTCATCTACTGTCGCGGCAGCCATACGAGTCAATCCTCCACCAAAATCTACATTTTTCTGCTCTAGCTCTACCAATTTATCTCCTGATTTTTTGTATTGAATAAATACACTATTTCCAATTTCTACAAATCTTCCACAATCACAATTTGGATGACATTCTTCGCTCGCCCACTTACTATTTGCATGAATTCCTTTTTCACCTTTTGGATCAAAATCAAAAAACATTTCAGAATCAGGTCCGCCAGGCTCGCCTTCTGGCATATTTTCTGGAGAGCCGGCACGACTCCACCAATTTTTACTCTCATCATAAAATGACACATGACTCTCATCTATTCCATTTTCTATCCAGAAATTTTTTGCTTCAATGTCTTTTGGTAAGCCTAATTTTTCATTTCCAGTGTAGCAAGAAAAATATAGTCTATCTTTATCCAATCCCAATCCTAAATCTTTATCTACTAAAAATCTATACATCCAGCCAATTTGCTCTTTTTTAAAATAATCTCCAAAGCTCCAATTGCCGAGCATTTCAAAAAATGTAGTGTGACGATTATCACCAATCTCTTCGATATCTTGTGAGCGGAAGCATTTTTGTGTGTCAGCTACGCGAGTGCCGGCTGTATGCTTTGCACCTAGAATATAATTAATCATCGACTGCATTCCTGCGGCAGTAAAAAGTGTTGTGGGGTCATTTTCTGGTACGAGAGAGCTAGACTTTACGATAGCGTGACCATTCGCTTTCATAAATTCTAGATATCTCTTTCTGATTTCGTTGATTGTCATAAATATAAAATAATAGCCTGCTTTTTTATGGATTATAGCATTTAATATTAAAAAATAAAAAAACACTACCTTTATTAAGGGTAGTGTCGTTCGAATGAAAAAGACTATTTAAGATCTATTCCTAGCTTTTTAAGCGCCGTCTCAAAAAAAATTCTCCTATCCTTAATTTCTTTTAGTTCAACATCTGAATCTTTCAAGATATTTTCCAATCGTTTTTTTTCTTTTTCCACCTCGTCAACAGAAGATTTCAAATTCTCTGCATTATTATTTTTTTCAAACTCGATCAGCCAGGCGTCTGCATTTTTATATTTAGCCAAAGATTCATAATCTTCTTTTTCATAAAAATGTTTAATCAAAGCATCTTGATTCCTCCAAGAATTTGCATACAATCTATACAGTTCCAAATAAGTCGATTGATTGGTCAAATCATATAACTTTCCAATCTCTTTATGAAGCATCTTTTGAAATTCATAGATCTTGGCAGATTCGTCATAAGTAGCCATTAACAATCCAAAATAGTATTCAATTTTTCTTTTTTTAAGCCAGGGCAAAAATTCTTTTTTAAATGACCAGAAACAATATAAGGTCGCAAAAATACAAGACATGAACAAAAGAAAAATGATTACAAATTCAGGATCTTCAAAGGACTTGCCTTGAACAAAAAGATCTCTGTACACAGCAAGTCCCGAAACAAAAGTGAAGAATAGTCCGCCAAAAATACATACTGGGTACATAGACATCTCAAAAGCTTTTTCGCTATTAAGCAAAAATTTAATGAAGTTTCTTTTTACTTTTTTCATTTTACAGGTTTTTATTTTTTTATAATATTATTGTTATATTTAGAGTTAATTATTTTAAAAATTAAAAACTTGTCCATTTATTTTTAAAGAACAAGTTTAACTATAATACAATATAGCATATCTGTATATAAATGTCAAGTATATACAAAATAAAAAGCGAGTCTTGCGACCCGCTTTTTATTTTTAGATTTTGTAATACTATCTATTTACACTACACATAATTATCAGACCACAATTAGTCTTCTTATCATAATTGGGTCCTGGCACATAATTACATCCCTTCTTCGGTGCTGGATACTCACAAATAATATTTGCTTTAATCTTTTTAGCTTCAGAATTTTTCGTGTACACGATCAGAGAGATAAATAACAATCCCAACACTAAGATATTTTTTTTCATAAAATTTAATTATTCTATCACTTAAAGATATCACATAATAAAACCCATGACAAAATACTAGACTTTAGTAAAAATTTCTGATTCTGGAAATCTGAATTTTGGATTATTAAGATGCGTATCTGATTCATCTCTGTATCCAACTGGAAGCATAGCGATAGGCATAAACTCATCACCTAATCCTAAAATTTCTTTTACTTTCATCGGATCAAATCCTTCCATTGGACAAGAATCTATCTTTAATTCTGCTGCTGCAGCCAAAGCAAAACCAAGACCAATATAGCTTTGCTTTGCTGACCAATTTGCTAGACTTGCTTTATCTTGAGACAACACAGTATTACGTACCATTCCTTCATATCCAGCAAGAGCTGTCTTTCTCACTTCCTCATTTCCACCACTCATAGTTTGAAACATATTTTCGACTCTTTCTTCTCCATCATTTCTAGCCACAAAGACAAAAAGTCTATCTGAATCTGTGACTTGAGATTGATTATAAGAAGCTTCTTTGATTTTATTTCTAATTTCAGTATCTGTTACTTCTACCACAGAAAACATCTGTACTCCAAAGCTAGTCGGAGCTAGTCTGATTGCGTCTCTGATTTTTTGTAAATTTTCTTCACTCACTTTTTTTGTACTATCAAATTTCTTTGTAGCATATCTCCAGTTTAAATTTTCTAAAAATGACATAATGTGTTTTTAATTTATTTATAGTTTTTTAATTATATTACTCTAAATAATAGAGTATTGTATTTATTTTAACAAAAGGTTATAATAATTGCAAGTGGAAAATATGAAAAAGACGAAAGACACAAAATCTAAAAAGAAATCATCCTGTCCAATAGAAAATGTCTCTTGGCTATTTCATGATGTCTATACAATACATATTATCAAGACTCTTTTAGCTAATAAAAAAGTCCGATTTACTGAGTTTAAATCTAATATCGGCAATATCTGTGACGAGACGCTAACCAAAAATCTAAAAACTCTCAAAAAAGAAGGAATTATAGAAAAAGAAAATCTGAAAACTTTCCCCCCTACTACAAACTATTATTTGACTCAAAAAGGTAAAGAGTTTTCCAAAGTTTTAAAAAAGATAGAAGATTATTCTAAAAAATATTTTTAATTAATTATTAAAAAATGTTTCCGAAAATTCTTTCGCTTTAGCGGAGTGCGAATTTGAGAGGATATTTTTTATTTTTATATTTTGTTTATAAAAATAGCTAATTTACGCCATTTAGATTTAAAATCTTTTAAATTTACTTCAAGATTTTGTCCTTCTTCTTTGCTGAGCTTTTCACTATCATTATATATAAAATATCTTTCACCTTCTTTTTCTAAAATACCGTGAAGTAAAATAGAGTGTGGCTTGTCTATGTCATCAAAACTTTTTGGCACAGAAGATATGACTAACCCTTCTTTATTTTTTAGAAAATTAAAAATTTTTTCTACTCCATAATCAGAAATACTTTCCGCATAAATTGTCTCTTGGCCGAAAGGTATACTTTTAAATTCTTCATTATAAGCTGGCAAGCCATGATTGTGGGCCAAAAGGCAAATACGATCGTGAAGCCAAAATCCAGCTTCTGAAAAAGCTTTTATAGAAATAGCCTCTTCTAATAATTCATCAGGAGATAAAATAAAATCCTCTTTTAAATATTTTAAAGACATCCAGAGAGACGATATAGAGCAAGCTTTTGGTCGCCATTCTTCTTTTCTTATATCTACATATTGAGAGCAAAAAATGATTTCTTTCATAATTTTGGCGGGCCCACGAGGATTCGAACCTCGGTCAACGGTTTTGGAGACCGCTATTCTACCACTGAACTATAAGCCCTTTTTTAAATAATATCACAAAAAACAAACTTAGACAAAAGAAAAACCCCGGGAGCGGGGCTGTCGATCAAAACCTTTATAGCTTTGGCGCTTGAGTGGGTTTTATGAATAGTGAGAATAGTGAACTATAAACGATCTATCAGGACAGGAAGATATTATACAAAAAAATAGATATTTTGCAAGTATTAAATTTCTAGGATTTTATATATAAAGAATTAGTATTTTCTATCATTTTTAATATATCAAATTTTTCTATTATTACTTTACAATTTTCTTGAGCAAAAACCTTTCTCAAATCTTTATCTCTGATTAATTTTTCAAGACCAAGCGCAAAAGCGTTTATATCTTTTGATAAAAATAAAAATCCATTTTTATTATTTTCTATAATCTCATTTACGCCTCCGGTATCACTAGCTACTACCGGTAAAAAATGTGTGCCAGCCTCTAGTAAAACATAAGGTAAACCTTCTTTTACACTAGGCATAAAATAAATGTCAAAATCTTTTAACATTTCAGAATGATTATTTTTATTTATATCTATCTCTACAAAATTTTCGAGATGTAGATCGCGTATTAAGGATTTTAAATTATTTTCTTCCTCTCCGCCAAAAGATAAGATCGTATATTTAAAATTTTGAATTCTGTCTTTTAAAATATTTATAGCTTTTATAGCATATTCAAATCCTTTATTTTTATGCAGCTCACCAATAGATACTATCCGCACAAAATCTTCAGCCTCTTCTTTTTTTATAAAATCTTTTATCTCTATACCATTGTGTATGACTTTTAATTTATCGGATACAAACGGCCAATCTTTTACATCATCAAAATCTTTTTGCGAGACACAGATAGTCTCGTGCGAGAAAATTATAGTCAGCCAGGAAATAAATTTAATCAAAAGTATCTGCCAAAAAGGTCTTTCTTCACGAAAAGGAAATCCATGGGCTGTATAGACTATCTTTTTTATTCCGGCCAATCTACCAACAAGTGCTCCTAGTGCACCTATCTTTGAACTATTAAGATGCACCAGATCTGGTTTTTCTTTTTTAAAAATTTTATACAAATCTTTGAAAACAGAAAATTCTTTTAAAATATCAACGTCTCTTCCTAGATTTTCTATTTCTATTGTCTTTATATTTAAAGTTTTCAATCTTTCAGATAGAATTCCATTACCCCCAAAAGCCACCGAGACATCATTATTTTTATTTTTCATAGCTAAAGCTAAATCAAAAACATATTTTTGAGCTCCGCCCCAATTACTCTTGGTAATGACGTATAAAATCTTCATATTTTTATTAAAATTTAAGGCTTTTATTTTTCTAAATAAAAGGTATAATTATTATATATGATTTCAAGCAGAATGACAAAAAGGGTGCTGGTAGCTATTATAGATTTCGCAATCCTGGGTTTTTCACTTTATCTATCTTTATCTTTGAGAAATTTAAATCTTTTAAGCTACCAAGATTTCTTAATGGTTTTTTATCCATTTTTAATTATAACCATACCCACGATCATTATCTTTTACATGTATGGATTGTATGACAAGATGACTGTCAAAATCTATAACGAGCTAAACAAGAGAATCATATCTAGTCTTATACTATCTGCAGTATTTGGGTCTATAATTTTTTATTCTTCATCATATTTTAATATCGCCCCAAAGACTATCCTTTTGATATATATATTAGTGGCTAGCTTTATGATTTTTGTCTGGAGAAAATACGCTAGAATTTTTATAAAATCTGGCTTAGACAATAAAGTATTACTTGTAGCGTCTGGATCAGAATTGATGGAGCTAAAAGAAGAATTAGATAATAACAAAATTTTAAATACAAAAAAGGTTGATTTTATAGATTTATCAATTTATAGAGATCTAGATCTCTTCACTAAAATAAAACAAAAAATCAGAGAAGGACAATTCAACATGTTGGCCATAAATATGCATCACCAATATGTAAAAAACGATATAGCGTTATTTTATGAATTATTTTTGGAAAACATAAATGTGATTAATTTTGCAGATCTTTATGAGGAAGTATTAGGAAAAATCCCTCTTGAGAATATTGATGCTGGTTGGTTCTTCAACAATCTCTATAATAAACAAAATAAATTTTATATCAAAACAAAAAGAGTTTTGGATTTAATATTATCTGTACCAGTATTTTTAATATCTTTAATATTTTATCCCATAGTATTTATATTTTTAAAAATCCAAGACGGAGGAAGTTTGTTTTTTATTTCAGAAAGAATTGGTAAAGATAACAAACCTTTTAAACTTTACAAATTTAGAAGTATGACGGATTTAAAAAATGAAGATATAGATGTGGCTAGTAAGAATGAATCTTCTAGAGTCACAAAATTTGGAGAGTTTATAAGAAAGACCAGAATAGACGAATTACCACAACTGATAAATGTAGTAAAAGGAGAAGTATCTTTAATTGGCCCTAGACCAGAGCTGCCAAAATTAGTTATTGAATACTCAAATCAGATCCCTTTTTATGGCATTCGTCACACCATCACTCCAGGACTTTCTGGATATGCACAAATCTATCAAGATCCTAAATCTGTACCAAAATTTGGACTAGCTACTGATGGTACAAAATTAAAACTTTCTTATGACGTCTATTATCTAAAGCACAGATCTGTCTTACTAGATCTATCTCTAATGATTAAAACTGTTAAGACTTTAATAGGAAAGACAGGATTATAAAAAATATATTTATTTTTTCTTAGTCAATACCAATAATGAGTTACCGCCCAAAATCTTTGCGGCTAAATCTGTACTAAAAAAATCTAATAATATTAATGGCAATTTACCTATTTTTTTTAATAGCGATTTCTGTTTCATCTCTATTCCCCATCTAGTATACTTACAATCCAAGATCTCTAGATCACAATCTTTTAATGTCTCTAAAGCTGTCTCTTTTATAAAATAATGAAGATGTCCGACTTCTTTCCTATTTTTTATTATTCTCGAAGGAAAAAGAATTTTTTGTATAGAAATATCTAGTGGAATATGGAAAACGGAATATCTGGAATGTTTAGAAACCTCATCTATAAACCCTATATAATCTCTAACATGCTCAAAAACATCCGCCATGATTATCAAATCAAAGCTTCTCTCAGAACTTATTATGTCTTCATTAAAAAAATGAAGATTGTGTGATTCTTTTTTCTTGGCAATATTTATCACTTGCTCTGAAATATCAAAACCAGATACTTGAACATTATCATATCTCTTTGAAAGAATATTAGATATCTCTCCAAATCCACATCCCACTTCAGCAACAGAAGTCGGAATTAGTTTATTTTTCTCAAGCATTTCAATAATCTTTTTAGACTTAAATTCTGAGTCCTCTTCGTGCCAACCCGGATTGTTTTTGAAATATTCACCATTTTTATAAAAATCTGTATAGTCTTTCATAATTAAAGCAAAGTATAGCACAAAATCAAGAGCTATGCTAAAATTAATATATAATATTTCTATTATTTTATGAAAAATAATACGTCTCAAACTAATAAAAAATCACTTTTTTTAATATATCTCGGAAAATCTTTAGCTAAATTTACATTTGATTTTACAAAAGCGGTTGAAGACAATCTAGATAAAATTGATTGTTTTAGACTTTTAATATCAGATTCTAACTTATTAAAAGAAGGAATATTAGAGGCCAAAAAAGATTCTTACATGTTGACGACACCATTAACATTAAGCGAAACAATCCTAAAGCTACCAAATTTTATAATTAAAAGTATAAAAATAATTAAAAAAAAGAAAAAAGAAAAAGAAAGATTTGTTTTTCTCATGACTCATGTTTGGAATCCTTTTTTTATGATTCTCATAAAAATCTTATCACCAAGATCTAAAATTTTTTATGTCAGTCATGATGCTAATGTTCATCCTGGAGAAAAAAACTCTCGATTACAGTATCTGATAATGCAAATAGAAATTTTACTTTCAAATAAAATAATCACCCTAAGTGACAATGTTAAAAGTACAATTCAAAAAAGATGGCCAAATAAACAGATTGTTATATTAGAACACCCTATGTATGACTTTGGTAAAATTTCTGAAACAAGAAAACTTGGTAATATTCCGACATTTTTATTCTTTGGTAGAATGATTAAGTATAAAGGACTAAATTTATTCTTACAAGCAATAAAGATATTTGACACAAAAATGAAAGAGTTCAATAAAAAATATAAAGTAATTATTGCTGGAGAAGGACAAATAGAAGATGAAGATGTATTATTGATAAATGAGATAAATGAAAAAGATAAAAATATAGACCTCATAAATAAATATATAGAAGAAAAAGATATCTCAAAAATTTGGGGGAGAAGTGATGTTTGTGTTCTTCCTTATATTGAAGCAAGCCAATCTGGTGTTATAGCTATAGCTATAAATAAAGGCATGCCTTGTATAATAACGCCTGTTACTGGACTATTAGAACAATGTAAAGTAAAAACCAAAGAAAAGGCTATAGCTCTAATATCAAGAGAAATCTCTCCAGCGGCTTTTTCGGAAAAAATGGTGGAAATTTTAAATGAAGACAAATATGAATATCTCTCTAGAAATATTATAGAATCACAACAAGATCTTGGATGGAGAAAGTGGATAGAAGAAATAATTAAATAAAAATATGAAAAAAGAAAACTTACAAATAATATCTCTATCAGCTGCCTCTACATTTTTAAATCATAATTCTGTACCAAGCAGAAATCTCCAAAGCCAAGCTGAAAAATTGGAAAAATTTATCTTGATAAATTTTCAAAGATCTAAATATGATGTGGAGAAAGTTGAAAATATTCTTTTTATAGAAGTGCCGCGATTAAAATCTATTTTCTATATAAAAAAAATCGTAAAAGAAATCAAGCGTGAGTTAAATAATAATACAAAAAGCGTCATAACGGCCGGCAATCCATTTGATCTTGGTATACTAGGAATCATTTTTAAGTTCTGCCTACAAATGCCTTTACAAATACAAATACACACTGATTTATACTCTAAAAATTTCTTAATGAGTAAAAAAAGGCACCGTCTTTACCTTTTAATATCCCAAATAACTTTTCCCTTTGCGAACTCAATAAGAACCGTCTCAAAAAATACCGAACAAAAATTAAAAAAAATGTATCCTAAAAAGCTCATAAAAAATATAATTGAGATAGCAGATTTTTCTTATATAAAAATAGATTCAGAAAAAAACAATAATGGCTTATTATATCTATGCCCAGCTCGATATGATGAAGGAAAAAATCTAACAAACTTAATAGAAGCTTTTATAGAATTCCATAAAATACACAAAGACACTGAATTGAAGATTGTCGGCATGGGGACTCTTAAAGAGGAATTAGCTAGAATAGTAAAAGAAAATGATGCTGTAAATTATATATCTCTGCCTGGATGGTCTCAAAATATGCCGAATGAATACACGAAAGCAAACTTTACTATTTTACCTTCACTATTTGAAGGGTTTAACATGTCAGTGAGAGAGTCTCTGTCTTATGGTACACCATTTTTAGCAACTCCATTTGGAGGCGGCACAGAACTTATTATCTATGGAAAGACGGGCTTTATAGCAAAAGGATTTTCAAAAGAAGATATTTACAATCTATTACTAGAATCATACAAAAATAAAGATGTGTTTGATACTAAAATAATAAAAGACTCGGTTAAAGACCTAACTAAGGATAATATGGATAAAAAACTTATAGAGCTATGGAAAGAGACTTGTGAGTAGTTTAATATGTCTCTATATTATTTTTTTTCAGCCTCTCATGATTTTCACGGTTTAAAATATAAGAAATTATTTTATATATTTTTTTATTTCGACTTTTTATTAAGAATCTCAAATTGTAAACCATAAAATAGACAAATCTTTCCATTATATTTGGAAAAATAAATAATTTGCTAGGCGTATATTTTTTAAGCATTTCTCTGTATTCAGTGAATGTGTATAGGCCTGTATTACTCAGGCATGGAATCTGAGCATAGGCTGCACCTGGATATTTTAGCCAATCTAACCCCGCCATCTTAGCTGTCAATAATATAGTGTTGTTGGCAAAATATTTTTCCGATTCTTCAATATTATTATTAGAAATATCCCTTAAATTTTTAAAGTTAATTTTTTTGTATTTAGATAGAAAGTTAAACCAAATATATTGTTCTGAAGAATACGGAGATATACATTTTTTTTTCTGATTATCATATTCGTGTCTACAAACATAATCACCACTCACTAAATCTACATTAAAAATATCTAATAAATCCTTTGTTAACCCAAAATAAAACCAATCTGCTGCATTATAGGGAAATTTGAATCTCCTTTTTGGATTGCAAGTAGTCAACATGACCACTCTTTTTTCCACTAATTTATAATCATAATTATATGGAAATTGACTATATTTTTCAAAATATTTCAAAAAATTAGAACTTTTAAAAATTAAGTCACTTCTAACTTTAACAGAATATTTCGTATACGCTCCTTTTATTCCTTCAAGACTAGAGACTATTTGTCTAAAACCATTTTTAGAAAAATCACCTAATATACTTACACCAGGATCATTACTTTCGACCAACAAATCAAAATCTAATCCTCTCACATCCGACCCTTTCCACGTCGATAAAATAATAAAAGAAGATGGAAAATATTCTCTAATACTTTTTAAACATAAAAATGTATATCTATCTTTTATCTCATCATCAAATCTACCAATGATAGTACCTTGGACTACGAAAGTTATATCTTTGTGAGCAATATTCATGAGTTGAGTTTTATCTGTCCACTATTGAGACACTCAAGAAATTTTTTTAAATCTTCTGGTGTGCCTAGCCCATGCATTTTTTCGATCGTAATATCATCAATAAAAATATCTTTTCCTTCTATAATAAGCTCATTGTAAACTGGGCAGACATAAAACTCCCCATTATATCTACAATCTTTTTTGATCATCGCTTCTGTGGCCCGAACAAAATCAGAACCAGATTTAAAATAATATAAACCAGTAGTTGCTTTGTTTGATATCAATTTCTTCTCAGCAGTCTCGAGTACTTTTCCATTCTTATCAATACGAACATAGCTCCATTTAGGATGAGAAGCTTCGAAAGTCTGAATGAGACCATCTTTATTACCTTCACGGCCTTTTTTAATAAAGTCATCTACTAAAAAATCTACATACTGATCGGAATTTGCTATTAAAATATCATCTTGATTATTAATAAAAAATTTTGCGGTCAAGACTGTACATGCCGCTCCAGCGGTCACTCCATTCAGTTTTACAACTTCAAAATTATCCCCACCTACAGCATTTCTAAAAATATTATATAGATCATACTGTTCATAATGTTCCCTCTGACAAATAAATATAAAACGAAAATCCTTCACCTTTTTAGGGTGAAGATTTTTTATAACCACCTCAATCATAGTCATACCGGCAACATCTATTAAAGGTTTAGGGAATGTGTAACCCGCACTCACAAAACGAGAACCACGGCCAGCCATAGGTATTATAATATTCAACATGTGATATAGTATATCATATACAAAGAATGACCACAATAATAACCCATAGAGGACTAGATCCAGAGAGAAATAATTATACCGAGAGCTCTTTTTATGTTTTCTTAGATCATCTAAAACGTGGATACGGTATAGAATTTGATATAAGAAAAACTAAAGATGGCAGACTTGTGGTTATTCATGATGATAATTTAACAAGAATAACTGAAGGTAAAGATACCAGATCGATTAAAGATTTGAAGCTTAATGAAATATTAAATATTAATATAAGTAACAGTAAGATCACGGAACTTTCACAAATTTTAAATATAATCAAACTCTTTTCAACACCAAAATCTATATCCGCATTACATTTAAAATCTTCTACACAAGACAGAGAGACTTTAGATATACTTGTAAGTGAACTGAAATATACAGATCTCAATAAGATTATTGTTTTCGATGTGTTAAAAGATACTGCAATTTATCTAAAAAATGCCCTGCCAAATATACAATTAGCCCCATCTGTCGCACACCCATACGATATAGAACGCTATAATAAATTAGTTGGAGGCACATTATGGAATATTAAAGATGTCTTGGAAAATAAAAATCTATTTTATGGCGTATGGCTAGACGAGTGGGACATTCTAGATAAAAATGGAATCAGTAAGACTCTTTATACCAAAGAAATTTTTGATACCTGCAGGTCTGTCTCTCTAAAAATATTTCTAGTAACTCCAGAATTGCATTTTAGCTCACCAGGACTTTACGGAGGAGAATCTCATCAAGATGCTATAAGTGAGAAAAAATTAATAAGACGAATCAAAAAAATAATTACTCTTAACCCAGATGGTCTATGTACAGATTATCCAGACAAAGTAAAAAAATTACTTTAACTTCCATTTTGGACAATATATTTGTCACCTTTTACTGATGGTGTCTTGATAACTGCTGTAGCCCCATCTATAAGACACATAAAATCAGCCGGTGTGCCAGGAGGTAAATGCACGATATCTCCAGCTTGTAAAACCTCATTATTCATAATAAATTTTCCAGACACGATGACGGTTATTTCATCAGCCACTCTATGTTCATGCTTCTCCTCAGAATCTCCCTCTTTATAAGAGCGTACCATGAATTCAAAATCTTTTGTCTTTAAGATATTTGGCTCAAAATCTCCCACTATCCAACCACGAGTAAACAAATCTAGATTATATTTTTTCATAATTTAAAATATCATTAAATAAACTAATATTCACATCTTCCACTCCACGGACAATACGTACCTCTGCACCACTTGCCCGTCCAGCCTCTATACCATGAGGAGAATCTTCTACAATAATAACTTCTTCTGGAGTTAAAGATAATCTTTTCATAGCGTGAATGTAAATCTCTGGATCTGGTTTAGGTTTTGTAACTTCATCGTTGCCAACAATCAAATCCATATAATCAAATAATCCAGCTGAGCGAAGCATCGGATGTAATGTTTCTTTAACAGAATTAGAGCAACAAGCTAATAATAGTCCACTATCTTTAAGGTGGCGCATAAGTATTATCTTTGAATGCTCAGGAACACAATATTTTGGTATAAGCTCGTGAGTATATTTTTGCTTTATCTCGTTAATAAATTCAAGCAATCCTATTGGTAGACGCTCCATTTCTTCGAGTGCCGCTACTTTCTTACGAGTCGGTAAACCATTGAAATATTGTTGATGTTCATCTTCATCTATATGCGCACCAAAAAGCTCCAATGCGCGATTTAATGCTATATAGTGAGCTTCTGGCATGTTTACTAATACTCCGTCTAAGTCAAACAATATGGCTTTGATTTTAGTTTGCATAATAATATGATAAATATATCATAATTTGAAAATCAAAGTAAATCATTTTAACAAGTCCTTATTACCATTAAAACCGCGTATAACATTAACTATATTTTTGTATAATTTTTTATTACCACTTCTCACAAAAAATCTCAAGTTTATTTGTATATAGTAGATGAATTCTTCAAGATAATTTCTTATATAAAAGATTTTATCTTTATTATATTTATTATATATTTTATTGTATTCTGACATTGTATAAAACCCTCTGCTTGTCCATGGTCTGGCACCATAAGCAGAACCTGGATATTTTAGAGATCTAACACCAAATTTGTTGGCTGAGATCATTATAGTATTTTTTGCGTACGATTCTTCTGACTTATTACTCCTCTCTTCTGAAAAATAATTAATATGAGATACATCAATATATTCATATTTTTGAAGAAAGCTAACCCAGATATATTGCTCTGGACTTAAATTCTCAGACACTAAATAATGTCCGTTAATTTTTTCACCTCTTAATCTATCCTCATCTACAAGTGAAATAGAAAATATATTTTTGAGATCTTTTGTTAGACCAAAATATACCCAGTCTGAAACATTATAAAAATTTTTATCAAAAACAAGCCAATCAAAATTATTAAAAAAGTTTTTATATTTAATGAGTCTAGTTGGACTATAAGTTGGTAAAACAACAATTTTTTTATCTAGATAACCAACAAAAGAATGCTTATTATATTTTAAAAAATATTTTAAAAATCCAACTCCAGTCAAAATCATATCACTACGAATTATTAGAGAATATTTAGTCTCTACTTTTTCCAAACCTTTACTAGATGTTATAATTTGATTATTTATAGATATGTGTGAAATTATTTTTTGATCAAATGAAAGCATTTCTAATCTACCAGGATCTTTATTGAAGATGATCTCATCTGGATTCAAATCTAATACATCACTCCCCACCCAAGTAGATAAGATGATTTTAGATTTAGGAAGATATTTTCTTATACTTTTTATAGTCTGATGGGTGTATCTGTCTGAATACTTATCATGACTATTACCAACGATTAAACCTTTTATTATAACTGTTATTTCTGCAGAATCTATCATAATATTATAATAAAGTTGTATATATAAAATTACCTAAAAACTTTATACTTATAGCCACAATTATTGCTCCCCAGACTCCGAAATACATAGCCGCAAAGAATATGGATGTGATATTTAAAAGAAGAACTATTATTTGTACGGTGTTCATTATTTTAAATTTTCTTTTTTCTGTAAAAAAATATAGAGCCGGAGCAAATGTTAAAGCTAATAAAGATAACGAATAAACTACGGCGTATTTATAAGAGAATAAGTATTTAGCAAATAAGAATTTATAAATAAAAGGTAATGCTAACATGCTACACAGAGTTGCTAAAAGAGCTAAGACAAAATACTTTTTAAATAGAGATTTAATATAATGTATCTTATAATTATCACCCATATTTTCTTTAGACATATGTGATAAGACAAGTAAGGATTTAGAAAAAGTACTAATGATTATTCCACTTACAAAATCGACTAAAGCTAGAGCTAAAGAATAAATAGCATTATTAATTGCACCAAGCCTATTAAAAACCACTACACTGCTAACATTGCCACCCAAACTATTTAAAGCACTATTAAATGAAAGTGACAGACTTTCTTTTCCCCATTTTTTTATTTCACCATCTGTTAATTTTTCTTCATTTTTATTATGTATTAAATTTTTTCTTTTGACATAATTAAATCCAAAAATTCTAAATAGTCCCTGGCAAACATACATCGTAATAAATACTAAATATAAATTATGTGTAAAATAAGCTGTAATAATAGGAGGAAAAAAAGAAATAAAATAATAAAAAATACCTAATAAAGCATTTAATTTAAAATTACCTTTCCCTTGCAAAGCTACTAAATAAAAATCATAAGTATCTACTATCAAGTAAGAAAAAATTGCTAATATAAAAAATATAGCTAAAAAATTATTACCATTGTAAAAATAATAAATAGCCACAAATAAAGATATTATAGAAGGAATCCATCTTAGTATCTTTTTATATTTAAATCCTAAAGAAAAGAAATGATCCTCGCCTCTCTGAATATTCATTATAGTAATATTGTATATACCACCAAATCCAAATAAAGAAATGATAGCATACATAGATAATACGTATTTATAATACCCATAATCGGAAATTGATAAAATTCTAGCTAAAAGGACAGTTGTTATTAGAGACATCGGAGCTATAATAAGTTGTTGAAGCATGAGCCAGCCAGAGCCGTCATTACTAAATTTCTCACTTAAAAAAGCTTGGTATCTTGGCTTATATTTTTTGATTAATCTATCCATAAAATATGATTATTTTAATAATAACACACTTAAAACCTATTATAAAATAAATACTATTCCAATCCTAAAAACTCATTTTTGAATCTCGAAGAATGAGTGGCGCGACCATATCTACTCATACCAACACAGATCCCAAGAGCAATACTCTCTATAATGAGATGAGATCCTCCATGACTCATAAATGGGAGAGGGACGCCAGTGACTGGCACAAGACCAATATTCATGCCCATATTCATGGAAAGTTGTACCAAAAACCAAATTGACACACCTAAGATAAATAAAGTCTCGAAATTAGAATTAGCTTTTGAGCTTTTATTTGATAAATTAAGTATCAAAATAAAAAATAAACCAAATACAATCATGCCTCCTATCATCCCCCACTCCTCTAAAAATGATGCAAAAATGAAGTCTGTCTCATGCTCTGGTAAAAATCCCAATCTAGATTGAGTGCCATAGCCCACACCTTTTCCAAGCACACCTCCAGACCCTACAGCAACTATTGATTGATAAGCATTCCATCCAGTACCGTGAATATCATAACCAGGATTCACAAAAGTTAAAATTCTATTTTTCTGATAATCATGCAAATAAAAATTCCAAGCTATCAAAGCTAAAGTCATACCTATTATCAAAAATGCAAAAAGATGCTTTTTTGAAAGACCAGATACCAGTACCATACCAAACCAAATAGAGCAAAGAATTATGGACGTACTAAGATCTGGCTGAAGCATGACAAGTACAGCCGGTATAGACAGATAAACTATAGATATTATTATATTTCTCAGGTTAGCAATAGCTACGTGACGCTTGGAGAAAAATTTAGCTAATAAAATAATCAATACAAGCTTCATTGGCTCGCTAGGGCCAAAAAAGAAAGAACCAAAATTAAACCATCTAGCACCACCCTTTGCGATATGGCCAAAAATAAATATAGCAACCAAAAAAGCGACTAATAAAATATACAATATGACCACAATGTAAGAATTTTTTAAAAATCTATAATCAACAAAAGAAAATACTACAAAAGAAACAATAGCTATAGATATAAGTATTATCTGTTTCCAAAATATGTTGTCTCCAGCATCAAGAGAAGACATGGTCACAAGGCCAAATATCATTAAAGTAGAAATAATGGACAAGATAGTCCAGTCTATATTTTTTATTATATTGAGAAAATTTAATTTAAATCTTTCTAAGTCTACCATTGTATTTATTTTATAACCGTAAATGGTGTAATTATCTCATAAACATTTACTTTTGGATTATCAGAGTTTAAAGGATTACGCCAAGTAAAAATAACATTTTTCATTTCTCTTGGGCCAAATTCTTTTACTATTGTCTCATTGACACCTATTAGATTATTTTTATCATCATAAAGCATGACACGGACTGGAAAATTTCTAAAGGTAGCAGCGGTCAGATTTTGTAAAGTGACATTTAATTGAGAGATATCGTTTTTGTTTTGGTCAAATCTGGTATCGTAAACATTAAAAAAACTACTAGCATATACAGAATTTTCATTTTTCCAAGATTTATTATTGTCTTTTATTTGAAACGATACCTGACCTATATCATTACCAGAACTACCAAGATCTATGGGAGTATTTTGGACAATTACAGGAAATGTCTGACCAAGTAAAAGACTTGTCGTGCCTGTGACCGTCTTTATAACAGATCCTGCTTTATCGTAAATATTGAAAATATAATCCACACTACCATCAACTGTATTTTTATCACTGTTCTTATTTTCTACTAAGGCTACCAAGTCATAAAGACCATCTTCTGTTTTTATGGCTTTTGCGAATTTAATATTAAAAGCTGCGACTTGAGTAGGACAAACAGCCTGACAAGATCCTCCACAATCCACCCCAAGCTCATCACCATTTTGCTTTTTATCAAAACAAGTTGGGACAGGATTTAAATATGGATATATTTTGTATCCAGAATAAGCTAAAACTAAAATGAGGATTATTAAAATAAAAGTATTTTTCCTTCTTTGACGCCAAGTACTATTCATATAATTTACTATTATTTTAACATATTTATATAAGTAAAAAAATACCGCCAAAAAGACAGTATTTTTTCAAATTAATTTTAAATCTTATATTTTAAATCACTTCAATTATTTCTTTGTAAAATCTCTTTCCATCTTTTCCACAGCTCTAGCTGCAGCCTCTTTTCCGCCGAGTCCAAAAGCTAATCCAAAAGCGAGTGCTAATGCTGCTATGATTCCAATAAATAGAGTATTTGTGAATACAGACATTATATCAAGCTGATTTAAAGCAGCCAAAATACCTGTAAACATAATAGCGTATTTCGCTAAAGATCCAGCAAAAGAAGCTCTAAATCCAGCTGCTCTCACAGATCCGTCTATCACTTTCTCTGCTAAATTTCCAAAAATATTTGCAATGATTAATATAAATCCAGCCACAAATACAGATGGCAAATAATTCAAAATACTTAGTAAGAATGAAGATACATAAAACAAACCAAAAATATTTGCTGCTGCCAATGTAAATCCTACTATAACAGTCCATTTGACTAGAGCTCCGAAGAAATTGCCAACAGAGACATCATGTCCTGTCTTTTTAGAAATATGAGAAAAACCAATTTTTCCAAATAAATGATTTATTTTTAAAATATCAAAAACGTGACTAGTAGCTCTTCCTAGTACAAGACCAAATAACCAACCAACTAAAAGAATGATTATTCCAATAATAAAATTTGGAAGAAAAGCCACAACTCTAACTGACACATCGATCAATTCTTGGCCTAAAACATTAATATATTGTGCTAACATATTTTTTATTTAAATTTAAAATTAATTTTAATAAGTAATAAACAAAAACACCTATACATATAAATTATAGCATCTCAAAAAATAACAAGAAATTGTTATCCACAAAAAATCTTAGAATTCACCTGCGAGTTTGTCTACTATCACTATCTTTCTACCTTCTAGTACCAATCTTAAAAATCTATCAAACATCTTATATCTATAATCAAATTCTTCTACATCCATTATGAGTAATCGAAGTTTATTGGCAAATATAGAATTGAGGTCTGAAATGGCGCGATTGATTTCTTTTTGCTTCATATTATCAGCTACTATCACAATATCTATATCAGCATCAACATCATTTACAAAAACACCCGTAAAATACAGTAGCTTGATTCTTCCGATCTTTTTAAGTTTATCTATTATTAATTTTTTATTTATATTTTGAAAATCAAAAACTAAATCATACAAAGCCTCTTTGTGCTCAAAATTATTATTCAATCTAAAACTGCTATAGCCTTTACCATCAACCACCCTATCCAAAAAGCTAGATCCAGATAAAAATGCCACTTCTTTTTTAATTTTATCTCTTTTGATTTTAGTTCTTTCTTCTATTTCGTCCATTTTGAAAGAATTGTCAGCATTTGCTAAAAAAAATCTGAGAATTTTTAATCTAATTTCACCATTTCCTGACTGAAAGATTTTTATAAGTGAGTCCATATATTTAAAATGCTTATTTTTATATATAAAATACTAACATATTCAAATTTAAAAGAAAAGAACCCAAAATATAAGATAAAAAATAAAATAATTAAACTATATAAGAATCTATATACCCTATTACTTTTTTAGACTTTTGATCTTTTGTAAGGTCTTTATTTTCATATAAAGTCCCTAGATTGGCATTTATATCCATTAAAATATTATTAAGATTTCTTACTAATCTTTTATTAATCTCATCTTCAATATTTTCAGAAAAATTGTTTACTTGTCTTAAAAAGTCAGGTATTTTAGATTCTGTACTGAGAGATTCTAAATATTCTCTGAATTCTTTTTTTGCATTTTCTGTAACACTACCAGCATTTTTGAGTAGATCTTTTTTTAGCTCTCTATAAAAAGAGTTTATTTTATTAGTATCACCATTTTGTAATGAAGGGTCAAAAAACTCTATAATTTCTCTTTTCATTTCTTTAATTATAGGACTACTCTTATTAACAAGACCATCACAAAAATCATCTACTCTTTTTACAAAATTAGAAAATTTTTCCTGATATTCATTAGAATTTTCTGATTTTTCCGATGAATTTGTCACATCGAATTTTTTGCTCAACTCTCTAAGCTTTGCTTCTTTCTCTTCTTCATCTTTTATTTCACTAAGTCTTTCTTGTCTTTTTTCTTTAATTTCTCGATCTACCTCTTTGTTTGGAACTCCTCCTAATGACATATATTTTTTATAATTTTATTATGTAATAAATTAATTATATAAAAATAATTTTCAAAATTAAATATTTACACAATAAAAAAATATGTCAAAATAAAAACGACCTAGTTAGGTCGTTTTTATTTTTTATTTTAAAGAAATTAAGCTAATTTTACTGTAGCTCCAGCTTCTTCTAGAGCTTTTTTGAAATTCTCAGCCTCTTCTTTCTTCATGTCTTTCTTTAGATCGACAGGAGCCCCATCAACTAGATCTTTAGCCTCTTTTAGACCAAGTCCTAATGACTCTTTAACTACCTTCATAACAGCGATTTTACCTTCTCCTGCTGCCTCAAGACGTACTGTGAAAGATGTCTTTTCTTCTGCTTCTGCTGCCGCACCTCCAGCTGGAGCTGCTGCTACAGCTGCTGCTGAAACACCGAATTTTTCTTCGATAGCTTTTACTAATTCATTTAATTCGAGTACTGACATAGCCTCGATTTTGTTTAACATGTCTGCGTATTTTTCCATAATTTTAATTTAATTATTAATTACTGATAATATTTTAATTATTTCTTTTTAGCTACTTCATTTATACCAATCGCCAATCTTTGCATTGGAGATTTTAATAAGAAAGCCAATTGTGAAAGAAGAACTTCTCTTGCTGGGATTGTAGCAATCTCCATCATTGATTTTTCATCTTTAAATACTCCATCGAAGATTCCTCCGATTATTGAGAATAGTCCTTTGTGTTCTTTTGAAAAATCATTAGCTATTCTTGCTGGAGCAAGTAAATCTTCTCCTGCAATGACGGCCATTTCTACTCCTACTTCTGGTTTTTCTCCAGATAATTTTTTAGTATCAACAGCTCTATTCCAGAGAGTCTTTTTTACCACATTGTAAGAAATATTTTCTGCATAAAGCTTTTTTCTTAAAGCTTCTGTATCTTTTACGGTCAAACCTTTGAAATTTACATAAACAAAAGTCTTTGCGTTATCTAAAATATTAGAATATTTTTCTATTAATTCAGATTTTTTATTTTTACTTAATGCCATAATTGATTTTATTTTTTAATAAACAAAAATTCCCAGACCAAAGTTTTGATTGAGAATTTAAGGTAAACACTGCGCTTAAAGCGTATAGTTCGACCTCCGCGAGCTTGTATTTTAAGGACTTTTTTGATCCGCTCACTTCTTTGGTTTACTCTCATAATATACCACATAAAATAATCTTTTGCAAAAGAAAAAGCTTTAGCAATTAATTGCTAAAGCTTTAATATTTTTCTTTGTGAGTCAAATGCCAAAAATTGCAAATCTCACAGTGATATTCTCGGACAATACGTCCCTTTTTACGCAAAGCATTTTTTATGGTCTTTGCCGTCTTCTTGTCATAGACTCCTTTTTTAAGACAAGCTTCATCTATCTTACCCTCTTCAATTTTTTGTTGCTCATCTAAAATCTTTTTTAGAAGTGGCAACATTTCTGCATATTTACCAACTTCTATTTCCATAAAAAAAATTTAGATTTACAAAAATTTATTTCTATTTCCAAAATCGACTACTTACTTATATAGTCTACTATATATAGTATATCACTATAATATATTATGTCAAGCATATTTATATAAGAAAAAAGTCTGCGTAAAGCAGACCTGAGCACATAGGGGTAATAATTTGAATTTAATGTTTTTAAGTACTCTGTTCTCCCGAAAAACTACTCTTGCTCGAAAGCTACCATCGCTGAGTGAAGTCTTCACGATCCAGTTCGAAATGAGATGGTGTGTTACCCTTCATCTGAATCGGGAGAACAGAATACTCAAAATATATTGCGGAGAGAACTGGGCTCGAACCAGTGACCCTCAGTATGCAATACTGATGCTCTAACCAACTGAGCTATCTCACCACAATATTTTGAGTTAGAATCCTGCATAACATAATTAGGTCACGGCTGACAAAAGAATTATTAATACTTCACTCTTCAGTGAGTTGCAGATATAGATTTGAAAGAAATATATCTCCAACTCCCAAACAATAATCTTAAGTCAGACCGTGGTGTAGTTCACTCCTGAATTCTAAAAATTAAGTTAATAAATTAATTAAAAACTAACTCAAAAAAATAATTTCTAGAATTCAGAAGTAAACAGGATGTGAACAATAAAATAAAAATCTGAAATAAAAATCAATGCTAAACATATTTCCTGATGGGATGGGGTTATTAGTAATCCTCAGCTAAACACATTACTGTGCGTACACTTAGATCCTATCAACGTAATCATCTCTTACGACCCTCATACGAATACTTATCTTGGAGTTGGCTTCGTTCTTAGATGCTTTCAGAACTTATCCGTTCCCGACTTGGCTACTGGGCGGTCCAGCTAGCGCTAGAGCCCACACACCAGAGGTCAGTTCATCTCGGTCCTCTCGTACTAGAGACAAATCTCCTCAATATTCAAGCGCCTGCAGTAGATAGGAGACCAACCTGTCTCACGACGGTTTGAACCCAGCTCGCGTATCTTTTTAAATGGCGAACAGCCATACCCTTGGGAGCTTCTCCACCCCCAGGATAAGATGAGCCGACATCGAGGTGCCGAACTCCACCGTCGATATGAACTCTTAGGTGGAACTAGCCTGTTATCCCCGTGGTAGCTTCTATCCGTTAATCTTCAACCGCATCTAATGCGAATTGTCGGTTCACTATGTCCTACTTTCGTATCTGCTCGACATGCCCGTCTCACAGTCAAGCCAGTTTATGCCATTACACTATCGGCACGGTTTCCATTCGCGCCTAACTGACCTTAATAAACCCCTCCGTTACTCTTTAGGAGGGTACCACCCCAGTAAAACTCCCCACCAGATACTGTCTCTAAACGTTTTTTCCGTTTAGGTTAGTGTTTGCCAATTTAAAGATGGCTATTTCACTGTCGAGTAGATGTAAGCCGAAACCTACAACATCAAACCTCTCACCACTATTCTACGCAGTAAATTAACAAACACAATACCAAGCTAGAGTAAAGCTCACGGGGTCTTTTCGTCTATCTGCAGGTAGGCGGCATCTTCACCGCCACTGTATTTTCACCGAGCTACTCCCTGAGACAGTTCCCCAGTCATTACACCATTCGTGCACGTCTGAACTTACCAGACAAGGAACTTCGCTCAACTGTTCCTTCAAGTTGGACTCTATCTTCACCTTTATCTTTCGATAGTCAGGTGTGTGGCGTTGGTCTCTTGTTAACCACATTCGACTGCATTAATATTTCTAAGATGCAGGGTAGCTTAATAGTATAATGAATTTAAAACGTATTTACTAAAACATTCACGGTCTAATCTATCGTCCCAATCATTCTAAATACAAATATTATTTATATTTAGAACCTTAGGACGATTATAGTTATCGCCGACATTGACGGGGGCTTATATCAGTCAGCCACATGTTGATCTCAAAATAAATTTTAAAATCAACATGTGACCACCGATATTTGACCTTCCCGCATTGGTCAGGTGTCACCCCATATACATACTCTTACGAGTTCGCATGGAGCTGTGTTTTAGATAAACAGTTGCCAGAGAAACTTTCGCTGCGGCCGATATTGCTATCGGCAAGCCTTATTGCTAACTTACGGCTGCTTTTTTGCCTAGTTCCTTAGGGAGAAATCACTCGTTCGCCTTGGTCTACTCGACCTGAATACCTGTGTCGGTTTGCGGTACGGGCTCATATAAATTTAAAGTATTGTTAACTTGTGAATAATATTTCGTAGATGACTAGAAACATTATTCACAAAACAATATCTGTTATTCAACAGATGTAGAAACTTTTCTCGGCACCGTGCTCATCTACCTTCAACTGTGTTGCCACAGCCTTCGCTTCATAACTCTCAGTATTCACGAACTGATTTACATGCTCGTGCTAATCATTACAAAGACCTCAATCTGATAAGAGGCGTAAATTACAACAATGCGTCATTCCATCACATTTATAAGAGGTTAAGAAATATTAATCTTATGTCCATCGGATACGGCGCATAGCCATCTCCTTAGGCCCGACTAACCCTTCGCTGACAATCATTGCGAAGGAAACCTTATTCTTTCGGCGTGGGGGGATCTCACCCCCATTGCGGTTACTTGTGCCAACATTCGTACTTCTACACGCTCCACGGTGGGTCACCCCTTCCGCTTCAACGCAGAGTAGAACACTCGTCTACCGATTGTATGAAAATCATACAATCCCTAAACTTCGGTGATATGCTTGAGTCCCGATCATCTGCGGCGCAGAGTCTCTCGATGGGTGAGCTGTTACGCTTTCTTTAAATGATGGCTGCTTCTAAGCCAACATCCTCATTGTCAATGAAACTTCACATCCTTACTTACACTTAGCATATACTTAGGGACCTTAATTTTAGATCTGGGCTGTTTCCCTTTAGACCGACGGAGCTTCGCCCCCGTAGTCTGACTGCCAGGCTATTGACCTTTGGTATTCGGAGTTTGATAGGTGTTGCCGTATTTCTACTAGTCAAAACCTTCCAGTGCTCTACCCCCAAAGGGACCACCTGACGCTATTCCAAAAAATATTTCGACGAGAACCAGCTATTACCGAATTCGATTAGCTTTTCACTCCAACCCACAAGTCATCCAAAAGAGTCGCACAACTTATTAGTTCGGGCCTCCACACATCTTTCGATCTGCTTCACCCTGCTCATGGGTAGCTCATCCGGCTTCGGGTCTATATTATTCAACTTTTATTTTCGCGCTATTAACACTCGCTTTCGCTTGCGACTCCACAACTTTATGCTGCTTAGTCAGCTGGATAATATAACTCGTTGGCTCATTCTTCAATAGGCACGCAGTCGAGGTGCAAGCACCTCTTCTACTCCTTGTAAACATAAGGTTTCAGTTCTATTTCACTCCCCTCCCGGGGTTCTTTTCACCTTTCCCTCGCGGTACTAGTTCACTATCGGTCTCAAGGAATATTTAGCCTTACCGGTTAGTTCCGGCAGATTCATCCGAGCTATTCGTGTCTCGAACTACTCAGCACTAAGAACAAAAGAGAGTTGAATATTTCGATTACAGGGCTATCACCTCCTTTGGCGTTGCTTTCCAACAACTTAATCTATAATCAACTTTTGTAACTCTTCTAGATAATTCTACATTCTTAGGCTACAACCCCTATACTATTGCTAGTATAGGTTTGGGCTCCTCCGTTTTCGCTCGCCGCTACTTGCGGAATAAACTTTGTTTTATTTTCCTCCGGGTACTAGAATGTTTTACTTCCCCGGGTTCGCCTCTAGAGATATGCTCCCTAGATTCCAAGACATTACTCTTGGAGAGTTTCCTCATTCAGAGATTTCCGGATCGAAGGTTATAAGGCACCTCCCCGAAACTTATCGCAGCCTGATCACGTCTTTCTTCGCTTCCTTGAGCCAAGGCATCCACCTTACGCTCTTATTTCCTATCAGGAAATATGTTTACCATTTATATTTTCTACGGCACCGCTGCCTGAAAATATTTTATTTTTATTTTTTGACTCACTTAATTTTACTTAAATGAGTGATTTACAGTATATTTTTACCTTTATTTTCACATCCATATACATCGTCTGAAAAGACCCCAAATGTTTGGGACACTAAATTGACTATGCTATGGGATTCTGTTTACAAATTACGAGACTAAATATTTTTGAAAAATAAAACCGCTTTTTTAAAAGCGGCTAGAACAGAACACTTCTGATTTAGCTGCTTTTCAATTGATTTTTATTTAACATATTTAGGTTTTAGTATCTTATCATAGCCGAAAAAAAAATGCAAGCAAATTCTAGTAAAAAGATAATTATCTTCTCATTCTTTACCGTTTAGAATAAAAAGCTAGTTTTATAAGACTTTTTAGCCATGTTAAGATCTGTGGAAAAAGTATTTGACTTTTTTAATTAAAAAATTATATACTACAGATACCGACAGGAGGGATGGAAAAGTAGCTGATTGGCTACCTGTTCGCAAGAAATACTGAACTTGTACTGGATAAATACCTTTTATAAAAGGTATTTATTTTTTCCTAATTTATGATTTTTCCGATATTCTCCAGCAAAAATATCAGCGCACTGTATTATTGTTGAACTTTCTGATCTTACATATTTTACATTATGCTTTATTTTTGCCTCTTTAAATATGCTATTTAGATACAATATCGAGCCTTGCTGTAATTTCTGACCTTCTATTTTGTCTATTTTAATATCTAAATTAAAGTCTTTTATATTTTGTATTACATATTCAGAAAACAATTTCAATCCATTTTTATAATATGATTTTGTCACGTCTTTATTGTCATAAATTATTTCTTTATGAAATAATGCAATAAAATCTATTTTATTAAATTTAGAGAAAAATTCTTTTTTAATATTATTTGGGATTTTTTTATTTTTAAACTCTTTTATATTTTTAGTATTTAAAATCTTTTCTATATATGAAGAAATGTATGTTAAATCTTTTTCATTTTTAATAATTAAAAAACACATTACAAAAATCCCCCCAATTTTTGTATCATAACTCTCATCAACTCCAATAAATATTTTTGTCATTGTGTTTTAAGTGTCGTATTAATAGAAATATTTTATCATGAAATTTTTAGACAAAACAAAAACCCTCTTTCGAGGGTTTTTGTCTACTTAATTTTCTGTGTTCTAGATGAATTAATCATCTCTCCCACCGAATATTTTAAAAGATATTCTCCTTTAAAATATTGTCAGAATATGACACAAATTAGTTACTTGTATATCCACCAACTAGAAGAGCTGCTGTGTAGTTGTCTACTGCAACACTTCCTGTCACATCATCCCATAGGAAGTTTGAAGAAGATCCTAAAGATGTTGAGTTAGAAACAGTTGTACTGTTTGTATTTGCTGGTACAACAATAGTTGCCAAGATATCATAAGTTACAGGTGAACTGATGTTTCCTGAAGTCAAAGCAAAGTTTCCACTAGTTGATAATGCATTTGATGATACTGGATTTGATGTATCAGCATCTCCTGCATGTACTAATCTAGCTGAAGTTACTATTGATGAAGTAAATGATACTGGGATTTGTGATACAGCAACTGTTCCTCCTGCTGAAGGAGTAATTGTTACAGATCCAATCTTGATATTGTTGTAAGTACTTGTAGCTGTTGATTGAGTGTAAGATCTATCAACAGAAGTTAGCTTAACTGTAGGTAAAGCTCCAACAAGTGTAAATGTTGATGAAGTTGCTGCACCTAAAGCTGTTGTAGAAGCAGTAGATGTAGCGTCCTCTGTACCAACAATAACTGTTGTTGCTCCAGCAGTACCATAGATGTATGACAATGATACTGTTGTTGTAGCTCCAGATAATGAGTTTGTATCTCTATTAGCTGTGTTAAATGTTACTGATACTGGAACGTCTGTACCAATAGTTGTAACTGGAAGATTAACATCAACTGAGTATACTCCATTATTCTTAGGTTGTGCAGTAACACCAGCGATTGTCATTCCAGAAACAGCTGATGCATTTGATACTACAGCTTGAATCTTTGTAACATTCAATGTTGTTCCTGTTGCTACTAGTGTAAATAGACCAGCATTGTTTACAGATCCACCTGTTACATATCTAGCTGTTAAAGCATTAGCGCCCTTAACAATACTTGCTAATCCAGAAGCTGCAACAGTTGTAGTAACTGCTGAACCTGCTGAAGGAGTAGCTGTTGTTAGGCTGATAGCTCCTTGGTAAGAAGCTGTTGATGATGAAGTAAGGGTATTTCCTGCTGATGCATTATTAGCATCTACAAAGACATCATATGTTTTTGTAGTATTAGCTGGGATTTGTACATAAACAGAAGCTGTTACAACTTGAGCTGAAGTACCAGATCCAAGATTAGATTGGCTGTATAGTTGTGTAGAACCATCCATCAATCTAAAGTTACTGAATCTTGACATATCAGCAGAACCTCCAGGAGTCAATGTAACTGCAATTGTATTTAGAGTTACACCTTCATTTCCTGTTGATAGTGTGTAAGAACCAACTTTAACATTGTTTTGTGTTCCAGAAATCTTTGAACCAGTGAAGTTTGAATTGTTTACAAATGAAGCATTCAAAGTTCCAACTGATACTGAATTACTTGTTACATAAGAGAATGGAGTTGAGTTTCTTGAATCTTGTCCAATAGCTGTGAAGTTTAATCCAGCTGTTAAAGTATTTGATCCAAGAGCGATACCTGTTGATGATGAAATATCTGCTTTGATTTCAATGTTTGCTGTTGCACCCATTTGAACCATAGCACCACTGAAGTTTGAAATTGAAACATCAGATCCTGCTAAAGAAGCAGTTTTTCCTGATACAACTTGTACTCCATCTACCCATACAGATACATTTCTGATATCACCAGTGTTTGTAGCACCAGTAACTTTCAAGTTTCCACTGTCAAGCTTTAGAGTTTCACCAATAGCTTTAAGAGTGAATTTACCGATAGTTTGTTGTGTAGCACCAGATACTACCTTAACACCACTGAAAGATGAATCAGAAGTGAAGACAGCACAGTTTGTTGAAGAACATGAGTTGATTGTTACAGTACCTGTTTGTACAAGACTTGTAGAGAAATTAACTCCAAATGTTGTTATAGCACCGTATACACCTCTAATGTTTGCATCCTCAAAACTTAGTCCTGAGTTTTCAAGTCTTACATAGTAATTTCTTCCAGCTCCACCTACAACATCACCACGTAGTGAGATGTCATGATTTCCAGCCTTAATGAAATTAGAACCAGCAAATGATAATTTGCCGTTTGCGTCGATCATTCCTGCATTACCAACTTGTACTCCATCTACGTATAGCTTTACATTAGCAAATACTGAGTAAGGAGCTGAGCCTGTGAATGAGAATAGAGCGCCTGACATGTAAGAATCTTTTGTTGTATTTACTGTTCCTGACCAGAATACTACATTCTGTCTTCCAGCATCAACTTGTGAAGCAACAGATGATGTTGCAGTGATGTTTGCAGAAACGACAGATGCAGATCCGATAGGAAGAGCAGGACCATTAACTCCAGATACAACAGCTGCTGGGTTTCCTACAGTTGTATAACCAACTAAAGCAAATCCGACTGATTGTCCTGATGTTGAGTATCCATTACTTGATGTAGCAATGTCAGCTCTTACAGTGATTCCTTTTGATCCAGAAACTGTGAATAGACCATATCCATTATTAAATGATACTGTTCCGTCTGTTAGGACTGAAGCACCATCAGTTAATCTAGCTCCTGAAGCTGTATCGTATAGATATACATTTGTTAATGTATCACTATTTGATACTCCAAGTCTTTGTAATTTAACACTAGAAACTGTACCATTTCCGTTGAATGAAAGGTTAGCTAGTGCTGCATTTACTGAACCTGCTACTAATACATTATTAGGTTGTACAGAAGCTAAAGCTACTGATACTGCACCTGAAGTTGTTGTATTTCCAGGTGTTGTAGGAGTAGTAGCTGTACAGTTTGCGTTTAAAGCTGCTCTAGTTAAAGCAAAAACATTACCAGTTTGAATGATATTGTTTGCTGCTTGATACTTGATGACAGCTGCTTTGGTTTTAGCACCAAAGTAAGTTGTTTCCATGCCTGCTGATCCTACTCCTGATGTAGAAATAGTATAACCAGCTGCATTGAGGGTCTTTTGTAGTTGTAGAACTTGCGCTCCTGAACTACCAAGCTTCATATTCTGTGTGAATTGGAAGCATGTTGATGCAGATTGAGCTGATGCCATAACAGCACCTGCTACGAATCCTGCTGAGATAGTAGCGATAGCTACTTTCTTTAATTTTAAATTCATAAAAATTTTACTAAATTTATAATTTGATCTTATAGAGATCGAGTAGATAAAATATTCTTGTATGACTTCGACAAGTCAAATATTTTATTTACTTTTGATGAGATCAATCGATGTTTTAACTTTTTCACTTCGTAAAAATAAAAAAGTACGATTGAAGATAAACACTTATTAGGGTTAACATTAACTACTAATAATTTAATAATTTTTTTCTAATCTGTGCCTATATTCTATTGCCAACGATCAATCCGATCTTTTGTGATACCTATAATTACTTATAATTGTATCTCAAATACCAGAGGACGCCCTCACCAGAGAAACAGGTCGTCTATCACAAATATACCATAAACAAAAGACTATTTCAAAAATATGCAAATTAAAATTAACATTTCTTAACATTTCTATTCTTATGTTAATTCAGTATAAAAGACTATATATTCAGCTTATAATCTAGACCAAAGTATATTTACTCCATCTTTTATCACCAATTCTTTGAATTTTCTTTTCTTGGACCAGATTATTTAGCTCTCTTTGGAGAGTTTTAGTTGAGCAACCGACTACCTTTTTAGCTATATCATTTATAGAAACTTCTACACCTTTTGTAAATAAAGATATAATTTGCTCTTTTCTATTATTCTTTCTATTGATAGTCTTTAGAGATTTTTCTTTTCCGACTTTATTTTCCTCCTTATTTTGAATACTTTGTCTTTTATAAGTATTGTCCTTTATATTTTGTCCTTTATAAAAATCCGCTTTTGATTTTGGGTTGTTTTCTAAGATTTTAATTTCAGGAGAAAATATTTCTTTCTCATTCTCTTCTTTTAGATTTTCTATTTCTTTTATTTTTTCAAAACTATTATTTTTATTTTTTTCAATCTTTTCATTTATCACGACATTTCTCTCTGTCAGCACATCAAAAGATGTATTTAGATTATTTTTATCTGACTCAAAATTATTAAAATTTAAAAGAGAAACTTCTTCTGTAATTAAAATACTTTCCCTAGAGAAATTAAATTGTTTTTTGATTAAAATATTTTCTAGTACACGTAGCCCCTCTATCACTATGTCAGCATTCATTCTGGAAATGAGATTTGCATCGCGAGCTACAAATAGATATGAGATGATGAGTGAGACATTATCAAGACAGAGTTTATAAATGACAAAAAGATTTTTTGTATCATCTTGATTGAGATCAGTGTAGGCGATACTGTTGATATTTTTTAAAAGATCATTGGCGGACTTTCTGAGATCGTGTTTTAGATTTTCTTCGCGAGAGAGAAATTGAGAGATGAGATAAATAGCGGTGACAATTTTTTCTGTCTTTTTTGCTATGAGTAGATTATAATTTTCTTTATCATTTACCTGTCTTTTATCCATAGTAATTTTTTAAATTATTTTTTCCCTTCTCACTTTTAGCTTGATACTATAACTTTTTTTAAAAAATAGCAAGAACTAGACAAGATTGAAATTTATTATTTTTTAAAATGTCTTTTATATATATAAATTTTAAATTTCTTATACTCAAATAGAAATGTATACGTCCTTTATAAAAAACTCTTTTTGATATTAAAAAGACAAATGATTTTAATATGTCTTTTATTATATTTGCTTATTTTTAATATGTCCTTTAGATATTGTCCTTTATAATCTTTTCTACTTATTCTCCTTTTCATTTATTCTAAAAAGTTTTCCACAGACGCTGCGTGCTATAATAGCCTCATCGAGAGTGATCATATTACTAGGATATTATTAATTATTAATTTATGGCAAGATACAAAGAAAACAAATACGAAAATAAATACAAAAGTCAGTCAGATAAAAAAGACTCGCCTGTCATAGTCCATAAAAATGAAAAGAAAAACGCGATGCGCGATAGTATGATCTCTGTGATTCTATTTCTAATTGGCACATTTTTAATAGTCTCATCTTTAAAGTCTGGCGGAGCAGTCGGCAACTATATTTTCCATCTCATCTATATAGTCTTTGGTTGGAGCTCTTATTTATTGTTTACAATTTTCTTTTTGTTTGGCTACTATCTTTGGACCGACAAGAAAAAAAGCTTTACCCTCATCTCTGTATTGTCTTCTCTCTTACTTGTCTTTTCAGCGACCACACTCTCTTCTTCTCTTCACATCCCAGCTGGTGGAGCGGTCGGAGAATATCTCTTTGAATTTTTGAAAAAAAATTTTGGTAATGTATTGCCTTCTATAGTATCTCTAGCTATAGGATTTATCGCGTTTATATTCTTGTACGAAGACAGACCAAAATTTATGTCTCTAAAAGAAGAAACAACAAAAAATATCACAAGAGAGTCTGGTGAGCTCGCTTTTGAAAAAACAGAAGAGCCTAAAAAAATATCAAGAAATATTTTCTCAGAAAGCTGGAGAATCTTAAAAATTATTTTTAAAAATATTTTCCTATTCATTAAGTGGGTATCTCTAAAGATATCGAGAGCTGCTGCCTCTTTATTTAAGAAGAAAGAAAAAGTTATTCTGCCAATACCAGAAAATATAAATAAAGATGTAGATCTACCTGAGAGTAATCTTCACAGAGAGCTGATGGGTACTCTCATAAAAAATGAAAATCTAGAAGCTGAAGAAAATCTAAATAGAAAAATATTAAACGTCTCGACCGCAGACACAGAAAAGATAGAAGAAAGTGAGCTAGAAAAAGCGAAATCTAAACCAGAAGAAGAGAGACAGAAAAGTATAAAAGAGGAAAGCAAACCAATAATACTTGATGGAGAATTTATCTCTCCTGATATCAATATATTAAATAGTGACTCTGGAAAGTCTTCGGCTGGTGATTCTAAATTTAAAATGAATGTCATACAAAAAGTACTAGACCAATTTGCTATACCAGTAGAAATGGGAGAGGTCACAGTTGGGCCATCTGTCACACAATTTACTCTAAAGCCGGCCCAAGGAGTAAATGTTAAAAAGATTTTAGGATTGAAAGACAATCTGCAAATGGCTCTCTCGGCTACAAATATGCACATAGAGGCACCTATCCCAGGAAAGCCCTTCGTTGGTATTGAGATACCAAATGAAAAGAAATCCATGCTCGGCCTCCGAAGTCTACTAGAATTGCCAGAGTTTAAAGATGGACCAAGTCTCTCTCTTGCAATCGGTAAAAATATTATTGGAAGACCTGTCATATCAGATCTATCCAAGATGCCACATCTTTTGGTAGCTGGAGCTACAGGTACAGGAAAATCTGTCACTCTGCACAATCTTATCCTTTCTTTGCTTTATAAAAATTCACCATATGATCTCAAATTGATTATTCTTGACCCAAAGAGAGTGGAATTCACCGCTTACAATTCATTACCACATCTATACACTCCTATTATCAAGGATGCAAAGACCGCCATCAAGTCCCTTAATTGGGCAGCTCAAGAAATGGACCGTCGCTACGACGTCCTTGGTGAATATGGTGTACCAAATATCACCGATTATAATAAAAAAATATTTGGCCCAGCACTTGAGAAAGCAAAAAAGAAATATAAAGAAGGGGATATAGTGAGAGACTTACCTCCAAAGATGCCATTTATCATCATAGTCTTTGATGAGTTTAATGACTTCATGCTCACCTATCCAAAAGAAATCACTCCTGTCATCACCTCTCTCACTCAAAAAGCTCGTGCTGCCGGTATACATCTTATCCTGACTACTCAACGCCCTGACGTAAAAGTTATCACTGGTACCATCAAAGCCAACATACCTTCACGTATCGCCCTCAAGACCACCTCGCAGATTGACTCACGCACAATTCTTGATCAAGCTGGAGCAGAAGATTTATTGGGAAATGGAGACATGTTATACATGAATGGATCTACCATCACTCGTGTACAAGCTCCTTTTGTCTCAAGCGAAGAGATAGTGGGCGTCATAAATGATGTCAAAAGAAAGTATAACGACTTTATCCCTGACAATATAAATATTGATAAGATCAAAATATCATCTTCACCTACAAGTGGCTACAAAGAGATGCAAGACGGTGGAGGTAGAAGTAGTACTGAGGAGCCAACTGATGATGAAGACTATATGTCGGCTCGTGATTATGTCATATCTACAGGAAAAGCTTCTACCAGTGCCCTCCAGACAGCTTTCCGCTGGGGATACAATAAATCTGCTCGCATCATAAATGATCTTGAGATGTATGGCATCATCGGTCCAGCTACAAGTGGTCGCCACCGCGAAGTACTTTTTGGTAAAGAAACTAAAAGTGAAGTAGAAAAATTAGAACAAGAACTCTCAGAAATGGAGCAAAATAATAAACCAGAATAAATCTGGACAAAAAAATAAACATGTCAGTCAAAGAATCGTTTTTAGAAAAGTCAAAAACTTGGATATTTATAGCTATAGCCTCTATCATTTTAATTTATTTTATATCCAGGATTTTTAATTATTTATACGGACCTATAATAAAAATATATTCACCTACCAAGGGTGAAATCGTGCAAGCTGAGACATTTTATGTAGACGGAAATGTCAAAAATGTAAAAAATATATCTATTAATGGAAAAGATATAACTATCGACGAAAAAGGAAATTTTAAAGAAGAAATAGTAGCTAAATCACCCTACACTTTGATAGTTATAGAGGCTGTAGACAAATACGGCAAAACAAAAGAGCAGATTATGGAAGTGGGAAAGGAGTAATTTCCTATGCTATAATTTAGAAATTAAAAAAATTAATAAAATTATTTAAAAATATGGCACTAAAAAAGAAAGTAGTGAAAGCAAAAAAAGTAGTAGGAGTAAAAGAGGAAGGAAAGAAAGTAAATTCTGACGAGCTATTAAAAGAAATACAAAATAAATTTGGCGAAGGAGCTATCATGAAATTGGGAGAAACTCCAAAAGTAGACATTGGTGCTGTATCTACAGGATCAATCGGTCTAGACTTCGCACTCGGAGTTGGCGGACTACCAAGAGGAAGAATCATCGAAATCTTTGGTCCAGAGTCTTCCGGAAAGACAACTTTGACTCTTCATGTCATCGCTGAAGCTCAAAAGATGGGAGGCACTTGTGCCTTTATTGATGCTGAGCACGCCATGGATCCAGAATATGCAAAAAAGCTTGGTATCAAAATTAATGAGCTTCTCATATCTCAACCAGACAATGGCGAGCAAGCCCTCGACATCGCTGAGACCCTTGTCCGCTCTGGAAAAATAGATGTGCTAGTCATCGACTCTGTGGCGGCACTGACTCCTCAAGCAGAAATAGAAGGAGACATGTCTCAAGCTCATGTCGGAAGACAAGCTCGCCTCATGTCACAAGCTCTCCGAAAGCTCACAGCTATCGCTCACAAATCAAAGACTGTAATAATTTTCATTAATCAGATCAGAATGCAAATTGGTGTCATGTTTGGCAATCCTGAGACTACACCAGGAGGAAAAGCTTTGAAATTTTATTCATCTGTCAGACTTGATATTAGAAAGACTGCTCAAATTAAAAAAGGAGACGATGTGCTAGGAGCTCGCACCAAGGTAAAAGTTGTCAAAAATAAAGTCGCTGCACCATTCAAGTCTACTGAATTCGATATCATGTATGGTGAAGGTATCAGTCATGCTGGAGAGCTACTCGCACTCGGAGAAAAATTTAAGATAATAGAAAAGTCTGGTACCAGCTATAATTATGGTGAAGTGAAACTTGGTCGTGGATATGACGCATCGCGTACTTTCTTAAAAGAAAATCCAAAAATTTCAAAAGAAATCGAAAAAGAAATCAGAAAAAATCTTGAAAGTGGCGGTCTTGATTTTGCACCGTCACACGATGAGTCAAAGGACGATGAAAATCCAGAAGAATAAAAAATAATTTATCTCTAAATAATCCTTAAAATACCCTTGATTTATAAGGGTATTTTTAGTTATATATCTATAAATCCCCTATTTTTAGCACAAAATACTTGACAAATAAATTGTATTGTGCTAAGATATAAAAGTAGTTGAGAGTTGACCTTTCAACAATGTTGTTGTTTAAACAAAAAACAAGAGAAAATGAAAAAAATTCTCCGCGCAAGCGATTGCGCTCCCGGTCTTAAAAAAGACCAAAAAAGTTTTGTATATTATAATCTGTAATCTGCCGGCCGCTGAAGGATGTCTTTTAGGGTAAAATTCACTAAAAGGCATCCTCTCAGTCAAACTGACATTTAAAAAAAGAAAAAACTCGGAACCCAATCCATTTGAGTCTCGCGAAACTCAAGACAAATTAATTTGTAAGTTGGGCTGGTAAAATTAAGTACAAATATCAAAGCTGGCGATTCTTTCTTTCTTCCCCATCCAAAAAACTTCGGAGAATCGTAACAGAAAAAATACTTTCAGAACCGAACCCCTTTTTTTGGGGGTTTATTTTTATAATTTATAAATCATGTACTGATTTATTAATACTTGACTTATTTTAAAATAATATAATAAAAATGATGATAAGGTTTTATCTCCTTCACCTCTGCTTTCTACGAAGAGAATTCAAGAAAAGGAGATTTTTACTTTTTTGTTTATTTAGTATACAATTATTTTCTCTTATTACTCATCACTGCAACCCAAAATTGCAAGCCCTTATCTATGGGTAAGTCTGAGTAAGATAAGTCAATAGTTCAAAAGCAATCCCGCATTTAATGCGGGATTTTTATTTTGCAAAATCCCCTTTTTATGTTATAGTACTTGTCTATCTGATTAGACCAAAAATACATAATGAATATTTAGATATCTATTTATATTTTTGACACAGATAGGAATTAAACAAAAATATGACAAATACAAACCCTACAAACAATGTAGTCGTGGATGAGTATACACAAATGATCCTAAATACTATCACCCCTATCAAGGAAGATGATATAGTTGAAGGTACAGTTGTAGCTATCACTCCTACTGCAGTCTATGTTGATCTCGGACCAGTTGGTACAGGCATCATCTATGGTGTCGAATATATCAACGCTCGCGATCTTATCAAAAAGACAAATATTGGAGATGCTATCTCAGCAAAAATTATCTTAAGAGAAAATAAAGACGGATATATAGACCTTTCTCTTCGTGAAGCAAAACACGCTCTCGTCTGGAGTGAGGCTGAATCAGCACTAAAAGAAAGAAGAGTTCTCTCTCTCGTGGTCAAAGAGGCAAATAAAGGAGGCCTTATTATGGATTGGAATGGTATCAATGGATTCCTTCCTTCATCCCAATTAAAAGGTGAAAATTATCCTAAAGTGACTGATGGTAGTAAAGATCAGATTCTTTCAGAACTCAAAAAGCTACTTGGAAAGAGAATATCTGTGACTATCATTGCAGCAATTCCAAAAGAAGGAAAGCTTATTTTCAGTGAATCTACTGATCCAGTATCTGGAGAAATTTCTTCTACAAACAAAGAAGATAAAAAAGATACTAAAAAAGAAAAGAAAGATACAAAGACCATCACAAAGATTATCTCTAAATACAATATTGGCGATGTTCTCGAAGGTGTAGTGACTGGAGTCGTAGACTTTGGTATCTTCGTGAAGATTGATGACGAGGTTGAAGGTCTTATTCATAAATCTGAGATCGATTGGGGTCTTGTAGAAAATACAAAAGACTATGCTAAGGTTGGAGATAAAGTAAAAGTAGAAGTAATCGAAATCAAAGATGACAAGATTTCACTTTCAATGAAAAAATTGAAAGAAAATCCTTGGATTTCCGCAAGTAAGAAATACAAAAAAGGAGATACTGTGGATGGTGTAGTCATCAGATTCAACAAACATGGCGCTCTAGTATCTATTGAAGAAGGTGTAGCAGGACTTGTACATATTTCTGATTTTGAAAATGAAGAAAAGATGAAGCAAGAGCTTTCACTTGGTAAAGTATATAAATTTGAGATCAATCTATTTGATGGAGCTGAAGAAAAAATGACTTTGACTATCAAAAAGTAATTAATAATTAAAAATAATAAATAATAAAAACCATGAATCATTTCATGGTTTTTATTATTTATATTTGACAAATTTCATTATTTATAATAGGCTAATAAAAGAATTTTATTTTTTAAACTAAAACTTATTAAAATGAATACAACATCATTGTACATTATCATCGTATTATTGTTTATTGTTGTAACAATACTCGCCTTGTGCTTAAATTATAATGCAAAAAAAGGAAAGAAGGAAAAAGAATTAGCAAAAGAAGAAAGTTATTTATTGGGAATAAAAAATGCTACCAACAGTAAATCTTCCATACATTCGAACGTCGCCAGTAAATTGAATTTACTACAAAAGAATTATTGGAGACTGGCAGATGTGTTGACAGGAATTAACACAAATATGAATCAGAAAATCTTTCACTTTACAATAATAAAAGATGAAAATTTTACATCTCTCTCTCAGGAAATAAAGCAGGAAGTAAAGTTAGACGAGATTTTCATAAATATTTATGACTTGGATTACAATACTGATGAGAAAAACTTACTTGTAGGAGGAATCTACAGCATAAAAGGAAGCGGAGGAGATTTTGCTGGTATAAATAGTTCGATTTCAAAATTTTATGTTAAAAAAATTTAACAGATTAACTTTCTTAAAAAGCCACGAAATTTTGTGGCTTTTTATTTTTATTGATTTTCACTATCTCTAATTATCTTAAAAATAAAATTTGAGACTTTTTCTAAGATTTCTTTAGAAGACAATATTTTCTTTTCCTCTTCGCTCATATTTTGCAAGACATATTCTCTGACTATATCTCCATGTGGTGGCACAAGATCATTTTTGCCGGTCCCTTCTGGGGCTATACCTATTCTTATTCTGTAAAAATCTTTCGTGCATAGATTTTCTATTATATTTTTTAATCCGTTGTGTCCACCATCTCCTCTATCTCTAGCCAATCTCACCTCACCTATTTCCAGATCTTTATCATCATACATGACTATAATATTTTCTTTTTGTAAGTTTTTATTTTTTAAAAAATCTTTGAGATATTCTCCAGACTCATTCATATAGCAATGCGGAATAAATATCTCCAGATTTTTAAATTCTTCTAGTAGATTATTTTTCTCGAGCTCTCGCAAGACATATCGTCCAGCATTATGTCTGCTATTTTCGTATTTTTGGCCATGATTTCCAAGTGGAAAGAGTAAGAATTTCATAAAATCTTTGAATAAATTATAACACGGTATAAATTTTAATAAAAAATTTGCTGAAAAGCTTTCAGCTATGCTATAATTTCGACAATAAATATGACAAATAGTTTTGCTGATATTGTAAATAATTTTCTCAAAGACTCGATTGGTAATCCTTATGGTCTATTACTATCAATCATCATACTATTTTTCATAGTCTCATTATTTTTTGCTATCTTTTTTAAGAGTGTCAGAAAAAATTTAGTTTCTTGGAAAATTTTAGAAAAAGACGAATCTCCTGGAAAGTTATTACTATTAATAGTTGGTATTTTGGTGGTAATCAAGAGTATTCAAGCTTTTGTTATCCAGCCATTTTTAGTGGACGGAGGATCAATGCTGCCAACATTAAAATCTGGAGAGCTTCTACTTATAGATAAATTGAGTTTTGATATAGATCTTTTGGAGCGTGGTGACGTGATAATATTTAGACATGTAAAAAATGATCAATATAATGGTGAATTTTTTATAAAAAGATTAATAGGACTACCTCATGACCGAGTAATAGTAGAGAGTGGTATCACTACAATTTATAATAAAGAAAACCCAAACGGAGAAGTACTCGATGAGAAATTTATAAAATATCCTGATTTCATAAAAAATATAGACATAACTCTAGGAGAAGATGAATATCTAGCTTTTGGAGACAATAGAGCGGAGAGTTATGATTCAAGAAGCTGGGGTGTAATTTATAAAAAAGACATAGCAGGAAAAGCAGTATTCAGACTTTATCCATTTAGCAAGATAGGTAGCAACCCTGGAAAAGTAGACATAAATTTTACTAAAATTAATTAATCAGACATTCAAATATTATGGCAAAAAAAGATAACACAATAAAAAATTTAAAGAATAAAGAGCCTATCCAGTCTTTGAAAGGTATGTTTGATCTTTATGATGAGAAATATTATCGCTATCAAGGATTATTTGAAAAAGCTCAAGAGATAGCTGTCTACTATGGATTCAAACCAATCGAAACTCCAATTCTAGAAAAGGAAGAGGTTTGGATTAGAGGAGTTGGTGAAGGAACAGATATTGTAGAAAAGGAAATGTATAACTTTAAAACAAAAGGTGGAGAGAGAGTTACTATGAGACCAGAATATACAGCAGCCATAATGAGAAGTTATATAGAAAATGGGATGACCAATATGCCTCAACCATTAATGTTTTATTATTATGGACCTCTTTATAGACATGAAAACCCTCAAAGAGGAAGACTAAGAGAGCATAGACAATTTGGATTAGAAATATTAGGTACTGAAAAATCTATCGCTGATGCTCTTGTAATACAGACTATCATGACTATATTAAAAGAATTTGGTTTTGAAAATCTTATTATAGATATTAACAGTATGGGAGATAGAAATGATAGAAATGTTTTTGTAAAAGAATTAACTTCATATTATAAAAAACATATATCAAAAATGTGTAAAGACTGCCAAGTCAGATTTACTAATAATCCCCTTCGCTTGCTTGATTGTAAAAATGAAGAATGTCAAAAATATAAAGAGCTTGCCCCAGCTTCACTAAATTTCCTAGGCAATGAATCTAAACAACACTTTAAAGAAGTCCTTCAATATCTCGAAGAGGCTGGTATAGAATACAGAATCAACAATGCTCTTGTGAGAGGTCTAGACTACTATACAAACACTGTATTTGAGGTCATTAAAATAGATAAAGAAATTGATAAGGATGGAAATGTTGTAAAAGAAAAAGAAATGACAATTTGCGGAGGTGGTAGATATAACAATCTAGCAAAAGAATTGGGAAGTAAAAAAGAAATACCAGCAGTAGGTACTGGTCTAGGTATAGATAGGGCAATAATGTTTGAAGAATGTAAAAATTTAAATCCAAAAATCTTAAAAAAACCAAAAGTTTATTTCTTACAACTCGGCCTTGAAGCAAAATTAAAATCTTTAAAGATTATGGAAATTTTAAGAGAGGATAAGATCTCGGTATACCAATCATTGTCAAAAGAATCTCTTTCAGCTCAATTGGCCAATGTCAGTAAAATTGGAACCCCATATTGCATTATATTTGGACAAAAAGAAGCTATGGATGGTACAGTCATAGTACGTGACATGAAGACCCATTCGCAAGATATTATAAAAATAGAAAAACTGTCTGAATATCTTAAAAAGTTGAAATAAAAGACTTTTTATGTTAATATATTCACATTAATTCATATGGCAAATACAAATATAAAAGTAAACAAAAAAGAGAAAGATAGTCCTGTTTTTCTTCTTCACAAATTCCAAAAGAAAGTTCATGAGAGTGGTATTCTTCCAAAGGTGCGAGGAAAAAGATATAATGTACGCGAAGAATCTAAATCAAAAATCAAAAAAGGAAAATTAAAAAAGTTAAAGAGTGGAGCTAAATACGAAGAGTTAAAAAGACTAGGAAAGCTTGTTAAAAAGACTAAAAGATAGAAAAATGTTTTTAGAAAAAGAAAATTTAACAGTCACTAAAAAAGGAGGTCTTATTGAAAGGGCTCTTTTTTTGCATATCAAAGACATTAAAAATGAAATTTTAAAAGAAAAATATTCTTTGTCTGTAAATTTTGTTTCTCCGAAAATAGCTCAAAATTTAAATATTAAATATAGAAGCAAAGACTACATACCAAATATTTTATCTTTTCCTCTTTCTAAAAATGAAGGAGAAATATTTATCTGTCTTTCTATAGTCAAAAAAGAAGCAAAAAATTTTTCTTTATCATATAAACAATTTTTAACTTTACTTGTAGTTCATGGATGCTTACACTTAAAAGGACTGGACCATGGAGAAAAAATGGAAAAGCTAGAAGATAAATATTCTAAAAAATTTGTGTTAAAATAAAGAGATGAATAAAGAAAAGTCTCATCTGATCATCGGTATCGATATTGGTAGCAGCACGACAAAAGTCTGTGCCGTAAATCATTTCTCTGACAAGAGTCTTACACCTGAGATTGTGTCTGTGGTTGATATATCTACCGAAGGTATGTATAAAGGAAATATAACAGACGAAAAAGAATTGGCTAAAACTATCTCCAAAGCCATAAAATCTCTCAGGATTGATATTTCAAAAAAGAGACCACATATCATGCTTTCATTAAACGCATCTGGTATAAGTAGCGCTAGTAATAACACTTCTATTGTAGGATCAAACATCAGTAATGAGATTACCAGACTAGACCTAGAGCGTCTAGACAAAGAAGCTCAAATATCTGTTGCAAATATTAAAAATAAAAAAGTAATCCATAGTATACCTATCAGATACAAAATAGATCATCAAGAAGTACAAGGATTGCCTATTGGTATGTTTGGAAAAAGAATAGAGGGTAAATTTCTATTCGTCTTTGCTCCAAATCTTTACGTAGAAAAAATAGAAAATATTTTTAATAATATTAATCTGCCGATAGAAGATACTGTGGTTGGACCATTTGCAGAATTGATCCCCCTTTTAAATAAAAAACAAAGGATTGCCGGCACAGCTCTCATCAATATCGGTCACTCGACTACAAGTATTTTGGTCTATGAAAATGATAATCCTATCCTAGTATCAATACTTGGTATTGGTAGCAATGATATCACCAACGATATAGCGTTAGGTCTTCAAGTATCATTGGATGATGCAGAGAAAATAAAATTAGGACAAAGTGATATTCCTTTCTCAAAAAGAAAATTGGAAGAAATAATAGAAGCGAGAATAGAGTTTATCTGTGAAAAAATAAATCTAGAACTTGATAAGATAAGTAGACGTGAACTATTACCAGGTGGCATAGTTCTGACTGGCAATGGTAGCAAACTAGCTAAGATAGATTATATATTCAAGCAATACATGAAACTTCCGATAAAGTTTGCCGACTATGAAATAAGTGAATTTTCTGAAGGACAATTAAAAGATTCTAGCTATGCGAGGGTCTTTGGCATAACATTTTTAGCTCCATCAGTTTTGCCAGACTACAGTATCAGTAAAATATTTAGAAATATTGGAAAAGGTATATCAGATTTATTAAAGAAATTATTACCTTAAAATAAAAATTAGGACATAAAAGAAAAAACTATGCAATGCTTTGCATTTTTTTTTATCGAATGTTATACTTTTTTCACTAACAGAAACTCAGAAATTATAAATAAATATAAGAAAATTATGTCAAAATCATTACCTGAAATTCAAAGTTTTGCTAGAATAAAAGTCATCGGAGTTGGCGGATCTGGTAAAGGGGCTATCAATCACATGATCAGCTCAAATTTGAAAGGTATAGACTTTATAGCGATGAATACCGATACTCAAGATTTACATAATTGTCTCGCAAGTAAAAAAATCCATCTAGGAAAAAATTTGACCAAAGGTCTTGGTGCTGGTATGGATCCAGATATTGGTAGAAGAAGTGCGGAAGAAACAAAAGAAGAGATCCAAGACGTAGTAAAAGGTGCTGATATTATTTTCATCGCTTGTGGTATGGGAGGAGGAACAGCGACAGGTGCAGCTCCAGTGATCGCAAAAGCTGCCAAAGAAGAAGGTATCTTGACTGTGGCTATCGTGACTAAGCCTTTCTTTTTTGAAGGACAAAAAAGGACAACTATCGCAGAAGGTGGAATACTAGAACTAGAAAAAGAAGTGGACGCTCTTATTGTAGTACCAAATGATCGCCTTCTCTCTGTGATTGATAAAAACATGTCAGTCAAAGATGCTTTCAAGATGGTAGATGAAGTATTAAAGCAAGCAGTCGACGGTATTGCTGATATTATTAAAACTGCCGGCACTATCAATCTCGACTTTGCAGATATCAAGAGAGTGCTCAAAGATTCTGGTACAGCTCTTATTGGTATTGGTACTGGTAGTGGCGAAAATAGAGCTATCGAGGCCGCAAAAGCAGCTATCAGCTCACCACTACTCGATGTATCTATCCACGGAGCAAAAGGACTTCTTTATGCTATTTACGGCAATGACAACCTTTCAATGTTTGAAGTTTCTGAGGCCGCAAAGATTATCACAGAATCAGTCGACAAAGACGCAACTATTATCTTTGGTATAGTAAATAGCGAGACCCTCAAAAAAGACGAAATAAAGATCGTGGTCATAGCTACAAAATTCCCTTCCAATTTTAAAATTCCACACGGAAAAATAATGAATGACTCTCTCTATGAAATTAATCTCAACCAAGAAAAAATGAGAGAGGTGGAACAAGAAAAAAAAATCTTTAATAAAATAGAGGATAAAAAAAAATTAAGTAGAGAAGAAAAAGAAGCGGCAAATTCAAATCTCAAAGAGACTTTAGCCTCAATAATGGATGCTCACAGTAAAGATAAAAAATCAATTGCTGATGAAGAAGAAAAAATAAAAGGCTCCCCTGTTGAAATACACAACGAGATAGATGAGGACAATCTTTTAGATCTAAAAAGAATGAAGAGAGAAAAAGAAGAAACAAAAACAAAAGAAAATAAAAATATATTTTTAGAAGAAGAGGAAGAAGATGAGGACTGGAACATGCTTCCCCCGTTTCTAAGAAAAAAGAAATAATATAAACAAAAAATCAAGGAAATAAACCTTGATTTTTTGTTTACCAATATTACTATTCTTCTTTTTCTTCTTTTTCTTCTTTTTTCTTATCGCTCGGCCAAATATTTGCAAACATATCTCTATTTTTATTTAGCTTTTTCTTTTTTTCTAGCCAATCTTTTATATCAAATCTCCCAATTTTGCCAAGCTTGCTTGGCAATTTTCTAAGATTAAAGCTTTCTTTATTAAAAAGTTTTTTATCTCTTCTTTCGATATTTTTAGCTGTTTGTCTTTCTGCGACATTTCTAGCTTCAGATTGAGCAGCCTTTTCTATTCCTACCTCTGCAGCTCTTTCACCTGCTCCTACCACCACTCTGTCTGCCCCAAAAGTCATGACGTCCAGCGCCATACCACCAGCCCCAAATACCCCTTTTACCACTCTTTCCTTACCGGTGAGCTTTTTACCTGTAAAATACTCTTTACCGCTTTTAGCCTCTTTTAAATCCATTCCAGAGCCTAAAAAAGGTATAAATCCAGCCACAGTTCTTTTAGTTTGCTTACTTTTCTTCTTTTTATCAAGTAAGTATTTTTCATCCTCTATTTCCATTTCTTCTTTGTTATTTTTTAATTCTTGTATATGGGAATATTCGTCTGCCTTTTTGGCAATTTCTTTTTCGTTTCTTTCGTGTAAATTCTCGATCTCTCCTAATTCTTTTGACATAAATTTGTGGTTTTTAAAATAAAAAAGGCTTATGATATAATCATATCATAATTTAAAAAGCTAATTTTATGAACACAAATGAGATCTATGACTTAGTCATTGTCGGTGGAGGACCTGCTGGAGCTAGTGCCGCTATTTATGCTGCCAGAAAAAGATTAAAGACCGCTTTGATTTTAAAAGAATGGGGTGGGCAATCTGTAGTCAGTGATGATATCCAAAATTGGATCGGTACACCTCATATCTCTGGAGCAGATCTTGCAAAAAATTTAGAAGCTCATGTCAAAGAATACGCTGGTGAATTTTTAGATATAAAATTAGGAAATAATGTCATGGATACAGAATTAGTAAAAGATGAAAATCAAAAAGAAAATATTTTAGTGACTTTAGAAAACGGAGACAAAATTTATTCTAAATCACTACTCGCTGCTACAGGATCAACAAGAAAAAAATTAGACGTACCAGGAGCAAAAGAGTTTGAAAATAAAGGACTCACCTACTGTGCCACTTGTGATGGACCAGTATTTTCTGATATGGATGTGGTTGTAGTCGGAGGAGGAAATGCAGGCTTTGAATCAGCTGCACAACTTTTATCATATTGCAAAAGTGTGACTCTCATATCAAGAAGTGAGCCAAGAGCCGACTCTATCACTGTAGAAAAATTAAAAGAAAATCCTAAATTTAAATTGATAGTAGGAGGAGCACCAAAAGAAGTCTTTGGAGATAAATTTGTAAATGGATTTTCTTATCTTGATAAAAATGGAAATGAGATAAAATTAGATGTCTCTGGAATATTTGTAGAGATAGGACAAATACCAGCTACAGATTGGATAAAAAATGTTGTAGACCTAGACGAAATAGGAAAAATAAAAATTGACCCATGGACATGTCGCGCTTCAAAAGATCATCTCATCTGGGCAGCTGGAGATTGTAGTAATATACTCTATCATCAAAATAATATCGCCAGCGGTGAGGCAGTAAAAGCTCTAGAAGATATTTATAAGACTTTAAAAACTAAATAATTAGTAAAATAAAATATGAAAAAATATTTTGAAATAACAAAGCGTCTTTGGAAATTGTTAAAGCCATTCCATAAATATTTTTATGGACAATTTTTCTTTACCATATCTTTACAATTAATTTCCATAATCTCGACTTTTATAATATCTAAAATAATTGACAATTCAATTTCTAAATCATGGAATTTTGTTTATATATATTTTTCTATTTATTTTTTATTGTTAGTTATTCAAAGAATTTTTAATAATAAAAGTGCAAATGAGAATCTTAAGAAGAGTTACGGATACATTCAACAATTTTTAGAAGAATTTTCATTTAAAAAAATACTAAATCTAAACACTTCTCAATATATAGAAGATCATTCTGCTATAAGAATGAAAATAGTAGACGATGGAGAATCTGCAACACAAAGAATATTAGAAACTTTAATATTAAGTTTATTACCTGTAATATTAAACTTTCTATTTTCAATATTAATAATATCTTTTTACTCAAAGATATTATCTATAATATCAATATTCACTATAATAGTAGTAATTTATGCTAATTATAGGTTTACGAATTTCTTTAGACCCTTACAAAGAAAAAGTCGAGACCAAAAAAATGAATTTAAAAAAGTTAGAGTGGAAGGATTTGAACATTTAAAACTTATAAAGTTATTAAGCATAGAAGATATTTTTTTGGTAAAATATTTAGAAAAAAGATTAATAAATACGGAATACTTTATAAAGATATGGTTACTTAATAATAAATTCGTAAATATTAGACAAATATTTCTGTCTTCTATACAATTTATATCTTTAGTCATATCTATAATTCTATTCGCAAGAGGACAAATCACTATAGGTATAGTTTATAGTTTATTCTCTTGGATAAGTAGTATGTATAGTCAACTATGGACTATTAATTCTTCCCTTAGACAACTTCCATCTGATTATCTAGATTTAGAAAAATACCTTGATGTGATAGATATGAAACCAGATTTTGACGAAGAAGGAGAAAATAAATTTAAGGCTGGAGATATTGAATTTAAAAATATTGATTTCAAATATCCAAAAGGAGATAAAAACGTTCTTCATGATTTATCTTTTCATATAAAAGAAGGTACAAAAGTCGCCTTTGTCGGATACTCTGGAAGTGGAAAGACAACTATTGTACAGCTCCTTCTTCGTGCTTATGATTATAATAGTGGTGAGATAAAAATAAATGGCGTCGATCTAAAAGATATGAGCGCAAATAGCTTGCGTGAAAATATAGGATATGTGGAGCAACATGTAGATCTTTTTGATGACACAATAAAAGAAAATATTTTGTTTGGAGTAAAAGATTTAAGTAAATTAAAAAATGTATCTGGACATACAAGAAGTAAGAAAATAACTTCAAAGATTGCAAATGAAGATATAAATAATGCTTTAGAGGAAATTGCTAGAAAAGCAAGAATTGATCAATTCTATCACAGGCTCGGTGAGAAAAAATTTGAGACTATGATCGGTGAAAGGGGTATAAAATTATCTGGCGGAGAAAGACAGCGTGTCGGTATTGCTAGAGCTCTCATAAAAAATCCAGCTATACTCATATTTGATGAAGCTACTTCAGCACTCGATGCAGAAAATGAGAAATATATAAAAGAAGCTATAGAAGAAGCTTCAATAGGAAGAACTACAATCATCATCGCTCACAGACTCTCAACAGTAAAAGATGTCGATCAGATATTTATGATGAGTCATGGAAAAATTATAGCTCAGGGCACACACGATGAATTATTAGAAAAATCTAAAGAATACAGAGAGCTTGTAGAAGCTCAAATGAATTAATTTATTTCAAAATAAAATTTGGATTAAGATACGGTTTCAATTCTGACCAAGGAATTATAGCTTCTGGATTGCCAAGAGCTCCGGCTCCGACTTGGTATGTATTCATGATGAATTTTACACCTTCATCGAGTACTACAAAATTTTGAAAATTAGAAGGATATAAAAATCCATCACAAGCACATTTAGCTTGAACAAAATTATCGTTTTTATCTAAAAAGGCAAGACCGAGTCCATTATCCATCATATCTTCTTGTAGATTTTCCTGACCGATTGAAGATATTAGATGAGTCTTTAAAATTTTAGTTAAAGATATATCATTTTATTTTTGAAAATTTAAGATGTCTTTTATTTGTATCTGCTTATCTTTATTAAAAGTAAAAGTTGCAATACTTGTATTACTTTGTACCTTGCGCTCAGTAATTTCTATATTTTTGTTACAAGTATGTGACTGTATTATATTTCTAGATATTTCTTTTATATTGAATATTCAATTCAGGCTGGTTTTGACATGTCAGGATAGATTTTTCTCAATTCCATCTCACTATTATATGTATCTCCGCTCATTTTCCAATCCTCCTTGTCTCGATTTATCCAGGCTTCGATAGTATTTTTTTATTGCAAAATTTCACCAAGTGGATCAGCAGGATAGACTGCCTTTATAGTATAAAATCATTACTTTCATTAAAAGATGTTGATGAATTGGAATTTAAAATATCATCATTTCGATTAGAATTATTTTGAGCTGAATCTATTTTATTATGATTATTTTCAATAGAAGAACAAAGATTGATAAAAAAGCAGAATTATCGCTATAAGTAAAAAGATTTTTATAATAAGATTTTTGTGATTTTCATATTTATATATGCTATAGCACCAAATGCGGAAATGGAGAGATTCGAACTCTCGAAAGGGTGTGACCCCTTCGCTGCGTTTCGAGTGCGGTGCTCAAACTAGCTCTGCCACATTTCCAATAAAGTTTATCAAAAATCGAAGCTTTTTAAAAGTGCAAATAAAATAAAACTGAACATGTTATAATTATATTTATAATATTAAAAAATATGATAATAATCACAGCAATAATTCCTTATTTAATTTATGGTGCAGTTGGTGGAAATATTGTTGGCTTTTGGACAAAAAGAAAAAATTCTCATTTTGGAAAGATATTTTTATTGGAGCTTTTGGTGGATTTGCTATTGATCAAAATCACTTAATACTGCTATAAATCTCATTCCAGCTTTGTCATGGATGAGCTCGATACTTTTTTCAAGTGATTCAGGATTTACAAATGGACTATCTATACTTTGGTCTTTCTTACTCAGTATTGCTCCTGGAGCTTTAGCTGTATACTTAGCAGACTCAATCAAGAGATTATAAATATTTTGTGAACTAATTATACAATTTGCACGAACTTTTTTCCAAACGAACTAATGGGCTCGGTTTTTCCGCCTAACAGGAGAGCGCGGGAGGAATGCGGGGCGGGATTTCAGAATTTTTGATGGACGAGCTGAAATAAAACCGCCTATTTCTATCATCGTTTCATATGTGGATTTACCTCCTCAGAACACCTTATTTCGTTGCGATAAAATGCGTGTAAAGAGTGTAAAGATTAGTTCTTTTTAGCAAAGTTTAATGCCCAGTTAGTTTTATTTGTTTGTGCTGAAAACTCTCTTGTATGACTCATGACAGAAGGAGTATACACAAGAGCGATATTTTCAAAATTTTCTATAGGAACCATAAAACTATTTTTACCCCCAGTCTTAATAACATAGGCCACCACTTCTGAAAAAGTCAAAGGGCTGTAACCTAATTCATCCATCTTATCTACGATATTTTTAAGTTCTTCCGAAGAATAATAAGGAGCATAATCAGTACTAGGTTTATGCCCTACTGTAACTGTATCTATAACCTTAGATCTGATTTTACCCCACGGAAATTGCTCAGTAGTAGAAGAATTACGTAAACGATATCCATCTATTTTGCTTAACTCGCTTAATTTTTCCATAGCCTTATCCCTGGTTTCTAGATACTCTAAATCTTCTTCCTCTAATTCTATCTTAGAAAATCCACGCCCCTCAAGGTCTTCTCGCACAGTAACTTTTGTCCCTATGGATGAAAGCGCTTTATTAATTTCATTTATTTTTTCAGTGGTCAAACTCTTATTTTCTTTATCTAGAACAACATATGTAAAATTGATATCATCCATTTTATTGTTATTATCAAGCACCACTCCTGTATCAAGGGTCACTTTTCCATTTTCGATATCTTTTATCGATTCTGGTTTTGGTTTTGACATATTGACTTTATCATCCCAAGATTTATACGGATTTGAAGTGTATTCTTTAAATATGTAAGGCTTTGTTGTTTCGAGCTCATTCATATCACCGTCAAACATAGTAACGACGACTTTACCTTTTTTATTATAATAGGATTGGGCTTTGCTACTTATATACTGTGGAAAAAATCCTTCTTTTTGGTCACTAACGCAATATATTTCTCTTAAAACAAAAATTTTACCGTCTTGTATTTTTATATCAAGAAATGGCTCCTCAAATTCATAAAAACCATTTTCTTTATGAGGTGTTCTTAAACACAAAAGGTCTTTAATATTAGACCTAATATCATCTAATGCCATTATCTTATATTTGATACCTTTATCTTCAATATTCTGTAAATATTCACTTAGCTTTTTATCTTCTAGTTTTAATTTATTTTCTTCTCTATCTTTTCTCGCTTGTTTATATTGTTCAGTTTCTTGATTTTCTATAAGCATTTCCTGCGCTTTTTCAGGATCAGTTTTTCTGATTTCTTTTAAATCTTTCGCGAGATTATTGCGATATTCTTTTGCATTAAAATTTTCCATATGGTTTGTGTATTAAAAGTTAATAATTATAATGAAGATATAATACCATTATACCCCCCATTGCTAAGTCAACAGCAACTTAATTCTATCATTTTTTAACTTTTTTATCCATATTTCGCCCTCCAAAAATCCAAAAAAGAATCGGCCCCGCATTCCTCCCGCAAACTACTGCGGACGGAGAAGCCCTAGTCCCGAAAAGAGATTTGTCGAGGTTTTGCTAATCCGTGTCCCCAGAAAATAGTTTCGCAAAACCGAGACCATATTAGTCTGTTTTTTGCTGAAAAAAAAGTTCGTGCAAATTGTATAATTTCATAACAAAAAGAAACTTCTCGGTCGGAAAGATCGAGAAGTTTCTTTTTGTGACCCTATGGGGAATCGAACCCCAATTTGATCCGTGAAAGGGATCTGTCCTAACCGTTAGACGATAGGGCCAAAATTGTTAAAAAATTATAACACAAAATAGCACTTTTTCAAAGTCTAAATTATTCTTATTAATTTTCCTCACTCTCAACTAGATCACGCAAAACTTTCTCAGAAACTTCTTTTATTTCTTTTTTCTCTTCCAGAGTTTTATCTTTAGATTTTTCTTCCACCACAGCATCTATTTTTTCTTCTTGTCTATTGAAATTTAAAGATTCACGCCTATTTTTTTCTTCATTCATAGCTTTTGCGAGAGCGTCTTTTAGTGAAGTATTGTTTGCAGACATTTCTTTTTTTATGATTTCAGTCTCTTTTCTAACATCAGACAAATCTACATCTTTAATATCTTTTTCTTTTTTAAAATTATCGTGTCGTGATCTTGTGTGACCTGTCTTATGATCTCCGGTGCCACTTACCCATCTTTGCTTTTGTTCTGTATAATCTTTTTTATTTTCCTTATTATTCTCTCTAGTCTCATTTTTATTTGTCCAACCAGAATTAGAATTTCCAGTATAGTCCATTACTTCTTTATTTGGCTCCACTTTATGTTTTGTATCATACCAAGCTCTGACTTCCTCTTCTACAAGATCTTTAGCTTTGCCATATGTATGCCTAGAAAGCTCCATAATCTCGCTAGAATAGGATATTTGAGGTTTTTCAATAGGAGGAAGACCTTTAGCAGAAAATGGCTTTGAGCCGACATTGTCAATCATCAGTCTCATATATACTTGAAAGGCTGAAAGATTTACAATGTCATCAGCTGTAAAGACTGGGGCAAATTCTTTTTCAAAAACTTCAGCATCAGTCGCCCCTACTCTAAACGTGATCATGGTACCTACATTTCCAAAAATGGCAGCCCTGACTTCATCTGTCATCTGCTCTATATATTGATGGGTCACTATTAAGGCCAACTGATATTTTCTAGCTTCAGACAAGATGTCAGCAAAGCTATCATTGGCAAAGTTTTGAAATTCATCTACATAAAAATAAAATGGAGGTAGTTCTATCAATTTGTATGGGTCAATATCGGCACGACTCATGGCCGCAAGATATATTTTAGTAATAAGAAGAGATCCGATCAAGTTAGCATTTCCTTCTCCCATCTTTCCTTTTGAAAGATTCATGATTAGGATTTTTTTATTATCCATAATGTCACGAATATCAAAGCTGGTTTTCTTTTGACCGACAATATTTCTAATTAGTGGATTGGAGGTAAATTGTCCAATCTTATTTTGAATGGCAGGTGCTGCTTCTTGCTGATATTTTTCTCCAGCTTTAGCGTACTCTTCAAGCCAAAAGCTTCTGACTGACGGATCTTTTACATTTTCTATGATCTTTTTTCTGTATTCCTTATCACTCAAAATACGATTTATGCCGATAAGGGTCTCGTTTTCATTTTCTAATAGAGACAAAATAATATTATTTAAAATATATTGCATTCTGTCTGAGAATTTATCTTCACCGAACACTTTTTTAAAAGCCGCCATGAGACCATTGGCCACCAGATGTCTTTTTGATACGTCTACTTTTTCTAAAACATTGAGAGCGACAGGATACTCTGTATCAAATGGCGCAAAATAAATGACATCTTTTTTTCTGTGCTCTGGTACAAAGTCTAGCAACTTTTCTGCGGTAACACCATGAGGATCAAGAAAAGCAATACCTTCGCCATTTTGTATATCTTGGATAGCCATGTTTTCAAGTAGAGTAGATTTTCCCATACCAGATTTTCCGATGATATAGGTATGCTTGGTACGGTCTTTGGCTTTTATGCCAAATTTGATCATCTTATTGCGATAATCTACTAGACCGAGATATGTGATTTTATTTGGATCATTTGCTTTTTCTTCCATAGTTAATTTCTTTTTAAATTATAACATTAAAAAATTATTTTTTATCTCTAATTAAAATCATAACAAGCATTTTATAATATTTAAAAAATACTAAAAAGACAATAGAAATAACAAAATTAAACAAAAAGTGAGAAAAGGCTACTTGAGAATAAAGTGGTATAGATAAATTCTTTATAAAATTAGAAAAAGTATCAACAAAAGGAAGTATTAATATGACACCTATAAAACTAAACAAAAAATGAGCTAAGGCCACCCTTTTACCGTCTCTATTTGATGCTAGTGAAGCTATCAAAGCTGTAGTGGTTGTGCCAATGTTTGATCCTAATATAAGAGCAAAGGATTGATCAAAATCCAGTATCCCTTTCGCAGCCAATATCACAATGATACTGGTCATAATAGTAGAAGATTGCACTATATTTGTAAGAACAAATCCTATCAATATTCCAAGCCAAATATTTGATGACAAAGACGCAAATTGTAACATAAATGGAGAATCTGCAAAAGGATGAGTTATTACAGATATGAGATATAAACAAGAAAAAATTATCCCAAAATAAAATATGGACTCACCATACATTTGGTATTTAGTCCTTGTCTTCATAAGAAAAAAACCTAATATTATTATATATGGAGCAATGTCCAATATTCTAAAAGATATAAGCTGAATAGTTAATGTGGTACCAAGATTAACTCCAATTAGTACAGCCAGAGCTCCTGCCAAAGGTATTAATTTACTTCTCGTCATAGCCACCAAAAGGACAGACATAGCTGTACTAGACTGTACTATAGCAGTGATAATAAATCCAATCAAAGCTCCTATTATGGGAACCCTGGTCCATTTGTGAAGAATTTTTTTTATATCATCCTCAAAAATGTTTTCTATATTTATAGAAAACTTATGAATAGCATAAAGAAATATAAAGACTATAGCCAATATAGATACAATAATATTGTAATTATCTGTAGACATAAATTAATAATTTTTTAAAATTTGTAAATGCTTTTTCTTTTCTAAAATGAATTTCTCTTTTTCAAAATCAAAATTTTTAATAAAATGCGCCGCCTCATTTGCTCCTATTTGATATGGCATTATGACATAATCAGCTCCATGTTTGTATAATTCTCTAGCCTGATCCTCTCTGTGTGCGACCACTATTATTATTTTCTCATCATCTTTTGAATTTTTATTGGCTCCTTTATAAAAATAAATTAAATTTAGATTTGTATTAAAATCTGGTATCGTAGATACGATCATTTTAGATTTCAATAAATTATTTTCTTCCAAAAACCCAAGATCTCCAGCATCACCATAAAAAGCATTTCCTCCTTCTTTTTGGGCCTTTTCTACAGATTTTGGATTTATATCGATAATCACATAATTATATCCTTTCTCGATGGCTAGATCTAAAAATCTTTTACCTACTCTATCATAGCCAAAAACGACAAAATCAAAAATATTTTCCTCTTTCTCTATTATCCTATTATTATTTTTTCTTATCTCTATAATGCGTAAAAATGGCTTGATAAAATTATAAATCTTCTCAGAATATAAGATCATATAGGAAGAAAAACAAATAGATATCAACATGACGACAAGAACCATAGCAAAAGAAGTATCGTTTATATATCCATACCCTCTAGCTATAGATAATATGACCAGTGAAAATTCTGATACCTGACCCATGGTCACAGAAGTATAAAAACTTGTCCTGGTCCTGTGACCAAGTAAATTCATTATTAAAAATAATATTAATGGATTGATTATGATTACAAATATAGACAGCAGTGTTATTAATAATCCAGAATTTTGTAGATTATTGAATTGCGCCTCCACACCAAGAATTATAAAAAATATAATAAGAAAAAAATCTCTTATAGGTCTAAATCTAGAAGCTATTTCTTTTGAAAAAGAAGATGTGGATAATACTATACCAGCCAAAAGAGCTCCTATCTCCAAAGAGAAACCAAAGGTATAAAATAAATAAGCGTAAGAGAAAGAAAATGCTGCTGAAAACAATAAAAGTAACTCTTGAGAATTGGCAAATATTTTCGAAAGTCTAGGCAAGATAAATTTGCTCAAAATAAAATATATAATAAATAAAATAAATATTTTAAGAGAAAAATCTTTGATTATAACAGATGTTTTGACTGCACCACTATCAACTTTATGCATTATTGATAATATAAGTAAAAGTATGGTAGCAAAAAAATCCTGTATAAGTAACACCCCTAAAGACATTTTTGAATACAATTTTTCTATATCTCCTTTATCTGAGATTATTTTCAATACTATAATAGTAGATGATAATGTCAGACCAGAAGATATCAGTATCGATGGCAGCAATGCAAAGTCAAAGGCAAAATAAAATATTGAAAAACCAGAAAGTGCTGTTAAAAATATTTGAGATAAACCTAAAATCAGACTTTCTTTAGCTTCTTCTTTTACTGTTTTAGGATTTAGATTCAAGCCAACTATAAAAAGAAGAGATACTATACCTATCTTAGCAAATAAGTCCAGACTTTCAGTATCGCTTACTAGGTTCAAAAAATATGGACCTATTAATATACCAACAATAACATATCCTAAAACTAGAGGTAGTCTAGAAAAATAGACCAAAATAGAAATAAGGCAAGTAAAGACTAAAAGCACAGATAATCCAGCAAATGATTCCATAATAATTTTTATAATTTATACAATAAAATATACTAATATTTTAACATACAAAATATAGAGATAAAATTAAAATGATCTGCCTATATATATTGAAAACCTTTTTATTTTTCCAGCTTTATTCCTAGTTCTTTCAAATGTTTTTCTGAAGTTGGTGCTGGAGTTTGGATTAAGAGATCTTTTCCTTCACCTGTCTTTGGAAAAGCTATCACTTCACGAATATTTGGCTCATTGAGTAGTATCATGATAAGTCTATCAAATCCCCAAGCGATACCTCCGTGTGGAGGCGTGCCAGACTTAAAGGCACGAAGCATATGGCCAAAATTACTTTCAATTTTTTCTTCATCATGTCCTAGAATTTCTAGCACTTTTCGTAGATCTTCGGCTTTATGATTTCTGACCGATCCGCCACCTAGCTCAAACCCATTCATAACTATGTCATATTGTTGAGTCTGAATCTCTCCAATATTTTTCTTTTCGTGAAGATCTTCCATATACTTTTCTTTTGGGCGAGAAAATGGATTATGAGTAAATGTCCATTCACCTTCTGCCTCTGGATCGTCGCTATCACTTGTCTTTTCAAAAAATGGAAAGTCGACCACCCATTCAAAAGCTAAAAGATTTGGATCATTTTTATCTTCTCTCAAGTCTGGTCTATCATTTCCATATTTTTCCATAGCTTCTTTGTAAGTCAAAACTGGAAATGGTATTTGCTGAATTCTTTTTTCAGGAAATAGTTCTGTGACTAATTTTATCAAAATCTCTTCATTAATTTTTCTAATTTCTTCTTCTGTCGCAAAACTCATCTCAATATCAAGCTGAGTAAATTCTGGCTGTCTATCACCACGAGTATCTTCATCGCGCATACATTTTGCAAACTGGAAATATCTTTCGATTCCGCCGCTCATGAGAAGTTGTTTGTATTGTTGAGGGCTCTGTGGAAGAGCATAAAAACTTCCTTTCCAGAGTCTACTCGGTACCACATAGCTGCGAGCACCTTCTGGAGTAGGATTAGTTAAAATTGGAGTCTCTATTTCTACAAAATCTCTATCCAAAAATTCTTTACGTAAAAAGTTCTGTACTTTACTTCTGATACGTAGATTGTTTTGAATTCTTTCTCTTCTCATGTCTAGATATTTCTTTTCGAGACGTACCTCTTCATTTATTTCTTTTCCATCTGTAGAAATATCAAAAGCTGGAGTCTCTGCTTCATTGAGGACTTTAATATTTAAAACTTCCAATTCAAGATCACCGTTGAGTACACCCTCTTTTATATTTCTTTCTGGGCGAGGATTTACTTTTCCAAATATTTCAACTACCCACTCTGGACGAAGTTTTTCAGCGACAATCTTAGCTTCTTCATGGTTTGGAAGTACTACAGCTTGGACTTTTCCAGAATAGTCACGTAGATCTAAAAATATTAATTTTCCCTGATCACGTCTCACATCTACCCAAGCCATAATTGTGACTTCTTTTTCAAGATTTTCTTTTAAGTTTTTAATTAAAGTTCTCATATTTTTAAAATTTATAAAATGTAAAAAATTTTATTTTTAAATTTTTCGCGAAGCGAGGTGCAATTTAAAAATATAATTTTTGAAATGATTAATTTGATAATAAAATAGCCCCAAAGTATTTGCTATTTTGCAAAATACTCAGGGGCGATTTCTCGCGGTGCCACCCTTATTTTTTCTTCATTGATTTTGAGAGTTCTACTCACTTTTCAGCTTTCTTCTCTCACCTCCCCAGTGTTGGCTGGATCAAAGGCTATAAGTATATATTAACACAATAAAATCTTAATGCAAATTACACATAAAATACAACCAAAAACACTACTGCACTTGAGATTATGTGCCAAAATGTATGAGAGACATTATATGTCTTATTCCAATCTTTTATATATGACACTTCTGAAATTAGCCAGCAAATGATACCAAGCACAGCAAGACCTCCGAGTAAAGGATAAGAAGCATCATAATCATTTACAAATCTTCCCAAGTATAAAATAAAACTTATAGAGGCTATCCAATCAGCGGTACGAAAATACAGATTGTGAGGATAGGAGTGATAAAAAATACTTGTAATAAAAACTAAAAATAATAATGCTATCACAGTGTAGTCCCTACCACCTATAAGTACAGCGCATATTATATAAATAAAAGAAGAAAATACCACTATAGCGTGATGAGGAAGTTTATTTTTTAATTTAGCTTCTAAAAATTCTAGCATATTAATATTATACAATGATTTTAAAACACTTTTTACTGATTACAAATCTTAGACGAATCTAGAAATAATAAATATAAATAAAAGTCCACAAACAGTAGCTAAAATAGTCTTGTAAGAAGAATCTTTTTCATGAGCTTCTGGTAAAATATCACTAGCAGAAATATAAAGAAGAAATCCAGCAAAAAATCCTAAATACAAAATCAAAAAGTTTTCTGGCACAGCAAAAAACAAAGTAGAAACTACTCCGAGGACTGGCGCAAGTGAATCAAGAATCAAAAATGCTTTCGCTTTCTTGTTAGAATTTTTGTGATGTAAAAGTAAATTTACAGTATTCATGCCATCTGTAAAATCATGTGCAATGACAGCGATAGCTACAGCTATACCAACTACAGGAGAAACTTGAAAGCCAAGACCAATACCTGCTCCATCCATAAATGAGTGTCCAATGAGAGCTAGAGCTTGAGCAATACCGACATTTGGATGCTTGTGTGCACCATATTCACTCTCGTGATGATGATGAATAAGTATAGATTTCTCTAAAATATGAAAGACCAGAAATCCTAAAGTCAATGCAATCATGACAAAAGTAAAGTCAAAATTATTTTTTGAAATCAATTCAAATAATTCTGGGAAAATGTCAAAAAATACTACTCCGAGTATCACTCCAGCAGTAAAGGCCATGATCTTGTGAAGCTTGTCCTGATTTTTAATAGAAAAATATCCACCTAAAAGAGTTGAAAAAAAAGCTGCTATAGATAATAATATAATTGTCATAATTTTAAATTTTTACATTAAAAATTTTTTTAATAATTTCTTTATGCTGAGTCTCAATATCTTTTGACGCGTCGATCTCTACGAATTGATAAAAATTATCTCTCTTGGCTGATCTGATTATTGGAGCCACGTCTTTTTTATACCAAGCCAGACGAGAAGATATTGATTTTTCTTTGTCATCACTTCTACCTCTACCCAAAAGTCTTTTTATGGCTTCTTTATCAGAAAGGTTTAGATAAATAATGATAGGCTTTCTAAAATTGAAAAATTTTATAGTCTCAGTCAGTACCTGATGCTCAAGTATTGTCCTTGGTGATCCGTCTAATATAATGTTGTGATTTTTTTGATTATTTTTTATAAAAATATTCATCACATTCCAGATAGCTATAGAAGTTGGGAGACGTTCTCCTTTTACCATAGTGTCATGAATAAGTTTTTCTGTGTGTTTATTAGTATTGCTGGATAAATATTTACCAACAAATTCACGAATTAATTTACCTGTAGAAATATAGTGTGACTCTTCAAATTTATTTTTATTCATGAACTCCAGTAAAAGTTCCGCTTGTGTCCCTTTTCCACAGCCAGATTTTCCAATAAAGATAATAAAGTTTCTATCTAAAGATTTTATTTTCATATTTAGATATTATATAACATTTTTCAACTCTTCTATTTTTTGTAAAATCTCATCCCAGTCTTTTACTCTGTGGATATTTTCTGGTAAATTTTCTTCCTGATTCCAAGGTTTATCTAAAAGTATTACAGGAATATTATGACTTGAAATCTCAAAAGCGTTTTTTAAAGAGTCTTCAATAAAGATTTTTATATCCAATTCTTTTGAAATATCCCCTTTATTTATTTCTTTTATTTCACTTTTATGTGATCTTCCTAAATGATAAATTTCTTTAAAATGATTACTAAAATGTTTTTCTATCCATTCTCTTGTTTCTGTTTCGATATATACAGGACGAGCTGTTATAGCATAAAGCTCACAATCATTTTTTTGCAAATCAAAAATAGATTCAACCGCTCCAAATATTGGCATCATTTCTTTAGCATTTAAAGAAATAGAAAACTCATCCAACAATTCATGTATTTCTTCTTTTGTGTGACCTGTTTCTTCTTCTATATTATATGAAGAAAAATTCTCAACTTTATAATTTGTATTTATTTTTTTATTCAAAAAATCAATAAAATTATTATTAAAGGGAGCAAGTATTTCATCAATATCAACACCGATCTTTAGTTTCTTAGACATAAATATTTAAACATAATAACATATTTATCAAAATAAAAAACTGGCACTTTAAGCCAGTTAATTACAATAAAAGATGGTCAAAAATTACTCTTCAGGAAAATCTGACAAAGCATAAATTTCTTCCAAAAGCTTTTTAAGCTCTTCGTTATTAATACAATTGAAATTCATCAATTTCTTAAGATCGTCTTTAGCCTCTTTTTTAGAAGATAATCCAGAAGAAATAAAACCATCACCTACTATGGAAATATGCTTACCACATCCACATCTTTTAATGGTCGGCCCATCTTCATGCATTGCGGCGAGAGCAATCAGATCCCTTCCTTCTTTCATTACTGTTAAAGTAGACAGATCACTTTCAAGCTGTGATATACCATCTTCTGTAGTAGAGATGAAAGATATTTGTAGATCTGTTAATTCCGCCAACTCATTAATAAGTTGAACCGTCTTTTGGTGGCCAATTAATTTCTTGTCCCAGAATTCTTCAGTGAGAATTTTGAACCCTGCGAATTTTGAGTTAAAAACTTCACTTTCTTCGCTGTCGGTTACTGGATTTGAAAAGAAATAATAACCTTCTCCTTTCTTTTTAAGAACTAAATCAATTTTGTCCATTGTTTATCATTTTAAGATTAAATAAAAATTGTTATGCAAAATAAACATTCAAAACATGTAAAATATTTATTTTACATAACAAAAATTAAAAACAATGATTCTTTTTATATTATATACTTTATAAGTATATTTGTCAAGTATGAATAAACCAATGAAAACTAATAGTAAGATTTTATATAAAGGAAGATATTTTGCGCAGTGAATGGGACTCGAACCCACGACCCCCGCCGTGACAGGGCGGTGCTCTAACCAGCTGAGCTACCACTGCATATTATGAACACTATTTTAACATAATTCTATAAAAACGACAAATAAATAAAAAATGATTTACAGGTATTAAATATGCTACCTGTAAATCATTTTAATTAGCTGGCTAGTCTATAAAAAGGCACTTGAGAGCCTATTTCATAAACACGCTTAACCCTTTCTTCATAAAAAAGATTATCAATTAATTCACATAAATCCATTACTGGATCTTCAAGAGAATTATATTCTTTTTTTAAAACAAAATCAGAAACTTCTGTATTGTTTTCTATAAAATCTAAAAAATGATTTTCTAAATTATGAATTCTTTGTAATGTACTTTCCATGTTGTATACAAATTAAAATAATATAAAAATTAAAACCATATATATAATAACATATTATATATATTTGCAATACTCTTACTTAAATGTTATTATAGTTAGACATTATATCGCGGAATGGAGTAAAGGTAACTCGCAAGGCTCATAACCTTGAAACCCTAGTTCGAATCTAGGTTCCGCAACAAGAAAAAATTAGATTTTGATTATCAATTTCATCGCTGCATGATCCGATACTTCATCAGACATTATTTCAAATGATTTTACTTCTACATTATTTGAAACAAAAGTATAGTCTGCAAAAGGGCTATTTTCCCTTCTTGGGTAGAGAGATGTCCTGGTGGTAGAAATATTATTTTCTTTGATTAAATTTTTTAAACCAAAATCTTCTATAATTTTTACACTTTCAGTATCTGGATTTAAATTAAAATCTCCACACAAAACTATCTCCCCTTCTAAAGTCTTTAGAAAATTTACTATGTTTTCCGATTGCTTTATCCTGTCCTCTGTATCACCTTTTCCTGTACCGGTCCAAATTCCATGGAAATTACAAATATTAAAAATATTTTCTTTAGATTTAAAAGTTATATATTGGATATTTTTTGCGTGTTGACCTATGTGATCTTCCGATACATATCCTTTTTCTTTATGCACAAAATATTCACCTTCTTTTAAAATCTCTATATCTTTTTTTACAAAAATAGCCAATCCATAATGATCAATCAAGTGAGGCTTAAAATAAAAATTAAAATCTGGAAGTTGATTTTTTATGTCATTTAATAAATTAAAATTTTTATATTTTGAATCTTCAAAGAAATCTTTCTCATATTCATACCCTCCGTCATAAACTTCTTGTAAACAAAAAATATCCACGTCGGAATTATTTTTAAAAAAATCTAAAATTCCATCAACTTGACCACCCCACACATTTAAAGAAATTATCTTTAAATCTTTATTTTTAATATTTTCCATATACTACTTTTTTTACTTCCGAAATAATACTCTTAAAAGTATCCTCCTCAATATTTTTCCCTAAAGAATTTATCTTTTCGGCTAAATTATTTAAAATTTCTGACTTTTTTATAAAAATTGGATTTTTCTGTTCTTGGAGGCTAACTACTTTCTTTTTATTTTCTATACTTTTTTCTAAATATTCTGAGGCGGTAGAAACTTTATATCCATCGATAAAAATCTCCCTTACTTTTTCTATGCCAAAATGAAGAAATACGGTATCAACACCAATAAAATCATTTGCATAATCCTCAAAAAAGCTTGTTATATTGTCTATGTTATCTTTATTATTTCTTTCAAAATTTGAAATTTTTCCAAAATTCATACAATTGTGGTGTCAGTAGGTGGGATCGAACCACCGACCTTAGCTTTATGAGTGCTATGCTCTAACCAACTGAGCTATACTGACTTGTTTAAAGAGTATATCAAATTTTTAATAAAAAATAAATAGCAATTTTTGAAGTGTTTATGTAAATACTTTAAAAATGACAAAAAGGTGTGTACCTAAAAATAAATGAAAAATATATAGTATAATTAAATTATAAAGAAATTTGTTCTTTTTTTATTAAAAATTTATTAAACAGATATATAATTTATGTTCACGGACAAAATACACGAAAAATTAAAACACAAAATAAAATGGTACAAAAAATGGCACGAAAAAAAATATCATTCTCACGTACATTTTGGTGTATTGGCACTATTAATAGTATTACCTCTTTTTGCTTTCGACAACCTTGGTCAAAGTAAAGTCATAACGACCGTTAATCCAGATCTTGTAAAAGTAAGTAAATACGACCCTTTTGCAGATTTGCAATTTTCAAAAAGGATGAATAGTAAAAAAGATCTTGCCGGTATCGAAGCGATAGATGCTTTAGGTAAAGATATAGACAGAGTCGCTAGTAAATATAAACTAACAAAAGAACAACTTCAACATGGTTTTAAAAAAGATAAAAGTCTTAGAATAAACAAGGACGCTCTACTCTTTTTTGCAGATGTAGATTTAAAAACTCAAAATGCAGCACCTGGAGACGGAACATTAGTATCCAATCCAAAAATTGCAGACATATCAGACAGTCAGACTTTTATACTTCACTCAAGACCTCAATCTACAGCCAAGATATATTTGGATTTTGACGGAGAGGTAGTACAAAGTCCTTACTGGAATAGTGGAGCGACAATAAATGCTTTACCATATTCTCAAGATGCAGATCCAGCTTTTAATAGTGCAGAACTCAACGCAATAAAAGCAATCTGGAGAAGTGTGTCTGAAGATTATTCAGCTTATGATGTAGATGTCACAACAGAAAAACCAACCAATTATAATATATACAGATACGCACATGTGATAATAACTCCAACTTCTTCTTGGTTTGGAAGTGCTGGAGGAGTATCATATATAAGCTCATTTAATTGGGGCCTAGATGTGCCTGTCTGGGTATTTAGTCAACTACTCAACAATAGTACAAAGGCTATATCTGAGGCTGCCGCTCATGAGGTTGGACATTCTTTAAATTTATATCACGCTTCAGGATACGATCCTTCTTGTACATTTTTGACTGAATACTATGCTGGACTTGGCACAGCTCCAGGTTGGGCCCCTATAATGGGATATAGCTACTCCAGAGGTTTGACTCAGTTTATAAATACAAATGACTATCCTCAAATAGGAACTTCATTTGGATGTAATGCGGAAGAAAATGAACCGTTTATAATAGCTCAAATGATTCCATTTATAAATGATGACGCTGGAAATACCATATCTACGGCGGATTACGTGACAAAGACAGCCAGTGGTACAGTTGCGTTTATAGATCATACTGGGACATTAAATCCTAACGATGTAGACGTATATAAATTTGATGCCCAAAGTGGAGATATTTCTATATCTGTATCTCCAATGAATCCAATGGGCACAATATTATTGGGAGATGCAGATTTTAAAGTAAGACTATTGGATGGAAGTGGAAATGTATTGGCAGAATCAGATCCTCCATATATAGGTACAGCTACATTTTCTCTCGTATCAGCACCGGCAGGTACATATTATATAGAAATATCACCTACAGGTAATCCCGCAGTAGGATATACATCATCTGGAAGTATGGGAAAGTACTATATAAACGGAACATATTCAATATCAGATTCAAATCTAGACACAACTCCTCCTACAGGTACAGTGACAAATCCTACAAATGGATCTACTGTGTCAGGAGTAGTATTATTAACAGCTGACGCTTCTGATAGTAGTGGTATAAAAAATGTAGAATTTTATAGAGATTCGACATTCTTAGGAAATGTTACTTCTTCTCCATATTCTCTACCTTGGGATACATCGTCTACTCCAAATGGTAAATATGGCATATCTGTCAAAGTCTATGACAAGGCAAACAATATAGCATCCTCTGCTATAAATGTAGTATCAGTTAATAATGTGACCGCTCAAACAAATGATACGACACCGCCAACAATAAAAATGGTAGTAAATAATGGAACAAACTACATATCATCAAAAAATACATCTATCACAATAAAAGGTTCAGCGACAGATGAGAATGGTGTAGTAAAAATGGAGGTGCTGGTCGACGGCAAAGTTATGACTTCTACCAAATCAAGTAGTATCTCTTATAAGTTAAACACTAAAAATCTCTCATTAGGAGATCATTCTGTAGAAATAAAAGCATACGATCCTTCAAATAATATAGGAGATACATCTTCTACCTTAACAAAAAATAAATAAAATTAAAATATAAAATAAAAAGTCGGATATTTAATCCGACTTTTTATTTTTAAAATTTGATTAAAAATAAAGAAAGCTGAGAGCTTTCTCAAGAAGACCACATCAAAGTCGCTCCATTTTCTAATTTATATGAATATTTTTTATTTTCCATACAAATAAAGTCTTTAAAAAGTTCGACAAAGACCAACCTTAAAGGTTTGTCGTCGTCTCCAAAAAGAGTGATGACTACAGATTGGCTGGTAGTGACTCCAAGATGATCAAATACAAGTTTTTGTAATTTAATGTGCATAAATAAAATACCTCCTAGTAATATTATATCACCAAAAAATAATTTTATTTAAACAAAAAAGCTTGCTACAAAAGCAATCAAGATATAAGTCAGTAAATTGCAAAAAATATCTGAGAAAAACTTTTTCCAAACTAATTTTCTATCACAATTACTCCAAAGCAAAGCTGAACCGGTAAGAGGCATCACAAAAGCTGCCCAGATCATGACAATATATCCATATACCATATTTACACTACCTCCATACTGCACGGTCTGCTTTAGGACAGTAACTATAAATAGAGAAGTAATTGCTGATAAAAGGATTTGTAAAAGATAAGACTTCCACATCTTTGGTGCGGCCTCTTTCATTTTCTTTTGCTGTTCTTCTTTTGAAAGTTTATCAAAACCAAGATACGCCATGTGTACCTTGCCTATAGGGGTAGCATTGGAATACCAAAATGTCCCGACTACTGCGCTGATAATCGCACCTAAAATTGAAACTAAAATAATTGTCATCATATATTTTTGAACTTATATTTTACTTTTTAATATGTGAATTATAGCATGTTAAGATCCCTCTTTTAATATTGAAAAAGAGGAGTATAATATAGATATTATGAAAAAATTGGGAAAATCTCAAAATATATTAATCTCAATATTTTTACTAGTCTCATATATAGGATTATTTATATATACCCCATCTCATGTCCTAAATATGAATAACGAGCATAGTATGGATATGCCAAAAGAGACTTGTCCATTTATCATAGCTGACGATGTGATTTGCAATACCACACTAAAAAGAGATACTAATCTTTTAAATATAAATAATTTTAGCTTTGATAATTTTACAAATCACAGTATTGCATTTAAAACTATCATATTTAGCTTGTTTAATAT